>JAFGDZ010000068.1 GCA_016931855.1 Bacteroidales bacterium
CTGGATAACTCGATTCTATTTAGCGTATTCAGTGGGGTTTCATCTGTTTTTTTCCTTGTTTTCGAAAAGTTTCGGATGCTAGTGGTTTGATTTCTTATATTCATAAAACCCCATAACACATAAAGTCAAACAAAAAACATCAGTAAAAACTGCATTACTATCCCAAACCTACAAAAAATCCATTACCATTATCCCCTGCCCTACAACTTTATGGAATAAAAAGGAATAGCAATAACTATACCTCCCAACCATGCGTTGGGAGACGTGCAAAAATAGATGCAAATAACGCCCCTACCCCACAACCCTAGGAGCCTCAACGCCACTAAACTCAACCACTAGCAGGTCGGGTTGGGGCTCAATGGTGCCGCTGGTGAGTAGGCGCTGCACATTAAAATGCACGTTGTGCATGGCGTAGCGGTACTTGTGGTGGTTTAGGCCAAGGCTGGCAAAGGCCTGTTGGCGCTGTGGGGTTTCAATGTCGGGAAGGAAACGGGTGGCGGGCTTTATTTTGTGCTGTAGGTAGTAATCTAGGGCAATTAGCTCAACCAATATGGCATCGGTGGGGTACTGCTGCGCGGCGTACTGGTAAATAGTGGTGTACACTCCAATTAGGCCGCTGTTGCGCCGCCCGTTTTGCTGGCTCCAGCAGGCGCCCAGCCCTTTTAGAAAATCGAATATGGAGTGGTTTAGCGCAACGTACCTAAGAGTGTGCAGCGCGCGCTTCTTGTTCCAGTAAATATCTAGGGCGTGCTCAACGTGCTCAATCTGCTCCAGTTCGTGCGCGCTAAGGTAGCTACTCTCCTGCACCTGATAGGGTGGTCTCTGCTGAAAGCGGTAGCCATGCTGCTGGTAATCGCGGCGAATTGGCGTTCCCTTTAGGAACTTTAGGAATCCTAGCTGTAGCTCGGGCGCAAAGAGCTTAAACACCTCCTGGAAGCTGTACTTAATATCGTCGTAATAATCAAACGGAAGCCCAACAATAAGGTCAAGGTGCACCTCAACCCGCTCCGATACCTGCTCCACAAAGGTCTTTATATTCTCAAAGTTCTGGCGGCGCTTCACCTCGCTGTTCGATTTGGCGTTGAGCGTTTGTATGCCAATCTCGAATCTAAAAATCCCCTTGGGCACCTGTGTGCGCACAAACTCTATGAGCTCCGCTTGCAGAATATCGGCCTTAATCTCAAACTGAAAAACGTTTCCCGGCCTGTGGTGCTCCAGTATAAACTGGAATATGGATATGGCAAACGATGGGTTGGCATTAAACGTGCGGTCCAGAAACTTCACAACGCGCCCATGCTCCATAAGGTACAAAAGGGAGCTGTGGATGTACTCCATTGGGAGGTATCGCAGGTTATTTTGCAAACCAGCTAGGCAGAAACCGCACCTATTGGGGCATCCGCGCGAAGCCTCAACGTAGCAAACCTTATTTTGCAGCTCATCGGCGGGGATGCTTAGGTAGGGGTTGATGCCCGTTAGGTTGTTCAAATCAAAAACCGCAGGGGCGCTGTTGCACACCACCTCACCGTTGTGCTGCCACACCAAGCCCGGAACCTTATCAAGCGCTGGGTAGTGCTCAAGGAACGCGGCAAAGGGCACTTCGCCCTCATCAACAACAATAAAATCAACCTGAGGAAGGGCAATAACATCGTCCCACTCATACGATACCTCGGGGCCACCCAGCATCACCTTGCACGCGGGGTTAAGCTGCTTAATTTGCCTAGCCGCCTCAAGGGTTTGCTCAATGTTCCAAATGTAGCAGCTAAAGGCAACCACATCAAAAGCGGCGCAGTGCTGGGCAATATCGACAAGCGGTATCTTAGAGGTAAACTCCATTACACTAAGCCCTGCATAATGTCGGTTTAGCTGGTACAGCAGGCCTATTGCCAAATTTTGGTGTATGTACTTTGAATTTATGGTTGTGAGTAGAACTTTCATTGCGTAAATTGAGTATAACAGCAACACAGCGGAGTTGCTTAGGTAAACAAATGGCTACAAAGTAACGAAATAAGAATTATTTATTTACGATGATTTTTATAACCGCATACAAGGCTGTAGGTACAAAAAAACGCCTTCATCAAAATACAAACAACCTAACGCACTGATAACTTGAACTCAAATACCAAACCTAACAAATATCACCTTGTAAAGCAGTGCATTTTTACATAGTTTAGCATGTTATTTGTTTGCAAAAGCAACGGTTTGCAGCAGTTTCATAATTCCTAAAAACAAAAATGAGAACAATACTTCTACTAATACTATGGCTTACACCCATAACATTTATTTCCCAAATACAAGAGGCCAAAGCGCAAGCATGTAAAAACACAAATGGAAAAGAGGAGTTGCCCGTTTACCTTTTAGTAGAGGAGATGCCCGTTTTTAGCTACAAGAATGGCTGCTCTACCAACTCCAGCTTTATGCTTTACGCCGCCGATAATATAAAGCCACCTAAACTTGAGTGTTTTGGGAGAATATACATTGAGTTTGTGGTTGAGCCCGACAGCACCATAAGCAGGGTATGCGTAGTTAAAGGGCTTGAGCAGTGCCCCGATTACAAACGCACCATTGAGAAGCGCATAGCATCTATGCCTAAATGGTCGCCAGGAAAACAGCGCGGGGTAGCCGTTCCTGTTAAAATGATTATGACTATTGATATTGACCCTAACACAAAATAAAACACGGAGGCAAAGAGAAAACAGAGAGTAGAGGAGAATGGAGTGTAGTGGTTTAGGTTGGTTTATTTTCTTTCTTAGCACCAGCGGTGCGGCATCTTTGTAGAAAAGTCTTAAAAAGTTGTTTTAAAGCGCCGTAGGTGCGACATCTCTGTTTTCAGCACCTTCCCGCCATCTATCTAAAAAGACCATTCATAGCAACGCTGCTTGGTTCTTGTAATTCGACCCCAGCTGGGGTCAAATGTTTATAGAAAAGGGAACTTTTCTATAAATATATGACTCCTCTGGAGTCATATAATATTTCTTGACCAACTTCATTGTGCTTTACTAATCACACCTACCAACCCTCTTTATCCTTTAATCTCGCCTAAGGTCAGCTTGCCTTCTCGTCATAGCCGAGACAAGCTGACCTCAAGGCGAGGAGACAAGCCTTTTCACCCTTAACCCTTAACTATCTCCGCCTCCTTCCCCACATAACGTATAATAAGCCAAAGAATTGCTAGCGCAACGGGGAAAATAATCCACAACGGCACGCCGTACGATAAGGGTATAGTCCCAACAAACAGAGACACCCCAGCAACGGTTAGCGAGTAAGGCATTTGGGTTCTAACGTGCTCAATGTGGTTGCATCCGCTCGACAGGGAGCTAAGAATGGTTGTATCGGAAATTGGTGAGCAGTGGTCGCCCATAACCGCACCAGCAAGTATGCACGATACCACGTTGTAGAAAATGGCTATTGCCTCGGCATGGTCAAAGCCATTGGTTGATGTAAGCGCCCACGATACGGGAAGTATCAGCGGGTAAAGAATAGCCATTGTTCCCCACGATGTGCCCGTGCTAAAGGCAATAACAGCAGCCAGCACAAAGGTAAAGGCAGGAATTAGTCGTGGCGACACATCGGCCGAGATAAGGATATTAGACACAAAGGTTGCCGTGTGCAGATGCTGCGTAATTATGGCCAACGCCCAAGCCAGCACAAGGATAAGAATGGCCGGAAGCATCATCTTAAAGCCATTAACAAGGGCATCCATTGATTTTTGGATTGATATTAGGCGCTGCCCAACCGTTAGCGCAACTGCCACAATAACACCAAGCACGCTAGACCAGAGTAGCGCCTTAAACGAGTCGGATGCGCCAATAGTACTCATCAGCTTTGAGCCAAATGATGCAGCACCATCGCCCCACACATCGGCGCTATAGCCGGTGTAGAACAGGCCTATCATGGTTCCAAATATTAGCGTAGCAACTGGAATAACCGCATTGTACCACTTAGGGTCAATTCCTGGAGCCACCTCTAGCTCCTTATCGGTTGCACCTGCTGACGTATCGTTTGTCTGCGAGCCGCCTTTGACTAGTCGCAACCGCGCCTCCCGCTCCGATTTAAGCATTGGGCCAAAATCACGACGCATCCAAATAACCATTAGCACAAAGCTAAGCGCCAGTATTGGGTAAAAACGACTCCCCATTGAGCCAATAAATACGCTGTAGGCACTCTCGTTTATCCCAATGGCGTTAATCCCCTCCTGAATGTAGCTAAGCTCAATGCCAATCCACGTTGTAACCAGCGCCAACGCACCAACAGGGGCGGCAGTGCTATCAACAATAAAGGCAAGCTTTGCACGCGATACGCCCAGCTTATCGGTTACGGAGCGCATGGTGTTGCCCACAACAAGGGTATTGGCATAATCATCGAAAAAGATGCAGAGGTCAAGGATAAAGGTTATAAACTGCCCCGACCGCGGACTGGCTGCCCGCTTAGAAAGGGCTTTCACAATGCCCTTCATGCCACCGTTAACCGATATTATGCTTACCATGGCCCCAATCATCATGGAGAAAACAATAATGGACAAATGGCTTGAGTCGTTAAGTGACTGAATTATGTAGGTATCCATTATGCGGAATACGCCCACAAAAATGGCCGAAAAGAGGTTACTTCCCTGATAAAAGGAGATGGTAGCGGTACCAACCAGCAAACCAATAAAAAGTGCGCTGTAAACCTCTTTAAAAATTAGGGCGATTAGAATGGCCAGCAGCGGGGGTAGAATGCTAAACCACTGCGGTATTGGATTTGCCGATAGGCTATAACCAACATTCTTATAGGATACGTTAATTGCTCCCTTCTCGGTGAAGGTATAATCAAGAGTCCCCTCGCCATTTACAAAGTTAATTGGGTACGACTGCCCATTAACCATAGCCATATCCATTTGAGAAGCCACGCTTGCCTTTGAGGGATCCACAATGGTGATGCTTTGCTTAATCCCTTTCACAACAATTAGTGGAAGCTTCACTTCAACTAGGGTATCCTGCGCGGCTAGGCTACTCGATACTACAAAAAGGATTGTAACTAGCGATACAATTCGCCAAATGCGTTTGGGGATTTTAATCATAAGAGGGCTTATTAGCAATAAGTTTGGTTATGGTAAAAAAAGCAAAAATGATTGGTATAAGCAAGATAGGAAGAGGAAACGTAAAAGGGAAAAGGTTATCGCCTAGCCTAAGGTAAGCATATCTCGACCTCAGGCGAGAAGGCAGGCTGCCCCTAGGCGACATGACACGTGGAACGACCATACACTAAACACCAAACACGCTGCTAAAAAACCTTTGCGTATAAAGCAGGGTTTAGTACTTTTGCTGCACTAAAAAACGTTGATATGGAAGTACTAAAGCTTATAGGGATTGTTGTGGTTCTACTAGCAATTGGATTTGCGGGGATGGCATTAAGGGTTATGTTCCATAAAAGCCACAAGTTTCCAGAAACATCGGCCGGCCATAATAAGGATATGCGTAAACTTGGCATAAAGTGCGCAAGACAGGAAGAGATTAAGTGCTGGGCCAAAAAGGGTCAGTCGGACTGCGGCACCTGCTATGAGCATGCAAGGGACTAACTGCAAATTAACCTTTGCGCTGTTATAGCTTATTACAACCAGCTTACATACGCATCTGTAACTTTTGTAATATTACAATACCATTCCATAAACATTTCCATTATGCGGTTGTTTTACATAAAACACTAAAGCAATGGAAATACTACTTATACTAGGAATTAGCATACTTTTTATTGGGCTATTCTTTTTGGGCCTTTCGCTAAAAACCATTTTCGGGAAGAAAAAAACCGATTCAAACTCCTGCGATAGCGACCCCGGATTCTCCTGCGGTTGTGGAGGAGCTAAGGGGAGTTGCCATACTGGGTTGTAAAGTTGAAAGTTGAAACAGTTTGTCTCGCCTAGGGGGCGAGATGAAAGGTTAAAGGGCTTGTCTCCTCGCCTTGAGGTCAACTTGTCTCAACTATAATGAAAAGGCAAGCTACCTTTAGGCGAGATTCAAAATTCCAGATTCAAGGTCAAGCGATTATCACAGCCTCTTATCTCGTGCTCAATAGAAAATCACTAAAAGATTACCAATATACTGCACGTACTCCTGTTATCTCCGGGTCTCTGTGTTTCCGTTATCGGTTACAATATGAAACGTTGGGGATTGCGGGCTTCGTCCCTGTCTGCCGACACAAAAGCTGACGCGGGGCAAAACACCTGATCCAAACATTTAAACCACAATGTTTTATACATAATATTGTGTTTAGTTTTTTATTCTCAAATCCCTTTTTTGTTCTTTTAATCGTCCTTGATATGCTCTGCTTGAATTGCATTCTTTCCGTACAACTCTTAACACTGCTTTTTCTTTATGATATTTTCTAAAGGTTTCCAATAAGTCATTATCCTTGAAAATGTAGAGATTATTAAAATCCGTGACATACTCAATTTCTTCAAGATTGATTTTATTCATTTCAATAAACCTGTCTACAATGATTGAAAAAGTATTTGGCTGCCTATGGTCAACGACTAAGTCGGACCAATTTGATTGAATTCCAGTCTCTTGACAAGGCACAAATCCTTTTTTAGAAAAATTATCGAAATACTCTTGTTTAACGCTTCTTAAATCACATTGCACAGCATTTCTAGCGGCAATTCGAAAATCATTAAAATTGTCCTCCTTACGTTTGCTTATTCTCAGTCGATATGAAATAAAGTCAGTCTCACCGTTGCGATAAACTAATTCAAAGCATTTTGTATTGAATTGAACTTTGCCAATACGAATATTTTCAATTACATAGTCGTCATTGCCTGCCTCTTCTTCATTTTCTCTTTCTTCAACCTCTGGATGATTGTCAGAGAATGAGATGTCGTAATTTAATAAGTCAATTATGTCATTATAATGATCGTCTTTCAACATTTCGCCAAAGTCGTAGGAATTAAGGATTTCCTTATAATAATTGAGAGCGTCCTTCTTGAACTTAAATTCTCTTTCTCCAATTTTTAACATCTTTCTCAATTTGTTGCTGCTCTCATAAAATTAAACACAACTCCATTACCTCCGTGCCTCTGTGTTTCTGCTATCTCCGTTATCTCCGTGTTTCTGTGTTTCTGTGTTTCTGCAACCTCCGTTATCTCTGTTATCCCTGTTATCTCCGTGCCTCTGTGTTTATGTATTAGCCAAACACCCAAGGGCTACTCCTTAATCAGATCCCTAATTCCGGGGCTCATCCATACTAGGTAGCTGCCATTAGGGCTGCTGTGCACTAGGTATGCCTCAACCTCGGGGGTGCTATGCACAAACTCTACGGCCTTATCAAAGCCCATTACCATTAGCGCTGTTGCGTATGCATCGGCTTCGGCAGCGGTTTGGGCAATTACTGTAGCACTCAGCAGTGTATGTCTAGCAGGAAAGCCCGTTTTGGGATTAATGGTATGGCTATACTTTGTTCCGTTCTCCTCATAGAACTTACGGTAGTTACCCGATGTGGCCAACGACTTACCCGAAATGCTAATCTTAACCTGCAAATCGGCTCCAGGAACGGCATTATCAACAGGCTTATCAATGCCTACCACCCAATCGGTTCCTTTAGCGTTTACGCCAAGGGTTCTAATCTCGCCACCAACCTCTACTAGGTAGTTAGCAATACCCTTTGACTCAAAATGCTCTGCAATAACATCAACAGTATAGCCCTGAGCAATTGCGTTAAGATCAACTACCACGTTAGGATCTACCTTAATTACGCTATCGCCCCGCACAACAATCTTATCCATCCCAACAAGCGATAGAAGCTGGTCTATATGAGACGAGTCGGGCTTTTGTCTTCCCTCGGGGCCAAACCCCCACGCTTTTACTAGTGGTCCAACGGTAATATCAAAAGCACCATTGGTGCTATTGCTAATTACAGCCGACTGCCTAACAACTTCCACAAGCATAGGATCGGCGTAGGAACTCTCATTCCTATTAAACCTTGATATAACAGAGTTTGACGCGTAGATAGACATTGAGCTATCTATTGCCGACAGTATAGAGTCGATACTCGAAGAGAAGTCGCGCTGTTGAACATCTTCATAGGTAATTGAATAGGTTGTGCCCTGAGCAAACCCCTCAACACGGTAGTAGTTCTCACTAATGCTGCTGCATCCTGCAATAAAAAGCAGCGCAACAACTGCTAGTGCATAAAATCTGTTTAACATGATTTGATGTTATGTTGATAACGAAATAGAATATACTCACTTAGCTCCCACTCCCCACTAGAACGTAGGGCAGGGAATTGACTTGTAGCGCTTCCGCACCTTGATATTAAATAGCCACGAGAACGAAATCTCGTGCGAGCCACCCGATGCAGGCCCTAGCTTAGACACGGTAAAGTCGTAGCTGTAGGCAATACTGAGGTTCTGATGCCTATACCCCACAAGAAACGAGAGCGCATCGCTTCCTGGGTACTCCTTTATAAAAGGGATACCACGGTACCAAACGCCAAACATCATTGGCTGCTTGTACCAGTATAGCCCAACATCAAGCTGAGAGGACAAGTCCTGCTTTTTAAAGTTAAAGGCAACCGTTACGCTCTCCTCTATTTTGCTGATTAAAAACCCACGAGTAATGAAGCGGTATCCGCCATACAAGGAGAACTTAAATGGCGTGCGGGTCTCATTATTGTAAAACGACCTATCGGGCTGCAGCATATGATCCCATGTTCCTCCTACCCAAAAATTATCGGAGAAAACCAGAAGTGACGACGAAACATCAATATCGCCAACGGCAGTATTCCCTGGGGGTTGGATTGATGATGGCGGTCTAGGATCGGAGGTTAGCTGATCGCCAAACACTAAGCTGGAAAAATCGATGGAAACCTGCGTATAGTAAAAACCCAGCCCTGGGCGAATATGCAAGTTGCTTACTGGCTCAAAATCGTACGCATAAAGAATCCCAGCAAGGGTATTACCCAGCTTCCCATCGCCAGCAATATCTCTGTACAGAATTAGCCCCAACCCACTCCTAAAGTTCACAAAGTTATGGTCGTACGTAAGTCCAAAGGTTTGGAACGTACCCGGAACAAACGACCACTGGTTGCGGTAGTTGCCAATTAACCTATGCCCAGCCACACCGCCGGCATACGACGGAGCCATATACAGCGGATTGGAATAGAACTGGGTGAATTGTGGGTCTTGCCCAAATAATTCAATACGCAGTAAAATAAAAACAATTATTATAAAAGACCTTTTCACCTTAGTTCGTATCAATTTACAACTCAAATATATAAATCTTAACAACAATATTAACGAAGTAGTGTAACGTTTCCACGTACATCAAACAATCTACCATTGGTAAACTTACCTACAGCACGCCATACATAAACGCCCTGTTCGCAAATTACACCATTGCGATAGCCATCCCAACCAACTTTAACATCGTTGCTCTCAAAAATTTGCTCTCCCCAACGGTTAAATACCAGCAGCTTATACTCAATCACCCCATCGTGAACTGGGTGGAACACCTCGTTCTTGTAGTCAACCTCATCGTAATGGCCACCACTAGGCCCGTTAAGGCTGGGCACAAACGCATTAGGAAACTCTAGGTATCCAGCACCCTCTATCCAAACAGCGGGGAACTCGGAGTAAATATCAACGCACCCATTCTCCGACTCGGCAGTAAGGGTAACCCTATACTCGCCAAGCTTTGTGTAGATGTGCATTGGGCTCTCCTCGTAGTTTACGCCAGTGCCGTCGCCAAAATCCCATGCGTACTTATTACCAAACTCGGTAAGGTTAAAGAAACGCACCTCGGCATTTGGTAACATTGCCCGCTTAGGTGCCACTTGGAATTTAGCCACAGGGTTACGGTACACCTGTAGCGTTTTGTAGAAGTGGGTTACCCCACCATCGCCCGTAACGGTTAGCTTCACATTGTAGAAGCCTGGCTCGGTAAACACGTGTACCGGCTCCTCTTCTGTTGATGTGGTTCCATCGCCAAACTCCCAGAAGAAGGTGCTACCATACTGCGATAGGTTGGTAAAGCTGGCCTCCAGCGGCGAGCAATCGGCCTCGGTATCTACATCAAACGTAGTAATTGGCTCTGCAGGTAGCAGCGTTAGGTTTCGCGATATGGTTCTAGGACAATGCGGCGTTGTTACATCCAACTTAATGGTGTACTGGAACTCCTTATCCTTTGGCCCCCACTTGCTATAAGTTTTATCGAACGACAGCGGGCTAAGTGGCCTATCCTCAAAGTAACCATCGCCGTAGTTCCAGCTGTAAGTCCACGATGCGTTTGCTGGTTTAGTTTGATTTGTGAGGGTAAACGTAGCGTCAGGATATATTTTTAGCGGTGGAGCTATAACAAAATCGGGAACTGGCGTTGCGTAAACCGTAATGGTTTGCGTAGTCTCATCGTTACACTCAAACTCGCTCTCGGCATACAGCCTAATATCGTAGGTTATATCATCGGGAGTAGTATTGGTAAACCTGTGGAACGGATTCTCGTTAACAGAGGTTAGCCCATTATCAAAGTCCCAGTCGTAGTAAAGCGCATTAGAGGTTTGGTTGGTCATGGTAACCATAAATGGGCTACAATCGGCCAGCTGTGGGTTAATTTGGTACGATGCCGTAACCCTTGGGTAAACGTAAACGGTTTGCGAGGTCTCATCATCACAACCAAACTCACTGTTTACGTGCAGGTTAATAACGTAAGGCTCTGTTGTACTATTTGGGTTATCGAACGGATGAACTACCAATGGGTTTGCGTTAACCTCATCAGCAGTGCCATCGCCAAAGTTGTAGGTATTAACAAGGTTAGTTCCCAATGAGCGGTTACGCACCTCAACATTAAACGGAGGACAGTCTATAAACTTGCCCACAACATCCATTACCGCCTTGGGGCGGGGATGCACCCTAACCACCTGACGGGTAGAGTCCGTACAACCATGCTCCGATATGGCTTTCAACCAAACATCGTAGGTTTTATCCTGCGTTTTAGACTCGTTTACAAACCTGAAATCAGGCGATAACGAGTTTGATGTTACGCTATTGCCAAAATCCCAAAGGTAAGTGGTATTGGTGCTAAAGGCATCGGTTTGGTTTTCAAAGCTAACATCGTGCGGATGACAGCCTTCTAAGCCGGCAGTAAAATCGGGATAAACATGAGGATAAACGGTAAATACCTTTGATGTGGTATCAACACACGCATTATCGCCCACATACCTAGTGGTAAGCTTTAGCCTACGGCTCTGAATTTGTGGCGTGTTCTGCGTTGCGTTAACGTACTCAACCAAACCTGCGGTACCAGGATTAGCCTGCGAGGTAGTTGCGCGGCCATCGCCATACTCCCACAAGTAGCTGTAGGCACTTGATGGAGATGTGTTGGTTACATTAACCTGCAATGGCGTACAACCGTTTATTTGCGACACCTGATAGTTTGCCTTTACCAATGGGTACACGGTAACGGTATCGCGCTTAGCCGACTTACAACCATTTACATTGGTAGAGGTTAGCAGTACTGGGAACTTAACAATATTCTCCCTATCCACATGCTTGTACTCCTTACTAATAGTTGTTGCCGATGTACTTGTTTCACCATCGCCCAAATTCCAAACATAGGTACCCAAACCTGTTGACTGGTTTGTAAACTTAACGGGAAGCGGGTTACACCCCTCGTTATCGTCAATGGCAAACTCGGTTATTAGTCGTGGGTAAACTTGAATTGGGCGGGTGATGGTATCACTACACAGCTCGTGCAAGTGCTGATGACTCGCTATCAGTTTAATAGTATATTTCTTTATATCATTAGGCGCCTCGTTATCCATAAGGAAGCGGAAGCTGTTTGCACTTTTTAGGGTAGATGTATCGCGATGGGTTCCCGCAACAGAATGATCAAAGTCCCAATTGAACTGCTTTCCGTTAAGAGAGCTATTGGTTACTACAATATAGTAAGGTGTACAAACCGAGTCGCTAACATAGCCAAACTCCGCCTCCACCTTTGGGTAAACGGTTACCTCGCCCGTAGTGCTCTTTTGGCAGCCATGCTTATTAGTTGCCGTAAGCCCAATGGTGTAAACGGTGGAATCGGCACTACCTCTATACACAAAGGTTTGCTCTGGCTTAGCTGCAGATCCCACGGTGGTTGTGCTCTCGGTATTACCAAAATCCCAGTAGTAGCTCATATTTAAACCACCCGTTGAGCCATTGGTAAAGGTGGTAGTATGGTCTGAGCAACCGTAAGCGTCGTCAACTGCAAATGCAGGCAGTAGCTCCGGCGAAACGGTTATGGTTTTGGTTACAGGCGAACTTCCGCATACTTTTCCAGATACAGAATGTGTTTGTTGTGCTAAAAGGCTAATTGTATATACTGCATCATCATTTGGCTGAGCATTGTAAAATGCATAAGAATGTGGAGCGGTAGTAGTACGGTCGTCCTTTTGAAGGGTACCACCCCATACATACCCATAATCCCACGCATAGGTTGAGGTAACGCCTGTAGCAGCCTTGCTTCCCTTTGTGCTATTGGTAAAATTAACGGTTAAAGGATAGGCGCAAATGTTAGGTACATCGTAAGTAAAACCCCCAACAACCTGTGGATGAACCCTTACAGGGAAAGTTTTAGTAACAGGGCAACCCGTTGGTACATTTGGTTGGGTTGATGTTACCGTTACAACTGGGGTTAAATCGGCATCGGATGCATTGTTGTAAACGTGCTTAACTGGCTGCCCCCTTAGCGAAGAGGCACTTTGCCCATCGCCAAACAACCAAGTATGAGTAACGTTCCCACCAGTTGAATTATCGGTAATAACAAGTTCTTCGCCAGAGCAAAACGCATTATCATTTAGGTAAAAATCAGAAACAAGTTTTGGAGCAACAGTTACTGTTTCTGCTGGAGCATCAAGGCTACAAACGGGGCCACCAACTGAAGTCCAATCCGATTTTGCATTAAACCCAATGGTATATGTAACATCGGCATTAGCACTATTATTAACCAACGAAACATTTGGCTTGTCGGTTGGCGTTGCAATGGTAATGCTCTGCGCAGCCCCATCGGAACTAGATGGAGTAATTGTCCATGTAAACGAAGTCCCGTTAAGCGACTTATTCTCCAGCTGTCCCTTTAATGGGTTACAATAGTCGGTTATTTTAAAGTTAGATATTGGCTCAATCTCGGGGTAAATCCAAACAGGTATAATAGCCGCACCACTAGTAGATGCAGAGCAACCCAAATCGTTTTGAGCCGTTAGGGTTACATTGCGCTGAATTACAGTAGCAGTTCTGTTTTCAAATTTATGTGTAACAGGACTGGTAGAAGTAGCAAACAGCGTTATTCCATCGCCAAAATCCCATGTAAACTTTGTTGCTCCAGTAGAACTATTTGTAAAGGTAAGATCCTCTGGGGCGCAAACCCTAGCACTAGGCGACACAGCTGTTCCAATGGAAGGAACCACCTGAGGATCTACAGTAAAGGCAAAAGGCGTAGCAACATCTTCGCACCCATACTCGTTACGCACGGTAAGCGTAACATTCTTATTTCCAGGAGCAGTATAAACAAACACACCACTTCCTGCTGGGGTTTCAACGCCACCGTTATATCCCCATGTATATATAGTGGTAGTTCCCGATTTAGCGCGGGATGTGTTAGTAAGTTTTAATTTAAGTGGCGTACACCTATCCAAAATTTCAGAGGTAAAGGCCGCCTCCACATTAGGATTAACCGTAACCGATGCTTCATGAGTGCCCACGCAACCCTTATCGCTAGTAGCGGTAAGACGTACCTTGTACACCTCTGGTGTCTCAAACGTTGATGTTTCTAACACTGGTGATATTGCGGGTTGGTTTGATGAGTGAACTAAAACATTTGCAGGGTTAAACACCTCCCAGTAAGCAGTACTAACGGGAAGTGCTGGCTTATAAAGATTGGATGTATTGGTTAAATTCAAAGTGCCAGAACTACAAAAAGGCGCCGTACTTCCACTCCACTTTGCCTGTACCTCTGGATACACCTTAACAACCACACTAGACTCACCACCAGCACAACCTATACCGCCACCACCAACAGGTGAGGCAACTAGTTTTATTGTATGCGGCACATCGGCACCCGTTTGGTTAGATGTAACTGTAGGGAAGCTATACGAATCGCCAAAACCTTGAGATATGCCATCCCAAAACCACTCATAGAGAGTGCCTACACTTGGTTTTGCATAAGCCGTAATATCAAGGGGAGCACATCCCTCTTTTTGGCTAAGGCTTATCTCCGATGATACCCCAGGGTAAACCTTATACGTTTTCTGAGCCTGGGCGTAGCATCCATAGGAGTTACTTGCCTTAAAGGTAACCAAATAGTTTACTAGCCCTGAAGAGCCGTTTACCAAATCGAAATTAGCCTCGCTAGTAATAGCAGAACCCATTCCGTTAAAGTCCCATAGAAAATTGGTGGCATTTTGGGATACCCCAGTAAACTTGGCGGGCACAGGGGAGCAGTAGTTGGTAACCTCATTTAGCGGCTGATTGGTATCGGTACGAATGGCGTTAAAATCGGTAGTAACCCTAGGGTAAACAATAATATCAACCATATCGCTACTTACGCAACCCTGAACGTTGGAAACCTCAAGTGTAACAGTATAAGTTTTTGGAGTACTACTACTTGTATTTGTAAACGTATGAGTAAATGATTTTGGATCGGTTGGATTTATTTGCGTACCGTCAATATACCACTTCATTGTGGCCGTAGTTGGAACAATTGAAGCATCTAAAAACTCAACAGTTAGGTCTCCATCAGCATTGGGGCACCCTTCAGAAAAATCAGTTGCCACAATAGCCTGCACATAGGGGTTTACTTTTACATTAACAGATTTTGATGTTTCACAGCCAAAGTCGTCATTTACCAACACCAGTTTAACCTCATAATTCTCTGTTGCATCGGTAAAATTAGTAAATAAATAGCTAGCCAATTCTAACGTAGTTGTAGTAGGCGTAATTGCACCCCCATCAACAACATATACAGTTCCAGCAGGCAACTTGCGAACTTGCCAGTAATAGACTGTTCCATTTTTTAAACCAGTTGCCGTGAATTTAAGATCCAAAGGAGAGCACTTAGCATCAAACCCCGTATTGGGAGTAAAAGCAACAGTTCCAATTACTGGTGTAGGATATACCTTAATCTCCTTTTTAAGCGTGTCACTACAGCTATTAGCCTCCAAAACCAACTTAATAGTGCGTGTTTCAGCAGCAGAACCTATTCCGCTATGCGTAAAGGGATAATTTAGCGTAGAGCTTGTGTTAGTACTAAGAACATCATCTACATACCATTTAAAGGGGATTCCTGCAGGAACCTTACTGTCGCTAATAGCCTTAAAGAGTCTAGGAGAACAGGACTCTACAGGATTAATAGAAAAACTTGCATCAACCAGCGGCTGAACAGTTACATCAGCATTTAATGTGTGGCTACACACATTATACTTATCGGTAACGGTTACAGTATTAACAAATGTTTTAGCAGCGGTATGATCGTAGTTATAGAAAGTTTTTACGGGGTTTTGCTGCGACGAGGTAGAGCCATCGCCAAACTCCCAGCGGTAGTATGCACCTGCGGTGGCACTACCACCTGCGGTAAAAGTAACGGTTAAAGGGGAGCAACCCTTGCTATTATCCAAACTAATGGTTGGGTTTACATCTACAGCGGGGTAAACCCGTATGGTATTCTCCAATATTTTTTCGCACGACACATTGCTTGCCTCTAAGCGCACGGTGTAAACCACAGGATCTATACCATTGCCATCATAATTAAAGGTATGCGACAGCGGAACGGGGTTAATATTGGTTAGTTCATTTGTTCCTATAAGCGTAAATGTTAAATCGCCCTCTTTTTTTACGTACCATCTTAGCTTGGTTATACCGCCAAGGTTATCGGCTGTAAAGGTTACGCTAGCATCACCACAGGTATGCACCGCATCCGAGGTTAGTATTGGGTTAACGTGTGGCGAAACATCCACAGTAACCTCTGCGGTACTGGTTAAACTACAAGCCCCACCTACCGTAACCGTGTACTTTGTGGTAACTGTTGGCATTATTACGTTGGGATCGGCTATGTTGGGGTTATCAAGAAAATCGGTTGGCGACCACTGGTATGTTGTACCGCCCCTTGCATTAAGCTTAGTGCTAGACCCGTAGCATATTGGCAAAATGGTACTAACGCTATTACCTACCGATGCCTGAGCCACAAACTCATTAAAATCTGAGAAATAGCCATAAAAGGCATCTGCATTGGTTGCGCTAACGCCGTTACCAGCACCATTTATTATACCAAGGTGGAACACATTAATGTCGTTTACCAGCGTGTAGGCCTCATTCTTTAAAATATTATCGGCCTTAATACGGGCAAACCTATAGGTATTAAAGGGAGCAACGCCACCAGGCAATGGTTTAAAGTGGGTTGGTGCGTTGGCGGCCAGCAGCTCTGGCAGCTCCGCTGCAGTAACATCCACTCCATTTTTTAATAGCCTAAAACCAGTCTCGGCACCATTGTAAACCAGAATATTTAGGTAGAAGTCAAAGTTACCAGTATATGGACCAGATCCCGAAACAGGACAAGACTGAGAATTATCGGCCATAGTTCGGTTAAATGCCACACTACTAGAGCCGGTACAAACGCTAATTGTGGGAATTATTGCCCCAGCAAACTGGGTTCCTACACCCGACTGGTGAAATATGGCAACGGGCTTACCATCATCGCTTTTAACCGTTGCAACCGTTGCAGCAAAAGGGATTGTAACGGACTGTGACTGCCCCTCGTTAAGAGTATAGTTTTGGGGAACACCAACCGTTGTTAGGCCATTGCTAAACACCACTTGTACATTTGTTGCAGCAGCGGTACCCACAATGTAAAAGTGCTCATAAGTTGCTGACGTTGAATTATTTTGCGCATACCCTCTTATTACAGCATAAGCGGTTCCAAGGTGCGTTACAGGCACCAGTTGATCCGCAACATAGTCAACAGAACCCGGACTAGTAACCATATCCTCCTTGGTAAGCACGGCAACCTTTTTGGTTGTGCTTGCATCGTTCTGAATTACGGTTACAGTAGAGCCTGCCAGTTTTTTCGAAGTTGATGTTTTATACAACCCAGACTTACCCCCATCGTAAGGGGCAATAATTGCAGTTTCACCACGATTAAGCCATATATCGTGAGTACCTGCATCCAAAAACAGTTCCCCATCAGCATCGTTAAAAACAAATATCTGCTGAGGGACTTTTATCCGAACATGCGTATTATCGTGTGTGGCCACAATATCAAAGGAGCCATACGGTCTTAAAGAAAAATTATACCCGTTAGATATTTCGGCGTCAGTCTGAAACGGCACCACAAAGCGCTCACCCAGCGCATTGCTTCCCTTAAGGGTAAGAAGTTCTTTATTGTTTACAGCACCTATTTCATAATAAACGGTAATGTAATTGTCGGACGTTATAAGTAACCCTTTATTGTTTTTATTAACATAGGGGTTGGCAGCCGCTGTGCTAGATGATGTCCACAACAAGCGGTTCTCCATAGAGGCAGCTGCGGTTACCACCTTATCGCTAATGCGAGAATATAAATCAACAACCTCGGTATGGTTTGCTGGTAAATTCAGCTCCACAGGCACAAAAACCCCATTGGCAGGCATTGATATGGTAACTTTAGCCGGATCTTTTAACGTGGTAATCCTAAGCCGGGTTGGGGTTCCATCGTTACATGGATTCGCCACATTTCCACTTTGATGGTACCGGTTAAACTCTGGGATAGAGAACCAGAACTCGGTATCGGTTTGCGCAAAGGCATTAGCACTAAAAAATAGCGCAAACAGCGCAATAAATATTTTGACCAAACAGGGATATTTATTGATAGAATTCATGGCTACTTACATTAAAATACAGTTATCTTAATCAAATAATACGCAAAAATAAAAACAATGTTTCCATATGCACAGTATAAAAGAAAATAATGACGAATGGAGACTCATTTTCCTTATACTAGTTTAAACGGGAGCTTTTTTCTAACTTTGAATTTAGTTTTCTACAAGGAACACACTACAAAAAAAGGCATTTATTTTTCAGAAAGAATATGAATATGAGAAAGTACGCTATCCTAATTGCCCTTATTGCGGCACACACCAGCCTTATACTGGCACAAACCCCTACAGTTGATGAGGACAACTACACCGTAGCATGGTACCAAGGCTTTGAAACCGCCAGTAGGCCTACAGGCTGGACAGAGACCATACTAAAAAAGACATCGGGAAACAACGATGTTTTTTGGGGTTACGCAAACGGTGGAGGGTATATTAATTCTCCCGACAACAGAACCCCCAAAACGGCCAAGGATGGCGGCTACAACGCGCTCTTTTATGTAAACGACCTACAGGCATCAACCCGGCTAGAGAGCCCATGGTGGAGCCTAACTTCACCCATTAATGTAGAAAAACCTGCCCTAACCTTTTGGCTGGCACAACCCAGCAGACAAGGGGTAGATAAGCTTACAGTAGTATATAGAATAGATCCAAACTCATCGGTATGGATACCACTAGAAACATTCACAACCTCTATAGAGGAGTGGACAAAAAAGATTATTATACTTCCAGAGGAGGTAAAGGGAAAAAGCATTCAAATAGGCTTTGAGGCAACAGCCAACCTAGGCTTAGGCGTAAGCATTGATAGAATAATGATAATAGATGTAAAATCAACCCCACGTAAAATACGATCGTTATCGTTAATTCACAACAACACTGCCGTAGCAACCGGAACAACGGTTAACCCGGCAGCCATGATTGAAACAACAGTAGAGGGCGCAACAAACACGCTAACGCTTAGCAACCTAACGCTTAGCTACACGGGGACATCGGCAGCCAATCTAAACAATATTAAGCTATTCCTAACCAAAACAAACACCTTTACTACAGAAACGCCCCTGAATGATTACACTTACAGCACATCGGGCAACACTATAACGTTAACATCAAATAGCATTAGCACTGCAGGAATTCTTAACACAGGACTTAACTACATATGGCTATGTGCCGATATAGCAAGCACAGCCAACCACGGCAACCTTATCTCCTTCGAAATTCCCGCCAACGGATTAACAACAAAACTAGTTGATAAAACAGGAACCGTAGTTGAGACGGAGCAACACCCAGCAGAGATACAATCGCCTCCAGGCGGATCAACAATAGAAGAATCTCTGTTTATAGACGATTTTGAAACTGGTACAGCAAAATGGACTCTTGGTACAGGCATGCAAATAGGTTCCCCAACTGGCTTAGGCGATGGTGACCCAACTACAGCCTACGCGGGTGCAGGTGTTCTGGCATCTAACCTATCGGGCAACTACCCAGCAAGCATTACCGAGGGCTCAAACTACTTTGTTACATCACAAACAATAAATGCTAAATTCTACAAGAACCTATCAATTAAGTATAGACGTTGGCTAAACCTTGAAACTGCCGATAAGGCTAACATCCTAATCTCCACCGACGGAGGGGCAACATGGACTAAGCTTTACGAAAACATTGCGGGTATGTACGACACCTACTGGATAAACCAGAGTCTTGACATATCTAACCAAGCCACAAGAAAAGCCCAAGTAAGCATCAAAATTGGCTTAGGCTATACCGATGGAACAGGGGAAAGAGGAGGATGGAACATTGACAACTTTGCGGTAACAGGAGACTTTATTGCCCAAGACATTGGCATTGAGTCGTACAATGGCCCCCAATCGGGATGCGGAATGAGCGCCACCACTCAGTTTAGCCTAACGCTTAGAAACTACGGCGGAGAACCAATTACTGGCCCTGTTGATATTGGCTATACGCTTGATGGCACAAACTGGATTTACGACACCTTTACTGGAACCATTCCTGTTGATGGTAGCGTTCCTTTCACGTTTACAACCACAGCCGATTTATCGCAGCCCGGACTAAAGAGTATCAACTTTAAAACAGCACTGGCAACAGACGAGGATCTATCTAACAATCAACTATCTGTAGCAATATACTCTTACCCAAACCTTAGCGCACCACTTAACGAGTCGTTCGAAACGCTTATAAACCACTGGTACCCCTACGGAACAAACAGCAGCTGGCAATGGGGAACCCCAGCCAGCAGCAACATTAACGGTGCAAGCAACGGCATATCTACCTGGATGACTGGCACTAGCACCAACTACAAGTCCAATGAGCAATCGTACCTAGAGAGCCCTTGCGTAGCCCTAAACGGCGGCGAAACCAACTGGGTACTATCATTCCTATACAAATCCATTGTTCAAGAAGGGATTGACGGCTTTAACCTAGAGTACTCCATAGATGGAGGCATAACATGGCAGCTGCTACCTGCACACGCACTGTATGCCACCAACTGGCTACCAACAGCAACCGTTGAGGCATTAGCGGAAGCTGGATGGAGCCACAACACCCCTAACTATACCATCGCAAAAACCCTAATCCCAGCTGACGCTGTTGCCGCAGGAGCCATAAAGCTTAGATTTGCGTTCAAGTCTAACCAGGACACCAACGCAGAAGGCGTGGCCATTGATTTGGTGAGAATATACCCACTAACGCACGATATTGGCATATCGGAGTTACAATCACCAAACACCTCATGCGAAATAGGCATGTCTCCACTAACCTTTAAGCTAAAGAACTACAGCAAAATAAAGACCTATCCTGCCGGCGATATCACAATTAGCTTCGCCGTAAATAGCGAGCAGCCTAAAACGGAGACGTTTACACTAGACGCCCCCCTCGCGCCAGAACAGGATAAAGTTCTCACAACTGTTTCTAGCATAGACTTTAACAAGGAAACACTTTATGACATTGGCATCAACACACTACTTACGGGCGACGACAATACGGCTAACGACACATTAAATAGCAGCATAACCATTCTTGGTATGCCAAACTACCAAGTTGTTGACGCAGATCTTAACACAATAGGGATAGAAACACTCAACCCCACTACACCATACACTTTAGATGCAGGCTCTGGCTTTGAATCCTATACTTGGAAAAGAGACAATTTAGGTTCATGGGAAACAATTGCAGCAACCCAAACAACAAGCATAATAGAGTATGGTTACTACCAAATAACTGTAACCAACAGCAACGGCTGTACAAAAATGGTTGACGTTAACGTTATTCCTTCAACCCTTGATGTTAGCGTTGAAAGCGTAAGCGGATTAGCCGATGCATGCGTTCAACCAAGCCCAATTTCGCCATCTATAGTACTAAGTAACTTAGGACGCGACCTAGCCGAAGGGGAAAGCATACCGGTTGCAATACGCGCAAATGGCTACACTGTATTAACCGAAAACATTACTGTACCAGCAGGCGGAATAGCAACTAGCACAACATACCCCTACACCTTTACTTCGGGTATCGATCTTTCCAAGAAAGGAGCATATACCATTGCAATTGGAACAAGGTATCCTAGTGACACAGATTACAGTAACGACTTTGCTCCAGAACAAGAGGTTAACACATGGGGTGCCCCCGAAGCAGATGTTATGGTACTCAATAAGGTTGGAGCAAACCCCAAAGAACTACCTTTAAACAGAATTATTAAGAGCTTGCAACCAGACACCCTATCCTTTGATGCAGGTACTGGATACGCCACCTATAAATGGGAGCGCAAGCTACTTGGAACCGCCAGTTGGGTTGACATATCAAGTAGTGCCATTAACGGAGGAGAAAGGCTACCCATTACCGTTAACAATAGCGCCGACTACAGGTTAACCGTTAGCACACTACATGGCTGCGGCGAAGCCGTAACTGAATTTACCATAAACGCAAAAGACCTTGGTATATTCTCTATTGAAGGGCTAGAAGCAGACTATTGTCAAACTGAAGAGGGAATAACATTTAATGTGGTTATTCAGAACTACGGACTTGACACGTATCCCGTGGGCACAATTCTTGACCTTATTTTCAACACCCCTGTAGGCGACCAAACACTTAACATTGAAATTACAGAGCCACTATCGTCCGGACAAACCCAAACCGTAGCTTTGCCCAGCCCAATTAAACTAGCGCTTGGAATGAACGCAGTAAGGGTTGCAACCAACATGGAAGACGATTGCGATCCTACTAACGACTCGCGCGATGTGAATATCATGGTAAAAAGATCTCCAACAGTTACCATTTCGCCAGATGTAATAAAATCAGTATTTACAAGTAGTTCGGAGTTAACTATATCACCAACTTACTCGGAGGATTGTTCTATTTTTAACTGGAACACTGGCGCCACAACCCGTAACCTTATAGTTTATGGCATACCCGACGATTTATATACCGTTACTGCATCTAACCAAGAGGGATGCTCTGCATCAGCATCGGTAAGCATTATTACTACCGACCTAAAAGTTGTAGGTATAATCGACCCTGTTTCAAAATGCTCACTAGACGACAACCTCCCCGAGGTAACCGTTGCTATTGCCAATAGCGGTTCCAAGCCATTCCCCGCAGGAACAGTTATTGACTTTAAACTTTACCTAGATGGAACGCTAGTTCTTAATGGAGAGGAAAGCTTTACGCTAACAAACCCATTAGACATAAATAGCACAACAACATTTACGTTTACAAACGTTAATGCACAAACACTGCTTAACGGATTAAACACTGCGTCTATCAAAGCAGAGGCAATGCTAAACGGCATTGAAGATATAAACCTAAGCAACAACGCATTAACCACAACAATTATATCTACAGGATACCCTGTATTTACCATTGGCTCCGACCACGATGTACACGCATGGATCGAGGAGCTAAGTGCAACTCCAGATCCTGGCTACATCTCGTACCTATGGGAGTACTCAACATCGGTAAGCGGAACCTACGAAACCGTTGGAACAAGCGCAACCTACATTGCATCGCAACAAACCGAGGGGAAAGGCGATGGCTTTTACAGGCTAACCGTTACTGACCCTTACGGCTGTAGCGGATCGGCATCGGTCAAACTATCATTCTTTATTGATGATATGGAAGCAACCGATATTACCAGCCCCGTTTCGGGATGCAGTAAAACAGATGCAGAGGTCATTACCGTTACGGCAAAAAACAACAGTTCGTGGATTTTACCTGCAGGTACCAGCTACCAAATTGGTGTTACCATTGGCAGTAACCCCGAAGTAATTGAAGACCATACTCTTGCCTCGCAATTAATTCCCGAAGGAACACTAACTCAAACGTTAAACACAGTTGCTAACATAGTATCGGATAGCCACTCGTTAAAATCAACTGACATTGCCGTTAGGGTTATTCTTCCCAACGACATGAATGAGGCTAACAACTCTTACACAGAAACAGTTGAATCATACCCAAATGTAGGCTTCGAACTAATGGGAGGTATTGGCGACCAAAACTACACAACGCCAACTTTTGAACTAGATGCTTCTGGTTTCGACGGCGGGGTTGAATGGACGCTAAATGGTTCACTAGCGTATGCTACAGGCGACAAGAATACTCCTATCATTGAAGTTTCTGGTAGCGGCACTGCCTGTGCTAGAGTTTACAACATTCATGGCTGTTATGCCGACGATTGCATTACCCTAACCTACGACAACCAAGACATTGCCATTTCGGAGATAACAGGACCAACGAATTCATGTGGACTAGGAACTCAGGAAAACTTTAGCGTGAAATTTAACAACCAGGGCAATAATCCAATCCTATCTGGCACATACATACAGTTATCGGCAAAGCAAACAAAACCAAACAATGAGATTGTTGATATAGACCTAGGGTTTATTCTTGCTACAGACATAGAGAAGCAAGGGGAGTACACTCACACTTTCCTAAAGGCTCTTGATTTATCGGCACCAGGAACTCATAACATTGAGATTACCACAACCTTCGACGAGAATGTGACTAACAACACACTTGCTACACAAATAAGCAGCTTCGCTAGCATAAATGTGAGCTTACCCAACAGCACCAACCTTTGCCAAGGCAGCACCACCACTCTCGATGCACAAGTTCCAGATGCGCAATCGTACGTATGGTCTAAGGATGGGGAGACACTAAGCGAAACACAACAGCAACTTGAGGTTAACCAAGGCGGTGTTTACGATGTTGTTGTTACATCAACCGATGGATGTACTGCTACTGGTAGCGCAACCATAACATCAATACCTCTTCCTGTTGTAAACCTAGGCGCCGATGCGGCATACTGCACAGGACAAACGGTTACTCTCAATGCCGAAAACAGTGGCTCAACCTATGTTTGGTCTAAGGATGGGGAGACACTAAGCGAAACACAACAGCAACTTGAGGTTAACCAAGCAGGAAAATACGCTGTTATAGTTACAACTATTGATGGTTGCGTTGGTTCAGATAACGTAATTGTTACGTTTGAGGATATTATTAGCATAAACATCCAAGGAAATACAACTCTTTGCACCAACGACAATCCAATTACCCTTGATGCAGGCAGCTACGGCACAATATACTCGTGGACAAAAGATGGTGAAACATTAACCGAAACTACTCCAACTATTACCGTTAGCACCTCGGGCACATACGCTGTTAGCACTACAAACAACGATGGCTGTATAGCCGAAGGGTCTATCACAGTAACAACAGTAGAAGCTCCCACCGTTAACCTAGGCGACGACCGCTCCATTTGCCAAGGGCAAACCGTTACCCTTAACCCGGGCGTAGATAACGCCACCTACCTATGGAGCACTGGCGCCATTACCCAAACCATTGGGGTGAGCGCTGCTGGCGACTACAGCGTTACGGTAACCGATGCCAACGGATGTACTGGCGCCGATGAGGTAAACGTTATTGTTAAGCCTCGCCCAACCATTGCCCTTGGCGACGACATTGAAACATGCCAAGGCGAGGAGATTACCCTAACGGCTCCCGATGTTGAGAATGTGGTGCAGTACAGATGGAACGACGGAACAACTGGAAAAATCCTTACCGTTAACCAAACGGGTACATACACAATCACAATTACCCACGAGAACGGATGTACTGGCAACGATGGTGTACTGGTTACCTTTAACCCGCTACCAGAGTTTGACCTAGGCGCAGAAAGCCTTAGGGTTAAATTCCCTTACACCCTTACGGCCAACATCGAAAACGTGGAGTACTTGTGGAACACAGAGGAAACCACCCAGTCTATCTCCGCTCAAGGCCCCGATAAGTACTGGATAACCGTTACCGACAGCAAAGGCTGCGAATTCTCCGATACCATTACGCTTGAACTTGCCGATAATATTGGATACATAAACGGCATTGGCGCAACGGTTAGCATCTTCCCAAATCCTGTTAGCAATGAGCTGCACTACACCATTAGCAGCGAAACGCCTGCCATTTTTAGCGTGGAGCTATTCAATGTTACAGGTCAGCAAGTTTGGAAAGAGCAAACGGCACAACAAGCTGAGGTGTCGGGAAGAATAAACGTATCTACCCTAAAGAGCGGACTTTACCTACTCAAGGTATCTACTGCAAAAAAATCGGTTGCACTACGTGTAATTGTCCAGTAGGCACCGCGCTTACTCACAATCCTAAAAAAGGGGCCACGGCATGTGGCTCCTTTTTTATTTGAAATAGCGTGCAAGCAAAGGAATAAACGAAACACGCTACAACGCCCCAACATTCTTTAGCAAGCACAAATAGCTAAGAGCCAAACACCAAACCCTGACAAACATCATTAAATTAGCAGAAGTGAATAACTACTTTAAGCCCTTGAAATAAAACCCAAAAACCCAAAACTTAATTATAGTCATATGCACAAAATTGAGACCCACCCAATTCTCGAAGTGCCCAAAAGGGAGACAGTAACCTTCCAGTTCCAAGGGAAGACTGTTGTTGGCGAGAAAGGGTTTACCATTGCAGCTGCTCTCCACCAAGCAGGCTTCCCCGTACACAGTCACAGCATTGAGAACCGCGAGCGCAGCCTTGAGTGCGGCATAGGCAAGTGCGGTGCTTGCGAAATGCTTGTTGATGGGCAAATTAAGCGCATCTGCATTACCACTGTTGATAACGTTAGTGAGGTTCGCGAAATCCCCCACGAGTACACACCTAGCGTTAAGGTTTCAAGCAACGAGCACTCTACCAAAATCTACAAAACCACAGTTGCCATTGTTGGAGCAGGGCCTGCAGGACTTGCTGCTCGCGAAGCGCTTCTTCAGCACAACGTAGAGAACATTGTTATTGATAATAACTCTACCATTGGTGGGCAATTCAACATGCAAACCCACCAGTTCTTTTTCTTTGAGAAGGAGAAGAAATTTGGAGGCATGCGTGGATTTGATATCGCCAAAACCCTTGCGGGCGATAGCCACGAAGGTATTTTCCTTGACAGCACCGTTTGGGATATCCTAGAAGGAAAGCGCATTGCCATTAAAAACGTAAAAACCGAAGAGATTTACTACGTTGAGGCCGATTACCTTGTAGTTGCCTCTGGAGCGGTGCCTTTTATGCCAACCTTTGAGAACGATGACCTTCCAGGCGTTTACACCGCAGCCGTGGTTCAAAAAATGATGAACCAAGAGTTCACCCTGCTTGGCAAAAACGTACTTACCGTTGGAGCAGGAAACATTGGTTACCTTACCAGCTACCAGCTAATGCAGGCTGGAGCCAACGTAAAAGCTATTATAGAGGCAATGCCTCGCGAAGGGGGGTTCCCCGTTCAGGCAAACCGTGTTCGCCGCTTGGGAATACCCGTTATGCTAAACAAGATTCTTATTAAGGCTATCCCCAACGAGAATCGCGATGGCATTAAGGGCGCCATTATTGCCGACTGCGAGAACTTTAAGGCAATCCCCGGCACCGAGCAGCTTGTTGAGGGGATTGACGCTATTAATATCTGCACAGGGCTTGTTCCCGACGACCAGCTGCTAATTAAGGGCAACGAGATTTTTGGCCGCCACTGCTACGGAGCTGGCGACGCCATTCGCATTGGCGAAGGCACAAGCGCGGTTCTACGAGGAAAACAGGCAGCATACGATATTATTCAGGAAATGGGCGTGCGTTGCAACTACGACAGCTACCTAGCCATAAGCAAGGAGTATATAGACAGCCAGCAGCACCCATTCAGAGTAAGGGAGGAGCCATACCACCCAACCGCAGAGCGTATGGCAAAAAAGCCATTCGTAAAAATTGACTGCCTTTACGGCTTTGCTTGTAACCCATGCGAATTTGCCTGTCCACACGGCGCCATAACCAAAACCAGCACCAGCACCGTTCCTCATATCGATTTTGATAAGTGCATTGGCTGTATGGATTGCGTGTACCAATGTCCCGGACTTGCAATTTTTGGCTATCACCTAGCAAAGGATTGGCTATTCCTACCCATTGAGTATGAGATTAAAGAGGGTGCCGAGGTTTTTCTTGTTGATAACAACGGCAATAAGCTTGGCGAGGGCGTAGTAGAGAAAATCCTTCGCAAACCAAACAAAACCAACATAGCCCGCGTTAAGAGCAACACCCTTCATGGCGAGGAGCTAACCAATGTGCGCGGCTTTATTGTTAAGGAGAACTTCCCCTCCCCCATTCAGATTAGCAAAACATCGTACAAACAAGAGGAGAAAACCTACGTTTGCCACTGCGACGATGTTAGCATGGACGAGATACTTGAAACCATTGGCGACCGCAAGTTTATATCGGCCGACGAGATTAAACATACCACCCGCCTAGGAATGGGTGCTTGTAGAGGCAAGCGCTGTATAAAGCGTTTAAAAACTGCACTTATTCCTAAGGGAATACAAATTGTTGGCGACGCCACTCCGCGCGGCCCACTGAGCAATCAGGTAAGCATGGGCGAGCTATTCCCTAAAACTACAAACCCAACGTACGTTACAGGCATCAATGGTAAAAGGGCAACCATAGTTAAGGTTAAAAGCCTTATTGCTGGTGGTGGTATTGCTGGTAGCGCGCTATTTCGCTACATGGCCGAGGCTGGAATGCAACCCGTACTGCTTAACTTTGGACGTGGAGCATCGTGGCGTAACATTGCCGGTGGTAGAACCGCATTCTCCCTTCCCGAAATTGCCGACATAGCATCAAAGAGCCACGATATATTCAAGGAGCTTAACACGCTAAGCAACATAGATTACCGCCCAATAAACTACGTTAACTTTGCCCACGACGAGGCCACTTATAAAGCACTTGAGGCTTCTAGGGCGTGGAGCAACGCCTACATGGTTGAACCTAAGGATTTCCAAAAGGAGATATCGCCGTTCTTTAACAAAAGCCTTAGCACCTATCAGGCAGCTCTTATCACTAAGGATTGCTGGCAGGCAACACCTGGTAAGACCGTAGATTTACTCCGCAAAATAGGATTAGCAAAGGGCGGAACCGTTAAGGAGGATTGCGAGCTAATTAGCGTACACAAGGAGGGTAACAAGTACGTTGCATTGGTTCGCGACCACGATAAAACCTACATTGAGTACCACGCCGATGAGTTTGTAAATGCACTTGGCCCAACTGGCGAAAAGTATGCACGCATGCTTGGACACGAACTTGGCATATACCCTGTAAAGCACCAGGCATTCATCACCCGCCGCCTACCCTGGATGGGCGTTAATGGCGATCCTCTGGGCATGCTTATAGACCGCAGAAAGTACAAGGGATTTGTTGCTGTTTACGGCCAGCAGCTAGCAGAAACAGGCCAAATTATTGGCTGCGCATCGCCCGCAACCGACCCACAAGAGGCCGAAAAAAATCTTAAAATCAACTCCCAAGAGTTCATTGAGATTGCCTCCGAAGTATTTGCTGGCTGGATACCAGAGCTTAGCTCCGTTGGGTTCCAAGCGGTTTGGGCTGGCTACTACGTAGAGCCTCGCATGTTTGTTGACCCTGCACATGGCCTTTTCCTTGGCCTCCGCGGTCAGGGCTTTATGCTTGGCATGCAGCTAGCCAAAATGTATGTTGATACCCTTACGGGCAAACCAGTTCCCGAGTACTTTAAGCGCCTAGCGCTTGAAGGCGATGGGCTACCAGAAAAAGCCTTTAAGTAACAAATACCATTTAACCCAAAATCCCCCAACAGCCCTGTTGGGGGATTTTTTATTACAAGCACCAGCATAGCAACGCTACACTAACTTTATAATAACATCACATCCACTTAACAATCAGCTCATACACATCCAATACATTTGTATCTATAAACTATAAAACAATTTTCGTATGAGATTCTTATTTTTCAACGAGGATTCCCTTAGCCGCCTACTGTTCGACGCCAAGTTTAATCTTGAGGTTTCCGATGGTCAAAAAACGTATCAAATTCCGATCAAATCCTTTGCGCCCAAATCAACAAAGCATTTCGTAGCAAAGACAGGAGAGCGAGGTAACGCAGTAGTGCTTAAGTACAACGCCATTAAAAGCATTAAGGTTGATAATAAGCAAATCGATTGTGTCTCGTACGCTTAGAACCTATTCGCACAAAGTATTTAAAAAGGAAATGTTAGTGCTAGTAAATTCCAAGAAAAAGGGTTACAACAAACGCGCCCTTTAAGGTTTAGGTTATTAACAGGTGTAGTGCAGACAGGCAGTTTCTCGCCTTCCTCTTAACCAATCTGTTAGTATTAGGTGGAGAATGGCAGACCGATGCGATATTGGGCTGCCATTCTTATTTTATGTTTTGTTTTTTGCGTTTAATGGGTATCCCTTTATCCTTTTACCTTGCTCACCTTGCTCTGGGTCAGCTCACAAACTATTGAGTCCTAAATTTTAAATCTTGAACTTTGAATCGTAAGCTTTATCCTTTATCCTTACTTCATCCTCCTCCCTCCTTTTTCCTATTTTTGCAATCCTAAAAAAAACTAGCGAAGTTTAGTATAAAACATTAACTTGTTACTACGCATTTAAAACATTACCCATGAACCATAGCACCCTTGAGAGCAACACAATAAAGCTTAGAGCTCCAGAACCATCAGATTTGGAGCTACTTTACAACTGGGAAAACAACATGGAGATATGGAAGGTTAGCAACACGTTAACCCCATTCTCCCGATTTGTACTAAAACGTTACATCGAAACATCGCACATTGATATTTGGGAGAGCAAGCAGCTTAGACTAGTAATTGAAGCAAAAAACCAGAACGCATTAATGACCGTTCCTGTGGGTATTGTTGACTTGTATGACTTTGACCCCTTTCACCTTCGCGCAGGGGTTGGAATACTTATTGCCAACAACGAGTTTAGACAAAAAGGCTATGCAACAGAAGCGCTAAGCGTTCTTATTAAGTACTCATTCGAAACGCTGCAGCTACATCAGCTGTACTGCAATATCTCAAGCGAGAATACCGTAAGTTTACAGCTATTCAAAAATCATAACTTTCAGGTAGTTGGCACAAAAAAGCAGTGGTTAAAAACCAACAACGGATGGCTCGATGAAATTATGCTCCAGCTAATAAACCCATTTAGCGGAAGCACAAAAAGGAACTAGAAAAGTTATTGCGCCAGCAAAATCATCTCAGCATAATTGGGTAAGGCACTAAGCTGCTCCGAGCGCTTCTGAATCAAATCAACCTTTGCAAAAAAATGCTTCCCCCCGTTAGATATGGCAAGTAACGGAGCCTTTAGGTAAAAGTTATATCGAGCCGCTTGCACAAAGGTTTCCTGCGACAGTTCTACTGTAGGAGCCTTGCACTCAACTACAAGCAGCGGTTTCCCCTGACGCGAAAAAACAACAATATCGGCTCTGTAGCTCATCCCATTCCACTCAATGGGATGCTCTACAGCCATAACCCCTTTGGGTACATCTAAACATGTAAGCAAGTAGTTTAAAAAGTGCTGCCTAACCCACTCTTCGGGAGTTAACGCCACGTACTTACCTCGGCATATATCAAATACTTGAACATTTCCCGCAGTAACCCTTGTTTTAATATCAAACGCTGGAAGATTCAGCACTGGAAGCATAATCTATTTTTCGGAAAAGTAGTAAAAAAAGGGTTCTACCACAATTTCAATGGGCAAAGGTGATTCGTTATACGCTTATTTTAGATCCGGCTAGGGGCAATCTATTGGTAGATTAAAGCGCTCAATAGCATGTTTTTAGTTCCGCAAGGGGCGTTCGAATCAAAGAGGCCAACGGCTCATCCCTACGGGATGTAGCTCCTATTCGGGTTGTGCTTCCTACCTATGCTACGTGCCACGACACCAAGAGCACAGACGTGAAAGAGGGTATAAACGATATGAAAACGTTAGAAGTGCAATCCTGTTTTTTCCTGTGGTTTACAACTCTACCCATTAAAGTAACAGTGGAACAAAAAAGAAACTGTACAAAACAAGAAAACAAGGGAAGCAATTGAAAGCCAGCCTTAAACAGACCAAAATCTGTAATGCACATACTTACAAAGCACACAACATTAGTTCAGATTGTGTTCCCACACGCATATATACGTATTTATGATCCCATCCCGCAAACTGTATCTTGTTACCAATAGTCTCACCTGCCAGCAACCACCCCCCAAATTTTCACCAAAGCAGCCCAGAAACAGCACTGTAGGCATAACCAATAAAACTAAAGTAGGAATGATTTACTTATCACTTATTCCCTAACCCCTACTACTTCAGAAAAAAAAACTATTTTTGCCCAAAGTATGATAGATATGAAAACAAAACATGAAATTGTTTCTAACTGGCTACCACGCTACACAGGCCTTTCTTTAGACAAATTTGGCACTCACATTCTACTTACAAACTTTAGAGGTTATTTAGATTTTTTTGCCAAACACAACAACGTTGAGATTCACGATCCTCATGCAAACATGCCTGCAGCAACAGCTAACGGCATTACCATGATTGATTTTGGCATGGGTAGCCCCAATGCGGCAACCATAATGGACTTGCTAGGGGCAATTAATCCCGAAGCAGTACTTTTCCTTGGGAAGTGCGGCGGATTAAAGCGTAAAAATGAGCTTGGCGACCTAATACTTCCCATTGCCGCCATTAGGCACGAGGGAACCTCTAACGACTACTTTCCGCCAGAGGTTCCTGCGTTACCCGCCTTCAACCTTCAACGTGCGGTATCAACCACAATTAGGAATCACAACCGCGACTATTGGACAGGAACAGTTCTTACAACCAACCGCAGGGTGTGGGAGTACGACGAGGACTTTAAGGAGTACCTTCGCCTTACCCGTGCCATGGCTATTGACATGGAAACGGCTACCATTTTTACGGTAGGCTTTGCCAATGAGATCCCTGCCGGAGCGCTACTGCTGGTTTCCGATCAACCAATGATATCTACCGGGGTAAAAACTTCTAACAGCGATAAGGTTGTTACCAACCTCTTTGTTGAAGATCACATTAAAATTGGCATTGAGTCGCTTCAGGAGCTACGCAACGATGGACGTTCGGTTAAACACCTAAGATTCTAACGATATGGCAAAGAAGAGATCGAGCGAAGAGGATTGCAATGAGATTTTAGCCAATCTTAAACGGAAAATTTACAAGCCCGTTTATTTTCTGGTTGGCGACGAGTCGTACTTTATCGACAAGATTTCTGACTACATATCCGACAATTTACTAAGCGAATCGGAAAAGGACTTTAACCAAGTAGTTCTTTACGGAAAGGACTCCGAAGTTGGCAATATTATAGATGCAGCTCGCCGATTCCCCATGATGGCCAACCACCAAGTGGTTATTGTTAAGGAGGCGCAGCACTTAAAAAAAATAGAGGACTTAGAGCACTACCTAAAAGCCCCACAGCAAACCACTATTCTGGTGGTTTGCTACAAGGGGAAACCAGGCGAAAAAATGGGCAAACCCACAAAGGGGTTAAAATCCCTTTTCTCCCTTGCCGGTAAGGTGGGCGTTTTTTTTGAGTCTAACTCTTTTTATGAGAATCAGGTTCCCGAGTGGATTGTACGCTACCTTGCAGTAAAAGAGATTTCCATTGCCATAAAACCGGCAACGCTGCTCACCGATTTTTTGGGAACCGACCTCAGTAAAATCGTTAACGAGCTAGAAAAGCTCATTATTACACTCCCCCCAAACACCAAAACCGTAACCGCCGACCACATAGAGAAAAACATTGGGCTTAGCAAAGACTTTAACCGCTTTGAGCTTACCAAAGCGCTTGGCGAGAGGGATGCGGCAAAGGCATTTCTCATTGTTGATCACTTCGCCAAAAATCCTTCTAACAATCCCTTTGTGGTAACCATTTCGGCCGTATTCCAGTACTACATAAAGCTCTTTAAGCTGCATATTTTAAAGAGCCTTTCCGAGGCAGAACTTGCCAAGGAGCTTGGCGTACACCCCTTCTTCTTAAAGGAGTACCGCAAAGCCGCACAGTTTTACACCACAACAAAGTGCTTCCAAATAATTAGCCTACTGCGCGAGTACGACCTAAGAGCAAAAGGCGTGAATAACGACTCAACCGACCAAGGCGAATTACTAAGGGAACTCGTTTTTAAAATACTATACTCCTAATAGTATCGTTACATTTGTGGCGGGAAGCACAACTACATACTCTGTGCACAAAACATAATAGTATCTTCGTTGTTACGTATTAAAACCCATTTATGATAAGCATAACAATTATAATAATTGCAATAACTGCAATAGTTTCTGTAATAGCGTTTAGCAACAGAGCTATAATGGACAAGCTACTACTTAGCCCGTACCAAATTATTCACAACAAGGAGTTCTTTAGAATTATAACCCACGCGCTTGTTCATGCCGACTACATTCACCTTGCGGTTAACATGATTGTGCTCCTCTCGTTCGGCATTGCAGTAGAGAATACATTTAAGGAGCTTATGCATGCTGGCATAGTAACTAATGTAACCTTTCATTTTCTGGTACTATACATAGGAGGAGCAGTAATCAGCACGCTATCAACAATAAAAAAGCACAAAAACGATTACTACTACCAAGGGGTTGGTGCCTCGGGAGCTGTTTCGGCAATAGTTTTTGCATCGATATTTTTCCAACCGCTTAGTAAGCTGCTAATTATGGGTATCATCCCCATTCCCGCCATCCTTTTTGGGGTGGTTTACTTGGCGTACTCTCACTACATGAGCAAAAAGGGTAACGACAACATAAACCACGATGCGCACTTTGTTGGCGCTGTATTTGGATTTATTTACCCTATTCTGGTACAGCCCAGCCTTATAAAGGTATTCTTGCATCAACTAGGATTACTATAGCCACACCCCTATGCAGCAACCCCTAATAAGCTACTATCCCATTAGCCACAAAGAACTTGGCTACAACTACGTGGTAATTGCAGCCAAGCACCAAAACAGGTGGTTGTGGGTTAGGCATAGAGATAGGGATACATGGGAGATGCCCGGAGGACATGTGGAACCCAACGAAACCGTTAACAATGCCGCAAGCAGGGAGCTTTTTGAGGAGACAGGAGCCATTGCCTACACCCTTGCCCCCATTGCCGACTTTGCAGTTGAGTTTAAAGGAAAGCTAAGCTGGAATAGGCTATTCCTAGCCCACATAGAAACACTAGGGCCACTACCCGAAAGCGAGATAAAAGAAGTAAAGCTATTTGATCATTTACCCAGCACACTAACCTATTCCCTCATTCAACCCCAACTACTTAGCTACATAAAAGAGCAAACACCAAGCAACAACCAAACATTGTGATAGGAAAAAGCTACATATGGTTTGATGGCGATATGCTTGATGCAGCAAAACCTGCACTAAGCATAGGCAATAGGGCGTTTGCCTATGGCGATGGACTTTTTGAAACCATTCACGCCTTTGGCACTACAGCCCGTCATGTAGATCTTCACATTCAACGGCTAACCTACGGAATGTCGCTACTGCACATGGATATCCCCTCGTTCCTTACCGTAGAGAATATTTCGAATGAGATTACTCGCCTGCTCAACAAAAACAGGCTCTTTGGAAGCACCAGAATACGGCTTACGGTTTTTAGAAGAGAAGGAGGGCTTTACACCCCTACCAATAACGCCGTTCACATTGTAATTGAGAGCAAACCCCTTAGCCACAAAATGTTTGATATTAACACAAAGGGCATCACCATTGATATTTACCCAGAGATGCAGAAGCCCCTTAACGCCCTATCATCAATAAAAAGTTGCAATGCCCTGTTCTACGTAATGGCAGGGATATACAAGGAGCAAAACGAACTGGACGACTGCATTCTGCTGAACGACCAAGGACGAATATCCGAGGGAACCTCATCAAATATATTCATCCTCCGCGGGAAAGAGCTATTCACGCCATCGCTTGCAGAGGGTTGCGTGGCAGGCATTACCCGTAAACTGGTTATTGATATTGCAAACACACTGGGCTTACAAGTTCGAAGTCAGGTTGCCATACACCCCGAATTGCTGCTAGAAGCTGATGAAGTGTTCTTTACCAACGCCATTAGCGGCATACGCTGGGCTGTGGGGTACCAACAGCGCCGCTACTTTAGTAAAGTAAGCCGGCTAATTTGCGACAAGCTTAATAGGGTTACATTCCCCGATCAGTTTAACGATGGATTCTCGGGATAGAGCATCCATGGCTTATACCTATTACCCAGCTGCTCAACGGTTCGCTTCCAAAGATCCTCATTGCCACCCATTACTTGTACCGTATCTAACTCGGTAACCAACCACGACTCCTCCTCTATCTCCTTTGCCAGCTGATTCTCGCTCCACCCAGCATAGCCAACAAAAAAGCGAATCTGATTCTTGGTAATCCCCTTTGTGGCAACCAGATCCTTAAGCACATCAAAATCGCCGCCCCAATACAAGCCCTCACCTACACGGGTAGTGTCAGGAATTAGCGTTCCAACGGTATGTATAAAATGGATGGTATTGGGAGCAACAGGCCCTCCAATGGATATTTTTGCATCAAAAGCGGGGAAATCGGGCATCAGTTCTGTTATACTAAACTCAAGCATCTTATTTAGCACAAAGCCAACCGTGTTTTTATCATCGTGCTCAACAAGCAGAACAACCGAACGCTTAAAATACTCGTCAACAAGAGATGGTTCAGCCAAAAGAACTCGCCCTTTTTGGGGTAAAATCTGTTCGTGCTTAACCCTAAAGTAATCCATGTTAAGTTCGCTTGGCATATTGAATCGTTTATCTGGCAAAATAGCAAATTTCTGCGAAACGAAGTAAAAATAGTCAACAGATATGACTAATTAAACAGCAATTGCTTCCTTAAGCAACCCGCGCACAACAAGGCTTACCTCCCCATCTTGCACACATACAAGTAAAAAGAAGGGGATTGGTAATAGGCTCTTTGCATGTATAAGCATAGATTAAAGCATCGCAAGTTGATATTTTCAAACCTTTTCCTTAAACGGTTGTTATTCCATGTAAACAACTGAATGCAACCAAAAATCGCTATTAGCTAAACGGTTACATCACAGTAATTGATTAGCCCACAATTCTTTTGTAAATTTGAGAATACACAACCATACCACTATGTCAGCAAAAAATAGCTTAAAAACCAGCTCACAGGGAAACATATCAAAAGAGGAAATTCTTTCCGACTATAAACTTGCCGTTCTAAGCCGCGAAACAAGCCTATTGGGACGCAAAGAGGTACTAACGGGGAAAGCCAAGTTTGGAATTTTTGGCGACGGCAAAGAGGTTGCGCAAATAGCCCTAGCCAAAACCTTTAACAAGGGCGACTGGCGCTCTGGATACTACCGCGACCAAACCTTTATGATGGCTACAGGGATGTACTCCGTTGAGGATTTTTTTGCGCAACTTTACGGACAAACCAAAGTTGAGCTTAACCCTGGTAACGTCGGCCGATCCTTTAATAACCACTTTGCCACACGCAGCCTTAATCCCGATGGAACATGGAAGGATTTAACAATGATGAAGAACACCTCATCAGACATATCGCCTACCGCTGGACAAATGCCCCGCTTGCTGGGTCTGGCCTACGCATCAAAACTTTTTAGGAATGTAGATGAGCTAAAGCAGCTCAAAACCTTTAGCCATAACGGTAACGAGGTTGCCTTTGGAACCATTGGCGACGCCAGCACCTCCGAGGGACATTTCTGGGAAACAATTAACGCAGCAGGCGTGCTTCAGGTTCCTATGGCTATGACCGTTTGGGACGATGGTTACGGGATTTCCGTATCTAAGGACTACCAAACCACCCACGCCGATATTAGCCGGGTACTGGACGGGTTCAAGAAACAGGAGGGTGATAAAACGGGCTACCATATATTTAAAGCCCGCGGATGGAACTACCTGGAGCTAGTTGAAACCTTTGCCAAAGGGGTAGAACTTTGCCGCACCCAGCACACGCCGGTTCTGTTCCACATTACGGAGCTAACGCAGCCTCAGGGGCACTCTACATCGGGCTCGCATGAGCGATACAAATCGGCCGAGCGGCTCGAATGGGAAACAGAATACGATGCAAACAACCAGCTGCGCAAGTGGATTATTGAACAAGGATTTGCCACTAACGAGGAGCTAGTAGAGCTAGAAAAACAAGCAGCAGCCGAAGCCAAAGCAGCTAAAGACGCCGCATGGAAAAAGTACCAAGAGCCCATTAAGCTTGAGCGCGAAGCACTTATCAAGATCATAGACAATCGCTCTTGCATTTGCAAACGCGAACATGTTGATAAGGTAGGACTTATAAGCAACGAGCTGCGTAAAATTGCCAATCCTATTCGTAAGGATAACATGAGCGCGGCAAAAAGAATACTTAGGCATGTTTGCACCGATTGCTCAATGCGCGAGAAGCTACAGGCTGACCTATCGGCATGGCTTAAAAACAACTACGAAAAGGCTAACGATTTGTATAGCACCCACCTATACTGCGAGACAGAAAAAGCTGCAGTAAAGGTAAAAGCTGCTGACCCAATATTCACCGATAGCTCACCAATGGTTAATGGTCGCGAAATTCTGCGCGACAACTGGGATACTCAGCTTGCCAAAAATCCTAAACTAGTTGTTTTTGGCGAGGATGTGGGCAAAATTGGCGGAGTAAACCAAACCTACGAAGGTTTGCAAGCCAAGTACGGTGAGCTAAGAATAACCGACACGGGTATTCGCGAAACAACCATTATGGGGCAAGGGCTTGGCATGGCACTACGCGGGTTACGTCCCGTTGCCGAGATACAGTACTTCGACTACCTCCTATACGCGCTGCAAACCATGAGCGACGACCTGGCCACCACACGCTGGAGAACCAAAAGCGGGCAAATGGCACCTGTTATTGTTAGTACCCGTGGACATAGGCTGGAAGGGGTTTGGCACTCAGGCTCACCGCTAAGCATGGTTATCAACTCTATTAGGGGCATCTACGTGTGCGTTCCGCGCAACATGACCCAAGCCGCAGGCTTCTACAACACGCTACTTGAGGGCGAAGACCCTGCTCTGGTTATTGAACCGCTAAACGGCTACCGCTTAAAGGAGAAACGCCCCGAAAACATTGGCGAATTCAGAGTTCCCTTGGGTGTTCCAGAGATCCTACACCAAGGCACCGATGTTACCCTGGTAACCTACGGGAGCTGCGTTAGGATTGCACAGGAGGCCGTTGAGCAGCTAGCAGAGTTTGGCATTTCGGTGGAGCTAATTGATGTTCAAACCCTACTCCCATTCGACCTGCCCAACACCATACTGGAATCGGTTAAAAAAACCAACCGCGTAGTGTTCTTTGACGAGGATGTTCCCGGTGGTGCCACTGCATTTATGATGCAGAAAGTGGTTGAGGAGCGTGGTGCATTTCACTATCTGGACTCACAACCCCGCACCATAACGGCACAGGAGCACCGCCCAGCGTACACCACCGATGGCGACTACTTCTCAAACCCAAATGCCGAGAACGTATTTGAAACTATATACGATATGATGCACGAGGCTAAACCAAAGCGCTACCCTAAACTTTACTAGAAACAACATACGGAAGGTGTAGCGCTAAGAAGTTGTATCAGTCATCACCCCCTTAGTGCAAAACAAAAAGCAATAACTCAGCTATGATTACAAAGGACATAACCATAGAGGAACTAGTAGATAAGATCCCCCAATCGGTTCACCTACTTAGTAAACGTGGAATAATATGCATTTTATGCGGCGAACCTGTTTGGGGAACACTAGACGAACTAGCCAAAAGCAAACAGCTTACCAATGAACAGATTAACGAAATCGTATTGGAACTAAACAAGTTAGCTAAATAGAACTGTACCAGAATACGAAAGAGAGCGGCAGCTGCCGCTCTCTTTCGTGCTTTATATCAAATACACCAAACCTAGTTTCATCACACATAACACAGGATAACACACGTTAACATTTAATTTACACTCCCCTCCCGCTCATTCCAACAATAAAAAAATGCTCAGAAGTGAGAGCTAACTTGAATTACAACCCACCTATTTCTTCCTCTGTAAGTCCAGTTATTTCAATTATTATTTTTACATCAATATTTTTCTGTTTCATCCCTTTGGCTATTTGCTTTTTTTCATTTTTTCGTTCCTCCTTTCTAATCCTATCCTCCTCGTCAACCTTAAGAGTCCAAGCCATACTCGCACTATACCTTAAATCCTCTTGGTACTTTTTATAGCTTGCTAAATCCTCTTCCGATAGGTTATCTACTCGCAGTAATTCTTTTACTTTATCAATACCTTTCGCCGTAAATTCGTCCCGAACCTCATTGTTCTTCAAATAGTAAATCCATTCATCAAGCGTCGAGATTGCATTGTCATTAAATTGGTTAACTTTAATTACATAGTACTCTGGAAAAATCTCAAACGGCTCACTTTTTCCAAGAATCTCTACTTGTTTATCGGATAGTCTTAATTTATCCTTCTTGTGAATACCAACAAAATCAGTTTTTCCATAATAAATATAGTCATCACCTTGCCCTAAATCAAAGTACACGATATTAACTGAATATACTTTCTTTACATTCTTATAAGGCTCTCCAACCGAAATGTATTCTGTAATAACTTTTGATGTACCATATGCCATCCTATGGAAATAGTCATATTCATTCTGATTTTGAACCTCAACTATTACCAATTCATCCTTTGAGTTTTTAACAAGAATATCAACACGATTGTATTTATCGTTTTCAAATTTCTGATTACCCTCACTCTCAAGAATAGTTACTATGCTAACCATTTCCCTTAACAACTCACTAAGAAAGCCCTCAAGAATTGTGAAGTTGGCTTTATTTCGTAGCAATCGCTTAATTGCCCAATCAAAACGTATTAAACTCCTGCTATTCATACAAATAGTTTTAGCCAAAGTTAATTAATTTCAGGTATAAGCTTAGCGTCGCAAAACAATTTCAGCGTCACACCTTATCTACACTTACCCATTACGTGCTATAACCTGAAGTTTGCCTGCATCGAGGAGCTCCACATTTTTCCCATCAATATCAATAAGCGAATCGCGCTTAAATAGCGATAGGGAGTTAGTAACGCTCTCCTTTGAGCATCCAATAACCTCAGCAATTTCTATGCGCGACAGGGGTAGTTCAAACCTATTGCTTCCAAAAATTCTGGCTAGTTCCAGCAGAAATAGCGCAATTGCCCCATCCACATTTTTTCGGGACAAGCGGGTTAGGTCATGCACCATATCGTTAGTCATAAGGCTCATTAGCTTAATAAGCAGCAAGGAGAACTGGCTGTTAGACTGAATTGCCTCTTCAAAACGGGATTTATCAAACTGCCTAACGGTAGAATCGACTAGGGCCACTGCCGAAAAATCCACCGTTTTATTGGCAAAGGCGCACATTATTCCTATAAACGTATTTGATGTAACAAGTTTGATTGTACTTGTTTGCCCATCGGAATCTACGTTTAGCTTAACCAAACCCTTTTCAAGAAACAGCACATTAGAGGCAAGCATGCCCTGCTTAATTATTGTTTCGCCCTTCTTGTAAACAAGTACGGTGGAGCTGTTCACAAGCAAATCGGCCTGTTCCCTCGACAGCGCCTTAAAGCACTGCTCTACGGTTACATCATCGCCTACCATCGCATTCACTTTTAAATCAATATGTTTTTAAACACTCTATTACATGCAAAATTAATCTTATACACCATAAAAACTACTGGTAAAACAACGCAAAGCTCCATTTGTTATTTAAGCAAACACACCTTTATTACCACTATGTTTGTAGTGTTAACAAAAAAACACTATAACCATGGCAGATTTAAAGTTTAGAGTAAAAGCACATAGCGAAAACGCCACTAAAACAGTGGTAAAAGCACGCCAATTCGAGATTATTATTGATGAACCAGCCGATCTTGGCGGAGCCGATGCTGGGCCAAACCCAGTAGAATACGTACTAGCCGCATTTGCGGGCTGCTTAAACGTAATGAGCCACTTAGTTGCTACCGAAATGGGCTTTAAGCTAAACGGGGTAACCATTGACCTTGCTGGAACACTAAACCCTGCAAAGCTATTCGGACAAAGCGATGCGGACAGAGCAGGCTACAAGGAGATAACCGTAAAGATTACTCCCGATACCGATGCCGATGCTGAAACTCTTAAGAAATGGCTTGAGGCGGTAACCGCACGCTGCCCTGTTAGCGATAACCTAAAAAATATCACTCCTGTAAAGGTTGAATTGGGCAAATGCTAGCCATTTACACAAGCAAGATTGCAGAGGTTTATAATTTACCTCTGCATTTTTTTGTTAGCCAACTACAATCTCTTTTAAGCTACGCTTTGGCAAATGGTGCACTTGGCTATCGTCCCGCCAGTACTTAATATCGCCATCGGGACCAATTGGGTCAACCACCACCTCCTCTAGCGGCTCACCCAAGGCTATAACCAGTGCAACCTTTAGGTGATTGGGTAATCCAAGTACTTTTGATAGCGCCTCCTTCTTTACCGATGCAATAATGCAGCCACCCAAACCTTTTTCTACAGCACCCAGAAGAATGCTCTGCGCTGCAATGCCTTGATCATGAACCATTCCTTGGGCTACCAATGTATCTTCAAGCATAACAATATATGCCGATGGGCGCTCGCCCTCTACTGGGCCATCCCAATCCTTTAGGTAACCCGCCCAAGCCAAGAGTGGATACACTCGCTCATTTAGAGCAACATCAGCAGAAAGATAGTACTTAAGCGACTGAATATTACGACCCGATGGCGACATCCGTGCCAAATCAACAAGCTCTAGCAATAGCTCTCGGCTCACGCGCTTTGCCTCGCGGAAACGCCTGTAGCTCCTATTACGGTAAACAAGTTCCTTAATCATAAAGCGGTATGTATTAAATATTAAAAAGTTACACCCTATATACAGCAATAAAGCGGGAACAACCCGAATTTAAAAAGCAGGTGAACACGATGAAGTAACCTCCACCTAGTGTCCACCTGCTTTGACAGTAACTTACGTAAAAAGTTTACTTCCCAAATCGATACTCAACAACGCTCCAGTCAACAATGCTCCAGAACTCCTGAATGTAATCGGGACGCTTATTCTGATAGTCAAGATAGTACGCATGCTCCCATACATCGCAGGTTAAAAGCGGAGTAAGCCCCGTACGAAGCGGATTCCCTGCGTTTGATTCCTGAACAATTTCCAGATGGCCATAGGCATCCTTAACCAGCCAAGCCCAGCCAGAACCAAAAAGGGTTGCTGCGGCTTTGGCAAAAGCCTCTTTAAACTGCTCAAAGGAGCCAAAATCTGCAATAATAGCCTCTGCAAGCTTTCCTGCTGGCGCAGCCTTTGGCTTAGGAGAGAAAGCCGAGAAATAAAATGTGTGATTCCACACCTGCGCACCATTGTTAAAAATACCACCATCGGCCTCGCGTACAATGGTCTCCAAATCGGCATTCTCAAACTTGGTTCCTACAATAAGGTTATTCAAGTTATTTACATAAGCCTGATGGTGTTTCCCGTAGTGAAACTCCAATGTTTGTGAAGATATTACAGGCGCCAAATCCTCTAGTGCATAGGGTAATTTTGGAAGTTCGTGCTTCATAACCTTGTATGTTTAGTTTATTATCGGTTGTAACTAAACAAAGGTACAATGTTTCTCCAGTAAAACCAGCTGTAGTTTAGCTAAAAAAGGGTCAGGCGCTGAACTACACCTTTATTCCCACAACAAACACATCATCGGTTTGAGGATAATCTCTTTTATGCCTATCAAAGGCAGCAAACAGCAAGCGCTGCTGATCATCAACAGGAAGATCAACCGTTGATGAGAGCAATTCGCGGAAAGCCACATGCCCAAACTTCTTGTTCAACGCCCCACCAAACTGATCGGGGAATCCATCGCTAAACAGGTATAGCATATCACCTGGCAAAAGGGTTATGGCAACCTCGGTAAAGGGGTTTAGCACAGGGTAATACCCAACAGGCATTCTGTCTGGCTTAAGTTCAGTAATTACACCGTGGCGCAGCACCTTAGCTGATGCTACAGGTGTGCGCTTACAGGCAACATATAAGGGGGAATTTGCGCCAGCAAAGGTTAGCTGGTAGGTTTTAGGGTCGAACACACACAAGGCCATATCCATACCATCGTAGCTATCGTCATCTTTCCCTGTTTGGTTTAGAGCCTTTATTATAATTGAACGCAGTTCGCCAAGCATTTGCGATGGGCTACCGCACTTTTCCTGCGCCACAATTTGATTAAGGTAGGCTAGTCCCAGCATGCTCATAAAGCCACCCGGAATACCATGTCCAGTACAGTCGGCCACTGCAAAGTAGAGCTTTGAGTCAACATATGTTGCCCAAAAAAAGTCACCTCCAACCGATTCCCTAGGAAGGGACAGAATAAAAGACTCGCTAAAATGCTCCTCAATAAACTTATGGGTAGGCATTATAGCCTGCTGTATTCGCTTAGCATAATCAATAGATTCCCCAAGTTCAGTTAACAGGTTAATAATCCTATCCCGCTGCTGCACAACCAGGTTACGATGGCTCTCGATATCGTTACGCTGCTCAATTATTTCCCTATTTTGCTGCTCAATAGCCAGCTTTTGCCGCTCTAAGTCATCGTTATGCTTACGTTTCTGGAGTAGATTAAGGTACGTTAGTACCGATACCACTATCATGGATAAAAAGGCAAACATAAAAAAGTTGGCTATGTACCGTTGCCTTTTCGACTCCAGCTCAGCGGTTTTTGTTTTTGCCTGCTGTTCAAGCCTTTGGCGCTGCAACTCCTTCTCTAGGTTAACCTGCACCAGCTGTAACGGAAGCTGCCGCGCACCTAGGCTATCCTTAAAGGCAACGTGCCTTTTGTAATGGTAGTAGGATTTAGTACAGTCGCCCTCCCTGCTAAATATCTCGGACAGCAGCTCATGAGCATCGCGCTGCAAGCTCGTTGCCCGTATGGACTGAGCCTTAGCTAAGGCATCTAACGAAAGGCGTTTAGCCGCACCATAATCGCCAAGAGCCATATACGTAGAGCTCATTTCAATTAGCGTCCAGGCAGTACCCCTAGGTTCGCCCATTTTTCCGTAACCAAGTTGCGCCTGCTTAAGGAGCTGTAGCGACTCATCAAACCGGCCCTTGATTCTAAGTACAATGCCCTTTAAAGCAGTAGCTTCAGCCTGTCCCGAAGGCTCATCAACCTGCTGATAGAGTAAAATAGCCTCATCGTAACAAATAAGGGCACTATCGTACCTTGCCTGCGCCTGATATGCAGGCCCCATGTATGTGAGAGTTAGCGCAATACCCCTATCATCGTCGAGGTTACGAAGAATAGAAAGAGCATGATTCAGATATGATAACGCCAAGTTATAATCGCCACTTGCGGTAATTACCTTGCCAATATTTCTATTCAGGTAGGCCATCCCAACGGGATCAGAAAACTTCTCTCTAATGGCAAGAGCCTCCATAAAGAAGCTGAGAGACTTGGGGTAATCTCCCTGGTTAAGGTAAACGCTGCCAATATTGCCCAGCGAACGAGAATAGGACAAAGAGTCGCCCAACCGCTTCTTTATTTCCAACGACCGGTAGAAGTACGATAGCGCGCTAGCATAATCGCCACGCGCATCGTATATCATCCCAATATTATTAAGTGAATGCGATATCCCAAGGGAGTCGTCAATGGTTGCACGTGCACCCAAGGATCGATTGTAAAATATTATTGCGCTATCATAGTCGCCAGCCCGGTAGTGAAGCGTTCCCAGCTGATTATAGGCATCGGCAATCCCCTTGTAATTGGACAGCTGATTATAAAGCCGGAATGACTCATGCAGATAAAACGACGAGCTATCGGTATTCCCTAAAGCAAGAAAAATTTGGCCAAGCATATAGCGGGAGTCCGCCTCGCCCAATACGTTTTTAGCATCAACAGAAAGGATTAATGCCTTCTTGGCATACCACATGGACTCCTCAAACTTCCCAAGGGAGCTAGAACTTCTGGCCTTAACCAGCAATAAACCAACGTCGTTGGGCTCCACAGCAAAAAGTCCAGACGCCGATGGCGCAATTAGGTAAGCGAAAAGCAATAGTAAAATACGCCTCCGTATATTTTTTAGCATTAGCATCAAATTGATTCTTGTAATTTTACGAAAAACAAACAAGAATCAGAAGCTGCAATTAAAAAAAGTGGCAGGAAACCCCTTCCCTGCCACTAAAAGTAAACCCCAAAACTTAAACCAAACTTAAACCAAACCGAGCATTAGGAAATTGGTTATCCCAATGCACTATTTAGATTTTTCTCAACCTGAGCCCAGTTAATAACGTTAAAAAAGTTACCAATGTACTCTGGTCGTCTATTCTGATACTTTAGGTAGTATGCGTGCTCCCATACATCAAGTGCAAGTATTGGAGAGCCTTTTAGCTCCGATATGTCCATTAACGGGTTATCCTGATTTGGCGTTGAGCCAACAACCAACTTCCCATCGTTTACCACTAGCCACGCCCAACCCGAACCAAACCGGGATGCCGCAGCGGTAGAGAACTTCTCTTTGAATTCGGAAAAAGAGCCAAAGGATTTATTAATAAGTTTACCAACCTCACCTTGAGGTTCGCCCCCTGCATTTGGGGCCATTACGGTCCAAAACAGGTTGTGGTTATAAAATCCGCCACCATTATTCCTTACTGCAGGCGATAGTTTTGACACATCCTTTAGTATTGCCTCTATGGGCATTGCCTCTAGCGACGAGCCTTGAATTGCTCCATTTAAGTTATTTGTATAACCCGCATGATGCTTTCCATGGTGTACTTCCATTGTACCTGCATCTATATAAGGCTCTAAAGCATTAAACGCGTAGGGTAATTTAGGTAATTCGAATGCCATATCTTTATTGTTTTTATTTAGACTTATTATACTCTATAAACATATCACAAAAAAAAAGGTTCACTGAGTTGACCTTTTTTTTTTACAATCTCGATATAACTGTATAGAATACGTTGTAGAGTAATCACTATTGCCTATTGCAGCCCTTTCGCAAACACGTTCCTCATAGAGTAATGCACCTTTGCGCTAAATGCTACACCATTTTTCGGGAGCGACGATCATCACCTGAACTCGACTTTTTAGATACCTGAAAAACCTTTTCTTTACGAGCCGAATAAACCTCTATTCCCAAAAAGAAGAATTTAACCTCAAAAAACTCCACATACCATTTGCCGTCGAGAGAATCAATTCGTTCTAAGAATCGATTAGTCTTTCCAAATAAAGGGGCTTTGTCCTGTTCAATATTGTGCGTCAAAATCTCTGCTTTCATGGTTATGCATTACTAATGTAACAATAAAAAATATCCCAAAGGCACATTTTTAGCACTATTTGAGTAATTATTAAACAACAAATTAGGGAAAGGGTTCACCATTCTACCTTAACTCAAAAAATGTAACAACCAGTTTAAAAGGGGCTTACTACTAATATACATAGTACAATAGCAGTATAATCTAAACGAAAACGGGTGTGACTAGCTCATTAAAAAAATTGAGGAACCGCCCCTTTTCTAGGATAAAATTAATGGCCGAACGCCCAGAATCGCCCAAATCAACCGAGTAGCGATTAACATACAGCTGTATATGCTTACGCATAACGTCCATATCCATTTCCTGCGCGTAGGAGCGCACATAAGCTGCTGAGGCTTCAGGATTTGCAAAGGCAAATGTAACGCTTTGAGCAACCAATGATTGAACCGCCAGCTTAACGCTACTGGGCAAATCCCTGCGAATTGCTATCCCTCCCAATGGAATTGGCAACGATGTTTCCCGTTCCCAAAAATCGCCAAGGTCATTCAGCTTTACCAAGCCTCGTTTATGGTACGTAAACCTACTCTCGTGGATAACCACACCAATATCGGCCTCGTTAGAGAGAACTACATCCTCAATATCAGAAAAAAGGTACACTTTTTTACTCTGCGCATCGGGATAGGCCAATGAAAACAGCAAATTCGCCGTTGTTTGCAAACCGGGAATAGCAACCTTGGCATACTTTACCTCATCGGGATAAATTTTTCGTTTGCTAATAACTAAAGGGCCAACACCGCTACCTAGCGCACTTCCCGACGAGAGCAGCTGGTAGCTACCAGATACAGCACCAAACGCATTTATACTAATCTTGGTGATATCGGGAAGCGCCTTTTGCGCCTGTGTGTTAAGCTCCTCTATATCGGCAAGGGCAACATCAAACTCAAAACCACGTAAATCGATACGCTTGTTAACCAATGCATCAAACATAAACGTGTCGTTAGGACAGGTAGAAAAGCTTAGCGTAAGTTTCATTCCGTTATTTTCCTAGTGAATTACCAACAACATAATCAACAATACGTAACACCTCAACACAAAGATTATTTACAGCAAGGGGTATATCCCATCGGTTCCTATCCCGCGGCTCAACCCTATTTGACACTGAGCGAACAGATAAAAAGGGAACGCCCTCCATTAAGCAGCAGTAGAACAACGATGCCCCCTCCATTGTTTCAGTATCAGCAGAGTAGAGCTCACTTAGCAACCCAATCCGCTCATGCGAACCCGTTGCCGAGGCTACCGTTATGCCCGAAACTACAGGTAGCCCTATGGCCGATGAAACACACAGCGGCGAAGAACAAACCAAAACGCCATTTGTGTATGGCTTAAAATCAGCATCAAGTAACCCAATTTGAAAAAGAGAACGAAACCTGCCCTTATCATCAACGCCATAATCGGCAAAAGTATCGGAGCCAACAGCAACCACGCTTCCTAACCGCAGGTGTGGATTATAGCTCCCAGCGATACCCACTCCAATTACCAATTCAAAGCTTTTGCCAGCAAGCGTTCGCCCCAAATTATATGCGTAGGGTGCAGCGCCAACTCCAGCAACTAGATACCATATTGCCACACCGCCACGCTCACTCAAGAGGACACAGCGCCCTTCCAACACATTAGATGAAAGGCCTACTAACGGAGCAATCTCACTTGCCGTTGCCGATACTATTAAAATACTTTGCACAGTCACTTCTGTTGATATTTACGGTGCAATTTGCAAAAAAGAGCGCAAAGGAGAAAGGCTGAACTACAGTAACTACAGAAAAGCAGTATCGAACTAGTGAAAGGGGAGTCGCAAACCAATACTATTTTACCCGCAATCCCCTCAAACATGGCTTACAACCCCACATAATGAGCCAAAGTTGGATTTAGCCTTAGCTAAACAATAGTGAATTCCAACTAAGAACCGACAAAGTGCACCCGCCCACCAATTGCAAATTGGAGCAACAATATACCGCTTACTTTTGTTAACCAAAAGAACTATATTTGGGTAAAACCCATTTAATACAGCACACTATGCCAAAAACCTATTTAACCAGAAGGGAGAGGTTCTCGTCGGCGCACAGACTTTTCCAGCAAGAGCTAAGCGATACAGAGAACGCTCAGATATACGGACAATGCTCTCATCCCAACTGGCATGGACATAACTATGAGCTGTTTGTTACGGTTAAGGGCGATGTTAATCCCGAAATTGGGTTTACGCTTAACCTAAAAACCCTTAGTAATATTATAAAGACATATATTATAGATAAGGTTGACCACAAAAACCTAAACCTAGACGTGCCCTTTTTAAAGGGGAAAATACCCACTACCGAGAACTTGTCCATTGCAATATGGGACGAACTTGCTCCACACATCAAAGAACTAGGAGCCGAGCTCTATAAAATTAAAGTTCAGGAAACAGAGAACAATTTTATTGAGTATTTTGGCGAACTTTAATTTAGCTAATCGCTTTTGCGAAAAAACAATAGAAATGGAAGTAATAAACGGAGGCGGAGCCATTAACGAATTCGATGGTTACGCAAAGATTGAGAGATGGAACCCCGAAACAACGGAAAAATTGGCGGTTCACTACAAAGCTATTCTTGAGCTAATTGGCGAAGATGTTAACAGAGAGGGATTAGAGAAAACGCCCCTTAGAGTTGCTAAAGCCATACAATTCCTTACTCAAGGCTACAACACTGACCCTAAAGCAATATTAGGTGCAGCCACGTTTAACGAAGATTACAGGCAAATGGTAATTGTTAAGGACATTGAACTTTACTCCATGTGCGAGCACCATATGATTCCGTTCTACGGCAAAGCCCACGTTGCCTATATTCCCAATGGGAAAATTACAGGGCTAAGCAAAATTGCCAGAGTGGTTGAAGCTTTTGCACGGAGATTACAGGTACAGGAACGCCTAACCATGCAAATACGCGACTGCATACAGGAAACTCTAAATCCCCTTGGTGTTGCTGTTGTTATTGAGGCTGCACACATGTGCATGCAGATGCGGGGCGTACAAAAGCAAAATTCCGTTACCACAACATCGGCGTTTACGGGCGCTTTTTTGAGCCAGAACAAAACAAGAGAAGAGTTTATACACCTTATAAGCAACAAGTTACACTAATTTCAAACACCTCATTAAAACAACAGCCGGGCAGAATCTACCCGGCTGTTGTTTTAGGATACAGCCACAAAAAAGGAGCGGACTAATCAGCAATCCGATTACTCCGCTCCTTCCTAAGCATCCCCCAATTGAAACCCTAAAACTACTCACTTGGAGCCTCTTCGTTCCTCTTGTTCTTCATGCGGAAGAAGAGATCTACAAGGTCATATTTAAAAGTTAGCGAAAACCCAAAGTTGCTACTACGGGTATTATCATAAACATTATTCATTTTAGAAACGCCTTGCTCATACCTTAATCCCAGGCCTAGTTTGCCGTACTTTATGTCGTACTCAGCACCGGCACCAAGAACAAGCCCCCATTCGGTGCGCTTCCATTCATCTGAGGTTAACGGAAGAGGATCCTCAGTAAAAGTATCCGACTCAAAAGCAATAGAACCACCAGTTCTAACATTAGCGTATGCTCCACCTAAAGCGTAAACCTTTGATAATCCAACAAAATCAAAAGAAAGCTTGGCTAATAAAGGAATACCTAGGTAGTTTACCTTTATTTTCTCTTTTGTACCGAACCCTAAATCATTTACAACCCCTTTGCTATTGTAAAGGAGTTCTCCCTCAAGAGAGAGCATTGAGGTAAGCCCAATCTCCCCCACAACACCAAGATGATAGCCTACTTTTCTTTCGGGGCTTGTACCATAATTCGATATACTAGCAAAATTCATCCCAGCCTTTGGGCCAACATAAACAAAGCCCACTTCGTGACCAGCAATTTTAAAAAGTTGAGCAGAAACAGGGCTTAGTATAAGCACCAAAAGAGAGACAAGCAAGATTTTTTTCATGATAATGCGAGTTATTATTTGCGATCTTTTATCAAAGTTACGGCAAAGAACCAACTCAATGCAACTCATTAATCTACCTTTTAATCTACTTAATCAAAATAAGATTATCATTCGCACGGAACGGCTAATTTTACGCGCAACCAAATAACCCAAACATGGATACCATTAACGCATTACTTAACTTTTTAAAGCTAGCTATTGTAACTACAGCCAGCCAGCTTACGTGGCTACTGGGGCTACTATTCATTTTTGGGCTTTTACTGTATGTGCTTGCGCGTTTTACACGGGCAACCTTTGCCCAATATATTGGGCCAAGATTCAACATCTTTTTTACAGGATGGATTGGCACACCAGTTCATGAACTGGGGCATGCACTTTTTTGCATCATCTTCCGTCACAAGATTATAGACATAAAGTTGTACAATCCAAACGCCAACAACGGAACCCTTGGCTATGTAAACCATGCATACAACCCCAATAGCACCTACCAAAAAATTGGTAACTTTTTTATTGGGGTTGGGCCAATAATTTTTGGAGCGTTTGTTCTGTACACTGCATTCTACTACCTAGTACCCAATGTAAATGATGTATTTGCCAATATCGAGATACAAATCAAATGGTTAACAAAAGGGGTGAAGGGTGACTTTAGCGGCATACTTGGCTCATTATGGGGAACAACCCTTCTTACTCTTAAATCGCTATTTAGACCAGAGAATTTTAGCGATTTTAAGTTCTACATTTTCCTATACCTATCGCTATGTATAGCATCGCACATGGAGCTAAGCCCTCCCGATATAAGCGGAGCATGGAGAGGACTACTCTCTCTAATTATATTCTTTTTGGTGCTAAACCTTTTTATTCTGGGACTTGAGGCGCTAGGCTTAAACAGCCATTTTGGCAAGTGGTGGAGCTATGTAAAAATAGAAAGCTATGCTACTGGCATAAACAAGTGGGTAGGCTTATTTGGAGCGCTGCTTGTTTTTGCATCAATAGTTTCTGGAATAAACTTCGCAGTATCGTACTTAGCACTAAGTATATACAACATAATACGGGGCAAGAAGCCTATTAACCCAGCATGGTAGCATTTCACGAAATAGAACAACGGCTAAGGGTGCTAAAAGGCTCACTTATTGCTAATCCAGCCAGCAAGGGTGACCTAACAATAGTAAAAGAAGCACTAGTAGAGCTTGGCATTAGAACAATTCCTGATGAGCTTATAGGCTTTCACTACGTTATGGATGGCTTTGTTTGGAATGGCATAGAGATATACCCTTTTAACTCTGGCAACTTTACCCATGAGTATTCTCCCAAAGAATTTGTGAAAGCCGCAAGAAATGTTGTGGAACAAAAAAATCCTAAGTGGGTTTGCTTTGGTGCCTGGGACGAGGAGTACTTTGCATACAGGGTTGAAACAAATGAGTACGTTATTGCAGACCGAATAGACTTTATGGTTTTTGATACTTTCTCGAGCCTTGCTCAATTGCTGCAATACGTTATTGCTGTTAGATCATAAAAAGAGCAGCCTGTCCCATTGCTTCACTAACCAACCAACCTATTAACCCGCAAACCAAAAGCAAATGGAACAGACCGCTCAATATCCCCCAATTAAACCTAACTAAAAAAACCTAATGCGTTAAAAAAAACCCTAAAAACTGAAATAACCTTGCAGTTGTTACTTACAAAGTTAAACGCATATTACACTGATTTGTTTACACTTACCCATGATACGCATCACCTTTTTGAATAAGTTGCATCAGCTAGCCGCTCTAATGGTTGCTACATAAGCCACTCCGATGTGCATGGGTAAATAAAAAAACGTAATTTTACCACCCGAAAACCAATTAGCTTATTTATGAAAGCATACGTTTTTCCGGGTCAAGGTGCCCAATTTGTTGGAATGGGAAAAGATTTGTACGACAAATCGCCCATAGCCAAAGAACTATTTGAAAAGGCAAACGATATTCTGGGTTTTAGAATCACAGACTTAATGTTCTCTGGAACCGACGAGGATCTTAAGCAAACAAAGGTTACCCAACCTGCCATATTCCTTCACTCCGTAATTCTAGCCAAGGTACTTGGCAACGATTTTAAACCAGAAATGGTTGCTGGGCACTCCCTTGGAGAGTTCTCTGCCCTTGTTGCAAACGGAGCCCTTTCCTTTGAAGATGGCTTAGTGCTTGTATCGAAACGAGCCATGGCAATGCAAAAAGCTTGCGAGGTTGAGCCATCAACCATGGCTGCTGTGCTTGGACTAGACGATGAGAAGGTTGAGGAAATTTGCGCCTCTATTGACGAGGTAGTGGTTGCTGCAAACTACAACTGCCCAGGCCAACTTGTTATTTCTGGATCTATTAAAGGTATTGAAACCGCTTGTCAAAAGCTAACCGAGGCTGGGGCAAAACGTGCACTTAAGCTAGCCGTTGGTGGTGCATTCCACTCTCCGCTTATGGAGCCAGCACGCCAAGAACTTGAAGCAGCAATTGCTGCAACAAAGTTCAGCACCCCAATTTGTCCCGTTTACCAAAATGTAAACGCCATGCCTACTAGCAATCCTGAGGAGATTAAGAAAAACCTTATATCTCAGCTTACAGCTCCAGTACGCTGGACACAAACCGTAAAGAACATGATTGAAGGTGGCGCAACCAACTTTACCGAACTAGGCCCAGGCAACGTACTTCAGGGCCTAATTAAAAAGGTTGATAGAGCAATGGAAGCAAAATCGATGCAAACCATTGAGTAATTTAAGCAGAAATAAGAATTAGATAGCAAAGGGCTGTATCCAGTTGGAACAGCCCTTTTTGTATTGCTTCCTTACTTAGTTTTAAAGAATAGCATAAGCTCCTTTAGCTGCTCGGCCATTGCCGAGAGCTGCTGAGAACTTGAGGCCAGTTCCTCCGATGCCGAGGCGTTTTCCTGAACTATTTGGCTTAGCTGCTGTGTGGCATTATTAATTTGCTCAACACCATTTGTTTGCTCTATACTCGATGCGGCTATCTCCTCAATTAGGTTTGATGTTTTCTCAATTACAGGAACTAATCCCGATAGCAAGGCTCCAGCATCTTCGGACAGAAGAACGCCCTTACTTGTAACTGCCACAATTTGTTCGGCAGCCTTACTGCTGCGTTCCGCCAATTGCCTAACCTCGCCTGCCACAACGGCAAAACCCTTACCCTGCTCACCGGCACGGGCAGCCTCAACCGCGGCATTAAGCGCAAGAATATTTGTTTGAAAAGCAATTTCGGTAATGATAGAAATCTTATCGGATATCTCGCGCATATAGGTTGCCGCCTGATTTGTTGCGTTGCTCCCCTTAAGAACCCCATCGGCAGCCGATTGCGCTAGCTTCTTAGTTTCCTGCGCATGGTCGGAGTTGGACTCAATCATAGACGACATCTCCTCCATTGATGAGGATATCTCCTCTGTTGATGACGCCTGCTGATTTGCACCATCGGATAGGGATTGTGCACTCTTATCTACCTGATGGCTTGCAGCAGCAATGCTTGCAGTAATCGCAGTTATGTTACCCACAATATCGCGAAGCGAATTGGCCATATTACCAATGGCCATAGATAGCTGCCCCACCTCATCGTTGGACTTAACATCAACAGTAACATTTAGGTTCCCCTTTGCAAACTCATTGGCAACGGCAACAAGCCCATTTATTGGCTTTATAACCGTTCTGCTTATTACCATTACCAGAACAAATAGCGCCACAGCACCAAGCACAACCATTACCCCTAGCAACAGCCAGCTTATGCTACGCACAACATCCTGGATAATTGAAACCTTCTCTCCACAAAAAAGCATTCCCGTAATGCTACCGTTAGCCCCTACTATTGGGATGTACGACGCGATGTATGGCTCTCCCTGAATTTGGGATTGGCCAAAGTACACCTGCCCTTTAGATAGCACGTGCTGCTCAATTGCGGGAATACCCAGCTTTGTTCCCAAAATTCGTTCGCCCTTCTCGTCCTTAATTGTGGTTTGGTACCGAGTATCGCCATAAAACAGGGTTATATCAACCCCTTGCATATCCTTTAGCTCATCAACAAAACGCTCATTCCCCAGCACAAAGCCAAGGGATATTGCGCCAACCACCTCACCTTTGGCGTTACGGAGGGGCGTTCCTGCGCGTATAGAGAACTTAACCACAGCGCCATCCTCAAAGCCAACGGACTTTTCTCCGGCCAACGCTTTTTGTATATTTATTTGGTTCCCAATGTTATCGCCATACTGAGCCTCGGCATGAGCCCTAATAAAAACATTTGCATCCTTATCTGTAACAACCAAATAGTCTAACCCCAGCGCTTCCATAAAGGTTCGCCCCCGCTCAATAGCCATTGCCCTGTTGCCCGACTCTAACGATTGTAGAAAGATTGGGGATGCCGCAACCAAATCTGTAATATTAAGAGCAAGCTTTTGTTTTTGCTCAATATCGCTTTGCAGGTAACGCGTTTTGGTCTCAATTGAGGAGGTAAAGTAACGTGTAAAGCCACGCTCTACACCAATGTAAACCTGCAACAGAATTAGCGCAAGCATGGCTACAATAACCAGAACAAGCGGCAAGTACACTTTAAACTGTATTCCTTTACTTTTCATAGCGCAAATATTTTATTTTCTGAGAATTCGATTTATAAGATACAAATAAATATTTCTGAGATTTAACAGGGGCTAAACATTTTATCAAAATATTAGCCACAACAATTGCGCTTACCCCTAGGCTAGTAAGTAACAAGCCGGCTTTTCCTCTAAAAAAATACCCCAGAACAACAATGCACTGGGGTAATGGGGCAGGTAAAACTAGCTTTTGCTACTCTGCAAACTTAAACACAATGGTTTGCTTTAAATCGGGATGCAAGCTATTGGCTACAGGGCATTCCTTTGCGGCAAGTTCTAAAAGCCTACGTTCCTTTGCAGAGTAGTTGTTGTGGGGGAAGGTTAGCTCTACAACAATCTCCACCACGCGGCGCGGATTTGTACCCATTACCTTGGTAACGCTTATTTTGGTTCCATCAATATCAAACTTATGAGCCTTTGCCGACATGCCCATAATTGTAACCATGCAGGCACCAAGCGAAGTGGCCAGCAAATCGGTTGGAGAGAAAAACTCTCCTTTGCCCTGATTATCGATTGGGGCATCGGTTGTAAACCTATTTCCAGAGCGAACATGCTCTGCTTCTGTTCTTAGCTCTCCTAAGTAAACTATTCGTGATGTTTCCATTATCGTATTTATTTTAATTATCAGTAAAGATAACAAAAGGGAAAGGGATATGTTTCCGCAAGCATAAACAAAGGGCAAGGTCAAGTGCCTATAAAGAAGAAAAGGGGACTGTAAGCCCCCTCTTCATAATCTAAAACCAAAAACGTACTATAAAATACCAAGGTCAACCATTGCGTTGGCAACTTTCATAAAACCTGCAATGTTAGCACCATTTACGTAGTTGATATAACCATCTTTTTGGGTTCCGTGCTCAACGCAAGCATGGTGAATGTTCTCCATGATTTGCTTTAAGCGCATGTCAACCTCTTCGCGTGTCCAGTTCATCTTAAGGCTATTCTGGCTCATTTCAAGACCTGAAGTAGCAACCCCACCAGCGTTAACCGCTTTACCAGGAGCAAAAAGAATTTTAGCTTTAACGAAAGCCTCAATCGCTTCTGGAGTACAACCCATGTTAGATATCTCACCAACACAGATTACACCGTTCTTAATAAGCAGGGCAGCATCGTCGCCATTAAGCTCATTTTGGATAGCGCAAGGAAGAGCGATATCAACCTTAACTTCCCAAGGCTTCTTACCAGCAACAAACTTAGAACCAGAGAACTTTTGTGCGTAAGGAGCAACGATATCTTGGTTAGAGTTACGAAGCTCTAACATGTAATCGATTTTATCACCGCTAATACCAGCCTCGTCATAGATATAACCATCAGGACCAGAAATAGCAACAACCTTAGCACCTAGCTCAGTTGCCTTAAGGGCAGCGCCCCAAGCAACGTTACCGAAACCAGATACAGAAACGGTTTTACCTTTAATGTCGATACCACGAGTTTTAAGCATGTGGTCAACAAAGTAAATACCACCAAAACCAGTAGCCTCAGGACGGATTAGAGATCCACCCCAGTTCATACCCTTACCAGTAAGAACACCAGTGTGCTCGCTAGCAAGTTTCTTGTACATACCATATAGGAATCCGATCTCACGACCACCAACACCTATATCACCTGCAGGAACATCGGTTTCTGGGCCGATGTGCTTCCATAACTCAAGCATGAATGCTTGGCAGAAACGCATAATTTCAGCGTCGCTACGACCTTTTGGGTTGAAGTCGCTACCACCTTTACCACCACCCATAGGAAGGGTAGTAAGAGCGTTCTTAAAGGTTTGCTCAAAACCTAAGAACTTAAGGGTAGAAAGAGTTACGCTTGGGTGGAAACGAAGACCGCCTTTGTAAGGGCCAATTGCGCCGTTAAACTGTACGCGGTAACCTAGGTTAACGTGTACATTTCCTTCGTCGTCAGTCCAAGTAATCCTAAAAGTAAAGATACGATCTGGCTCAACAATGCGCTCAATAATCTTGTTTGCTTCAAACTTGGGATTACGATCGTAAATTTCTTTAACTGATTCTAGAACTTCGTGTACGGCCTGAAGATACTCCAACTCACCTGGGTGCTTCTTCTCAAGGTCGGCCATAATTTTTTTAACATCCATCGCTTAAGATTTTAGTAGTGAAAACAAGGAAAAACAGTTTAACACATTATGGGGTTCCCCCCTTTAAAATTGAAGGCTAATTTCTCGTTTTAAAACGAATTTTCAAAGAAAATTCCCCTTTTCAAAACATATTATTCAGCAGGTATGCCTAACTATCGGAACACCCCTGATCACCAACACCTTCACCTGGTTTAAATATCACACCCCTATTGCTTTTCCCGTCAATTTGCACAACTAGCTGCTCTGGGAACCTTACGCAACGTATATGTTTCGTCTCCTTCCATGCTGGAATCGCATTTAAAAACTCCACATCAAACGTTCCATCGTTCATAAAAGGGTTAATGGTAAGGTACCCCACCCTGAACGAAGTTAGGTTTTGGAAGAAGTGTGTTCCTTGGCTAGGATCGACCCTAAAGTTCTCAAGTCCCGATTCAATAATTACGCGAGCATGGGAAATTTGCGACCATTTAATGGGTATGCCTAACCACGGATCGCTACTCCCCCATCGGCCAGGGCCAACAAGCACATAGTTTGTATCATCCTGTACAAAGATGGTATTTATCTCATCAACCTCTTGGGCAATCTCCTTTGTTTCGGCGGGAGTAAACGATTCGGGCTTTACGTAAACAAAATCGCGAATACCGCATATCCGTCCATGCCCTAGAGCAGAATGGGAGTAAATAAGCGCCTTCTCGCAGTCAACCTCGCTCCATGGGAAATCGCTTGTTTGCTCGTTCTCTACAATGGGGCGAATCTGCAAGAAGTTGAAAATCTTGGGCCATCCTTCTGGTGTATCAAGGTTAACAGCAAACTCTATTTCAATGGGGTTATTCATCTCCTTTTGTCCAACCTCAAGCAAATCGCGTAAAATATCGGCCAGGGGGAACGTTCTATACTTAAGGATATTGGCAAAGCTAACCACTTTTAGCCCCTGCTCCATGTACCCATCTACAAGGGTTTGGTTTGCATGGTCGTATGTAGATGCAACGTGCCTAAAACTATCGTAGGGAAAGGCCTCAGAGAGATCCTTTTTAAGAAGGTTCACCCCGTCGTCAACCGATTGCACAAAGGTTTCGGGGTGCATATCAAGCGCATAAAACACCTTTTGGGTTTGCTTTAGCGCCATATCGGGATTTGACAGCTGCAGCACTTTTTTGGGGTACTTTGGGGTGAAGTGCAACGATGCACCTCCTTCAACAATGAGCTTACCCAACCCGTAACCAATGGAGGCCATTCCATCCTCAGCCTTTTCTGCTCCAATGGGGTAAAAGTTGATTGAGCGCGCAACACCAGAGAATGTGGGGAAGAATAAATCGCCATGCTGGCTTCCACAAATCTCCTGAATAATAATTCCCATCTTCTCCTCGTCAATAACGCTTGATGTTGCTGCCATATAAGCCTTACTTGCCTTGTAGTAAACCGATGCGTACACGCTTTTTATTGCCTGCGAAACCATGTTTAGCATTTGCTTGCTATCGTCAACAACGGGGAGCATATAGGTTGAATATATACCAGCAAAGGGCTGATAGTGTGAATCCTCCAGTTTACTTGAGGAGCGAATAGCCAATGGGTACTTCATTACCTTTAGCATTGCGGCCAAATCAATAAGCAACCTATTGGGCAGCTTGGACTCTAGGAAACGGGAAAGAATCTCATCGTCAAGGATATCGGAGAGGGCAATATCGTAAAGTCCGTTAATCTCCATAAACTCATCAAAGAACTCGGTGCTAATTACAACCGTACGAGGAATGGTTATAATTACATTGGGGTACCTCCCAAAAAGCCTATTATTCTTAATAACGGAGTTTATAAAGGCTAAGCCGCGGGCTTTCCCTCCAATTGAATCGTCGCCAATACGGGAAAAGAACGAGTACTCGTCAAAGCTATGCCTATCGAACTTGGCTATAATACCCCGCCCCTTACTTAAACGGTACGACGATATGGCCTGATATATAAAGTTTCGGGCATCGGAAAGGCTTGAGAAATCCTTTAGCGAGATGGGCTTAAACAGCTGCGCAATAGAGAATAGCGCTCTAGCATTAAGCCACTTTGAGAGGTGATTCCGACTAGTATGATATCCTAGCGAGGCATCGGGCACCGTAAGAATTGCTTGCTGCAGAGCCTGTAAATCGGCTGCCCTGCTAATTTCGACCATCGTTTCGGGATCGCGAAATATAAAATCGCCAAAGCCAAATTGGCTAACAATGTAATCGCGAAGCTCTATATTTAGGGTTTTTGAATACTTGTGAATAAACCCAACGCCAAGCTCCTTGGCAAACAGCTCATTGCTAAGATCCGATGACTGCAGTAGAAACGGCATATTGGGATCTTCGTCCTTTACGTGCTTACAAAGCAGAAAGCCCGCCTTAGTCTTTTGATCGCGCTTATTATCTACCTTATAGCTAATATCCGATATAATACCAAGCACACCAGACTTGTAGCGCTCATAAAGAGCTATGGCCTCGTTATAGTTTGTAGCCATAAGGATTTTGGGCCTGCCACGCATGCGCAGCATCCGCTGATGCTCATTCAGAGCCTCCTTCATGAAGCTGCGGGCTTGCCGTAGCACAATTTTATACATGTTTGGGAGAAAGGTTGAGTAGTACCTAACCGAGTCCTCAACCAGAATTAGCGCCTGCACGCCCACCTCAAGAATATCATGGTCGGCGTTCATTCTATCCTCTATAAGCTTGATAATGGCCAGGAGCAAATCGGCGTTACCCAACCAGCAAAAAACGTAATCTATCGCACTTAAATCCTCCTTCTCCAACCGCAACGACACCTCGCGCGAGAAGTGCGTAAGCACAACCAATGGAATTCTGGGATACTTCTCCTTGAGCAGCTTGGCCAAATCAAAAGTATCCATATCGCCCACGTTAAGCATGGAGATAATTAGATCGATATTCTCCTCCTGTAGCACCTCTAATGCCTCCTTGGCCGTGTGCACCTGAACAAAGCTGGGCGGGTACCTAAGGTTCAACGATACGTACTCATTAAATATCTGCTCATCAATACGCCCATCCTCTTCTAGCATAAAGGCATCGTAGCTGCTGCAAATTAGCAGCACGCGATGAATACGCTTCTGCATTAGCTTATCAAAAGAGGTGTCGTTAAAATCGAGCCTCACAGCATCGAGGTAGTTCTGTAAGTCTGACATATATGTGGTAGAAGGTTAAAGGTTTGAGATTCAACATTCGGGGCTCAAGAGCTTGCAAACGGCGTTGCGGCGAGATTAAGAGCAGCTCCAGCGCTTATCAATCCTGCCGCTCCCTGTAGCCGTTGCTAAAAGTAGGCAAATTATACCAATACGTTAAAAAAGAAAAGCATTGAGAATAATTTGTATATATTTGCAACGTTGTTGCATTTGTGTTACTGTTGCATAAAATACCAAAATATGGAAACATCAAATATACTGGAGACGCATAACCTAAGCAAAACTCCTTGCAGGGTAGATATAATTGATACCCTTTTAGCAACAGAGGTTGCGCTAACGGAACAGCAACTTAAGGAGAACTTAAAGTTTGATTACGACCGAGCCACCATTTTTAGAACCCTTAAAACCTTTAGCGAAAAGGGAATAATACACTGTGTACCCGTTGAAGGGAACGAAGTTTACTACGCCATATCAAAGCCTAACTACAAGCAAACGCTGTCGCATGCGCACTTCCATTGCTCTACTTGCGGAGGCGTTTACTGCCTTAACTCCATAAGCATAGCAGAACCCCAACTACCCGATGGTTTTGCTGCACAGGGATACGAGCTTACCATTAACGGCTGCTGTAGAAAATGCAAAGAGTAATAATTGGCATGTTAATGCTAGCTGCATTGGCAGCTAACTCAATGAGCTTAGCCCAGAGTAGCATACAGCTAAATGGTGTGGTTACCAATTCTAATGGCAAACCAATTGGTGGCGCACACATATTCCTGCTAGAAACAAAGCAAAGGGCCATAACCAATAGTAAAGGAATATTCTCTATTGACATTAAGCAAAAGGGCACGTACCAGGTAAACATTAGCTATGTAGGTTACAAATGCATACATGGATGCGCTGTTACCGCCAGTAGCACAAGCCAAACCCATAGCTTTGTAATGGAGCCCGAGAGCTACGACTTATCGGAAGTAACGGTTGTTGGGCATCGGGCTGGAGAAAGAAGAAAGGAGGTCTCGGCCCCTGTTGAGTACGCAGACAGAGCCCTAATTAGCAAAAACCTGGGTAGCAGCTTAATGAAAAGTCTGGAAACGCTTCCCGGAATTTCGTCAATGGAAATTGGGCAAGGATTCTCTAAACCTGTAATAAGAGGCTTAGGGTTTAATCGGGTTGCGGTGTCGGAGAACGGAGTAAAGATGGAGGGACAACAATGGGGTGCCGACCACGGGCTGGAGATTGATCAGCTTGGAGTGGAAAACGTTGAGGTGATAAAAGGCCCCGCATCGTTAGAGCATGGCTCCGATGCGGTAAGTGGCGCAATCATTGTAAAACCCATAGCCATTGCCCCTACAAACACGGTAGAAACATCGGTAACGGCAATAGCCAAATCAGCCAATGAGCTCTTTGGCCTATCGGCAATGGCAAAGGCGCGTACAACAAGCCTGTTTGCCTACACACGGTTTACCCAAACGCAATTTGGCGATTATAGGGTTCCTGCGGATAGCTTCTTTTTTAACCGCTACAGACTACCTATATATAATGGTAGATTAAAGAACACTGCTGGAACCGAGAAGAACTTTTACCTAACCACCGGCATAATAAAGGAGTGGGGAAAGATATCAGTATCGGCAAGCAGCGTTAGCTCTAAAGTTGGCTTTTTTGCCGGTTCTCACGGAATCCCATCGGCAAACAAGCTACTCCCCGATGGCAACACCAGAAATATTGGGCTACCGTACCAAGAGGTAAACCACTTAAAGCTATCGGTTAACGGTAACTTTTTTAGCCAAATAGGGAAAGTTGCTGTTGATATTGGTTACCAAAACAACCATCGCCAGGAGCACTCGCTGTTTCACACTCATTACCCAACCCAAGAGCCTCCCAAAACAAGCCCAAACCTAGAGCTACTCTTCAGGCTGCAAACCCTATCGGCTAACATTGCTGTAACCCGTAAAATTAGTAGCGCAAGGGTAAGCTATGGGCTAAGCGGGTTATCGCAAACAAATGGCATAGGAGGCTACACGTTTTTGCTCCCCAAGTACGAAAAAACAGGACTAGGCGCTTTTGCTGTAGCCACAAAAAGCATCAACAGTAAGGTTAGCCTAAACGCAGGAATTAGGTACGATATTGGCTCAATATCAATAAAAGAGTACGTATCGCCATACAATGGAACCACACGCGCCCCCAAGTTTACGGGCATGTACCACGACATAAGTTGGGGTGCTGGAATAACCTATGCTCCCACATCAACTTTTAGCCTAAAAGGGAATATCGGGAAAAGTTTCAGAATGCCTAGTGCCAATGAGCTTAGCGCAAACGGCATTCACCACGGCTCATTTAGGTTCGAGGTTGGAAGCACAAGCATTACCTCGGAGTATGCTTACCAGGCCGATATTGGGATACAATTCACATCAACCCTATTTGAAATTGGAGCTAGCCCATTTGTAAGCTACTTCCCCAACTTCATATTCCTAAACCCAACGGGAGGCTACACCCATCCGGATGGATCTGAAATTACCGAGGCCGATGCAGGACAGGTTTACCAATACACACAAAGTAAAGCGCTAAGGTACGGCGGAGAGGTAACCGCCAAAGTACAGATGGGCAAGAACCTACACCTGAAAGCAAACGGGGAGATGGTTTTTGCTACCGATTTTACCTATCCCCTACCCTTTACACCACCAATCCAATCGCATGTTGAGCTGGAATTCTCAATACCCTACTACTGGAAAAAGCTGCATAGAATTACAGTAAGCATTCAGAGCGATATTGTGGCACCACAAAACCGCAATAGCAGAAATGAGCTGGGTACATCGGGCTACGCTTTACTAGATATCCACACAAGCACTATCATTATAACAAGACTTGCCCCCATTAGCGTATCCCTACAGATCCAGAACCTGCTAAACAAAAAGTACTGGAACCACATGAATTTTTATCGTAGCATTGAAATCCCCGAAGTTGGACGAAACATAGTTGTATCGGCATCGATACCCATCTCTAAAAAGTTTGAAAATGAAGCTAAGGAGTAGAATAAGCACAACCCTACAAACGCTTAGCTTTATAGCACTTTTTAGTATGCCTAACATATACACGGGCATACATAAGCTAACGGCACACCATGAGCATTTCCACTGCAACGCAAGAAACGAGAAGCATATCCACAAAGAGCATAAGGACTGCCCTATTTGCTCCTACTCGGTTCCTGCAATTGAAGCAACTGTCAACCCGGAAACCATAGCAGCAGCACAACCAAAACCTACCATAAACGAGTCTCCCAAAAGTTCTTTTTATAATCGATTCAACTTTCAAAACATCCAGTTAAGAGCCCCACCAACGCGCACATCATAACACAACATTAAACAGAACAAAAAAACTTAGACAAAATACATTTACAATGATAAAGAGATTTGCAATACTAACAGTGGCGCTATTTGCCACAGCCCTATTCTCTGCCTGCGAAAAGGATGGAGACACACAAAAGCCAACAATTACCATAATTGAACCAACCAGCGGAACTGCGCTTATTGCTGGAGACGAGATCCATTTTGAGGCGGATTTTAGCGACAATCAAGAACTAAAATCCTACAAAATAGATATTCATAGCGCAGAAGACGGACACACGCATACAAAGTCTATAGCAGCAGAAGATCATGCCTCATGGGCACTGCAAAAAAGCTGGAGCTTTGAAGCGGGGCAGAAAAATGCGCACATCCATCATCACGAAATTGTAATACCAACAACAATTGATGGCGTTGCCATAGAAACAGGCAGGTACCACTTGCTTGTTTACTGTACCGATAAGGATGGTAACGAGAGCTGGAAGGCAGTAAGCATTACCATAGCAATGCCTAAATAGAAAAAATGGCGGAAGCAAATTGCTTCCGCCATTTTTTATATACACAAGGGTTCTACTACTTAATATCGTAAGTTTCGCCGCTGTTAAGAAGATCATCAACACAGGTAATTTTAGCATGACGCTGCACTTCAAGAACCTGATCGCGAACATTATCGTCGTAAGTTGAGTCCTTAACGTTACGAATAACACCAAGAGCAACAGGGTAGTTAGGATACTCCATGTTAACAAGCATCATGTGTACACCAGGATTTGGCTCATAAGCATCGTGGGTTAGCACATCGTCAAGAGTATATCCATCCTGACCAATAGTAACTACCTTAAGACCCAGTCCGTTAAGCACAAGCCCTTTATCGCTATTCTTTCCAAACACCATTTTCTGTCCGTGGCGAAGAACGATTACCCTTTCGTCGCGGAACTCTTTATCGGTGATATTAGAGTGGGTACGGTCGTTAAAAATAACGCAGTTCTGAAGAATTTCCACAACCGAGGTACCATCGTGCTTAGCGGCCTCTACCATAATCTCCGAGGTAAGTTTAACCTCAACGTCTATGGTCCGGGCAAAGAATTTTCCTTGCGCACCAATAACCAGTTCACCTGGGCGGAAAGGGTGTTCTACTGTTCCGAAAGGAGAGGTTTTGGTAACCGAACCTAGCTTTGTGGTTGGGCTATACTGACCTTTAGTTAAGCCATAAATCTCGTTATTGAACAGCAACATGTTGATGTCGATGTTACGACGAACGGCATGAATAAAGTGGTTACCACCAATGGCAAGAGAGTCGCCATCGCCAGATATTTGCCAAACGCTAAGCTTTGGGTTTGCAACTTTAACACCAGTAGCAATTGCCGCTGCACGACCGTGGATTCCGTGAAAGCCGTATGTATTTACATAGTATGGAAAACGGCTAGAGCAGCCAATACCCGAAACAAAAACGTAGCGCTCACGAGCATAGTCAAGAACCTCAGACACATCGGGAAGAGCCTTTTGAACAGCACTAAGTACAGCATGGTCGCCACAACCAGGACACCATCTAACCTCTTGATCGCTCTTAAAATCCTGAGCAGTATAGTTATATTTTGCCATAATTATTTACCTCCCAAAATTTGGTTAAACTTGTCCTTCAGTTCAATAATGGTGAATGGAAGACCTTGATATTTATTAAACTGCAGATAGTTAAACTGCTGATGCTCCATGCGTAGGTGATTTGCCAATTGGCCAAGATTAAGCTCACATACAACAATTTTCTTGAAACGTTTAAACACATCAACAATATTGCGAGGAAGCGGATTGATATAAGATATATGGCAAAGCGATACATCCTTACCCTCTGCGCGCATTTCCTGAACTGCGGTTAGCAAGTGGCCATAGGTTCCACCCCAACCAACAACAAGGAGTTCGCCCTCTTGAGCGCCAAAAACTTCCTGCTCTGGAAGGTACTCGGCAACCTTTGCAACCTTTGCAGCACGAATATCAACCATTTTTTCGTGGTTAATAGGGTCGTGAGAAACAGTTCCTTTAAGGAAATCCTTCTCCAAACCACCCACGCGATGCTCTAAGCCCTTAGTACCAGGGAAAGCCCACCCGCGAGCAAGTTTCTCGTTACGGGCATAGGTCATGTAATTAGTAGTTCCTTCTGGCACAACAGGAGCCTTAATTGCAGGGTACTGGCTCATGCTTGGGATTAACCAAGGCTCGGTTCCGTTGGCAATAAAACCATCGGTTAGTAGAATAACTGGGGTCATGTGCTCAAGGGCAATTTTACTTGCCATAAAAGCGGCATCAAAGCAGTTGCTTGGAGTGTTAGCAGAGATAACCACTAGTGGGCACTCTCCATTCCTACCCCAAAGAGCCTGCATTAGGTCAGACTGCTCAGTTTTTGTAGGCAAACCAGTAGATGGGCCGCCACGCTGAACATCAACAATAACCAAAGGCAGCTCGGTCATTACAGCAAGTCCAATGGCCTCACTTTTAAGAGAAAGACCAGGGCCAGAGGTGCTAGTTACCGCAAAGTTACCAGCATAAGCAGCACCAATAGAGGTACAAATACCAGCAATTTCATCCTCAGCCTGAAGCGTTTTTACGCCCAGATCCTTACGTTTTGCCAGCTCAACTAAAATCTCAGTAGCTGGAGTAATAGGGTATGAGCCGCAAAACAGAGGAAGGTTAGCCTTCTCCGAAGCAGCAATAAAGCCCCAAGCGGTAGCCGTGTTACCGTTAACGTTACGGTATTTCCCTTTAGGAATGCTAGTTGCGGCAGGAACTTTATAAGTATTGGCAATAGCCTGAATGTTTGAAGCATAGTTATACCCATCCTTCAAAACCTTCTTGTTAGCATCAATAACACGAGGTTTTGATTTGAACTTCACCTCAAAGTAATGCTCTGTAAAGTTTAAAGGCCTATCAAACATAAAGTAAACCATACCTAGCGCAAACATGTTCTTGCTACGTACAATACTCTTGTTATCAAGATCGGTATCCTTAAGGCTCTCTTTGGTTAAACTTGTGATAGGAGCGTAAACAACCTTATAGTCCTCAAGTTTCAACTCAGTAATAGGATCGTCTGTTTTGAAACCTGCGCGTTGCAACCCCTTTTCGTTAAAGGTATCGCTATCGGCTACAATGGTTCCACCAGCCTTAACCCACTTAAAGTTAGCGCGAAGCGCTGCAGGATTCATAGCAACAAGAACGTCGCAATAGTCACCTGGGGTGTTTACTTTTTTGTTCCCAATATGAACCTGAAAACCCGATACACCACCTATTGTACCCTGTGGAGCACGAATTTCCGAAGGATAGTCGGGGAATGTGCTAACCCCATTGCCAAATAAGGCTGACGCATCAGAAAATAGCGTTCCGGTTAGCTGCATACCATCACCCGAGTCTCCCGAAAACCGAATAACGACTTCGTCCAACTCAAGGACCGCTTTTTGTTTATCCATAACAGATACAGTTTAGTTTAAGCGCTGCGGGAACTTCCGAAAAACGTAAATGCATACAAAATACCAATGTATTCCATATGCATTATAATTGATTTTCAGTCATTTCAAATAAATATCCCGCCCAGAAATTTGATACAAAATTAGTCTTTTTACTTAACAGAAAAGCCTTTTCGCCCTTTTTTCGAGCATATTTATTCATGATTAAAATCAGATTTAAAACGTTTGCGTAAACTGCTATCAATCTTGTATTTGCAAACAGCTAGCTATCTACTGTTAGTAAATAAACAAAACAATCTTTGCAACATACAATAACTTAGGAAAAATGAATATCTTTGAGAGTTTGAGCTAAAAATAGTACAGATACTAAGCGAAACCAAAGGATAATAAAGGTACACCAAACACTAAGTATGGCACTTATAAAATCGGTAAGGGGCTTTAGCCCGGAATTTGGAGAGGACTGCTACCTAGCAGAAACTGCGGTAATAATTGGCGACGTAATAGTTGGGAGTCAGTGCAGCATTTGGTTTGGAGCGGTTATTAGAGGCGATGTAAACTCAATTAGAATAGGCAACAGGGTAAATATACAGGATAATGCAGTACTTCATACGCTTTACCAAAAATCTACCATCGAAATTGGCGACGACGTATCAATTGGTCACAACGTAACAATACACGGAGCCTCTATAAAAAGCGGAGCATTAGTTGGCATGGGGGCTACTGTGCTTGATGGGGCTATTGTTGGCGAGGGGGCAATAATTGCAGCAAACGCACTGGTATTGGCTAACACCATTGTAGAGCCAGGGAGTATTTACGCTGGGGTTCCTGCAAAATTTGTAAAAAAGGTTGATCCAGAACAGGGAAAAGAGATCAACCAAAAAATCGCCCGTAACTACCTAATGTACAGCAGCTGGTTTAAGGAAGATGAGTAAAAGCGCTTAAATCTACATGTGCCTCAAATGTTGGCAAATCAAATAGTACATCATACTTCTGCTCTAGCACATAAACTAACGATTGTAGCACTGCCGTATCGCCGCTAGAGTAGAACGCAACAGAAGGCTCGTGGGATCTACTATTACACCCAGCAATACTCACCCCATTCAAAAGCCTTACCGCTTGCTTTGCAACAGCAGGTGAAGGGTCTACAATCTCAACGCTACTAGGCAGTATTCGCCTTAAAGCGGGTATAAAAAATGGGTAATGAGTACACCCTAGCACTAACTCGTCAATACCTCTTACTAACATAGGATCAACATATTTACGAAGAAGAGCATCTGCCTCATCAGACTCTGCCTTCCCCTGCTCTACAAGCTCAACCAACCCCTCTCCCACCTGATAGCAAACAGCAACCTCGGCAGCATAGCGTTTTGACGTTTCCTTATACAACCTCCCCTTAAATGTGCCCGCGGTAGCAAGTACGCCTATGCTGTTGGTTTTAGTACGAATGGCCGCTGGCTTTACTGCAGGCTCCATTCCCACAAACGGAACCCCGAAAGAAGCCCTTAAATGGTCTATAGCAGCAGCCGTAGCCGTATTGCATGCCACCACAATTAAATCGCAGCCCTTAGATAGTAAAAAGCGGGTAATACGAGTAGATAGGGCAACTATCTCGTCCTGCGGTTTATTCCCGTACGGGCAATTGGCCGAATCGGCAAAGTACAGGTAAGAGCAGTGTGGCATAGCCTTAACCAGCTCTTTAAGTACAGTTAATCCGCCTGCACCTGAATCAAAAACCCCTATTTTAAAACTACGATCTACCATACAGAAGCACAACTTAACTATGAAAACCGATTACTAGAAACATCCTCACAATCAAAGAATTTCTCTGATACTCTCAAGAAAAGGAACCAAACAGAAAGCGGCAATTACCTATGGCATAGGTAGTGAATTTCATTGCTATATTCAAGAAAAGCCCAGCAGAATCTGCTGGGCCTTCCGGTACTAAAAAGAATATCTACTTAGTAATTTTTAGCTCGGTTTTAACTAATGGTAAAATATCAACACTTTGCTCGGAGAAATACACAACCCCAGCAACGCTAATATCAAAAACGTAAAGGAATCCATTATCCTTTGCTACCTTCTTAATTGCAGCATCGGCCTTTTCCATTAAAGGGCGCATTAGCTCACCTTGCACACGCTGATAATCTTGCTGTGCAGTAGCCTCAAACTCCTGAATACGCTGTTGCATATCGGTAAGTTCCTTTTCACGAGCCTCGCGAATGGCCTCGGTAAAGGTTGCACGCTTTTGCAAATAGGTTTGGTACTTATTATTAAGTTCTACTTGCAGTTGTTCAATTTGATCCGAAAGGTCTTTACCATAAGATTGAAGCTTTTTCTCTGCGCTATCGCGCTCTGGCATAGCCATTAGAAGTTCCTGTCCGTTAATATGACCAAACTTTAGGGTAGTTTGAGCTTCTGCACTAAAGGCGCAAAAGAACAAGGTAATAGCCATTAGGCTTTTGATAATTCTGCTCATGTTATCTGTTGGTTTAATTTATACTCAAATTTACTAATTAGTCGTTCACTAGTATCCCAATTTCTGTAGAACCTCGTCACTTTTATCGTAACGGGGGTTAGTATAGAGCATGTTGGGCGATGCTGCTGCATCAAATATTACAGCGTAGCCTCCCTCCTCGGCAATTTCCTTAACAATATTAAACACCTGATCCTGAATTGGTTTAACCAACTCCTCGCGCTTTTTAAACAGAAGCCCCTCGCGCCCTAGGTACTTAACCTGCAAATCCTTCACCTCACGCTCACGGGTAATAATTTCATCCTCACGTTTTTTGCGCATATCCTCGGTAAGGAGCACCTTCTCTGCCTGATAGTTATTGTACAGGGTCTCAATCTCGGCATACCTATCCTCAATTTCCTTTTGATACTGTGCGCCAAGTTTATCTACTTGTTCCTGAGCGGCTTTATATGCTGGAATTTTCCCTAAAATATAGCCAGAGTCAACAAAAGCAAACTTTTGTGCCATAGCACCAAATCCAAGCATGGCAAATACGAGTAGAGCAACAATTTTTTTCATTGTAATTATTTTCAAGTTCTTACTAAGGTTTAAAATCCTCACTCGGGAAACAAGAATCTTGCCAGTTTACACTAGGCTAGAATGGCATACCTATAACAAAGTGAAACTGACTGCCACTGGCATTAGGATTCCCGGGAATGGGGTCGAATCCATAGCCCCAGTCAACACCTAACATTCCCAGCATTGGCAAGAACATACGCGCGCCAACACCTGCCGAGCGATGAATGTTGAATGGGTTTACCTCATTAAACTCGTACCATGAGTTACCCCCCTCAAGAAATGCTAACAAGTAGATAGCGGCCTGTGGCTTAAGGGAAATAGGATAGCGAAGCTCCATCGAGAACTTATCGTAAACATTATCGCTAGAGCTTATTAAGCTCTTTGTTAGCGAACCGTTTGTATAACCACGTAATCCAATATTCTCACTTCCATACTGGGTGTAACCCGACATACCATCGCCACCAACCACAAACCCTTCGAATGGAGAATAACCAACCTTACGGCTGTAATAGCCTAGATAGCCAAACTGTGCATTTACGTTAAGAACAAGATCGCCAGCTAATGCCATATACCATTGCGCCTTACCTGTCCACTTGTGGTATTCTATCCACTTATACCGCTCGCTATCTTTCATGGTAGGATCGCTGTAATCCTTTCCGTTAAACAGAGAGTATGGAGGGGTTAGCTGCACTGAAATACTAAAGTTTGATCCTCGGCGAGGGTATATTAACTGGTCAACAGAGTTACGAGCAAAAGTAGTTCGTAAGCTAAAGTTATTTGACTGCCCATCGGAGAAGGAGAAGTACCCAACATAATTATCGAGCAGGTAGTTCTGAAAGCTCAGCTCAGTACTTAGCGTAAAATAGTCATCTGGCCAAGGCAAACGAGTACCTAGTGCAACCGAAGCTCCGGTAACCTTCATTGTTTGATCGCCAGCCCTAAAAATACTTGTGCTATTATTTCTAATGGTATGATAAACGGAGAACGAGAAGTTGGTTGGCTTTTTGCCACCCAGCCAGGGCTCGGCAAATGTAAAGCTAAAAGCTTTATAGTACTTACCATTTGTTTGTGCACGCAGGCTAAGCGTTTGGCTATCGCCTGAGGGTACGGGTCGCCAAGCATTCTTCTCAAACAGCCTGCGAACAGAGAAATTAGAGAACCTAATACCAATTGTACCTACAAACATATCGGCACCCCATCCGCCAGATATTTCTAACTGATCGTTAGCCTTCTCCTCTACAGCGTAGTGCAAATCAACAGTTCCATCGGCAGGATTGGGAAGCGGCTTAACGTCAAGTTTTTCTGGATCGAAGTGACCTAGCTGGGCAAGTTCTCTTATGGTACGGGTAATCTCCGACTTACTAAACAACGCACCTGGTTTTGACCAAACTTCACGGCGAATTACATGCTCATTGGTTTTTGTATTCCCTGCAATGGTAACCTTGTTGATAGTAGCCTGATCGCCCTCAAAAATACGCATCTCAAGATCTACCGAATCATTATCAACCTTTAGCTCAACTGGTTGAAGATTAAAGAACAGGTAGCCATCGTCCATATACACAGTAGAAACGGAGTTCTCATCAACAAATAGGCGTTTCTCCAATAGGCTTTGGTCGTACACATCGCCAGCGCTCATCCCAAGCACCTGATCTAGGGCTTCCGATGGAAGTTTTGTATTCCCTACCCACTTAATGCTGCGGATGTAGTACTTATTTCCCTCCTCGAGCCAAATTTTTATCCCAACACGGTTGCTGCTTACGGTAAAAACGGAGTCCTTTGTAACACGAGCATCGCGATACCCATGCTCATTGTAATACGCAATAAGGTTATTCTTATCCTCGTCGTAATCGTTTTCAATAAACTTTGACGATTTAAAAATATTCCAGTCCCTTCTGTGGGTTTTCTTCATAGCCTTGCGCAGCTTACGATCAGCAATGGCTTTATTCCCATCAAAAACGATATCGCTAATTTTTACTTTGTCCTTTTTATCAATTGCAAAGGTGAGTCGTACACCATTAGAGACCACAGTGTCATTTTGCTGCGTAACGTCAACCTCTGCGTTTAGAAACCCCTTCCCTCTATAGTGCTTTTTAATAAGGAAAACGGAGTTATCTATTAAGGTTTCGGTAATTTGAGCGCCAACCCTAAGGCTTAGCATTTCTCTCAAATCTTCCACATCGCCTTTTTTAACGCCAGTTATGTTAATTGCCGATATGCGAGGACGCTCCTGAAGGAAGTAGTCTAAGTAGATATCGGATCCTTCAATTTTCGATGCAGTAATCTTTACATCGGAAAATAACCCTTGCGCCCAAAGTTTCTTAATGGCACTGGTAATATCATCGCCAGGAATAGTAATTGTGTCACCCACAGCCAATCCGCTCACCGAAATAAGAACCATAGGATCTAAAAATTTTATTCCAGAAATGGAAATGTCCTTTATGGTGTATTCCTTAGAACTAGCATAGTCCATAGTAGAACTCTGTGCCGCAGCATACAGCGAGAACAGGCAAATAAAGGAGAACGAGAAAAGAATTTTCTTAAGCATTATCTAACCTTGTTAGAATGTTTTGGTGTATAAAAGAATTAGTGCAAAAATAGCATTTACACAATACGTTCAGCTCCCATGCTATACGGGAAGGTGGACAAATATAACTAAGTGATTGAAGTGTAACAAGCTAAAGTGTGTAAAATAGTTACAGCTGCTCACTAATTTTTCCGAATCTACGTTCCCTCTTCTGAAAATCGACAATGGCTCTATAGAGCTCTTCTTTGTCAAAATCAGGCCATAGCACATCAGTAAAATAGAACTCGGAGTAAGCAGCCTGCCAAAGCAGGAAGTTACTTAGGCGATACTCGCCACTGGTTCTAATAATAAGCTCGGGGTCTGGTATTCCGCCCGTGCATAGGTGAGACGATATTGTTTCTGATGTAATATTGGCAGGGGATATTTGCCCGTCTAGCACGGACTTAGCAATGCGGGTCATTGCATTAGTAATCTCCCAGCGAGAGCTGTAGTTGAGCGCCAGAATTAGATTTAGCCCATTACAGCCACTTGTTTTTGCGGTAGCTTCTTTTAGCTTAGCTGCAACACTAGGCGGCAGCGACTCCGTATCTCCTATAGTTCTTAAGCAAACCCCATTCTTAAGGAGGGTATCGGTTTCAGAATTAATAGTGGACACAAGTAATGACATCAGGGCTTCAATTTCTGGGCGGGGCCTATTCCAGTTCTCTGTAGAAAAAGCGTACAACGTTAAGTACTTAACGCCCAGCTCACCCGCAGCCTCAGTGACTGCTCTTACTGCATTTACCCCATTTCTATGACCAAAGATACGCTGGTTACCTCGCTTCTTAGCCCAACGGCCATTGCCATCCATAATAATAGCAATGTGCTGTGGAATTTGCTCCTTTACAATACTCTCTTTCAATGACATAAACTTAAACATTACCTATAAGCCGGACAAATAAAGTCTCCGTTAAAAAGGCGGTAAGTTACGAATAATCCCACAAAAGAAAACCAGTCATTATTATGAACTAGAGAATTTGAGTTTGTGGATGGGTTAACATATCCATCTATAGCATCGGAGAAAGTCTTGTGCATTTTCCACTCAGCGCCAATGGTAATACGCCCGCCAAGGGCATATTTTACCCCTACACCAAAAGGTACGTGGGTAGTAAAAGCACCATCAACTAGGGCGCCTCCTATGCCAATTGCCACATACGGAGCAAAGTTATTCCTAAAGTGATCGGTGGTATTAAATTTCAAGAAGTTCATCTCAAAAAGAGCCTCGGCTTGAACAACGCTTGTTGAGAAGGAGCTTTTAGCAGATGGAAGGTAAGTATTGACAGGAGCCGTACCCTTTAATCCACCGTAGGTTGCTGATGCCCGCAGGGAATACATACTATTTAGGTTATACCTAAACAATAGCCCTAACGCAGGAGAGGGGCTGTAAAGGGGGGTTCCCGGGTTAAAGTCGCCAATGTAGTACGAACCACCTAAAAGAAGCCCAATGTCCTTACGCTCCTGAGAGAAGAGGGGAAACGCAAGTATTGAGCAGAAACAGAACAAAATAATGCCTCGCATTTATGCACTAAGTATTTCAAGTTTATTTATGGTGTATAGCCCTTGCTCAGGTAGCGAGACTGTATTTTGTAGAAGAACTTAAAGTTTACCATGTAATAAACGTCATTGGATTTTGATGCGGATGGTTGAAATCCATCTAACAAATCGGAGAATGCATAGCGCCCACCAAGTTCTGCACCAAATGAGATGCGAGGAAAAAGGGCATACTTTACACCAACACCAATGGGTACTACTACCGAAAACGTTTTTGAGTCATCAAACCTTAACGACTCTTCAAAACTATTCTTCGCTGTAACCTTATAAGACAAACCGCCTACACCAGCAAAGACATAAACGCTTAGCGGTTGTTTATATTGTATAAAACCTTTTTGAGTTTGTAGCGCGCTGTAAAAATAGGGCTCATCGCTCTCCCTTATTATATAGTAAGCAGCCTGTACGGTAATTTCATTAACCATTGTAGAGAAAGCATAATCGCGGGACTCATTTCGAGACCCGATATCGGACTGTGCAAGGAACCCAAAATTATAGCTCCCGTTAAAGTACAGCCTATCGGCAAAACGATACGAAAGGCCTAAATTAACTCCAGGCCTAGTTGAGGAGAGGCTCATGTCCCCTAGTCCCATTAAGTTTGACGAGGAAGAAGACCCTCCAATATCACCAAAATAATTTAAGGTGGTAAGCCCTCCCGTTACCTCAAGCCGTGCAAGTTTCCAACGCTGCGCTAGCGCACTTGAACTAAAAAGGAACAGAGCAACAGTAGTGTATAATAAATATCTTTTCATAGGAGTAACCTGCTTAATTAAACCATCATTTCTACTAAGCCAACAAAAGCAATCCTTCATTTTAGCAGAAAATGGGCATAACACCCCAAAACTCTTTGTACAAATTTAATAGGAAAAACAATATATCACCTTATAAAAACGCATAATACATTATAACAGCAAAAATGTCAAGTTGTTATGATAATTCTATAAAAAAACCGAGTCGCACCCAGATTCCTTTAGTTGCGCCTATCGGCTCCCCACATAAGTTTACCGCGAAGTGTCTTATAGTAGGATGTTCCATTTAAAACAACTACACCCACTTTGAATGGGGCGATGGCAATTTCAATAGATACTGGGGCGGGAATTGTATATGAATGGGAATCTAGCGAAACCGTAACCGACTCATCGCGCCCCGAGGCCTCTAACCTCAACACGGAATTATCTGGGATTAGCAATGGCCTAACCGTTAAATGATGAGGAGCTATTGGTGATATAAGTAATGCGGAGGTGTTTGGGCTTACTATTGGCCCTCCAACGCTTAACGAGTAGGCTGTTGAGCCCGTTGGGGTTGAAACAATTAGCCCATCGGCCCAATAAGTACAAAGAAACTCATTGTTGATATACGCATTAACGGTTATCATTGATGAGCCATTCTTTTGGATAGAGAAATCGTTTAACCCAAAATGAAAAGGATTAAACGGGTTGTTATCCATTGTAACCGAGAGCATCGACCGTGCTTCAACCCGGTACTGATTGGTGAACAGCTGCTCAATGGCTTCGCCAATATTGCCTGATGCTATGTGCGCCAGAAACCCTAGCCGGCCAAAGTTTATTCCCACAACGGGAATGCACGACTCCTCTACATACGCAACCGACTCCAAGAATGTACCATCGCCACCCAGGCTCAGCATAATATCGGCGTGCATTTTAACCTGAGCGGGCGAATCAAACTCGCTGCACACAGGTAAATCAAAGTGCAACCTCTCCGAAAGGAACTGTTTAAACGGAGCATACAGAATAATTCCCGCATCGAAACGCGCCAACGATGAGAACAGCTCCTCTAGTTCGGGAGTTGTTTCCTCGGCCAACGACCTACCGTAAATTGCAATAATCATGACGCTCTATTTTTCTAGTTGCGAAGAAAGGGGGCTCCTATGTGTAAAAAGAATCCGCTCTCGCCAAATTTGTTAATGGTGTACTCTACCCTAAAGATATTGTCGTAGTAGGTTACCAAATCGAGCCCAACGCCCCAGCCGTATAAAAAGTTACCCTCCAAGGAATTATCAACAGGGGTACTTGAATCTCGTATAACATATCCTGTATCTGCAAAGATATTCAAATACATGGCAAAATGAGCCTTTTTAAACTTCCCGTCGGGAACAAGGGGTAAATTTACCACACGGGTAGGCATAAGCTCATACTTAAGCGAGCTCTTGTTAATCATGTACCTTGAGCCGTTTAGCACGTAGTACTCAAACCCTCTGATATAGTCGGAAAAACCAATGGCCTCACTAAGAATGTATGGCAAGTTCTGCTTTGTGGCAATCTTCCCAAGCACATCAACCGATGAGTAGAATCTCCCTCCTAGCGGGAAATACCCTCTAACAGATCCCTCAAAACTTGTGGCATGGAAATCATCAAACGTAAACACCCCCTGCTGATGAAGCACGCCCTTAAAGTAGTGCCCTCTTAGTGGGTAAACCTTTGAATTGCGCTTGTCGTGAGTAATCTCGTAGCGCAACTCAAAAAAGGAGAGCCGGCTATTCCCCTGTCCCAAGTAAAGCGGATTTAGCCTTACCACAGTGTCCAGCACATTTAAATAGGTAAACCCAGTGCTAACCCTATGAAACCAGTGTAAGCGTGGGCGGTAAAGGTATGAGAGCTGAGCCTCAAGATAGTTCCGGGCAAAACCTTTATCTGATGTAAAGTAAACGGGCTCATTCCCTACCGTTTTAAAGGGGATCTCGTGACCTGCCACGTAATTAAACAGCACATCAACCCCGTGATTATGGCTCCTATTAAGGTTATACGTAGTGTAATTAACGCTAAGCTGATTTCTATAACCTGCCACAGCCCTAAGCCTTAGCTGCTCATTTAACCCTCTAAAATTATCAACGCGCAAATAGCCGCCAAAGTTTACACGGGAATAGTTCCCCTCCTTTATAAGTACGCTTAAATTTCTATCGGCAAATTCAAAAATGGGGAATGGCCAAATATACCAACGCTCCTCAACATCAACATAAAACTGAATATCCTCATTGCTAACCATATAGTTAACAAACACAAAATTAAACAGCGACGTTTTGTCCAGATTTTCAGTGGCCATTAAAGCCATTTGCTCAATGTTGGCAAAGGGGATGGTATCGTTTACAGCAAAGGGCAATTCGCGCCTAACTATCCAGGCACGAGTAGTCTTATTGCCTGTAATGCTAATTTTTGACACTACGCACAGGCTATCCAACTGCTCGGCAGCAGTAGCTCCTTTGCCATGTAAAAAGAGAGCCAAAAGAGCTGCAGTAGTAGCAATACGTAGCGCGAACATAAGTTCCTATTTAGATATTCAGGTATCGCATAAGGAGATTAAAACGATCCTCAAGCAGGTCGTCCTCCTCATCGTGCAGCATATATGAACCAAGAACGGTATAGTTATACCTATAAAAAGTTTGCTTAATAGATGTAACATCCAAAACATTAAGTTTTAAAGTAAGTTCAAGCTTTACCGAATCGGGATGCGAGGTGATATAAGCACTAAGAATTTTAGCGTCGTTCCCCTCTACAATTTGGGAAACCTGCGCCATAGAGAAGTCGTTACTGTTCATCTCAAGTACTATAATACCACCAGGGTTCTTAAATGCGGATAGCTCTGAGAAGTAGTGCAGCAAGTCCATTAGCGTAATTACGCCCATATAGTTCTTTTTGGAGTCAAGCACGGGAATAACCGATAGCTTAAGCCTAGAGGCCACCTCCATTATCTCAAACACATGCTGGTGCTCCATTACGTACGGACGAAGTAACGAGAGCTGATGGTTACCTATTGGCTCGCTGGGCTGGTTCATATCATATATATCCGATTCCGATATCAGCCCAAGAAACTCCTGATCGTTAACTATAGGAAGATGAAATATCTTAAATACATCCATCCAGTTTAACGCCGTGACACCAGTATCGGAAGTTCGTAAAGAGGGAACCACCTCTGAAATCATATCTTTTGCAACCATAACGATAATTAGTTAAAATGCTACCTTTGCACTATATACATTAACATAAAAGCTAATCACATGACCCGCTTAAGCGTAAATATAAACAAAATTGCCACGTTAAGGAATGCCCGCGGCGGTAATATCCCTAATGTGCAGAAGGCGGCAACCGATTGTCAACGTTTTGGTGCCGAAGGGATAACCGTTCATCCCCGCCCCGATGAGCGCCACATTAGATATCAGGATGTGTACGACCTAAAACCGCTGGTTACAACCGAGTTTAACATTGAGGGATACCCTTCGGAATCCTTTATCGAACTGGTTCTAAGCGCAATGCCTCAACAGGTAACCTTAGTTCCAGACCCCCCCGAAGCAATTACCTCAAACACAGGTTGGGATACCATTAAGAACAAAGAACAGCTAAAAAAGGTTGTACGCATTTTTAAGGCGAAAGGTATTAGAACTTCTATTTTTGTTAACCCTGTCCCCGATTTGGTTAAGCACGCTGCCGATACGGGTACCGACAGAATTGAGCTGTACACCGAACCCTTTGCTGCAAACTTTAGCAACAACAAGGAAGCTGCCATTGCACCATTTATTAGCGCAGCAATAGCCGCTAAAGAGGTTGGGCTTGGCGTAAATGCGGGTCACGACCTTAACCTTGACAACCTCAAATACTTTGCCAGCAACATACCAAACCTACTAGAGGTATCTATAGGTCATGCATTAATTGCCGACGCCCTCTACTTTGGATTGGAAAACACCATTCAGATGTACCTTAAGCAGCTTAGGTAGAAAGGGGAAAGGCTAAAGGAGAAAAGTTCAAGACTTAAGATTCAATACGCTAGATACTAGAGCACAGAAACTAGACGCCTAACACCTAGAATCCACAACATGAAACTATTCTACAGAAACATAGGAACGGGGGAGCCCATTGTAGTTCTACATGGGCTTTACGGTTCTTCCGATAACTGGTTAACCGTTGGGAAGGCGCTTGCAGAGAATAACAGGGTAATCCTATTAGACCAACGCAACCACGGGCAAAGCCCGCATAGCGCCAACCACAACTACGCCCTAATGGCCGATGACCTGCACACTTTTTTAGCCTCGGAAAGTATTATAAATCCAATAATTGTAGGGCACTCAATGGGCGGCAAAGTGGCCATGCGGTACACCTTAGAACACCCTGACACGGTTAAAGGGCTAATTGTTGTAGATATTTCGCCAGAGGAGTACACAGAACGAAAGCAAAGCGCTGCATCGCACCTGGAGGAACACCGCAGAATAATTACAGCCATGCAGGCGCTTCCTTTGGGGCAACTAGACGCAAGAAATGATGCAGATACCCTTTTAAGCGAGGCTATACCTCAAGCAAGGATTCGCCAGTTCTTACTAAAGAACTTAAAGCGTAACAAAGATGGGGCATTTTACTGGGGACTTAACCTTGATGCCATTCAGCAGAACCTTTTCACCCTTATGGAAGGTATAAACAGCAAGGGCTACACCTACAATGGACCAGTGCTGTTTGTAAAGGGAGGCGAATCGGACTACATAACAGATGATAGCAGGAACAGAATAGAGAATATCTTTCCCAGTGCTCAAATACGCACAATAGAAAATGCGGGACATTGGGTTCACGCAGAGCAAACGGACAAATTCCTAGAGCTAGTTCAGAGTTTTTTAATGCGGATATAAGGCTGCGCTCAAAATTACCTTAGCAAGGCAACACTAGCTTGCTACATCAAGAGTTAGGTACCTAATTCTGTACACGCTCAATATTTTCAGCCTCAATAAGTGGCTCGCCCTTATACTTAAGGAGCAACTGGGCAACCGTTAGCGTATCCTTTTCGCAGTAAACGGCTATACGCTCCACATCGTTCTCATTGTAAAAGACGTTGGCAACCTGACTCCCATCAATGTCATCTTTGGGTGTAGGGATACCAAACACATAAGCCAATAGGCTTAACGATGTGTAGTGCTTATAATCGCCAAACTTCCACAGCTCCATAGTATCAAGAAAAGGAACTTCCCAAGGCTTTTTGCCAGCAACATCAAGCATTGGCGGAATAGGTAATCCATTAATAAGCATACGGCGAGCAATAAACGGAAAATCAAACTCTTTCCCGTTGTGAGCACAAAGGAACGAGGTGTTGCGCGCCCCAAACCGGTTTAGCATAACAGAAAAACCCTCAAGCAGCAATCTCTCATCGGCTCCGGCAAACGACTTCACCCTAAAATAGCGCTGCCCCTCTTTGCTAACAACCATTCCAGCCGATATACATACAACTTTACCAAACTCAGCGTAAATTCCAGCACGCTGGTAAACCTGTTCAGGGGTGTCAACCTGAGGATCCTTGGTTAGGGAAACCGCCTTTTTATTCCATAGAGCCTTGTGCTCTACAGGCAGATTGGAGTAGTTGGAAAACTGAGGAACCGTTTCTATATCAAGAAACAGCACATCCTCAATGCTTACATGGTTTAGCATAGGCCTTAGGTTTAGTCCAATCCGTGTTTACGCAAGGTTTTCTCAATTATTGATGTTAGAATATTTATGGCCACAGAGTTATTTCCACCCTGCGGAACAATAATATCAGCATAACGCTTTGTTGGCTCAATAAACTGAAGGTGCATTGGCTTAACCGTTCTCTCGTATCGCTCAAGAACCTTGTTAACCGAGCGCCCCCGCTCAACAATGTCGCGAGCAATTACTCGGGACAAGCGGTCGTCGGCATCGGCATCAACAAACACTTTAACATCCATTAAATCGCGCAGCTCAGGATGAGTAAGAATTAGAATCCCCTCCACAATAACAACATGACGGGGATTAATCCGAACAGACTCCTTTGCCCGCGCACAGGTTAAGTAGGAGTATATAGGCTGCTCAATGTGCCTACCCTCTTTTAACGCCTGCACATGTTTTACTAAAAGTTCAAACTCAATAGAAGCAGGATGGTCGAAATTTATCTCCTGACGCTCCTCTAATGGAAGATGAGAATTATCGCGATAGTATGAATCCTGAGGAATTACAACAACTTCACCAGGAGGGAGTAATTCTACTATCCGTTTTACAACGGTAGTTTTACCAGAACCAGTGCCTCCTGCAATACCAATTACAAGCATCGCATTAAAATCGTTAAAGTTCTTAACTTTGTTTGGTCATTTTACACTGTGCTAAAGTACAAATCTTTTGCAAACATTAGCGACCGTAAAACAAATTCTATCAAGTTGTTAAATGCATAAAAACGCTAGGCAACTGAAAAACAAGCAGAAAACATGAGCGAACTATATCCCCTAAAATTTAAACCACAGCTAAAGGAGCGCATTTGGGGCGGGAATCAACTCTCCACTCTACTCAACAAACCCACTGAAAACACAGAAAAAGCATACGGCGAGAGCTGGGAAATAAGCGGAGTAGAAAACAGCATATCGGTTGTATCAAACGGGTTTCTAGCGGGGAACAACTTAGAGGAGCTTATTGAAATCTACATGGGCGATTTAGTTGGCGACAAAGTTTTTGATAGGTTTGGGCTAGAATTCCCCCTACTCATAAAACTTATTGATGCCAAGGAAGCACTATCTATTCAGGTTCACCCCAACGACGAGTTGGCCATGGAGCGCCACCAAACCTCTGGCAAAACCGAGCTATGGTATGTTATAAATAGCGGTAGCGATGCCGAAATAATTACAGGTTTTTCAAAAGCAACCACAAAAAACGAGTACCTAGACTACCTTAACAGCGGTAGAATAAAGGAACTGCTAAACGTTGAGAAGGCGAGCAAAGGAGATGTGTTCTTTATTCCATCGGGACGCGTTCATGCCATTGGTGCTGGCATACTACTTGCCGAGATACAGCAAACATCGGATATAACCTATCGCATATACGACTGGGATAGAACCGATGCCAACGGAAACACCAGAGAGCTCCACACCGAACTTGCCGTTGATGCAATAGACTTTAAGCACTACTCAGACTACAAGGTAGCATCGCCCGATGAGATTAATAAAACACACGAACTTACTACTTGCAAGTATTTCACAACCAACAAGCTATCGTTTAGTAAGACTTTTGCACGCGACTACAACTTTATAGACTCCTTTGTTGTTTACCTTTGCACTGAAGGCGCGTTTAAAATTGTGTACGGAAGCGGCATTTCTACTTCAGTTTTTCAGGGGGAAACTGTACTTTTGCCCGCCGACCTAAAGAATGTGATGCTAAAACCAGAACCATTCTCAACTATTTTGGAAACATACATTAAATAAAAAGCCCCATTCGCTTTAAAAAAAGGTGTATTTATGGGCATTTTACTTTCATCCATAAAATTGACAAAATGTTACCTAACACGCATTAATGTGAATAGATTTTTTTAGTAACTTCAAACATTGATGGACAATGTAATCTACTTCATAAAATCTACCCTCTCCAACGAGATGGCATCTAGTGGTTTTCCCCTTATATATAAGGGCGAAGTAAACCACCAGATTATGCGTTCTTTTGCCTTTATGGCAAACCGTAAGATTGCTGAAAAAAACCTGTCAACATCGGTTAGGAAAAGAGTTTTCCATATTATGATTGAGTGCCTGCAGAACGTAACCAAGCACTCCGACGACTTTGACGAAACCGAGAAGCACATTGGAAACGGCCTTTTTATTGTTGGAGAAAATAAGGACTCCTTTTACGTGATTACAGGAAACCTTGTTGATAACGACAAAGTAAAAAACCTCCAGGATAGAATAGATCTTTTAAACAGGCTTACACCCAAACAGATAAAAGATGCGTTTCTTAAGCAGATGGTGGAAGGAGAACTTACAGAGAAAGGTGGAGCAGGACTTGGGCTAATTGACATTGCCCGCAAATCGAGCAGAAAGCTATACTACCACTTTGTTCCGTACGATGCCAACAGAAATTACTTTATACTTGCCATTACAATCCCATTTGAACAGGACTTAAGTGAGACCGAGGACGCTGAAGATTAGTTTCCCATTCCATTAAATTGGCACGCTTTTTATAGAACTGTTTTAGTTTTAAAACGCTTTTACTATAATTGCTAACTCAAAGCGCACTATTGGAAAAACCGAAATACTTTACACAATGAGAACATTATCGCTACTATACTGCTTGCTTTTGTTAGGAACGCCTCTTTTTTCCCAAGTACCCAGAAACACCAGCGAGGAAGAGGAGCGCGCACGGGTATCAAGGAACAAGATTAAGCAAACCACCCAGTGGATTCATAAGTACAAACAAGGCAAGCCCGATCCGAAAGGATATAAAGCCACAGAAACCAAGTACGACAAGAACGGAAACCCAATAGAGGTAATTAACTACCGCGCTAACGGAGAGGTTTCGTCTAGGCTACTATACAAATACGACAAGAGCAACAACCGTATAGAGTACCTCAAAATTGAGAAAATGAACAAACCTCAGCCAGAGGTAACCTTTAAGCAGGTGTTTAGCTACGATGCTCAAGGGAAAAAGGTTCTTGAGGTGGGGTTTGATGGTACCGCTGGGTATAAAATAGATTACACCTACCATGCTGATGGTAAACCCAAGGACATTCTTAAATACAATGCCAGCAAACAAATTGTGGAAAAATGGGATTACTCCTACACTGAAAACAAGCAGGTCATTAAAATTTACAAACCCGAAAACAAGCTTGACCACACCGTTGAAAAAACATACAACAAAGCGGATAGACTTGTAGTAGAAACAAGGTTTGCAGCCGATGGCAAAGAGCTAAGAAAGGTGAATTTCACATACAACAAGGACGGTAAGGTGTTGGAAGAAACAGAGTACTACTCAACTACGTTCTCGAAAAAACTTATCTACTCCTACAACGCAAAGAACCTACTTATAAAGGTTGAGCAGGAGCAACAAGAGGGAGATAAAATAGTTTATAGCACCTTTATTTACGATAATAACGAAAACTTGCTTGAAGAAAGTTGGTTTGATGGGGATCCTAGCGATTACTCAAAAAAAGAGTCGAATTACGACAAGAAGAGCAATGTAACCGAAGTTGAATCTTACTACGCTCCATACAAATACCGCTCACTTTACAAGTACACATACGAGTACTTTTAGCAACAAATAACATTACACCAAAAACCTTAAAAGAACCCCTTTTAAGGTTTTTCTTTTTAAACTGACCTCACCCCATGGATAAGAATACACTTGAAAAAAGAGTTCTTAAGGTACAGCGAGACGAGCTAACTGGGCATTATATATACAAAAAGCTTGCTGCTGCAGAAAAGAACAACCACAACAAGAGAATTCTGGAACAAATAGCAGCAGATGAACTAGAGCATTACAACTTCTTTAGGCAAATATCGGGGAAAGCGGTAAAGCACAGCAAAGCCAAGGTAATGCTCTACTACCTAATAGCACGAACTCTAGGTGTAACCTTTGGCGTAAAGCTAATGGAGAAGCAAGAACTAAATGCACAAAGGTACTATACCGAGATAGCGCACCTTGTTCCATCTGTTGACAAAATAATAGAAGCAGAGGAGCAACATGAGACCCAACTAATAAACATGCTTAAAGAAGAAAAACTGAACTACGTTGGCTCCATTGTACTTGGATTAAACGATGCACTTGTTGAACTAACAGGAACCCTTGCAGGGCTTACCTTTGCCCTACAAAAAACAGATTTAATAGCCGTTGTTGGACTAATAACAGGAATTGCAGCATCGCTCTCAATGGCCGCATCGGAATACCTCTCAACCAAAGCCGAGAACGAGAATGAAAACGCACTAAAATCGGCCATATATACAGGGATAGCCTACATTGCTACAGTACTCATACTTGTAACCCCGTACTTTTTTATAGACCATTACATGCTCGCGCTATCCGCAACAATTGCTAATGCCATTTTAATAATCCTCGCATTTAACTATTACATTGCAATTGCTAAGGACTTAAACTTCAAAAGAAGATTTGTGGAGATGGCAGCAATAAGCCTTGGTGTAGCAGCCCTCTCATTTGGCATTGGAGTACTAGTTAGAACCTTTTTAGGGGTCGATATTTAGAACGCATAGCTAACGAACCCACCCAAAAACACTACAACATGTCACTATTAGAAGATTTTACGCAAATTAACCCACTGTTACTCGACCTAAAAGTGTTTGACCTAATAGACAACCAGTGGATGCTAATTACGGCGGGGAACACAGACAAGATGAACACCATGACCGCCTCCTGGGGAACATTAGGCATACTATGGAACAAGCCCATAGCAATAATCTTTATAAGGCCACAGCGGTACACTTACGAATTTATTGAGGCCAATGACCTATTTAGCCTAAGCTTCTTTGACGAGAGCTACAGAGATGCCCTTGAGTTCTGCGGAACAAAGTCGGGCAGAGATTACAACAAGCCAGAGGAAACAGGGCTTACAACCACACCTACGCCAAACGGAGCTATTGCGTTTAACGAAGCAGAGCTAATACTTGAGTGCAAAAAATTATACTTTGGCGACATCAAGGAGATGAACTTTTTAGACCCAACCATTGTTTCAAGAAACTACCCACATAAAGATTTTCATCGGTTTTACATTGGAGAAATCATTGGTAGCTACAAAAGGTAATGAATACAGCAAATTACACTGTACTTATTTACGATAGCAGCTGTGCCCTTTGTTCATGGGCTGTACGGCTGGTATTGGCCATAGACAAAAAAGACAGAATACGACTATCGTCACAGCAAACACCCTTTGCAAAAGAGGTAATAGCGTGGAGTAGCATAAATGCAAACAGTACAGTAATTGCGGTAAAAGGAAATCAGATTAAATCCAAAAGTGCAGCAATACTTTTAACGCTGCACGAAATTGGAGGAGTATGGAGCCTCGTATCCAAACTCATGAAGCTAATCCCCCCTGAATTGCTAGACAAAATGTATGATTTAATAGCAAAAAACAGAACAAAATTTGGTAACCAAACAAGCTGCATTGCCGTAAAGCCTAAGTATAAACACAAATTTCTAATGTAATTCGCTTAGTCCGTAGTATTGCTAGTGCAATACGCGTGTAAAAAACATACTAAGCATTTTTATTCTTAGGCTGAATATGCAAGGAGGAACAAAACTAAAAATCCTAGCCTTGCTTTTTATTGTATCAATATCAGTAAAAGTAAAGGCATTTAGCACCCCCTTTATTGTGGAGCAGGATACAACTACTGCAGACACACTTAAGCCCACTCCCACATGGGTTATCAAAGGTAACTTTGCAATTACGTTTAGTCAAATATCCTTAGCAAACTGGGTGGCTGGAGGAGAGAATGCAATCTCGGGGAACGGGTCAACGCTTATTACGGCCAACTACTCCAAAGGGAAGAACAAATGGGACAACACCCTTGATGTTGGCTATGGGTTAACCCGACAAGGAAAAGATAAGCAGATAAAGAATGAGGATCGTATAGACATATCCTCCATATATGGCCGTAACGCAAGTAAAAAATGGTACTACAGCACGATGCTTGGATTTAAAACCCAGTTTGCAAAGGGGTATAAGTACCCCAACGACTCCACTGCTATCTCAGATTTCATGGCACCTGCATACCTTCAGCTCTCTCTGGGGATGAACTACAAGCCAAACAATTTATTTAACGTGATGATATCCCCTGTATCAGGGAAACTGACCATTGTTAACGTACAGGAACTTGCAAACAAAGGCTCATTTGGAGTTACACCTGCAAAATACGATGAGAACGGGAACCTAATTAAGCAAGGAGAAAACACGAGAACTGAGCTTGGAGGATCGGTAAAGATTCTTTACACCAATGAGTTCTGGCAAAAAAAAGTGGGCTTTAGGTCTAAAACGGAATTTTTCTCTAACTATATGGATAAACCCCAAAACATTGATATTAGCTGGGATATAACTATTGAGTTTAGGATAACCACATACATATCGGCAAAAGTGCAAACCTGGATGCTATACGATAATGACCAGAAGGTGGAGGTGAAGAGTCAGAATGGGGAAACCAAAAAAGTATCTAAAGTACAGGTTAAGGAGATGCTGGGAATAGGCTTCGCTTACAAGTTCTAATCATCATCCCAATCATCAATAAATGATGATGCTCCCCTTACGTCATCAAGAGTTCGGCGTTCCTTCTTTGTTGGCCTGCCAGCCCCTCTTTCGCGGGAGCCGTTAAACGCCATAAAATCAGGATTCAGCTTATCTAGTTCTGTTTGTGGGGTTAGATTCTCCAGGTAATCGGCAATGAGCTTTGCTCCCACCCTATTGCTGGGAATACCCAACACCTTAAAGGTGTAAACAACAGGTGGCTTACGAACGGTTACAGTATCGCCAACACGAACATCTTTGGCAGGCTTAACCTGTGCTTCGTTAATAGTTACACGCCCCTTTTTGCAGGCCTCGGCAGCTATAGATCGGGTTTTAAATACCCGAACCGACCAAAGCCACTTATCAATCCGTTTTTCATCGGTAGCAGCCATAACCTACTTGTTATTAAACAGGCTCATGGTGCGAGGAACGCCAATAGCCCCAACGCTAAGAATCATATCGCCAGCCGACTTAATGCGCTCGGGCAGCAAAGCGTGCTCCTCCTTGGTCCATTCGCCCAATACATAATCTACCTGCATTCCCTTTGGGAATTCGTTGCCAATACCAAAGCGTAGCCGTGCATAGTTCTGGTGTCCAAGGATAGCATCGATGCTACGAAGCCCGTTATGACCGCCATCGCTACCCTTAACGCGCAAGCGTAGGGTTCCTAGCGGAAGAGCTAAATCATCAACCACAACAAGCATGTTTTCCAAGGGAATTTTCTCGGACTGGAGCCAGTAGTTAACAGCCTTACCACTCAGGTTCATATAAGTAGAGGGCTTAAGCAAAACGTAAGTTCGGCCCCTATGCTTTAGTTCGGCAACAGCACCATATCGGCTATCGCTAAAAGCAATATTGGACGCCCCAGCAAGAGCGTCCAATACCATAAATCCAATATTGTGACGGGTGTTGGCATACTCTTTACCAATATTACCTAGCCCGACTACTAAATGTTTCAAATTTAAACAGCTTTAGCAGTTACAACTATTTACCTTCGGCGGCTTGTGCTCCACGAGCAGCCCTAGTTAGCTTAACAGTAGCAACAACGGTTGACTTAGGGTCAACAATATTAATGTTATCGAACTTAAGTTCGCCTACAAGACGCGTTTTGCCAAGGCCAAGCTCAGTTACATCAACATCAAGTGTGTCGGGCATATCCTTAACAAACCCATTAGCACGTAGCTTACGGGTAATAAGCATAAGTTTACCCCCTTGACGAGCACCTTCTGCAACACCAGTAAGAACTATAGGTAGAGCAACGGTTACTTTTTTGTCAGCAAAAATTTGCTGGAAGTCAACGTGGATAATAGCATCAGAAACTGGGTGGAACTGAATATCCTTTAAAATAGCCTCAAAAACTTTTCCGTTAAGATTTAGCTTAATAACGTAAACGTTTGGGGTGTAAATAATTGGCTTAAGATCTTTAACTACAACTGAGAACATAACAGGAGCTTCTCCTCCGTAAAGAATAGCAGGTACTAGCTCTTCGCTTCTTAGCTTCTTTGCAAATTTCTTTCCGGTCTCAGTTCTTAATGAACCGTTAAGTTCAATGGATTTCATGGTGTAATAATTAAATTGTTAATAACTGACGTTACTCAGAGCTGCCCCTCATCTTTGTCAGCTCCCCATCACGCCATTATTAGCGAGGGGTAAAATGGGCTGCAAATATAGCTACAAAAAGCATACATACGCAACCCTATACTGTTCTTTTACAAGCTAAATAATAAAATTAGCGCTGATTGACTGGTAGTTATACACTTTATTGATAACATCAGCAAACAGGTCGGCAACACAAAGAACCCTAATTTTGCTGGTATCAACACCCTCGCGTAATGGGATAGTGTTAGTAACAACAAGTTCTGTTAGCGATGAATTAGCAATGCGCTCATATGCATTACCAGAAAGTACTGGGTGAGTAGCAAATGCCCTAACGCTAAGCGCACCTTTCTCCATCATCATGTCGGCCGCTTTGGTAAGGGTACCCGCGGTGTCAACCATGTCGTCAAGAATAACTACGTTTTTGCCTTCCACATCGCCAATAGCGGTCATCTCACCAACTACGTTGGCCTTTTCCCTGTTCTTGTGGCATATTATCAAGGACGCGTCGAGGAACCGAGCGTAGGCGTTGGCCCGTTTTGCGCCGCCCATATCGGGAGCTGCAATGGCAATATTCTCAAGGTTCAGGTTCTTGATGTAGGGAACAAAAATTGATGATGCGTAAAGATGATCAACAGGAACATCAAAGAAGCCCTGAATTTGATCGGCGTGTAGATCCATGGTCATCACCCTATCAACCCCTGCTGCGCAAAGGATGTTGGCTACCATTTTAGCACCAATGGAAACACGAGGCTTATCTTTTCTATCCTGACGAGCCCACCCAAAGTAAGGGATAACCGCAACAACTTTATATGCAGAAGCGCGATGAGCGGCATCTACCATAAGCAGTAGCTCAAAGAGGTTCTCGGTTGGAGGGAAGGTTGATTGAATGATAAACACAGTTGAGCCCCTAACAGACTCGTCAAACGATGGCTGAAATTCTCCATCGCTGAACACAGTTACGTTTGACTTACCTAGTTCAATACCAAAACTTTTTGCCATATCCTCGGCTAAGTAGCGAGTAGCCCTTCCGGTAAAGAACTTGATTTGGTGCTTGTTATACATGAATTTGTTGTTTAACTGGGAGTTTTTTGGTTGCGCAAATTTAAGAAAATAACACCCAAATTATTCCATATCAGCAGATAAAAGAGATGTTTTAGAATTCACTTCATCAATAAAACCCATTATATCCTCGCGCCCATCGCGTTTTACTGCCGACGAGAGAAAAATAGAGGGCAGCTCTTCCCAACCTTCAAGCAGGCGCTCCTTGTAAACCCTTATGTTCTCATCTAGCTGAATTTTACCCAGCTTGTCCACTTTAGTAAATACAATGGCAAAGGGAACTTGATTTTGCCCAAGCCACTCAAGAAACTCAAGGTCGTTTTTTTGAGGCTCTAACCGGCTATCTATCAAAACAAAAAGACAGTACAAATTTTCCCGTTCAAGCACATACCCCTTTATTATTTGCGAGAAACCGCTGCGTAACGATTTTGATACCTTGGCATAGCCATAACCGGGTAAATCCACAAGATACCAATTGCCGTTGACTATAAAGTGATTGATTAGCTGCGTTTTGCCCGGCCTACCAGATACTTTTGCGAGGGTTCCATCGCCTACAAGCATGTTAATTAACGATGATTTGCCAACATTGGATCGACCAATAAAAGCATACTCTGGGAGTTTGGGATCGGGACACAGCTTAACCGATGGGCTACTTTTAACGAATTTGGCCGAACGAATTTGCATAACAGCGATTATTAGGTATATACATTTTGGTAATTAGCCTCACCTCAGGCAAATTATTGAGCAAAGGTAAATAAAAAACCCCGGTAAACCGGGGCTAATTGTGTTTAAGGCAAACTATACTAACCATTCTGCTTAGCAAATTCTTGCGCTTTACGGAAAACACGCAGGAAATTTTCGCCCCAAATTTTTCTAATATCTTTTTCGGAGTAGCCTCTACGTAGCAGCTCCACGGTAATGTTCTTCATTTCGCTGGCATCACGGCATCCATCAACACCTCCTCCTCCATCAAAATCGGTACCAATGCCAACATGGTCTATGCCTGCAACCTTAACCATATGGTCTATGTGATCAACCACATCGGAAACGGTGGCTAGTTTCGAGGGGTACTTCTCATTAATTACGTGCCACTCAGAGTATGCTATCATCCTAACGCTATCGGACAAGTTCTTAAACCCGCCGTACTTCTGTTGCAGCTCTGCACGAGCGCTATCCCTTGCTGGGTTTGGCTCAGGCGTTTTTACATAGTCACTAAGGATACACATTTGCACCACGCCACCGGTTTCGGCAAGCTTAGTAAGCATCTCGTCGGTAAGGTTACGCGGATTATCGCAAATTGCGCGCGCACAGCTGTGCGAGGCAAAGACTGGGGTTTTGGAGAGCTCCACTGCATCAAAAAAGGCCTTGTCGGATATGTGGGATACGTCAACAAGCATCCCAAGCCTATTCATTTCGGCAATTACCTCCTTACCAAACTCACTTACCCCGTTGTGAAGAGGGCCTTCGGAATCGGTTGACGAGTCGCAAATTTGGTTGTTGCGGGTATGGCTTAACGTTACGTAACGAGCGCCCAGGTTGTAGTAATCCTGCAGCAGAGAAAGGTTGGTACCAATGGGGTACCCATTTTCAACACCTATATAAATAGCCCGTTTGCCTTCATTTTTCAAACGCGCGGCATCATCGGGATTAACGGCAATGGCAGCCCTATTAGGGAAACGCGCCACCTCTTTTTGCACTGCGCTAAAAATATCGAGAGCACGCTGGTGTACCTCGGCATACTTTTCGGGCGTACAATCGTCCTGCCCAATAAACACGGCAAAGAATGCGGCATCGAGCCCACCCTTTTCCATTTTGGCTAAATCAACACGGCTGCCACGAGCGGTATTGTTCTCTCCCCCAAAGTCGAAGCCTTGGCGAAGGAAATCCAGAGGAGTATCGGTATGGGTATCAATGGTTACCATCTTGCCATGCAGCTTATTGGCTTGCTCCAAGAGCTGCTCTTGACTCTTACTTTGGGGTGAGCTGCAAGAGAATTGCATAGTCACAAAAAAGAAGAGTAGTGATATTGTAAAGCGCATACACTGGTGTATTTTAAGGTTAATGGTGCTTTGATTTTTAGATTTGGCAATGGTTTAACCCTTGTTAACAGAATGTGCACCAAAAAAGAAAGCTGGATGTGTACATCCAGCTTCCGATATTTAGAATTAGTAGGTTCTACTTTGTAATGAGCTCTATACGCAAACCCATTTCGTCGTTAATAAAGTTGTCCTTTAGGTTAGCAATCACGGATTTAGAACCGTAGTTAACACCCCAATCAACTCTATTAACTACAAACTGAGGGGTTTTAGCTTCAAGTATTGCGCCATTCATTGTTACCATTGCAGGGAAAGCAATACCTTTTGTTACACCGCGTAGGGTTAAATTTCCTTCGATGGTTACATTAGCGTTCTCGGTAACAGGATTAAGCGGAATTACCTTGGTTATAACAAATGTTGCTGTAGGGAATGAATCAACTAAGAAAAAGTCGGGCGATAAAAGGTGGTCAACCAACATCTTATTCATCTTCTCATCGGTTAGATCCAGCACTTTAATGGATTTCATATCCATTGTAAACTCGCCACCAACAAGAGCGCCTTCGTTAACACGAACAAATCCGTTGTAGAGGCTAACTGTTCCATTATGTAAGCCTGTAGGCTTTGCTCCTTCCCAGTAAACTAGCGTTTTAGAGAGATCAACCATTACTTCCTGTCCAGCAGTAGTACTAACTGCACTGGCGTTGGTAGAATCAACTTTTTCGCCCTTTGGCCCATTGCATGCAACAAGGGTAACTAGCAGTAAAGCGGAAACTGCTGCAACAACCTGTAACTTTCTCATATTATCAACTTTAAATTGGTTAAAAGCCTGTCACTTTAGCATAGTAACAGCTTTGGAGCAAAAAAGTTCAACAAAGCTATTCAGGCTCAAAGGTGTAATCGGAAAGATTAAACCTGTCTAGCAGCGATTTATCGTTAATTTCCTTAGAAAGCGAGGTTATAGTGTCAATTGGAACTTGGAACAGATCAAGGATAAGTAAGCCATCTAACGCATCGTTAAACTTAGGGTCAACGTTAAAGCCAATTATTTTACCATTAAGCTTGATGTACTTTTTAAGCAGAACGGGCATACGGTACTCCTCCTGTTCAATATCCTTAATGAACTTATCTAGCTTCTCAATATCGTTGGATCCATCAAAAATAACATCGGTATCCTCCTTGCTAATGGGAACGCGGAACATGTTGCGAGGAGTGATAAAGCGCGCAAACTCATCGTCGAAGTAGTTTGCCTTCATAAAGTTTATGATAACCCCCTTAGAGTAGCTGGAGAAGTTGCTTGAGATGCTAACTGGGCCAATAAGGTAACGGTACTCAGGATTCTTAATAAGGAAGTATAGAATCCCTTTCCACAACAGGAATAGGGGCAAAGGCTTACGCTGGTAGTCCTTAACAATAAAGGAGCGACCAAGCTCTATGCTCTGCTGCAGAATAGGAGAAAAAGCAGAGTCAATTTTAAAAAGGCTCTGAATATAAAAGCCCTTTACGCCGTAACGATCCAGTATTTCCTTTCCCTTACCAACACGGTATGCTCCCACTATGCGCTTCTCGTCCATGTCCCAAATAAAGAGCTGCCAGTAGTACAAGTCAAACTCGTCAATATCGATTTTACGATTTGTCCCCTCGCCTACCTCACGGAACGTAATCTCCCGCAGGCGGCCAAGCTCATTCATTACATTGGGCATCTCCACCGAGGGCGCACAGATAACGCAGTAGTTCTTACTTTTGAAGAGGGTGTAGCTCTTCATGAGCGTATCAACCTCTCCTTCAATAATTTCCTGCGGAACGGGAGGTATAACGGGCTCGGGTTGCTTTTCGGATCGGAGGCGATAGTTAAAAAACTTTTTAACCTCCAACGATGAGCCTAGAGCATAGGTTTTTAGGCGTAAAAACCTACCAAATCGGCTTATATCGGTAAATTCCTTTTGCTCGTCAACAGAGATTGGATGGCCTATTCGAATTTTAACAACCTTGTTGCGCTTATTCAAAATTTCGGAAGGGAGCTTTACCGTACGAAGTAGCGGGTGAATAAGCCCAAGGATATGGAATAACCGGCTATTGGTTCCTTGAAAATACACGGGAACAACAGGAACCTCGGCTAGCTTAATGAATTTAAGAATGGAATCCTGCCACTGCCTATCGGCAATACCTGACGACTCTGTGTTATAGTATGTAGAAACCTCGCCAGCTGGGAATATTCCCAATGGCATTCCAGACTTTAGGTGGTTGAAAGCATTTTTAATACCTGCAACGCTTGATGTTACCTTGTAACTTCCCTCAAAAGGATCAACAGGTAGAATAAAATCTTTAATTGGGTCAATTCTTCGAAGCAGAAAATTTGCCAGCACCTTGTAATCGGGACGTTCTTCGGCCAACAGCTTAATTAGCAGAATGCCATCAATCCCTCCGTAGGGATGGTTTGACACGGTAATAAAAGCACCATCCTTGGGAATTCGCTTTAACTCCTCCGGATTTACATCAAACTGTATCTGCAGCTCGCTTAGCGCTCCGTTCAGAAAATCGAGCCCCTTGCGATCGGCATAACGCGCATAAAGTTTATTCAACTTATTTAAGCGAAGAATAAACATAAGCAACTTAGCTACACCACCACCACCAATAGCACCTAACCGAGTTGCCTTCCTAAAATCCTCTGTTTCTACAAGTTTCATAATAAAAAAGTGTTGTACAAAGTACAAAATCATTAAAAAGTGCCATGCAAAGCACAGGACAAATATAGCAAGGGATTGGAATAAAAGCCCCCCCTGGCAAACAAGAAAAAAAACTCTCTATACAAAAGAGTAAAACATGCATGAATCCGCTGTAAATATCGAAAAAAACAATTATCAAAACAACCTTGATACAATTGGGTTGGAAACGAGCAACGCCTAAAGAGTGATTTACCATAACTTCTTGGCGAAAAACTCGTATGCCCTTTTTGTGAAATCATTGCTAAACATTGTACCTTTGCTATTAATTAGCATAGGCTAATGCACTGTTAAAGACACCATAAGAAATAGGCTAAGGAAACCTTTAACATTTTGGCACAGCAAATGTTACAAACAAAACAATATAACTATTTAATACTTTTACTGATGAAGAGAATTATTCTATTAGCCCTTTTCCTGGGCGTAGCCATGGGCGCGTTTGCTGACAGAAACGTAATAAGGCACGAGGACATTAAAACCTTCCTTAAAACAAAAACCTACGTTGTACTGGAAGACAACCCAATGTCGGCTTACAATTTTAAAATCAAGGAAGCCGTTGAAAAGTCTTGGACTATAACTCCTTACGAATTTATTTCTTCGGCACAATTTGAGGAAATGCGTAAGGATATTGACAAGTCGTTCCTTGTAATGATACAGGTGAAATTTACCAAGGATAAGCTGGAAGCTCTTTACAACTTTATGAGCGTTGCTCTTGGCTCGGGAGTTAGCAAAATAACCGATATGCCCGACATTGTATCTATTCCGCTGAGCTACTCCAGCGTTGCCGAAGACAGCTACGTTTACAAAATTGAGAGCTTTATTCGGTTTATGCAGGAGCACATCCGCATGCTTGAGAAAAATCCAGAGCTAATAAAGAACAACATCTACGAGTACTACAATAAAAGCATGAAGGACAACGTAAAATCGAAAGAGCTTTGGCTTCTGGAGAAGGACGTTGACAAAAGCATTCGTAGCCTAGACAAAATTAGGAAAACATACCCTCATATAGTAAGAATTGTTAAGGAGGAAGATATTGAGAAGGCCATAGCAGAGAAGAACCAGAGTGTTGTTTTTCTGCACAAAGTAGGCCCAGAGGGAACTCGCCTACAGGCACGTTGCTACAAAGTGCTAGTTGGGGCTGGCGACGATAAATTTTACTACTTCGACTACCACACCATTGACAAAAGCAGTGGGGACGGATTCCTAAGCAAGGATTTCAAGAGAATAAAGTAGCCCTTTTAATAACACAAAGCCGCTGTTGTTGAGCCACATAAAACAACAGCGGCTTTATTACGTTTACTAGTTAGAAGGAATAATACGCTACAACAATGTTTCATCAACATAAAAAACAGAAATCATGAAAAGAATCATAGCCGTTTTTACCATAGCACTTGCTATGCTGCCTGCCACACTTTGCGCCCAAGGAACAGTGCCTAGCCAGCAACAAATAGCCAACTTTGCCAAAACAACCACCCTGGTTGTACTTGATGGGCGAGACATGGCATTTGATGCCATGCTAAGTGAAGCCGTAAAAAAGAACTGGACACTAACCCCTTTTGAACTTATTAGTTCAGAACGATTTGAACAGGAGAAAACCAATACTAACTACTCCTTTCTACTGCTTACTCAAACTACGTTTGACAAAGACAAGATTGAAACAACTTATAACTTTTTCAACTTGGTTCTGGCTCATCCAACGGGAGATATAAGCGAAATGCCCGTTTTAGCACACATGCCATTTAGCGGCGCACGGCTAACCAGCAGCAACAACATTTACAAAACGGGCGCAGTTCTAAAGGCCATTCAGTGCCAAGCAAGGAAAGCCACTATAGCTCCCGACAAGTACACTGGAAAACTTTCAACGGCCAACAACTACATCAAAGAGCTAAAGGGGAAAACGCTAATTGTATCGGCTAGCCAGCTACAGGAAGGCATTGGAACAGAGGAGGCATTTGGCAAACTCTATAAAAATACGTTTAAAATAGTTTCCAACGAGGAACTTGAGCAGGCAGTATTAAATCCTGAAAGCAAAACCGTATTTTTGCACCTAGTTGCACCAGAAGAGGAAGCAGCCCAAGGCCGTTGCTACAAGATGCTTATTGATGCCTACTCTGGTGAGGTGCACTACTCAAAAATGCACCGAATATCGGCCACAAAGCCTTGCAATCTACTAAAAAGCGACCTGAGAAAAATACGCTGGGCCCCATTTCACTGGCTGTAACCAATGCCTTGACATGAGGTCTTTGCCATAAGTTTGGATACAAAAACAACAAATAGTAAACATGTCCGACGAGAAGATTATTTTTTCAATGGTTGGGGTGAGCAAAACGTTCCCGCCCCACAAAAGAGTACTTAACAACATCTACCTATCGTTCTTTTACGGAGCCAAGATTGGTATTATTGGTTTGAACGGTTCAGGTAAATCTACCCTGCTAAAGATTATTGCAGGGATTGAGAAATCATTTGAAGGCGAAGTGGTTTTCTCGCCAGGCTATACCGTAGGCTACCTTGAGCAGGATCCACATTTGGACGAATCCAAAACCGTTAAAGAGGTTGTACAGGAAGGCGTTCAGGAAATTATGGATCTGCTAAAGGAGTACGAGGCGGTTAACGCCAAGTTCATGGAGCCCATGAGCGATGATGAGATGAACAAGCTTATTGAGCGCCAAGGAGAACTTACAGAGAAGATTGACCATGTTGACGGATGGAACCTCGACGCCAAGCTAGAGCGCGCCATGGATGCGCTGCGTTGCCCAGACCCTGACGCTTCGGTTAAAGTGCTATCGGGAGGAGAGCGCCGCCGCGTTGCCCTTTGTCGCCTGCTGCTTCGCGAACCAGATGTACTTCTGCTCGACGAGCCCACTAACCACCTTGATGCCGAGTCTATTGACTGGCTAGAGATGCACCTACAGCAGTACAAAGGAACCGTTATTGCTATTACCCACGACCGTTACTTCCTTGATAACGTGGCTGGCTGGATTCTGGAACTTGACCGTGGCGAGGGTATTCCTTGGAAAGGGAACTACTCATCGTGGCTTGACCAAAAAACTAAGCGCATGGCCATGGAGGAGAAACAGGAAAGCAAGCGCCGCAAAACCCTTGAGCGCGAGCTGGAATGGGTTAGAATGGCTCCAAAAGCCCGCCATGCAAAGGGCAAAGCCCGTTTGGCTGCTTACGACAAGCTAATGAACGAGGATGTAAAGCAGAAAGAGGATAAGCTGGAGATATTTATTCCCAACGGCCCCCGATTAGGAAATGTTGTTATTGATGCCAAAGAGGTGGCTAAGGCCTACGGAGAGAAGCTGCTGTTTGACAATTTAAACTTTACCCTTCCTCCAAACGGAATTGTTGGTGTTATTGGCCCTAATGGCGCGGGTAAAACTACCCTATTCCGCCTAATTATGGGACTAGACAAAGCCGACAAGGGAACTTTCAGCGTTGGCGAAACGGTTAAGCTATCGTACGTTGACCAGCAGCATAAGGATATCGACCCAGAAAAAACCGTATTTGAGGTAATTTCTGCTGGGCTGGATAATATTATACTTGGGGGCAAGCCCGTTAACGCTAGGGCATACGTTTCGCGCTTCAACTTCTCTGGCGCCGACCAAGAGAAGAAGTGCGGCATGCTATCGGGCGGTGAGCGTAACAGGCTACACCTTGCCATGGCGCTAAAAGAAGAGGGTAACGTAATTCTTCTGGACGAGCCAACCAACGATATAGACGTAAACACCCTACGTGCACTGGAAGAGGGTCTTGAGAGCTTTGCTGGCTGCGCTGTGGTAATTAGCCACGACCGCTGGTTCCTAGACCGTATTGCCACCCATATACTTGCGTTTGAAGGGAACTCGCAGGTTTACTTCTTTGAGGGTTCATACTCCGAGTACGAGGAGAATAGGAAGAAACGCCTTGGTGATGAAACTCCTACAAGAATAAAGTACAGGAAGTTGATGGAAAGCTAATTCTATGTACATTAGCAACATCAACTTATCTTTAGAACACTAAAAATAGGAATACAATGGAAAGAATTGGCTACGCAAGTAACGAGGAAAAAACATGGGCAATGCTTTGCCACCTTAGCGCCTTAGCGGGTTACATTATTCCCCTTGGCAATTTTATTGGCCCGTTGGTTATTTGGCTTATAAAAAAGGACGAGTACGCCGAAGTGAACAGACAGGGCAAAGAGGCGCTTAACTTTCAAATATCCATGCTAATATACTTTGCAATAGCAGGAATACTAACATTGGTTCTAATTGGATTCCTAGCGCTAATTGCACTTGCCGTTTTTAACTTTGTAATGATAATTATAGCCTCGGTAAAGTCAAATAATGGGGAGCCTTTCTCCTACCCGTTAGCATTGAAACTTATTAGCTAGCCAAATTCCTATGCATACACAAAAGGCGCTTAACTGCGCCTTTTGTTTTTTTTAGAACCTGCCATAATCTTATACTACTGCTTAAGTGCCGCTTTTGTAAATATGTACTCGGGAATTTTCTGGTTAAACTTAATTGAGGTCATTTTGTACTCCGTGCCATCGCCCTGCTTTAGCATATCCTTAAACACTATGGATATTGGAAACCATCGTCCATCAATCTGCTTAACATCGCTCATGGTGGTGCGTTTAAGCAGTTGCCCACTCTTGGCAAACAGGTCCTCTCTTAGTGGCACAAAGTGCTCCGTATCCACCCAAATTTTACGGGAATGGTAAGCCACATCGGAAACCTTGGCAGCAAGCTCAAGCACAAAGGTTTTGCGCCCATCAACATCCTCGGTTCCCGCTAGCGTAGCGGTGTACACCTCCGTTAACTTCCTGTCGTCCATCATATCCTCATAGGACAAATCGGAACCCATAACCGATTGCCGCAGCATGTGCCCCGAGAGCTGTATGGTTCTATCGGTAGATGGGGAGTATATCCAAAGCTGGTTATCCAGCTTAAGCATCTTTGTACCCTGCTCCCTAGCTGGAGTTAGGTACTCCGTAAACGACTGCTTAGTGCCTACCGAGTATGTGCGCGAGGTTATTGTGCGGCTGTTCCGCTTGCCGTGAATTGTCATTGAGGCCTCAACAATACGGTTATCGGAAGCCATATTCTCATCAACCTTACTAAGAATATCCTCGGCATTTTGCGCAGCTGCCAATAGCGTTGTAAGGCTAAGTATCATGGTTAATAGTACTCTCATTGTAGTTTTATTTATGGCGATTAAAATCAATATCACTCTAAAAATGCATTTTTATGTTGATGATTTTAAGAGGCAACGCGTTACGCCTCTAGCTCCTTAAACAGTTTTGCCGTTTGGCGCCGATATATCCCCACTCCTGCAAGCATTGAGCCAACAACGGTAGAGACCAGTCCCGGAATGAGCCCTAAGTAGTAGTCAGCGGGTGTTATGCGAGCTTTAATAACGGTGGGCATCATCATGGCAGCGCCCTCCATCATCCCCGAAATATCGATACCATAAACCTGAAGCAGAAGCGCAAAGAAAAGCCCAATTGCCGTTCCAATGGCCGTACCAATAACACCTATAACCACCGATTCATAAATAAGGGTACGGTAAACATGCCCCTTCTCCTCGCCCATGGCAAGGCGTACACCAAACTCTCCGTAACGGCGCAAGCTGCCAAGCAAACCTGCATTCCAAAGCACTAAAGCCATGGCTAGAACAAATATTGATGATATTATGCCAGTCCATGTATTTAGCAAGCTAACATACGACCCCATGTTCCCCTGCTGGCTTAAGCTCTTCATTACTGGAGCATACTCGCTACTGCTATCGGCATGCAAGGCGTTAAACCGTTGTGCAATGGCAATGGCATCATCATCGGAATAAAATCCGCCCTCCAAAAAACCAAGCACCTCGCCAGCAGCATTCTGCATATCAAGAGCATATCGGGCATCCTCTATATCAACAATTAGCGCACCCCTATCAAGCGCCTCGGCACCAAAAGCAATGGTTCCCACAATGGTAAAGTTGTACATGCTCATGCTGCCATTCATGGTGGAGCCAATAAGAGTAACCACATCGCCAGGGAGCACCCCAAGCTTCTCGGCAAACAGGTTGCTAATTAGCGCCTCGCCAGCATTTTGAATTAACCTACCGCGAACCAACGACTTTGGAATATTTAAGCGCTCAACCTCGGAACTTGCAGGGGAAAGAAAATCGATACCCATTCCCATTGCAGGCCCCTGCGCACGGGTTTCGCCAGTGCTATCGGGGGCATCAACCAAACCACCAAACTGAATTCGGGTAACCCAAGCCACAGTGGGGTATTCCCGTTGCAAACTAGAGAGCAGCGAATCGGAATCAAGAAGCGCCAAATCATTTGGTGTTTGGCTCATATTATCGGCATACCCCTTGGTCATTACCTTTAGATGCCCATGGCTAAACCTTGCGTTTAGCTCAATGGTATCGCCCATAAAACCGTTTATGTACGCGTGAATAAAAACAGTAAGCATAACCCCAATGGCCACAACAATAATGGGCATCTGGCTGCGACTTTTATCGCGGAGCAATCCCTTTACTAGAAATTTTATCATTGTATTTTCCCCCTAAGCGCTTCGGTTGGATTCATTTTAGCAATTTTCCGTGCAGGCCAGTAGCTCACAACAGTTGTAACCAGCACAACAATAAGCACTGTTGATAGCACCAGCCCAATGCTGTAAACAGGATAAAGCGTTTGTGCCATGGCCATGCCGTAATCGCTAACGTCCATAGGCATAGTCCAACCCGCTTTGGCTTGCCAAATAAGGAATGGCATACCGTAAACCGCTGCCACCAACGCTGCCAAGATGGAGTGCATGGCTCCCTCAACGGTGAAAAGTCCTACCACCTGGCGCCGGGTGTACCCCAATGCGATGTAGGTGCCAATCTCCTTCTGTCGGCGGAATATGGATAGCACCTGAGTATCGAAAATAGCCAGCATGGCCAGCAGCAGTAGTATCATGTAAAATACGCTTTGCCCAACGGTTTTGGTTTTAATAAGATCATCAACCGATTTGGTTAGCTCCCCTTTCGATTTAAGAGTCCAACCTTCAACCTGTGGGCGCTCCTTCTCGGCATCGGCAAAGGTGAGCAGAGATGCCTGATTGGGCAGCATTAGCATGGATTGCAGCTTATCCAGCGCAATGTATATTTTACCCGCCTCAACAGCCGGAACGTTGCACGAGAATACATCAACAATAACCACATCGGCAGCATCAAACATTCCCTGAGCATCGCGCCAACGGATGGTAACATAATCGCCAACACTAAGCTTTAGGTTGCGCGCCACCATGTTTCCAATAACCGCAGGAATAGCATCGGTTAAGGAGTCCAACCTATGCGTGGGTAGCATAAAAATGCGCTGCGAGGGGCGGATTCCCCTAATGGAAATGGGCTGCATGCGCCCCTGCGGATAAATGGTTGCCTGCGCAATAAGCATGGGTTCAATAGCGCCACATTCCACATCGGGAAGCAGCTCCTGCGGAATTGGGGCATGGCTATCGGCAAAGGTAAAGGGGTCGAAAGGGTCGTAGGTTTGGTGCCAGTACTGTCCGCCGCCAATTTCCCAGTTGGTCATATCGGTTTTTGCCTGATAGTCCCAGCCAACCATAACGCCCTTCATCCAAATAATAACCACAAAGGAGAACGATAGCACAACAACGTTTAGCCACGTTCGTAAACCTGCACCAATAAGATTTCGGTATGCCAGTTTTATTGCCAGTTTCATGATGCAACAGTTTTAGCTATGTTCAACAACCTCGTCCTTATCTATCCTACCATCGAGCAGGAAAATCTTACGGCGCAGGTAGCCTATAACCTTCTCGTCGTGAGTAGCAAACACAAAAGTGGTGTTCAAATCGCGGTTAAGCGCCTCCATTGTTTTAAGAATATTGTGCGAGTTTGCCGCATCCAGATTGGCCGTTGGCTCATCGGCAAGCACAAGCGACGGGCGCTTTACCATTGCCCTAGCAATGGCTACGCGTTGGCACTCGCCTCCCGAGAGCTGTGGCGGCTTAGACTTAGCCTTATCGGTTAGCCCAACCCACGCCAGAGCTTCCATCACCATCATTTTACGCTCGGCAGCAGGTAGTTTTAACAGTAACAGAGGGAACTCCACATTCTCGTAAACGGTATGCACTTGTAACAAGTTGTAACTTTGAAAAATAAAGCCAAGGCTTTCCTTTCGCAGCATTGCCGACTGCTTTGCGCTTAGTGCGCCAATAGAGTTCCCTAAAACAATGGCCTCCCCATCGGACGGCACATCAAGCGAGCCCAATATATTTAGCAGCGTTGTTTTACCAGAACCACTAGGGCCAATTAGCCCAACAAACTCACCCTTGCCAATGGTGATATTAATATTTTTTAGCGCTGTAAACTCCCCCTTACCCATGGGAAAGCGCTTGGTGAGATTCTTAACGTCGATTAGGTTCATAGCACATAAGTTTCATTTTATTTTCATTAGCGCAGGCCTAATGGTTAAAAACTACCATAAGCTGCACCCCTTTTCCTCCAAACAAGCTGTAAGATTGATTTTGATTGATGATATCGGCACTATCTGGATTCCAATAGGCCATTAGGTGAAACGAGAAACGGTTATACTGGCGCTGCCAGTTAAAAAAGGAGAAAAGGTCGCCCGTATCTACATTGTAATAGGCCATAACACCAGCATTATCGAACAGTGTTACTGGATAGCTAAGCGAGAGCAAGGCGAAGCTTGCTGTGTTGTAAAAATCGATGGAGCCCTTGTCGAACGATGCAAACAGCAGTTCGGTTGCTGCGTACAATCCACTTCCTATGCCAAAAGTGTAATCGGCACCAACGTTTACAAGGGTCTGGTTGGTAAGGTAATCCAAGTTAGCGCTGGAGTGTGTCCACGATGCCTCAACCCAAAAACCTATGGCCCAGTTAAACTTAGCATCTAACCCCCAGCGGCTCTCAGAGGCATCTTTGAAATTTTGAAAAGGGAAACCAAACTTACTCACTTCCACCAATCGGTTGTGAAAGGAGACCGCCATTTCGCCACTTGGCAACGGGTACTGCACCCTGCCTCCAAATTCGGGCTGGCTATTGCTGCTTGGCATTAGCTCCCACCCCTTTAGCTTATCGTCGCCGTAAAGAGCCCAGAACCACACATTAGCATTATTAAGAAAGTAGTACCGCCCCATAATACCCCAAACACCATCAGTTAGCTTAAGCGGGTCGCGGGTATCCATTTGGTCGAACCACATTAGCGGGCGAATAATAGTTGCCGAACCAAAGTTTATTTTTTGTAGGCCCAACCTTAGCTCGAACTGCTGCGCCGATACGCGAGCCCAAGCCCTATAGGGTTTCACCCTTCCTTCCAAATCCATTTCGGTTTGCCATGAGGTGAAAGCGTTGGCCGAAAGCTCCAAATCAAACATGCTACCACTAGGGTATCGGCGCTCGTAGTTTAGCTGAGGAATATACCTACCACCCAGCATTACACTTTCAAAGGATTCGTTATAAACCGCCCAAACCGATGCCTGTCCCTTAAAGAGCAGGGTATCTGCAGGCTCATTAGAAAACACAGCCAGAGACAGAAATAAAGCAAGGGCAAATAGCGCTGATCTCATAGGGCTAATCATGGTTAACAATTCCGTAAGTTATTAAATTGGTAAACTCAAGCACCAAATCCTGAGGCTTATCGTAAAGGGCAACCACCTTACTATCGGCCACTAGCTCTGCAGCCTTTTGTGCCAGAACCAGCAGCAGCTCCGGCTTAAAATCGCTCCTAAACCACCCCTTTTGCTGACCTTCGCGAAAAACGGTTATCACATCAGTCCAAGCCACCCGAGTTTTCTCCTCGATATAGGTTGATAGCCCCAGCTCCGGATTTGCATAGAAATCGGCTAGGAACTCGCGGCTAATATCGTTTGTACCCTCCAGCTTCATCTGTATCATGCCCCGCATTTTTTCCGATACCGATGCATCGGAGCCCATAAGCAGCTTAAACTGCTCCACTCCATCATCAACAACCATATCAAAAACAGCCTTTGCCAGCTCCAACTTATTGGGATAAAACTTATAAAAGGTCATTTTGCTAACCTTAGCCGTAGCGCAAACCTCTTCTATGGTGACGCGCTTAAAGCCGTACCTCCAGAATAGCTCCTTGGCTGTACTAACAATATCCTTATGTTTTTTGCTACTGAACTCCATACTCTAAAAAGATTACTTTCAATGCAAATATATACGTTTTAAATCTATTTGTATTTTTTTCGTATATTTATTTAGATAAAGCAAATAACACTTTAACATTTGTCTAAAATCAGCACAACTCAATCGCACTGCTATACAACACAACCAAAGCCATATTACTAGCCGATAGAACAACATTTTACACCCAAGCCCTAGCCAAAATATTTCTATATTTGCAGGGCGATGAAAAAATGCAGAGGAGATGGATACCGCAATTGCACTATGCACGCTGGCTACTCCCTTGCCTAACATCATTTGCAGCAACACAATAACGGCTTTAATAATATGGCAGTACAAAAACCAAGCATTCCAAAAGGAACAAGAGATTTCTCGCCCACAGAAATGTCGAGGCGCAACTATATTTTCGACACCATCAAATCGGTGTTTAAACTTTACGGATATCAACCCATTGAAACACCATCAATGGAGAACCTATCAACCCTACTGGGCAAGTATGGCGAGGAGGGCGATAAGCTACTTTTCAAAATCCTTAACTCTGGCGATTTCCTAAAAGGGATTGATAGCCAAGAGCTAACTGGCGAGGTTAATACCAATGCTCTTTCGGTAAAGATGTGCGAAAAGGGATTACGCTACGACCTTACCGTTCCGTTTGCACGCTTTGTGGTTCAGTACCAAAACGAGATAACCTTCCCATTCAAACGATTCCAGATGCAGCCCGTTTGGCGCGCCGACAGGCCACAAAAGGGTCGCTACCGCGAGTTTTACCAATGCGATGTTGATGTTATTGGCAGCAATTCCCTTCTAAATGAGGTTGAGCTAATACAGATTATTAACGATGTGTTCCAAAAGCTAAGCGTTGGTGCCATTATCAAACTAAACAACCGCAAAATACTTAGCGGAATGGCTGAAATGATTGGTCACGCCGATAAGCTAATTGACATTACTGTTGCCATTGATAAGATTGATAAGATTGGCATTGATGCGGTAAACAAGGAGCTTGAGGAGAAGGGAATTCCGCGCGAAGGCATTGAGAAGCTGCAACCCGTTATAACTCTTAGCGGAACCAACGAGCAAAAGCTAAGCACGCTGAAAGGCGTTTTAGCCCAATCGGAAGTTGGCATGAAGGGTATTGAGGAGGTTGAAGCCATACTTTCGTACCTAAGCGGACTTGGTGCTATGCACGTTGATATTGAACTAGACCTATCGCTAGCCCGTGGGCTTAACTACTACACCGGAGCAATATTTGAGGTTAAGGCTAAGGATGTGGCCATTGGCTCCATTTGTGGAGGCGGCCGCTACGATGACCTTACCGGTATTTTTGGGCTAAAGAATGTGAGCGGAGTTGGCGTATCGTTTGGTGCCGACCGCATTTACGACGTTATGCTACAGCTAAACCTCTTCCCAGAGAGCTTGCTCACCAGCTCGCAGGTGATGTTTGCCAACTTTGGCGAGGCAGAGGCTGCCTTTTGCCTACCACTAATTAAAACCCTACGCGAGCAAGGCATAAGCGCCGAGCTCTACCCCGATAACACAAAAATGAAAAAGCAATTCGACTATGCTAACAAGAAGAACATACGACTTGTGGCAGTGGTTGGTGAATCAGAAATGCAGGGCAACAAGGTATCCGTGAAGAATATGGTTACAGGGGAACAGGTAGATGTACCTACCGCCCAACTTGTGAATCATATTTTAGACGCTGGGGTGTAGATTCCAAAACAAACAAGAATCTACAATCAGCAAAAGTCAATCACTTAAACCAATTACAGGAAACATGAACAAGCATTTAATATCACCACAGCCGCTTACCTACGAACTACTAGAGCGCATTATAAACGAGCCGTTCCACTTCGAACTATCAGATGAGTCGAAGCAGCTAATTCAAAAGTGCCGCGATTACATCGACAGGAAGATGGAGAACCACGATACCCCAATTTACGGTATCACCACAGGATTTGGTTCACTATGCAACCACACCATCTCTCGCGATGAGCTTTCGCAGCTTCAGAAGAACCTTGTAATGTCCCATGCTTGCAGCACTGGAACCGAGGTTCAACCAGAAATTGTTAGGCTAATGCTTTTCCTTAAAGCACATGCTCTATCGCTAGGAAACTCTGGCGTACAAGTGGAAACCGTACAGCGCATTCTCGATTTTCTTAACAACGGTGTACTACCTGTGGTTTACGATCGTGGCTCACTAGGTGCTTCGGGCGACCTAGCTCCACTATCTAACCTATTCCTACCACTTATTGGAATGGGTGATGTTTACTACAAAGGAGTAAAACAGGATGCAGCCAATGTGCTAAAAGAGTTTGGTTGGGAACCCATTGAGCTAAAATCAAAAGAGGGTCTTGCGCTACTTAACGGAACCCAGTTCATGAGTTCACATGGTGTTTACGCCATGATTAAAACCTTTAAGATTGTTAAGCTAGCCGATATTATTGGCGCAGTTTCCCTTGAGGCTTTCGATGGTAGAATTGAACCATTCCACCCAAATATCCAAAGCGTTAGACCACACCAAGGACAAATTGAAACAGCCCGCAATATCCGCAAGATACTTGAGGGTAGCGAGCTAATTGCACGTCCTAAAAAGCACGTTCAGGATCCTTACTCATTCCGTTGCATGCCACAGGTTCACGGAGCCAGCAAGGATGCAATAAACTACGTGGCTCACGTGCTACTTACCGAAGTAAACTCGGTAACCGATAACCCAACCGTTTGGCCCGATGAGGATCTAGTTATATCTGGTGGTAACTTCCACGGACAACCACTTGCGCTTAGCTACGATTTCCTTGCTATTGCGCTATCGGAACTTGGCAACATATCGGAACGTAGAACTGCTCAGCTAATCCTTGGCCTACGCGGACTACCTGAGTTCCTTGTGGCAAACCCAGGATTAAACAGCGGCTTTATGATTCCACAGTATGCAGCAGCAGCCATGGTAAGCCAGAACAAGCAGCTATGCAGCCCAGCATCGGTTGACTCAATTGTTTCGTCGAACGGACAAGAGGATCACGTGAGTATGGGTGCAAATGCAGCAACTAAGCTACTACGCGTGGTTGATAACGTAGAGCGCATTCTTGCTATTGAGCTGTTCGATGCAGCTCAGGCGCTTGATTTCCGCCGTCCAGCCAAAACATCTCCATACTTAGAGGAGTTCCTTGCGGCATACCGCAAGCAGGTTAGCTTTATCAACGAGGATAAAATCATGTATCGTGAGATTGAGAAAACCCTTGACTTCCTTCGCAACGGAGAGTTTGAGAAGCAACTATAGATTACATCTAAACATTTTTTCAGGAAAGCACCCTTGTGGTGCTTTTTTTGTATCCAATAGATTCATTACTACTTTAAAAATCAAAATCCATTCTATGAAAAAATCCACACCCTACAAAATTATTATATCCATAACCCTTTTACTCTTTGCGATTACGATACCCGCAAGGGCACAGCAAAGCAAACCATTTGAACTAAGCGTTAAGCTTCACCCTCTAGCATTTATAAATCCAGAAAGGCCATCATTACAAGGAGATATAAGCCTAACTTTCCGCAGTAAAGTTGGTCTCGATGTTACCTACGGCCAGAGATTCATGGAATTAACTCCTATTTTGCAAAATTTTGATTCCCTAGCAATTAATGCACATGGATATAATTTAAGACTAGAGCTAAAAATTTATAACATCAACCTAATAGGATTTTCCAACTACAAAAACACAAAAGAATATCTATCTGTAGGTTATTGGATTGTAAACGACTACAGCAATAAGAAGATGGAATACTACAAAAACTCAACTCTCAATATCGATTACTATGGGCTACACAAAAAGATGAATGTTTTTGCTATGAACTACGGTGTAACACATAGTACAAATAAATGGATATTAGAAGCACAGTGTGGCATTGGGATAAGATCAGGACACTACAACTGGATTAATAGTGAATACACCAAAACTGTCCATATCCTATATGGGGATACTTATTCTTATGAACTTGAAGGGCATAAGATATTTCCCCATTTCAACATAAGTATAAGAATTGGATACGTAATAATATAAACAACCAGCCAGCACCAAAAACAAAAAGCCGGAGGAGTGCCCCGGCAAGAAGTATATAGATTGAAAATCTAGTCGTTTTTAGAAGAACGCCTAATCTGCTGCAACAGGTAGGTCTTAAACTCATAATCGGCCTGGTAAAGCCGCATAACCTTATCGGGGGAAAGTATTGCTAGGAACTTAGCATGGAATTCAACAAGCAAATCGGCCTCTTCCTTATGAAACTTAATGTACATATCGGCATACTTCTTGGCTTCGGCAGTGGACATCTTTGCTGAGTTCTCAGAAAAGTACTTCATTGCAGCTTGCCGATCGGCAATTATGGTGTTCTTGCGCTCCCAGTACTCGTTATAGACGGGCCAAAAGGCCTGAGCTTCATCAGAAGTAAGCTTAAGTTTCTGTGTAAAGAAGGCTATTTTCTGAGCTTTTACTATCTCCTCTTTGCTCTGCTCCTGGCTATAACCAGCAATAGAGAAAAGGGCAAGTAGTAGCGAAAAGGCTAGAAATCGTTTCATGATATACTATTTATACTGCTCCATAAGTGAGACGTAGTCGACATTCTCCTCAAGAAGGTACTGAATCATCTCATCGGAAACATCCTTCTTAATTGAGTCGTAAATATTTACGGGTTCCATTGCTTCAACAGCCTCAACTAGTTGAGCCTCATCGAACTCGGCAACGTGTTTGGATACAATATCAACGTAATCGGTTGAGGTAACCTCTGGTGCGTTAAAGGATGGATTTACAAGGTAGTATCCCCAGTAAGACATCACTGCTAAGAAGCAAAAACCAGCGACAAGGGCAAGCTGAGCTTTAAGGACACGAACAATGCCAGAGGACTCATGCTGCTCTACCTTAGGTTGGCAGTACTCTTGAACACGGGTAGGCAACGCCTCAAAGTACCCATGGGGAGTACTAAAGGGGTTACTATTCCCTGCGTTTTTTAGTGACCTTCCTATGTTTTTAAACTCGCTCATAACAAATACTTTCTGAACTTATGACATTTATAATATAGTAGGGTTTAATCCCCTTCCATGAATTTCTCAATTTTCTTTACAGCATGATGATAGGATGCTTTTAACGCACCAACAGAGGTACCTAACACTTCCGACATCTCCTCGTACTTCATCTCATCAAAATACTTCATATTAAACACCAACCGCTGCTTGTCGGGCAAAGTAAGTATTGCTTTTTGCAGCTTAAGCTGCAGCTCATCGCCATTAAAGTAGGGGTCGCTCTCCAAAGAACGGGAGAGCTGCTGTTCTACATCAACCAGAGGGAGAAAGTACTTGGTACGCTTACGCTTGAGAAAGGTAAGCGCCTCATTTGTGGCTATGCGGTAAAGCCAAGTGAAGAGCTGCGAATCCTCGCGAAAGGTTTCCAGCCCTCCCCAGACTTTAAGAAAAGTATTCTGGATAACATCGTCGGAATCGTCGTGGTTAACAACAATTTTCCGAACGTGCCAGTACAATCGCTCTTGGTACTTACGAACAATAAGGTTAAAAGCGTAGTTCCTTGAGTCGGGACTACGAAACATTTCCAGCAATTCCTTATCGCTACAAGTGCTCATTGGCAACTACCTAAAGGCTATTTACGAGCTATTACTTTTTGAACAGCCTCAACAATGTTAGGGGTGTCGAGCCCGTACTTAACCATTAGCTGCTCTGGAGTACCACTCTCGCCAAAGGTATCGTTAACGGCAACCATCTCTAACGGAGCAGGATGCTTACGTGCTAAAACCTGAGCCACGCTATCGCCCAATCCACCGTTCATAAAGTGCTCCTCGGCGGTTACAACGGCACGAGTTTTTGACACGGAGCGTAGAATAGCCTCCTCGTCGAGCGGCTTAATGGTGTGAATGTTGATAACCTCGGCAGATATTCCCTTTTGCTCAAGCACCTCGGCAGCCTGTAGTGCTTTCCAAACAAGGTGTCCGGTTGCAAATATGGTAACATCGGTACCCTCGGTTAGCTGTAGAGCCTTACCAATAACAAACTCCTGATCCTCTGGTATAAAAATGGGTACCACAGGACGTCCAAAGCGAAGGTAAACAGGGCCATTCCAAGCGGCAGCCGCAATGGTTGCAGCCTTAGTTTGGTTGTAGTCGCAAGGGTTAATAACGGTCATGTTTGGAAGCATCTTCATTAGCCCCAAATCTTCCATCATTTGGTGGGTAGCGCCATCTTCGCCAAGGGTTAGCCCAGCGTGAGAGGCTGCAATTTTTACGTTGGTATTTGAGTAGGCAACGCTCTGGCGAATTTGGTCGTACACCCTACCAGTAGCAAATGCTGCAAAGGTTCCGGCAAAAGGGATTTTGCCGCTTACAGCAAGACCTGCCGATACGCCAATCATGTTAGCCTCGGCAATACCTGCTTGAAAAAAGCGCTCGGGATGCTCCTTAATAAAGTCATCCATTTTAAGAGATCCAATAAGGTCGGCGCAAAGCGCAACCACGTTGGGATTGGTTTTCCCCAACTCATATAACCCAGCGCCAAATCCTGAACGGGTATCCTTATTTCCTAGTGAAACAAACTTCTTCATGAAATATATTCTCTTTATGCAAAGCCCATTGGAGGAGCAACGCAATAATCCGTTTATAATACAACAGTAAGGGATCCTTACTTTTTCTGCATACGCTCTGAGGCCTCTTTCCTAATAAGGCCAATAATAAGCAGCTCGGCGCTAGCGTAATTGGTTGCCAAAGGGATGTTTCGTACATTGCAAGTTTCGAGCAAGTTACGAATATCCTCATGGTGCTGCTGAACCACTTTATGATCGCGAAGGAAGATTACGATATCAACCTCACCCCGATCAATCATATCAGTAATTTGGATATACCCACCAGCCTGTCCTTGGCTTAGGTGACGGCATTTAATGCCCTGCGACTCCAAAAACTCAGCAGTACGACCAGTTGCAATAAGATTAACTCCTGGAGTCCAATCTTGGCGCTCTTGAAGGAATTGAACCAGCTCGGCTTTCTTCGCATCGTGAGCAATAACAACAATATTTTTCATAGTAAATCAGATGTTAGACTTAAGATGTTAGTACTACGATAGAAAAACATCAATAGCAATTAACATTTGAGAACCAGTAATTGCTTAGCGATGATGCTTACTAACCTTTACGTTTAGTAATCGCCAAGAGTTTCAGGGAGCTGTGCCATTGCGCGGGCAAATTCCTCATCGTTAGGTGCTTTGCCGTGCCATTTGTGAGTACCCATCATATAGTCAACTCCCATGCCCATCTCTGTGCGCATAAGTATGCATACTGGTTTTCCGTTACCAGTTAGCTTCTTTGCCTGAGCAAAGCCTTCAAGAAGCTGAGCCATATCGTTACCGTTAGCCTCAACAACGTCCCAACCAAATGCAACCCACTTAGCTTTAAGGTCGCCAAGGGACATTACCTGGTCGGTAGGGCCATCAATTTGCTTCCCGTTAAAATCGACGGTTGCAATAAGGTTATCAATTTTACGAGCAGCAGCAAACATTACCGCTTCCCAAATTTGGCCCTCCTGTAGCTCGCCATCGCCGTGTAGGGTGTAAACAAGGTTCTTGTCGCCGTTAAGCTTTTTAGCAAGGGCTGCTCCGGCTGCAACCGAGAGTCCTTGACCAAGAGAACCTGAGGCTACACGAATACCAGGCAGATGCTCGGCAGGAGTTGGATGCCCTTGTAAGCGTGAGTTAATTAAGCGGAATGTGCCCAGCTCTTTTACCTCAAAATACCCGCTACGAGCAAGTACGCTGTACCACGCTGGAGAGATGTGCCCGTTTGAAAGGAAAAACATATCTTGCCCCGCTCCGCTAAGGGTAAACTTAGCTGGGTTGTGGTTAAGAACATCGAAGTAAAGTGCAGTAAAAAAATCGGCACAGCCTAAAGAGCCGCCGGGGTGACCACTAGCAGGTGCGTGTACCATGCGGATAATATCGCGCCTAACCTGCGTAGCAATTGATTGTAACTTTGTAATATCAGCCATGTGATTATAATTCTATAAATCAACTTTTATCCAAGCTGCAAAGGTATAACTTTAAACCGTTTACACTAAACAGATGACAACTGTTTTAAGAATGATACAATAAATTTTGGAAGGCACAATTACGGGCATTAGCAAAAACAATAAATACAAACAACATAAATATCAATAACTTACAGCACAAACTACACAAAAAAGAAACGGCTACTTGCCTAAGCCAATAGCCGTTTCGGGTAAAACTACAATTGAGGGGATCTTAAAAAAATCTTATGCACAGGTTATTTAGCGTATGCCTGCATCAATAATCTGTGCTGGGGTGTGCATCCCATGGTTGCAATATTTTACTTCACAAAAACTCTAACTACTCGCTTGTCGCCACTTGTTGTTTCAACGTGCAACAGGTAAATACCAGCGCTTAAACCAGCAACGCTAATTGAGTTTTGCCCAGCAACCTCTCTTACCATGACTCCAGCAACGCTGAATAGCTTTGCGCGCACCACATTCTCTAGATTGATATGAGTTGTAGCGTAGGTAGGGTAAACACGGAAATCGGCAAGTAAGTTGTTGTCTATTCCTGTTGGAGCCTCAACGGTTATTGAGAACGTAACCGAAGCCGATAGAGAGTATGGGTCGGTTGCAGTTACCTTAACTTCAATAGTTCCCATATTTTCCTTAGCAGGAGTTCCGGAGATAGTTCCAGCATCGGCATTGTAGGCTAGCCAAGAAGGAAGCACCGAGCCATCTTTTAGTGTAACGGTAATGGTTAGAGGATCATTATCTGCATCGGAAAATAGGTTTGCAGGAAGAGCTACGGTTAGCACCTCGCTAGCACGAACGGTAGCATTATTAATGGTTGCACTTGCAACAGGGGCGTGGTTCTCGCCAATTACAAGAAGGTATGAATCGTAAACATAGTTACCCTCAACCAAAGAGCTTGTAACCTGTGTTCCAAACATGTTTGCCTTAGCAGCATCGGTAGCTTTAAATATACCTGTTGCCACTAAATTCCCTTGAGATGTTAGAGCAACTCCGCTAACATACTCCAGAGAGTCGCCACCAAAGGAGTTTGCGGCCCAGGTGCTGGCAGCAAAATCGTATGATGCAAGAAAAACATCGGTAGTATCGTAGTTGGATGCAAGAGATTGGCTCTCGGTAACATCGAAGGTGCGAGCAAACTCCCCTGCCATATATAACTTGTTGGCTTTAGATATTGCCAACAGCCCTGTGTTATTTGCTGCGTTACCAAAACTGTGTGCCAGTTCTACTGCACCTGTTTCGGCATTTGCCTGTGCTACAAAATAGTCGGATTTTCCAGCAGAGGTAACTTTAATCGCATCGGAAAGAACCAGTTCATTCTCAAAGTTACCAGCCAGTGCAAGATTTCCATTTTCCATAACAGAAAGATGAGACACTAGCCCATCGGGCTGATTAGTTGCATCGGCACCTGATGTTGACACAACGTAAAGATTATCCCAAAGCAATGTCCCTGCTGCGTCTATTTTAGCTACCAAAAAGCCATTAAGCGGATTTGACAGGTATAATGGTACTGTCCAAGTTTTTGAACCATCAACATACTCCCAATCACCTGTACCATAACAGCTAAAATAGATATCCCCATCTGAATCGTTGGCAATGGCACTACCCTTAACCAAATTTTGCCCTTCGGCAGCAGCATAAATGGCTCCTGCAGATGTAAAGTCACCAGTAGCTCTATCAATTGCAGCATAGAATGCAGCACCACTAGACAGTGTAAAACCTCCGCCTAAATCCTGATACTTTGATGTAAACGTACTATTACCTAGGGTAATGCTACAATCGAAAGAACCTGCAAGTAAAACTTTATCATTACTACCTGCAACAATGGTGTTAAGTAAAAGGCCTTCGTCAAGCATACCACTAGGATTACCCTCAATAAGTTGATGCCATACCAAAGAACCTTCTGTATTGAAACTAAAAAGAAGCGAATGTTTCTCCAAATAGGAGGTAAGGGTAACACTTTGAACATCACCTTTAGCCGAATTTATCTCTTGATCGCCCTTAATGTTGGCTGCAATCACCAAATTATCGCCAACAAATACGACGCCCACAGGAGATATTGCACCCTTTACATATGCGCCCCAAACAGGCTCGCCATCGGCGCTGTACTTTAGTATATATGTACTTCCCGACTCAATAGGGGTAAGGGTTTTTCCTGCAAAATCGAACTCAACGTTAAATTGCCCCACCATATACATGGAGTTATCGGGGCCTACAGCAACTAGCTCTGTGCTAATTGGCTTATCCATAGGTGTAGCAAACTGAACCAGTTTTTTTGTCACATCTTCGGCCATGCCAGCAATAGTCATGCAGCAAACGGCCAGCAGTGTAAGGTAAAAATGTCTCATAGTTTTAGGTATTATTTGGTTTTGTACTATAGGTTACTATTGTTCTCCTTTGCTTCCTTGGGAAAAGGAATGGTGTAACGGGCATCGCCCTGATTAAGGGTAAACGTTTCGCCGTTGAATGTTTTAACAAGCCGAGGTTGGGTGGTGCGACGTAAATCGAACCAGCGATGCCCCTCAAGGGCAAGCTCACGGTAGCGCTCGGCCAGCACCTCGGTAAGCAAAACATCCTTATCGGCAATAGCCTCAAGGCGCGTCTTCTCCTGTGCAAAGTAGCTAGCGGTAAGCCTTGTTTGCATCAAGGCAAAAAGATAGGTGCGGCTCTCGTTAAGGTTTCCCGTACGAGCGTAAACCTCGGCAAGGTTAAGGTATAGCTCTGCAGTACGGAATGAGACCCTAAAGTCTATGCTCCCACCCTTTTTTATGCTAAACACGCCAAGCGCCACCTCCTTAAAGGTTGTGCGCTTGCGGATATCGCTTGATGGGTACATTGCCACAAGCGAAGCAGAGGGCTTAAGCGCAGCAACATAAGCATCGCGCATTACGTAATCGAGCGCCATTATTGATTCGGGCGAATCAAACTGACTGGGCACTACTTTGGTACTAGCATTCAAATCCACAAGCTGATTATTATAAACCAACGCTGTAAGCGCTGCGGCTTCGGCTAAGTCCCAGCTTTCCATGTACAGGTGAACCCGAGCCTCGAACGCTGCTGATGCCGCTTTTGAGAATCGGTAGTGCTCGCCCACGGGCCACATGGTAATGTTAAGAAGAGTGTTGGCGTTGGCAATATCAGAAAGGATGCTGTTATACACTTCGGAAAGTGTGCTCTTTTTTAGAACCACATCGGTGTTTGTATCCAACGACAGGGGTATTGCTGGGGTAGCTGCCGCTGTGGCCGCGTTGTAGTGAGGGGCAAACAGGTTTGCTAGAGTAAAGTGCGAATAGGCTCTTAATAGGTAGGCCTCACCCACAAGTTGCCTAAAACCCTCATTCTGTTGGCCATCTAAAGCGCTAACATTCTCTATAATATAGTTGGCATTGTAAATAACATAGTAATAATCCTTCCACTTAAAATCATCAGAGAAATCATTCTTACCTATATCGTTCCAAGAATAAATATCAAGGTAGTTACTTACATCCATACTATTTGCACCCGTCAAATCAACCTCATCGCTACGGAAAGTGGCCAATCCCCTATCTGCAGGAAATTTGGAGTAGGCATTAGTTATAAGAGCGCGATACTGCTCCTGTGTTTCGGGAATAACGCGCCCAACGGGCTTGATATCCAAGAAGTCGTCGCACGATGATAAAAGTACCGTAAGTATAAGTAGTACTACTGCTGCTCTGCTCTTCATAATCATATTTTTAATGGCGTGTAACAGCGGTGCTATTACTTGCCGTATTTCATCAACAATTCAAAAAAAACAAACACTAGAAACTTAAGTTCACGCTAAGCGTAACCGATTTTGGGATTGGCTGCGCAAAGGGGTTCTTCATTGTTTCGGGATCAAGAAAACCCTCGTAATCGAACCCGTAAACTAGCAGGTTCTTAGCCTCAAGGTTAACCTTTAGGTTCTGAACACGTAGCTTTTTGGCAAGCTTCTCGGGAACGCTGTAGCCTATACGTACGGACTGTAAGCGTACATAACCCGCATCGCGTAGCCAAAGCGAGAAGGACTGATCGTAGCCAAAATCGCTGTAACCACCATACTCAGCAACCCTAGTGCCACCAAGAGCATCCTCCGAGATTAAGCGGGGTAGCGTGCCCTCCTCATTGTTAAAGGTCCACGAGTTAAGTATATCGCCACTTACATTTAAGCCCCTGTCGTAACTAGTTAATCGGTAGTATGGCTGAATAAGGTATTTATTACCAAAGTTTGTAACTACCGATGCGTAAAAGTCCCAGTTCTTATAGCGAACAATATTGGTAAAGCCACCACTGTAGGGAGCCTCATCGGTACCAGAGTAGTTGTAAACGCTGCGCTCATCGAGAGCCGACAGGCCACGCTCAACGCTCCCCCCAACACCCTGACGAAGCTGTAGCAGATCCGTTAGCAGAACAGCCTGGCCGTTTGCATCGTAAATTAGAGGATACCCAAACTCGTCGAGCCCAGCATAGGGCAAGGTAAATATTGCGCCAATGGGATAGCCCTCTGTAACAGGTGTGCGCTGGTCGCTACGAACGGTTACGCGGTTTATCCTATTGTAGTTGTAAGCAAAGTTAAGCTGAGCATCCCAGCTAAGCTTCTCGGTTTTAAGAAGCAGTGCAGAAAGGTTTAGCTCAATTCCCCTATTGGTAAGGCTAGACCAGTTAATGGTGGTGTACGCAAAACCTGTTTCCAGAGGAAGCTGTTTCATCCCAATAAGGTCGGTACTCTCGCGCTGATAGTAATCGGCACTTAGCTTATAGCGATTACGGATAATGGCCAAATCGAAACCGAAGTTGTAGGTTGATGTTTTCTCCCAGCGTAGGCGCTCATTTGGTGGCGATGAAACGGTAATATTAGGCTCGTTTACCCCAGGCAGTATGTTTACATCGGGCTTCCACTCCCCTACTAATTTTGGCGATGTGGACTTATCGATATTCCCCTGCAAGCCGTAGGATGCCCTAATGCGCAAATCGCTTAACCAGCTAACATTCTTAAGGAAAGCCTCCTCCGAAGCACGCCACAAGCCGCTAACAGAGTATAAGGGAAGGTAACGGTACTTAGGATCGACCCCAAAAATATTGCTCCCATCGTACCGTATGCTTGAGCCCAAGGTGTAACGGCGCTTATAGGTATAAGAACCTGTTCCAAAGAACGATATAAAAGCATTCTCGTAGTAGTTTCTACGGAATAACGGGAACACTCCCGCATAGCTCTCATCGGGGTAAATAACTGGTTTTGACGTAAGGGTATTAGGATCGTAACCATATGCAGCAGAGAAGATAGACTCCTCGGTAGAGCGGCGCAGCTCGTTACCCACCATAACCTCAAACTCATGGTAATCGCCAACCAGCTTGCTGTAGCGTAGCATATTCTTTAGCGTGTACTGGAACGTTGTGGCATCGGTATTCTTAATGACGCCCCCGGTTGGAATAAATGGCCCAGTTACAAGTCGGCTCATCTCAATCTCCTTGCGGGCTGAGTAACTATTCTCGCCAGAGTACGCCTGAACATTCTTTACGTCGTACTGAACGCCGTACTGAACATCGAGCACAAGGGCAGGAAGAATTCTGTATGATAGATCGAAGATGGCGTTCATAGACTTCACCTTCATGCTATTACTGGTATTGCTGCGCTCCTCGAAAATATTGAACGGAATATTTCCACCTTTGCCATAGCCCTGCATATCGGGGTCGTAAACATAGCTGCCATCGGCATCCTTTACCGTTAGGTATGGATTAGCCCTACGAGAGTAGAACAAAGGGTTGGTAAACCCATCGGTAAGCGTTAGGTACGATGTGTTCTCGCGCTGATTTGCAAAAATACTTGCCCCAACGGTTAGCCTCTCCGAGAACTTATAATCGGTTTTAGCCGTAATGCTGTAACGGGTTGATCCTACCCCAATGGTAGTACCCTTTTCATCGTAAAAGCCTGTAGATAGGAAATAGTTAGCCTCTTCGTTTCCGCCCGAAATACTTACGTAGTGATCCTGGCTAACGGAGCTACGGAATAAAAGATCGTTCCAATCTGTGTTTACGTTACGTAGGGAATTAATTTGCGACTGCGCATCGGCAGAAAGCGCATCCCATCCACCGTTAACAAAGGAACCGGTTTCGCCCAAACCGCCAAGGATGCGAGCAACGCCACCCTTATCCTTTAGGTAGTCGTAATCGCTACGGAGCAGGGCTAGTTCCAAATCAACCTTTTGACTTGATGTTAAAAGATTTAGCCTTGAGATATCGGCTTTACCCACAACCGATGTTTTTCCGCTGTAGTTAACGCGCACATTCCCCTTTTTTCCCTTTTTTGTGGTGATAACAATAACTCCATTGGCCGCACGCGCACCGTAGATAGCGGTAGCCGCAGCGTCCTTTAACACAGTAACACTCTCTATATCGGCAGGGTTAATACCCGCAATGGCCGATGAGTAAAGCTGGTCTATATTACTATCAGATAAATCGGGCAAATCCGTTCCCTCCAGGGGCATCCCATCGAGCACCCAGAGCGGATCCTGCGTTCCGTTTAACGAGGATGTACCCCTAATCCTAATTTTAGCAGGAGCACCAGGAGCACCCGAAACCGATGCTACGCTTACCCCTGCCATTTGACCTTGCAGCATTTGATCAACACTCATGGCCACCTGAGGCGTTTCCTGTAGCGAAATTTTGCTCACCGACGAGGTGTTTTTTCGCCTATCAACTTTACCATAACCAGTAACCACAACGGCATCAAGGGTTTGTGTTTCGGCCTGAAGCCGAACCGTAACAAATTCGGCACCCTTAACATCAACAAATTCGGCCTTATAGCCCAAGTACTGTACGGTTATACGATCAGTTTCGGCAGGAACGGAAATAACGAAACGTCCATCCAAGTCGGTAATAGTTCCAAACGAGCTATTTAGCTCATCAGAATTAGGTTTTAAAGCAACAACAGAAGCCCCAATAAGGGGCATCTGGTCGGCTTTATCAAGTACAATTCCCTTCACCTCACGCTTAGCCTGGGCAAATACATTAGCCCCTTGCAGCGCAAGCATAAGCCCTAAGCTAATTGCAACAAAAACAGCTCTTCTTGTCATCAACAAAATATTTAGCGGTACAAACCAGTTGATTTTTCAAATCCAAATAAAAATGCACTACTCAGCCTTAAGCGCATCGTTAATACGCATAACTAAATCCTGATAGTGGTATCGGGTAGCAGCATCGGCAGCACTAAGCCTTTGCTGCAACAAATTGCGAATACGGAGCAGCTCACCACGCTTTACAGACACAATATCGGACACACGGTTCAGCTGTGTAAACTTAATTTTACGGGTTGCACTATAAAAAGATACATCCTGATTATGAGTACAGTTAGCATGACTGCAAAGGTGATGCGCCCCAACCTTGGGTTCCAACGCTAATTGAGCAAGAGCCTTTTTCTCCTTTCGGGCAGCGCCCCTATCGCTTGCAATAATTAGCGCATCAACATAGCCCTTTTGCGCCACCCGATCCTGTATTGTTAGCATCTGGCCACGGCGAGTCTTAGCAAACAACGCCTCGTTAAGCTGATTTAGTAAATCAAGAGCAGAGTATGCGTTTTTACCGTTTAGCGCCTCGTTCTCGTACATACGAGCCAAACGCTCCTCGCTTAGTATATCCCAGAATATGTACGACTGGTAGTTCTTTAGCAGCTCCAGCGGCGCAAACTCATAGTATCCGTTTGGAGAGTTCTTTACAGGGTAAACCTTTGTGAAGATATCGTTGCCAAACAACCACTCGGGGTACGTTAGCACCTCATCAATTAGGTAGGTTACCGATTTATACTGAATATCCTTTGGTACAAACACATAAGAAGGGCCATCGGCCAAGTAATGCCTATCGTTAAGGTAAATACCCCCCACATTAGCAAGCACATGGTAAGAGTACAAATGCCACTGATCTAGGATATCGTGAAGGAATTTACCCGCCTCAATGTAGTTCCCCTCCTCGGCCTTGGTCCAATCCAGCACCTGAGGGAGAATAGTTTTTAAGCTTTTAACCCCAAGGGTTGAAGCAGCAACGGCATCGCTGCCAATATCCTCACTCTGAGAGCGAGGGTCAACCACCTCGCGAGGATCTTGCTGTGGGCCATAGAAGTAAAGCGGATTGTTTTTATGCTGCGCAATAAAAGCATTAACCTTAGCCTCCTCTTCGAAAGGAGTTGCTGCGCCATAGTAACGGTAGGCAAACTCAATGGCGTACTTATCGTACTCGCCAATTTGAGGGGTTAGCATGGAAACCCCATCGCCTGGCTGAGCTACGTAGTTAAAGCGCGCATAGTCCATAATTGACGATGCGGTTCCAGATGTTGATGTAAAGGAGGGAGAGCGCAGCGAATCGACACTATAGGCAAACGATGCCGCCATGTTGTGAGCAAGGCCTAGCGTGTGGCCAATTTCGTGCGACGACACAAAGCGGATGGCCTCGCCCATGTACTCGTCGGAAAACACATTCCCCTGTCCCGCAGGGTTTAACAAACCCGTTTGCAAGCGAACCCAGCGGTGTAGCGCCCCCATTACGTTGTGCCACCAAATAACATCGGCCTCAATAATTTCGCCGCTACGAGGATCCATAACCGATGGGCCCATGGCATTAGCCAACGATGAGGCAGCATAGGTTACAACGGAGTAGCGAACATCATCGGGGTCGAAGTTAGAATCGGTTGTAGGCGCATCCATTGCCACAATGGCGTTTTTGAAACCCGCGCGCTCAAAGGCGGCTTGCCAATCCTCTATTCCCAGTTTAATGTACTTACGCCATTGTGGGGGTGTTGCCGGATCGATATAGTAAACAATTGGCTTAGCAGGCTCAACCAGCTCCCCTTTAAAGTACCGCTCCATATCCTCAGGCTTAGGCTCTAAGCGCCAACGGGTAACCAGTTCGCGCTTATCAACGCTTTGCTGCTTATCGGTAATGTACCATTTAGGCACAGTAAAAAGGCCAACGCGCTCATCGGCAAAGCGAGGAACCATTGGTTTTTCAGGAAGCAGTACGATATTGGTAGTAACCTCTACGGTAAGGAAAGCATCCTCCTCGGCACCCGGAATGCGCGTAGAAAGCTCCGAGCGGGCAATTAGGTTATCGTGAAAGCTCTTAATGTGCTTAATTCTGGAGATATCCTTTATTGGAGACGTTCCAATGCCTAGTATCCCAAATATATTCTGAATGCTGTTGCTGCTACCATCGAATAGCTTATTCACCTTAACCACAACGGCGGTTGAGTCGGCATTAAAGCACTCTACAGAAAAGCTCTCGCTAATGGTAGATATAAAGTTATCGAGAACCGAGGCGTGAATTGCATCGTTGGGATCACTCTCAACCAAAGGCTTATTCTCACGGATATACAGCTTCTTTTGGTCGGGAGCAAACTCAAGGTTGAGCATCAGGTTCTGGTAGTTTATTCCCTTGTTTAAACCCGTGTCGTTTAGTTTTGCGCTAACCTTAGACACCTTATTAACAACAAGCAAATCGCGACCAAGCACGGCAAAGGGAACCTCCATAAAGTAATCGTCCTTTACCTTGTAAATATTAACAAACCCCGAATCGGAATTTGCGGTTGATGTAACAACCTCGGCAAATTTTTTAAGCCCTCCTTTTCCAGATTCCTCCTTTTTCTCATCGGAAGCCTTATCCTTCTTTCCCTTTTTCCACTTCCAAGGTGAAGATGAAAAAGAAGAACTAGGAGCAACTGCTGTCTCTGAAAAAGAAGGGCTCCAACCCAAACTTAGTACAACTACTAAACCTAAACCTAAAATTGTTCTCATATATAGTGAAATATCTAGTGTTATCAACTTTGTCAAAAATCTCAATAACAGTAGAGTTCACCAAAAAGAAAGGAGTGAAGAGGGAAAAAGAGGGAGTGAAGAGGGAAAAGAATCAGCAAAGCGATTAGAACAGGTGACTACAGTCATGTTTTTATTACATATTTTTTCATAATATTGCATTACAATTAACCTAAAATAACACTAAGACAACCTAAATGAGAAAAAATTTACTCACACTACTATTTAGCATAATAGTACTATTGGGCTATAGTGCCCCCATAGGAGTTGAAAAAGCACAACAAATAGCTGAGAAATTTTTATCCCAACAAAAAGGGACAAAAACACAACAACAACTTGTACTTACATATACTGGCATAAACAGAGAGAGTAAGGGCGGACAGGCAACTTTCTACGTATTTTCAGGAAAAGGGAATGAGGGATTTGTAATAGCTGCTGCCGACAACAATATTACCCCCATACTAGGATACGCTACACAAGGAACATTTGATGCAGATAACATGCCAGAGAACCTACGCTACTGGCTATCCTTTTACGAAGAAAACATTCCTTTACTAGCAGCAAAGGGCAAAGTTGCAAACGTTAACAAAGGCACAAATAGCGTGCAACCCCTATTAAGGGATATGGCCTGGGATCAAGGAGCACCGTACAACGATTTAACACCAAGAAACGCTGAATCAAAAGCAACCGCATCCGGATGCGTTGCAACAGCAATGGCTCAAATAATGCGTTATCACCGTTGGCCAGTAAAAGGAAGTGGAACTGTTTCCTACACAACAAGAACCCTAAAAAAGACTCTTACTCAGGACTTAGGAGCCAAGCCTTTTGACTGGAACAACATGCCTGGCATATACTCAAGCACTAGTACTACAGCCCAAAACGCTGCCGTTGCCCAGCTAATGTACTACGCAGGAGTTTCTGTAGAAATGGATTACGACATACCCGCCAACGGCGGAAGCGGAGCCTATTCATCTGACGTTCCAAACGCTTTAGTTAAAAACTTCAATTACAGTATAGGTATTGAACTCCTTTACAGAAACACATACCATTACACCGAATGGGCAGAGGTAATTAAAGCAGAACTAGATGCTAAACGCCCTGTTTACTACGCAGGAGGAAGTCCACAAGGAGGTCACGCCTTTGTTTGCGACGGATACGATGAGAATGGATTATTCCACATTAACTGGGGTTGGAGTGGCATGTCTAACGGATACTTTAGCCTACTAGAAATGAACCCCGACGCTCAAGGCATTGGCGCTGGAGGTGGCGGTGGTTACATAAACGGACAGCAAATTATTACGGGCATTAGACCACCTCAAGCAGGAGAAACCAATGCTCCAGCCTACTTTGTTTTTGAAACGCTAAGTAGCAGCAAACAAAAAATGGGTAAAGCAGAAACAACCTCTATAAACATTACCCAATTCTGGAACTACTCTGCATTATCCTCATTTACTGGCAATATAGGTGTGGCGCTATACAATGAAAACGGAGACTTAACAAACTTATTAACACAAGATGATATCACCAAACCTATTTTACCTGGATATGGAGCGAAAGAGTTCTCTTTTGACAACATTGCATTTACCAATGTAGCCAATGGGACATACCGTTTACACCTAATATCAAAGACAGAAAGCAGCAACACATGGACACAAATTAAAAGCCTTAACGCCATCACTAACTACATTACTGTTGAGGTAACTGATACAGAGATTATTTTCGGTTCTCAATCAACCTCTTCTGCGCTCACCCTAGAAGGAACCATTGGCCTACCTGAAAAAGTTTACACAAACAAACCAGTAGAGGTAAGCATGACTTTAAAGAATGACGGACAAACGGAATACTCTTCTTTTGTAGGAATAAGTGTTACACAAGAGAGTAAAGAAGAGGTTGTTATCTACGGAAAGGTTATAATTCCTGTGGGAGCAACCCAAACATTCTACTTCACAGCTAGCTCTTTTACCGAAACTGCAGGAGAGGTTACCGTTAAAGCCCTTTACGATATATATAACGGAGCAAACAGCCTGGATACATTATCGGGGATACTTACGAGTAAGCAAGTTAACATACTTGCCAGTACTACCACCCAAGGATTAATGCCATCGGTAATATCATATACCATTGACAAAAATTCCGTTGCTGCAACAGAAGAATTCACTGTTACTGCAACACTTAAAAGTAACGATGCAACAAATCATTTTGACACACACCTTATGATTTTTGTATTCAAAGGGAATAACCAAGCAGGAAGTTTTGGGTACACTCCTAATTTTAGTCTTGCTCCTTCCGAGGAAAAAACATTAACATTCAGAAGCAGTTTAACCCTTGCCCCTGGTGTTTACACGTTAATATTTGCCTTTTACAACCCAGAAGATGAAATGTTTAACAGATTCACCGGAGCACAAGACATTGACGTAACCCTTACTGAATACGCCAATCCAGTAACTGATCCTACTGAAGAACAAGCAGAACTTAGGGTGTACCCTAACCCTGCGTTGGATGTAATCTCAGTTAACGGATTAGCCTCACAAGGTAATAGCCTAAAACTATTCAACATGCAGGGACAAATTACCCTTGATGAAAGGATTGAGAACAATAGCACTATAAACATTAGCCATTTACCTAGTGGAGTTTACATTGCAGTTATTACTGACAAAAACGGAACGATTTCCAAAAAAGTTAAGGTTGTAAAACAATAATAACATTTAACCCAGTGCTCACACTAACGGGTACAGTAGTTAGTATGAAGCACTGGGTTTCTTCTATTAACTTTTGGGTTCAGCAAAAAAAACCGCAAATGAGAACAGTACAAATACTTGGGATAACAAGTATCTTGCTTTTTAGTATGTGCAAAGCGCCACAAAAAGCACAGAATGAAAACACAGAAACATCTTCATATTTGGATAAGAAAGAAGAACCCCTACTTAAGGGTAATCCTCCAAAAGCAATGGCGCAAGCCATTGTTTACAAAACCAGGAGCAGCTACAATAATTTAGTACCAGTAACCCTAAACGAGGCGCGTAACGCCATTGTGTCGTACCCTGCTCCTACCGACATTTACTACAAAGGAGAACTGGCCAAGCCAACAATACTTGCAAATGGCTACCTACTAGACAACAGAGGAGTAAACCCAAATACGGCATTCCTAGGTATTAGCTACGAAGAATACAGCAAACTTAGCGATATTACCTCCGAATTTCTTTGGCAAAACATAATTGATGCAACTCCTTTGGTTGAGTTGTACCACTGTGGGAATCGTGCAGATTTTAGTAACGAGGTAGATGAGCTTAACGAAATAATACATGGTGGATTTAAAAATTGCAAAAAGATAGCAATACCGCCTACAGCAACACTAAAACTATAAAATTGGTAGCCTAGCCTCAAACATACCAGAAGCCTCAATAATTTGAGGCTTTTTTTGTATCAATAAATCATAGCGAGCCGATAAATTCTTAAGCCCAGTTCCAGTACCCTCTGGTTGCTCAACCCTAGGATTAATATTGTTACTTACCACTAGCATATTGTTTTTTACGGTAACACGTATTGTTAGCGGCGAAGAGGAGGTTACTACGTTGTGCTTAATGGCATTTTCAACCAGCATAAGCACACCCGATGAGGGTATGCGCTTTAACAAGTAGCTGTGGGGCACACTCTGCTGGTAGATTAGGTTACCACTAAATCGGGTTTGCTGAAGGTAAATGTAGTCGCCTACCGATTTAAGCTCCCGCTCAATAGAAACAAGGTCGTTGTTGCTTATCTCTATTAGGAAACGATATAGCGATGATAACCTGCGAACAAACTCAACCGCCTCTGTAGGATTATCCTCAATTAGAAAAACAAGAGAACCCAAGGCGTTGAATAAGAAGTGGGGTTTAATCTGATTCTTCAGATTCTCGAGCTGCGACAACAGCAGCTCTTTTTCTCTAATAGCGCTAATTAAGCGTAAATGTTCAGCCTCGCGCTCCAACTCGCGGTTTTTCTCACGTAGCCCAAGGCTCTCAAAAGCGTTCTCAAGCACAAGGGTAAGCGCATTAGTATTCCAGGGCTTTGATAAGTAGTAGTATATTTTGCCCTTGTTAACAGCATCTATAAGCGCATCAAAGTCGCTATACGCCGTAAGTAGGATCCGGATGGTATCAGGATAAAGCGCCTGTACCTGCTCTAGGAACTCCACCCCTGTTGTTTCGGGCATACGCTGATCAGAAATAACAACCTTTACGCCATGCTCCGCTAGCAGGGAAAGCGCCTCGGCTGCCGATTGAGCCGTATAAACCACAAAGTGCTCCCTAAAGGTTGCCTTAAATGCCAGTAGGTTATGCTTTTCGTCATCAACAAAAAGCACTGTTTTATTGTCATCTCCAAACATAGCCTATTTTGTTTGCGATACGGGAAGGTAAAGCACAAACTCTGTACCGCTCCCCTTTACCGATGTTACCTCGATACGCCCCCTATGCTGCTGCACTATACCATAAACTATTGAGAGGCCAAGGCCCAATCCATCGCCAACCCGCTTTGTGGTAAAGAATGGATCGAATACCTTTTTCGCCACTTTTTTCTCCATTCCCACACCATTGTCGGACACCGTAACCCGAACCATCTCCCCCTCAGCCTTTGCTGTAATAGAAATTAGCCCTTTGTGCGTTGGCTCCAGCAGCCGTCGCTCGTGAATGGCATGTAGCGCATTGTTAACTATGTTCATAAACACCTGGTGCAGCTTCCCTGGGATTGCATCAACCAGCGGAAGCCCCGCAAGGGATTGAACCACATCGGTTCCCAATTTTATTTTGTGGTTAAGTATCCGCAGGCTCTCCTCAACCACCTTTTCCACGCTGGTAGGAACAACCCCACTTGACTCCGACCGCGAGAACTGGTATAGCCCCTTAACAATTAACGAGGTGCGCTGTGCCCCCTCATCAATGCTATCAACCAAGTCTTCTATCTCCTTTAGCACAAAGCTGATATCGCTATTGCGGCGCTGATTGGCATTAGAGGATGAGAACTCGTTAAGGTAATCCTTAATTCGCTGCACATCGCGTTTAAGTGGGCTCACATTGGCCAGAACAAAGTTCAGTGGGTTATTCATCTCGTGCGTTATGCCCGCCGTTAGCTCTCCCAACGATGCCATTTTCTCGCTAAGGACCAACTTTTCCTGCATCTCGCGGAGCTTTTTATTGGCATCCTCGGCCTTTACCCTAAGGGTAATCTCGGCAATCCACTGGCGTAGCGATACCGTTAATACAAGAATGAGCACCAACGTTGCCGCAATACCTACTATTAGAGAGAAATCGTTAACCGTTTCTGATACTTTTAGTATCTCCTGAAAAGGCATGCTAACCATTATCACCCATGGTTTTTGGCTACGCGTTATAGCTAAAGGCATGTACAATCGGTACACTGGTATCTGAAGAAACTCAGACATCACCTCGCGGGAATAACTCGTTTGGGTTCTAAGCACGGTATCGATGTACGATGCGCCATCAACCTCGGCATACTTTGTCCCAATTAAGCTAACCTCGGGGTGAGATAGGTACACACCCCCAGACGAAACAACCGATACATAACCGTACCCAAAGCTCTCTATTGATATAAACTTGGAGTGAATCCCCAGCAAATCGGTTTCAAGCAGAATTACGCCTTGCTCGCCATAAGCTGTATTAAAGGGCTTAACGGCGCAAACGTAAACAGAGGCATCGTTGCTGTAGCTATAAGGCTCAGACATTAGCTCCTCCTGCTGCCTTAGCCCTTGCACCGAGAGCAGCATTAGGTCGTCACCCAGCGTATCGGAAACGTGCGTTAAGGGGATAACGCGGGAAGGCTTTAGGTTCCCCTGAAACAGCACAATCCAGCCCTTGCCCAAGTATCCATCCAGGAGCTTACTTGTAGAAAGCATACCTTGCAGCTCTGCTACGGGCAATGACTTAGCAGTATCGGACTCAACAATGCTACAAAGCTGATCAAGCACCTTTGCTGGGCGCTCCGTCTCAACCTTAGCAATACGCGCATTCACCCGTCCAATAAGCTGCGCCATTCCTACGGCCGAATTATTAGCCACATTGCCCAGCCTATTCCCCATTACATACGACAGGATTGCAAACCCCACCACCATAAGTATTGCAAATCCAATTGCAGCTCTTTTTCCTATGCGCATCATGATTCCATCCATTTTTTTAGCAGCGCACTTCGTTCTGCGCTAACATAAATATCGTCACCATCGGGAGGAATAGGCTTAAGCACAACCTTGAGGCGACTCTTTGAAAGGGTAACTACCTCTACAATTGAGTCGATATGCGCTATAAACTTCCTATTGAGCCTAAAAAACTTTGAGGGGTTAACCGCAGGTTCAATCTCTGCAAGAGTAGAGCTGTAAAAGTAGCGACTACCGTTCCTGTCAAAAACCATAAGCAGCTTATCGTCGGCCATAAAGTAGGCAATATCATCGTCGCGTAAGCTCCTTATTTTGGTACCAATAGTTACCATAAAGCGCTCCTTTAAGTTTTTAGGCGATGCGGCAGCAAGCATTTCTGCTACGCGTTGCACCATGCTACTAATATCGGAGGTATGGCCTTGTATTCGTTTAAACTTTGCTAGCGCACGGGTAACGCCAGCCTCATCAATTGGTTTCAGCAAATAATCAACGCTAAAGTGCGAAAAGGCTTTAAGCGCATACTCATCGTACGCCGTTGTGAACACAACAGGTGCCGACACATCAACCCTATCGAAAATGGCAAAGCTATTGCCATCGCCTAAATGTATATCCATAAAAATAAGATCGGGTGCGATATTGCTCCCTAACCAACACACCGAGTCCTCAACGCTCTCAAGCACAGCAAGTACCTCAATGCTAGCATCAACCCGTTGCAATACCTTTTGCAACTGCTTTGCCTGCAAGGGCTCATCCTCTATTATTACAACTCTCATAGATATTGTATTACCCCATAAATGTAATGATTTGAATGAAGAAGTTAAATGTTAAGAGTGAAAAGTGAAAGGATTAAGATAGATGTTAGACGTGAATCGTGAGTCGTGAATCGTGAATCGTGAGAAGCAAAACACTAGATACCAAACACTATACACCAATCCCTAAACACCAAACAAAAAGAGCGCAACTAGTGCGCTCTTTGGGTGATTATGCTTACATGCGTTGGCTACACGTTAAAACGGAAGTGCATAATATCGCCATCCTGCACAACGTACTCCTTTCCCTCAACGGAGAGTTTGCCTGCTTCGCGGCAAGCGGAATCGGAGCCGTACTTAACAAAATCTTCGAGTTTAATAACCTCAGCACGAATAAACCCTTTCTCAAAATCGGAGTGTATAACACCTGCTGCCTGTGGAGCCTTGGTTCCCTTAAGGTAGGTCCATGCGCGGGTTTCAACCTGCCCAGTAGTAAAGTATGTTTCAAGGTTAAGTAGGCGATAAGCCGATTGGATTAATCGGGCCACCCCTGATTCCTTAATACCAACCTCTTCAAGGAACATCTGGCGCTCCTCATAGGTTTCCAGCTCAGCAATTTCCGATTCGGTTTTAGCGGCCACAACAAGTATTTCGGCGTTCTCGTCCTTAACCGCTTCGCGAACAGCATCAACGTACTTATTACCAGCGGCTGCCGATGACTCGTCAACATTGCAAACGTACATTATGGGCTTATCGGTTAGTAGGAAAAGCTCCTTGGCCAGCTTCTGATCCTCTTTGTTCTCAAACTCAACAGTACGAGCCGATTTTCCTGACTCTAGCACCGCTTTGTACTGAACTAGTATCTCGTGAAGCCTTTTAGCCAGCTTATCGCCCCCAGTTTGCGCCTGCTTTTGAACACGGGCAATGCGCTGCTCAACGGTCTCAAGATCCTTAAGCTGCAGCTCGGTATCAATAATCTCCTTATCGCGAACAGGATTCACAGAACCATCAACATGGGTTACATTCTCATCGTCGAAACACCTAAGAACATGGATAATAGCATCGGTCTCCCTAATATTTGCAAGGAATTTATTACCAAGTCCCTCGCCCTTACTGGCACCCTTAACCAATCCTGCTATATCAACAATCTCAATAGTTGTAGGAATAATACGCTGAGGTTTAGATATCTCAGCCAGCTTAATTAACCTTTCGTCGGGCACATTAATTACACCCACGTTTGGCTCAATTGTGCAAAAAGGGAAGTTAGCCGCCTGAGCCCTTGCATTGCTCAAACAGTTAAAAAGGGTCGATTTCCCAACATTTGGCAACCCTACAATTCCGCATTGTAAACCCATTAGTAGTTATTTATTTTTATTTCGGGTGCAAATTTAGGCTTTTTTATTAAGAATTAAGCGGGTGGAGGGATTGGGGATTAGGAATTGGTGTTTAGTGTTTAGTGTTTAGTCGTTGAATCGTGAACCTTTAACTTTTTACCTTTAACTCTGACTGATATATAGACAAACTGCCTTACGCTTTTCGAATCACGATTCACGTCTCACGTTTCACGTTTTTCTTACCTTAGCAGAACTAAAATCACCCTAATGAAAACAATAATTACACTAATCCTTAGCATTGCTCTTTGTGGCTCCATTGCTGCGCAAAGCGAGTTTTATCACTTTAAGTTTACCGAAAAATCGAAGGAAAAGATCAATGGAATTATTACACAAACCATATCAATAGATAATATTATTGGCGATACCATTTACGCCTACGCAAATGCCCACGAGCTTGAACAGTTCAAAACCTTTGGCTACAAGTATCGGATAATTCCACCGCAAGCACCCACCAAGGCTCTAACCATGGCAACCACCGTTGAGCAAATGGCCAACTGGGACAGGTACCCAACCTATGAGGTTTACCGCGCCTTAATGAAACAGTTTGAAGCCGACTACCCCAACCTGTGCAAGCTCGATACCATTGGCACATCTATAAACGGACGAAAGCTGTACGTGGTAAAAATATCGGGGAACGTAACCAGTGATGAGGCCGAGCCCGAAGTGTTCTACACCAGCACCATGCATGGCGACGAAACCACTGGGTACATACTAATGCTTAGGCTTATAAACCACCTGTTAACCGAGTATGGCTCTAACCAGCGCATTACCGACATGGTAAACAACATGGCCATTTTCATTAACCCCAACGCCAACCCCGACGGCACCTACAAAAGCGGCAACAGCACTGTTTCTGGAGCCATTAGGTACAACGCCAACTACGTGGATCTTAACCGCAACTTCCCCGACCCACGGCGCGGCGACCACCCCGATGGGAACAGCTGGCAGCCCGAGAACGTGGCCATGATGAGCTACGCTGCAAGCCGCAGGTTTGTGCTATCGGCCAACTTCCACGGGGGCATTGAGCTGGCCAACTACCCTTGGGATACATGGACATCGGCAACAAGAAGTCATGCCGACCAGAACTGGTACATCAACACAGCAAGGCAGTACGCCACACTTGCCCAAACCAACAGCCCAAGCGGATACTTTACTGGCGAAAACAACGGCATTACCCACGGCGGCGACTGGTACGTTGTAGCGGGCGGCCGACAGGATTACATGAACTGGTGGCACCATTGCCGCGAGGTAACCTTTGAGATTTCAGACACTAAGCTTCTGCCTACAGAGCAGCTACCGGCCCTTTGGAACTACAATCGCGATGCGCTGCTAACCTATCTTGAGCGCGCGCTTCTTGGATTTAACGGAACCATTAAAAACAGCAACGGAGAGCCCATTAAAGCTAAGATTTTTATTGAGAATCACGATAAAGACAGTTCCCACGTATACTCCAACGCCCAGCATGGCACATTTTACCGCCTCATTGAACCTGGCACCTGGAAAGTTACCTTTTCTGCACCAGGCTACACCCCACAAACACACACGCTTGAGGTTGATAGCTGGACATCATTAACCCAAATTAGCCTAAGCATTGTAATGAACCCAACGGGCATTACCACCAACAGCCTGCCCAATATCAACCTTTGGCCTAATCCCTTTTCCAACAAGGTGTACATTAACATTCCCAACCAGCTCACTAGTGTTAGGGTAAGCATTTACTCGCTTAGCGGACAACTTGTAAAAGCAATACAAGCCGATGGTTCGGGCACAATTGTTTGGGATGGCAAAACCGATAACGGGCAAACTGCCAGCCCGGGGATTTACATCGTTAAAGCCGCCACCAACGGAGGAACGGCAACCACCAAGGTTATATTTAGCCCTAAGTAAGTAGCCGCTAAAACATTTTTATTCTGACACCCATTGCCCCATTAAAACCAAACCAATGGGGCAATGGGCATCATAAAGCACTACACAAATTAGGCACACTCCCTGCAAAAGCGATTGCATTCAACACAGCCCCCCCTAAAAACGAAGCAACGCGCCATAAGCAGCAAAAGCAAACCGCAACGGGCATATCGGCCTCATCAATTCTATTTTTTTAATACTTTTGCCAAGGAATGCCACGCATCGTTACAGCTAAGCATATCGTAAACCAGAAATCAACCCGCTTTTATGTTTCAGTCAGCATTTAAACCCTTAGCCCTTGCGCTACTATTACTACTACAAATCAGCGCTGGCAAAGCGCAGCATAGCCTATCTATCCCACCCGAAAAACCAAAGCTTATAGTGCAAATTGTGGTTTCGCAAATGCGGCTCGACTACCTACAGCGCTACGAGAGCAAGTTTACCTACAATGGGTTTAGGATGATTGCCAGCGAGGGTGCCTTTTGCAAGAATGCAAGGTACAACTACCTGCTTACCCAAGCCTACCCCGGACTAGCAACCATATCAACAGGAGGTAACCCCTCAACGCATGGCATTGTGTCCGACAAGTGGATTTCCAAGCTCACCAACGAGGAGATTAAGGCCGTTGCCGACGATAAGGCTGAAACCGTAGGCGGCAGCTTCTTCTCTGGGAAGTACTCGCCAAAAAACCTGGTAACCAGCACCCTTGGCGACGAGATACGCATAAGCAACCCCCGATCAAAAGTTATTGGCATATCAATGGATGCAGGCTCTGCCATCCTCTCAACGGGGCATAACGCCAATGGCGTTTACTGGTTCGACACCGAACGCGGCTTCTGGGTAAGCAGCAGCCACTTCCTAAAGGCGGCTCCCGCTTGGGTTGATACGTTTAACACCAAGGGCTTTGCCCAGCTATATACCGAGAGGGAGTGGAATGCCCTTAACCCCATATCGCAGTACGAGGAGGCCGACACTGCCACCGTTAAAAACGAGGAGAGCAAAAAGCGCATAACGCAAAAGCTGAAGCTAATGCTTGCAGGCATTATCCAAGGAAAGAAGAGCAAAACCGACTTTGCCTCGCTAAACCAAACCCCCTTTGGAAACCTGCTAACCAAGGATTTTGCCATAGCGGCCATTGTAGGCGAAGAGCTGGGAATGGACGACCACACCGACTTGCTTACCGTTACCTTCTCCCCCACCCGCAACATAAGCCAAAAGTACGGCCCGCACTCCATTGAGATTGAGGACACCTACCTTAAACTCGACAGGGAGATAGCGCACTTCCTACAGTTTATTAACGCCACCGTTGGTAAGGAGAACGTGCTTGTGGTGCTTACCTCCGACCAGGGAGTAGCCTCAACACCCGACCACATGGAGAAGGCAAAAATACCCGGTGGATACTTCGATCCCAACAAGGCCATGATGCTACTTAGCAGCTACCTTAACATAACCTACGGAACAGGGAAATGGGTTGTGGCATTCCACGAAAAGCAGATTTACCTAAACCACAGGCTTATTGAGGACTCCAACCTGCAGCTAGCCGAGGTGCAACAGCGCATAGCCAACTTCATGATACAGTTTACGGGCGTGGCCAACGTATCAACCGGACAGGTGCTGCAAACCTCCAACTTTACCAGCGGAATACTACAGAAGTTCCAGAACAGCTACAACCCCCGCCGATCGGGCGATATTATAATAAACCTTGAGCCCGGCTGGGTTGAAAAAAACGGCACGGTAACCTCGGCCAACTCGCCCTACAGCTACGATGCCCACGTACCGCTTATTTGGTACGGCTGGAAAATTAAGCGCAAAGCGATACTAAACCCAGTATCCATGACCGACATTGCCCCAACCATATCCACACTAATAGGCATAACCTGGCCCAACGGCGCAACGGGAACCCCCATTAGGGAGATTATTGAGTAACCCCAAATAAATAAGCCATGCTAATAAGAACACAAGACAAAAAGAGCATAGTAAACGCCATACACATATACGTTAGTCCGCAAATTGGCAGCAAAAAGCGCTACCTGTTTGGCAGGTACCATGGCGCCTCATTCCTTAACGACAACAGCACAACCCTTGGCGTTTACGAGAGCGACGATGCCGTGCTGCAGGAGCTCGATGCCATTGCTCTGTTCTTCGCCCAAAACCCCAACGGCATTTACCAAATGCGATAATCAATAAGGCATACACATCAAAAGCCGCTGGTATATCAATGCTGGCGGCTTTTTTATTAAGGAAAGTCTAATTCCAGTGTGGTGCGATTGGAAGGATCCGCAAAAACAAGCGGCCCTGTTGGTTGCCAGTTTCAATTCCAGTGTGGTGCGATTGGAAGACTCCCCAATAGCGCCGATAGCAAAGGCGTTAAGGGTTTCAATTCCAGTATGGTGCGATTGGAAGTTCCTTATCGGCTTTTACGATTCGCAGGATCCAGAGAATTTCAATTCCAGTATGGTGCGATTGGAAGAGGGAAGGTCAACAGGCTATTCACCTCGCTTGTAAAATTTCAATTCCAGTATGGTGCGATTGGAAGAAGGTTAGCAACAACCTTAGCGATGTGGCAAATGCATTTCAATTCCAGTATGGTGCGATTGGAAGAGGAGCTACTCAATCAACCGTAACGGACTTGCGCCGATTTCAATTCCAGTATGGTGCGATTGGAAGCCGCAAAGATAGTTAAAAAAATATCCCGTTTTACGGGGGTTATATGATGATTGGAATCGCAATTTTGGACGGCTGATGTTGTCGATCGCCAATAACGCATTTTTCCCTGCGGTTCGACAACATCAGCATTCCATTCATTTTCAGTATGTCAAAGAACCTTTTACCTTTATACAACAAAAAATCCAGTGAAACGCTCTAGATGGGCGCCAACATCGACAACCCAAATGCATCTACAGCATTGTATCTATGGAGCTGCGCTCCTTGCCTACAATCTCCTTTTCGAGCCACTTGCTGTCGCGACTTTTAAACACAATAAGGCTATCCTCCTCTTCGTCCATAATCTCCGATGCCCTATGATAAAGTTCCTTTAGCTTTACCTCAGTTATCTCGCCCTCAAAAACGGAGTTCTGTATCCAGTTTAGGTATTTCCGGCAAAGCTTTAGCATTTTGCCTGTGCGTTTCTGCCCAACATCGTAAACTAGTATTATGTACATCAAGCAATAGTTTTAGTAGTTCGCAATACACCAATTACTTGCCTATGGCAATGTGCAATTGGCAATATATTAGCTACCACCACATTTTAAATGGGCGGTACTCCTCTATCCCCAAAAGATGCTTGCTTAGCTTATAGCACTCCAGCTTCACTAGGTGCTTGTAGCTAACGCTGCGCTTGAGGGTTCGGTGCTGAATGGTTTCGCCAAGCCGCTCCTCAAAGGCCTTTACAAATATCTTTTTCCCCGATTCGTTTAATAGGCATCGGTTCAACGATTCGGCAAAATGCTTATCCTGAAGCTCTCGCTTATTAAGCACCTTGAAAATAACTCTATCAACAAGCAGGGGCTTAAATATTTCGGCAACATCTAGCGCCAAGGAGTAGCGCCGCTCCCCAGGGGTATGCAAATACGATATGGTAGGATTTAGCTGCGTTTGATGTATTGCTCTTAGGCATTGGCTGTAGCACATCATGTTACCAAATGATATTAGGGCATTAACGGGGTTCTGTGGAGGTTGCTTGGTTCTACCGCCCATTTCAAAATCGTTTATTATAAGATTAAACGCATCGTAGTACGCCTGCCTTATATTCCCCTCAACTCCCATAAGCTCATCTATCTGCGTGGTTTGCGGCACCGATTGCTGAAGCTGCTCAATCCTTTCTATTGGGGCAGACAGGTCTTTTCCACGGCTATCGTAGTACCTCAAATTTTTAAGCATGTTGTGCGATGCCCCCTCTATAAACCGCTGCGCAATTACCATGCGCCGCTGCTTATTGGAGTAAAAGTTGGCCTGAGCCATAAGCATACGACCCGATAGCAGGCCATCCCTAGCCATAAACGAGCCTGTATAGTTCTCGTAGTAATCGAAAAAATGAACGCATATACCATTCTGCCCTAAGAAACTGTAAAGAGCGCTATTGGCATCAAGTGAACCAAAAACGTACATATCGTCAACGCTCTCCACGGGGATGTATCGTGGCTGTCCCTCTGTGCCGTTCTCATCAACAGGAACAAATTTCAGGGTATTGTCCTTTCGGCTCAACCGGCCGGGATTAAACAGATAGTAGGATTTTTTCATGTTTACTTATATAAACCAGTCAGGTTTTTGAAACCTGACTGGTTTTATGACTATTACTCTATTACCAAATGATCAATAAAATCAAAATCAATTATTTGCCTATGCGTATCCACAAAATTGCCCTTTCCATCGAACCAGTCTAACACCTGATTGCGGTTAAGTTTTGTTGACTTAGCCGATACAATTGAACCGTACGACGACCAAGGGTAGTCCTTGTAATTATCGGTAAATCCATGGTGCACAGGGTTTGAGTGGATATAAACAACCAGTTGGCGAAAGTACCGCTCACTATCGACCAGCTTACGGCGGAATGGGCGTTCGAAAAGCGTTCCTTGGCGACCTCGCTGTTTGTTAAGGGCCTGAGCATATGCGTTGAATAAATTAGAAAAACTTTTCGATGCGAATTGGGAAAGTTTTTCGTCCTTCTCCACCCCTGACAGGGTTTGAAACCCTGTCAGGGCTTTTCTTCCTCGATTCGAAATTTCTTCAATTACTACCTCCTCCACCTCCTTAATGCGTACCAACAAATGAAAATGGTTGCCCAGCAAGCACCAAGCAAAGGTATCGGCAATGGGGTCGATATGCTCATCGTACTTCCGCAAGAAATACTGGTAATTATCGGGACTATAAAACAAGTTTACCCCATTCACACCCTTGTTGTAAATGTGGTAGTAGTTGCCAGCAATTAGGGGTTGGATTGTGAACATCTTCTTATTCTTTTTAAACACACCTGACAGGTTTTAGAAACCTGTCAGGTGTGTATTACTATTACTCCTCCCCGCTCCAGCAGAAGTCGTTGTAGGAGCAGTTTCTGCATTTCGGGCTTTTTATTCTTGGAGGACAAGTATCTAATGATAATAGTTTGTTTACAGAATCAATAATTTCTCTTAATCGCTCTCTATCATCCTCGTTAAGTTCAACTTCTTCTGTTTTTCTTTCCTGCGGATACTCAAGAATACCGCTAACATTTTCCACTCCATTTCTTTCAAGTATTAATATGTAATACTTTAGTTGCCAAACATGTGTTTCATGGAACTTACTCGATTTTTTAATTTCATGAATTACTCTATTTTTAGCATCATAGAAATCGATCTTTATGGGACCAAATGAAATCTGCTCATATTTACTTGAACGATGATTATAACTTGTTTCTTCAACAAATACACCCATTTCAACATCCTCGGATGTGTCCTCAAATCGAATACAGTTAGCATGCAGCCACATTCTTCTATGACAGTAAAGATAATAGGCTATTAATGTACCTGTAACATCCATTATAGAAAGCAGTTTTCAACATTATTAACTATAAGGCCAGTTTTGGAAGAATAATTAGTATGGCTAATAAACTTAATTCCCATGATTTCGTAAACGAAGTTATCTATAGGATACTGCGATTTATTGTATTTATTCAGCCTTACATTAAGAATCCTGCCATTAAGTTTTTTTTGAAAAGAACTTAACTTAATTCTAAGTTCTTGCCTTTCAGTAAACGTCTTCGATGCAGAAAGTTTTGCTAAAAGCAATTCTAAATCTTCGTAAACAAAGTCGTTTTCATCCTTTAAAATGTAAAATTGTATTTGCTCACCAACATTCTGGTTAATAAGTTTAAAACGCCCCAATGTTTCAAACCTTGCCCTTTTTACACATTCAACCATATTAACTCGGCTTTCATGACCCGAAATAAAGTCGCCAATACTAAGATTGTCTTTTATATACTCAAAGAATTTCGATTGCACGCCGAACAGTTCCTTCTCATGTATTCCGCTCTTTAGTTCTTTAATACAAAAATCGAGAAAAACTTTTGCTTCATCACGATAAATAAGTGATGCCCTAGACCTTCCTTTATCATTTATAAGTTGAAGAAAGAATACTTGACCAAGTTCTATTTTTTTATTACGGTTGCACCTACCTGCACTCTGGATTAAACTTGGCAAAGGACATAAGTCTCTGTAAACAATGGGAAAATCAATATCAACACCCGCCTCAATAAGTTGAGTAGATATTAATACAACCCTAATGTTGGCCGCCAATTTTGCTTTAATCTCATCAATTATCCTACTCCTGTCATCGGGTATGAAATGTGTATTTAGAAGGAACAAATTCTCACACCGATATTCGAGTTTATCATATAGCGCCTTAGTGTCTGCGATTGTATTCAGAATTACTAGGCTGGAATTTTCTTGTTTAAGGATATGCTCCGCCAATTCATCAACATTACACTTATCAGTCAGTATATCTATTCTATATCTATTAAAAGTATCCTCACTGAAATATTTTGCTGCATCAATCAACTCCTTAGGCGGAGAGTAATCTACAAAAAGTAAATCAGCTCGCAATTCCTCATTAGCGCTAGTCTTTATAGGAATTTCCATTTTGGGCATAGTTGCAGTGGAAAGAACTGCGAAAGAATTATTCCTTCTACAAAACTCTTGGAGCCAAGCTGTAAAGAATATGTATAAACGAGGGGGCAACGCTTGCACTTCGTCGATAAGAATAATACGATTAGCAAAATTTGGCAGTTTTAGAAGAGTAGAGTTTCTGTTGCTAACAAGAGTTTCAAATAGTTGAACAAACGTTGTGATTATAAAGGGATGATCAAAAGTGTTCTGAACAAAATCCTCTTTTAAAATCTTATTCAAATTCTCAGGAGTTTGCTCATTTTCGTATAGTTGTTGAGCTCTTTCTATCCTATCATTTTCTGCCTTTGAGTTAATTGCAAGCACATCTTCAAGTAAAGTTTTTGCAATATCTTCAACCTGCTCTGTAATTGAAAGAAAAGGCAAGGCGTAAATAATACCTAATTCCCCCTTTACCCTCCTAATCTCATTGGCTATAGCTAGTAATGAGAATGTTTTCCCCGCTCCAGTAGGCGCTGTAAGCGTAAAAATGCGCTCCTCCCTTTGCATAGCTTTTCTTACACCCTGTACAGCTTCGACTCTAATAGCTGTTCTCAGTCTGTTTAGGCTAGAAATACTTGAGGAATCATCGAATAATTCAAATTTTGAAGTCAACGAACTACGTAAACTATCAACGTTTTGGGTTACTGATGTTTTAAAGTAAAAGTCAACATTACTGCCTGCATCCCTTTTATCTGCTTCTATTAAAGCAGAAAATGCAGACTGAGTATCCATAAAATATCTAAGTGGATTTTTCTTCCAAGCACTCTTGTGAATTCTATCCGTGAATGTTAGGATTATGTCAGTTTTTTTGTTTAGCGCAAGAGAGAAATCTTCAGATGGTAGATTAAGCCTTTTCTCAATGAATTCTTGAATAGGTAAAACATCCGCATTTTCTTGAAAAAACGCATAGGCTGTTATGAGTTCTTCTGAACTTGGGGAGAAATTCTCAAGATCAGGAAGGTTTCCGTGGTGTTTGCCAATTATAACAGATACCAACAAGACAAATAAAGCAAACTCCTCATTGCTTTCAACATTGCACTTTTCTTTTAGCAAATCAATATTTGCTAATGCAAAATTCGTAAAGGCAAGCAATGATAGGTAAGAGTGATTACTATATCCTCCAGTGGCTTCCCCCTTCAACTTTGCTTGGAAATTAGGGTTCATCTTCCCAATATCGTGAAAAAGTGCAGCCCAATACACAAATGGGCTAGAGGAGCGGTGTAGGGTTAACTCCACCACTCCTTTAATATGCTCCTCCAACTTTTTATTTGGATGAGATTCAAACTCTAAATCAAGCACCATCTTGTTTGGTCGTTAAACTCATAGTATGCCCCTTGCACTTTAATCCTAGACTGATTAGACGGATAAACAACAGATACGTATCGCTCAGGAATATTCCAAAAGTCGTTATTTTGATACGTTGGAATCTTATCAAATCCTATTCTAAAAGTTGTGAGTTCATCCATCATCGGCTTATAATTATCAGTAACAAAACCAAGTGTTTCAAAAACACCCTCCTTTTCAGCTAGGCTTCCTGTTTCTATAAAAGAAATATCCGCAGGACAATTATGCAAACCAAGTACTGGAGAATAGCAGGCTTTACCTTGCTGACAATGCGATTTGAATTTTTCAAAGAGTTCAGCACAGGCGTTGTCTTTCAAACCACAAATAATTGTGTAGTCTGGATTTTTAATAAACTCCATCTGTTTAGGCGACTTATCCCAACTGTTTGAAACGCTCCGTAAAGTGAAACCCCAAGATTGTTTTACTACTGCGTTATTAACCTGTAGCCCAAAAAGCAAACCATCGCAAAGCAAGGGGAATTGGTCTCTCATATCTTCACGATTAATTCCTATAACTGCACCTATTAGTCCTACAAATGCCGTTTTGGTCATAAAGTCGTGCGACAAGGGGTTATTATTGGTTTCAGCCTTTCGGAACTGCGCCCAATTGCCATTTACCCTAATTTTTACTGCATCCATATTAAAAGCTCATTTCTGTGAACTTTGAACCAAGTTTTGAAATAGTTTCTTTTACCTCAGGAATTTCAGTGTAATATCTAATTGCCTTTATTTTAGTTGACTCCGCAATTTCTTTTAACCTCGAAAAGTTGAACGTGTAGTCGTCCATCGAACGAATTTGCTCGTCTTCTTTGCTCGATTCAATCGTTATTAACTTATCTGTTCCGTAAAGTTTATCGTTTGGCTCATTGTAAACTATTTGGATTAGCAATACAGAACTTTGGTTTGACTTGCTTCTAGTATTAATATTATTAATGCTTTTCCACATAGCACTAAAAAGTTCCTTTATATCATCATTGCTAAGGTCTGTTTGAATTGCCGAGTAGGGATTAATCCAACCGTGTATTTGGTTTATTGCGTATGGCACCACTGTGGTTGTTCCAATTGCTCCTCTGGATTTCTCTGCACTAGATGAGAAAACCGAAGTGTTCTGATGTATTCTAAGGTCGCTTTTATTAAGGGAAGGATTTAGCAGAGCAAATTGAACAGGACCTGTAAGGTTTACTGCGGCTTCAGCTTCTGTTGAAATACCTCCAAATAATCTAACATCTATACAATTCTTTAAAAGGCTGAGAGCAGTTTCGAAGATTCTCTTTTCCTTTTTGAGTTTATCAAAGAAATCTTTTTTCCCTTTTTTTAAATCAGCCTCACTTAATTGTTTGTCCTTAAGTTGATCGTTCAGATACTTTTCCCAAAGTGATTTCATCCTTGCAGAAGAGCCAGACTCTGTACTTCCTTCAGCAACCTGCGATTTATCATTAAAAACATAAACCTCGTAATTTGTATTACCATTTAAAAGATTCTGTTCAATAAAAAAATCTCTCACGTAGCGTTTTATTCTTACATCAGAAACCAGCACGCGCTTAGTTTCCTCATCGTATCTTTGCTCACCTGTAAAGGGGTCGCCATTAGGAATAGTGTATTTGCTCTCAAATAGGAACAAAATTTCTGATTTGTCAACAGTATTAACCATAATAGTATTTTTTAAGGGTTTAATTATCTAAACTACTTTCAACTTGATTCTCATTTTTCTTGCCACTGGCATAGTAGGTTTCAAAGAATCCAAGGGCGCAATTATGCTTGCTGTATTTTTCTCCTTTAAACTCTTTAACTAGTCCCACTAATTCTAGGTAAGCATTTTTCACATCTGGGTATAGCCTCTCGTGAATGACTAATTTCTCATTAATAAATCCTGAAAACTTTACCAGTTCATCAATTGAACTTATGCGGCGTGATAGATTTCCTACATAAGATTTTTCGAACGATTTTATTGGACAATCGTTTCGCCAAGCAGCGAATTGCCTTGCCATTATGCCTAGGTTACGCCCTAGCTCATAACTCTTTGTTTGGGTTATTTCCATAAGATTGTTTTTTTTCTGAATGCTCATTAAAAAGTAAAAGTCGTATTTAAGGGTTGTAAAAGAAGGATTCCCCTCTCGTATATTATATTCAACCTTATCGATAAAGGTAGGTAAGAGTAGGGGGTCGTTGTAATAGGTGTCAGTATAAATTTGAGGTATCACTTTAAGTAGATGAAACTGAAACTTCTTTTTATCCTTAGTAACATCACCAAGAATATTCAAAAAGCTTTTCCTGATAGAAAAGGTTGGATTATTTAGGGTTGATAATTCCGTTTTTAACTGTGCAATGATTTTTCTTTTCACAGCATCAATCTGGTTGTGAATATAAACTAATAGGCTTTTTTCTACGTTTGAAACTTCTATTAAATCGCAATAGACACCCGCAGGCGATTTTGGGATACTTGAGAAGATAATGTCAAACTTAACCCTTTCGTTAAACGGATTATTAATAGCCTCACCAAAGAGGTCATCTATATTTATTCCAACTTCTGTAACAAGGCTTTCCTCACCATGTCTAGCTTCGTCAACTGATACCGTCTTCTTTTCAAAAAAAGTTACAATATCCTGCGAAGTCAACTGGTCAGAATGAGGGAGAAGTATTATACCAATATCATTAATTCTTACTTTAGGCTGCTGGTATGCTTCAGTTGCATACATAATACTTATAATATCATCGCTCGTGAAAACCTTATTTTTGTATTTGTATTTTTCATCAAATCCAGGTGTAATTCCTCCTAGTGTTTTATACAAGTACTTATCTAGAACCAAATGACCTGTTTCGGGATCTTTTACAACAAGGTTTTGAGTAATAATTTCATCAATAGCAATTAGCAATCCATCAACCTCAAACCAACTGAGACCGATAAAACTAAAATGAAGTACAACAGATAGCTTTGATTTAATAAGTTCTTCAAGTTCTAACTTCTTCTTTCTGTATTCATCCCTAAACTTATGAATAAACAGATTTTCCATTGTTTTCGCTATCTCTTCGGCTCCGTCAAATGAAGAACGTTTTTCCCATTTCCCAAACAAGCGGTAGTTTCCAAACTCTTGCAAATCACCTTTCTTATCAAAAAAGTGGCTATAACAAATATCGCCAAGCAGATAACGCTTTTCTGCATCCTTTTTAGAGGTTTTAAAATTTAAGTAGTAAAGGCTTTTCTTTTTATCTTCATCCTCAATAGTTCTTAAATTATCAAGGTCAAACAAAAAAGAATCACCCTTGTCTATAACAGGAACTTCATAAAATGTAGTTTCTATAGGATTCCCATCTTTATCCTTATTTTTTCTAAGAGCCTCCACATCTTTTACAACCGAATTAACCTGCTCGTGATATATGTGTGCATTGGGCGCTTGGCGGTATAGTTTACCAATTTTTATTACGGTGTCAAGCATAATATTTATTTTTAGTTTTTATCTTTTACTAAACCTATCAGGTTCTCCCCCCAACACATCCAAACCCCATACTATTCTCCTCGCCAAATCCACCTACGTAGCCTAAGCGCATAATCTCGGGCGAAGCCGTAATTCGGAAACGGAAACGATAGCCAATAACCTTAACAGGGCGTACCAAATCCTTTTTCTGCATCAGAACGCCCTTTAGCTTAGGCTCATCAATTAGCTCAAACTGCTCATTGGGTAATCGGGCGGGATCGTTGCCATAGTAAACTTGGTGCTTCCGCACCAAATTATCTATAATGGCCTTTGCGTAGCGCGCATCGGTAGGCGAAAGGTACTCCTTGGTACCATCGGGACGCTTAGCCGAAACCACTACGGGCGAAAGGCTTTCAAACTCCATTGTTTCGGGGTAAGCGGGTTCTGGAACCATCTCAATAGAGGCCACATTAAATGAAGCCCTACTAATGCTATCACCTATTGTTGCACGCTGCTGTGCAAATACACCTTTCACAAACTCCTCGGTAGAGCGTTCGGGTAAAAACGACAAAAGAAAAGTAACTGGCTCAGCAGATAGAATAAGCCTGTCGCCATTCACCCTTGCACGGGGAGTTGTAAGGTTCGAAAAGCAGAAAAACTTAAACCTTTTACTCCCATCGGCAAATCCATTGGCATGTAGCCACTCGGCATAACTCCTATCGCCATTTGCTATGGTTTTGTAAACCCACGATGCCAATGGGTACTGATAATTAATGGGTAAAAGGTTCTCTTTTGTACTATCAGGAATAAGGGTAATCTTAAATCTCATGACCAATAATATTATAGTAGAGCACGGCACTAACCGCACCAGTTATTTAAAAAGACATTGGAGCTAATAATGAGAAGTAAACCACTAGGAGTAGTAACCATATACTGCTCTTTTATATTTTTTTTTGCAAAGTACATTGCCGTTGTGTCAACCTATGACAATGCACTAACTTTTTTTCTTTTTTATCCTATCCTTTTTGCAGCAGATGCCGAATAATTGCTATTAAATCCTTTTTATCCCTTTCTTCTATCCTTTTCAACCATAAACCATAGCAGTAGCGGCTCTATAAAAGTAGAAACACTTTTTATAGATTACAAGTAAAGTTCTCCTAAAAAATGAGAAACCCAACAGGCGGCCGAGACCTGTCAGGCGTTTATTGATTTACACCCCTACCTTGCCCCAAACTCCAACAGCAGCTCAGGATTTTGCTCTAGGGCGTTGCCCACAACTACCATGGTGGCACCGGCTTGGTAAGCTGCTTGCAGCTGCTTTGCGGAGCGGATACCTCCGCCAACAATTACAGGAATGGTTACGTTACGGCACACTACCGCAATAAGTTCATGCGGAACGGGGTTTGCTGCGCCACTACCCGCCTCAAGGTAAATGGCTTTTAGCCCTAGCTGCTCGCCAGCAAGGGCTGTAGCTACGGCAATATCTGTTTTGGCAGAGGGAATGGGCATGGTGTTGCTCATGTACTGCACCGATGTTGCTACGCCACCATCAATAAGCATGTAGCCAACGGGTATTACCTCTATACCGCTGCGCTTAAGCGCTCCTGCAACGTGCACATGATTACCTATAAGGAAGTCGGGATTGCGCCCCGATATAAGCGATAAAAGGAAAATGGCATCGGCACTGGGCGCAAAGTGCATAGCGTTGCCAGGGAATAACACTACAGGAATGTGGGTTTGCTCCTTTACTAACCTAACAGCAGCATCGGTATCGCCATCAACAAGGCTACCCCCAACCATTACAATGTTTGCCTTTGCCCTAGTGGCATTGGCAAGCGTAAGGGTTAGCGTTTGCGCATTAATTTTGTCGGGATCAATAAGCACTGCAAGCAGTCGCTCGCCATTGCTATATCCTTCCTGTAGCTGTTGTAAAAGAGACATTTTTAATAGTTAAAAGATGAAGAAGTTAAAAGTTAAAAGATGAAAAAAATTAGTTAAAAGATGAAGGATAAAAAAAGCTAAAGGATGATCCATGTGCACTGCCATCTCTATGTAACCCGTAACTAGTAACCTGTCACCAAACTATCACCAATCAGTCATTAGCCATTAGCCAAAGATATCACCACCAAACACTAAACACCAGACACCAAACACTAAACACCCCTATATGCCAGAACAAGGCAATAATCATTAAAAAACTTGTAATAGATGCTCACTGGCATCCACTGCCCGTTATCCTCTACATGGGCAATGGTTTCACCTTCTTGCATCAATGGGCTAACCTGTTGCAGGTTCATTTGTGTGGCAAAAACCTTCCCCGTGTTGCCCTGCATTTTATAAATAGCCTCCTTGGCGCACCACACAAGTGCCATTTGCTGCTGGTTCTGGGGGTTCACCCACTCAAGTTCCTGCTCCGATGCGTACCTCCCAAGTACCTTAGCAAAGGTACGCTTTAGCTGCTCAACATCAATACCCAATGTAAGCGTTGCGCTCTTAGCAACAGCCACCGCTCCCGTGGTGTGCGAGAACGAGATACGGGTATCGGAGTTTTGCAGCATTGGCTCGCCATGTTGGCTGTAAACAATATCGCCACTAACACCCATTTGTCGGGCAAGGATACGCGTGGCCAACCACTCCGATCGCCTAACGGAGTTAGAGTAGCCTTTGCACTCCAGCATCATCCTATCGGGTTCGCTGGCCATTGCCAGCAGCTCCGCCTCCGACTGGGAGTAGAACCATAGCCCAACATCGCACCCATTAATGGTAAATCGGCAATGAGAGCTCATACTTACTTCCAGCTAAGGGTTTCAATAAAGCGTACAACATCCTGACTAAAAAAACGGATGGCAGGATCCAGTGAGTCCTTATTGGGCTCCACATTAAAGTAAAGTGCACCACGCAAAAAGTGGTGGGTGGAGTCGGTTACAAAGAACTGCATTGGGCTGGCTGCATCGCCCTTAATCTGGTACAACATGCCATAAACGCGCCGTTCGGGGTTACTGTAAAACTGCTCGGTAATGGCATCGGCCTTTACTGTATGCTTGTAAACCAGCTCACGTCCATCCTCTAAAAGCATATCGGCATTGCCCTTTATGGGCTTGTAGCTTATGTGCACCTGCGCTTTATACCCCTCAAAAACAAGGTTAAACCAGTATGGCTCGGCACCAGGCTCGGTGTCGGGAACAAATGTTGCGTAGGTTGGGTACTCAAAGCTAAAGGGATATGTAGAGTCAAACTGCTGGTAGTTTTTTTCAGGGAAATCAATTCGGAAATACCCCCGTGGCTTTGGCACAGGAGTAGAATCGCATCCAGATAAAAAGAGCAAGAGGAGCGCCCATACGGACAAAATCATCAATCGCTTCAAAATCATCTATACTAGTTTTGTCTATCAATGGTAACCTTAACCTTACGGATACGCCTGTTGTCAACAGCATCAATCTTAAAGCTAAACTGTTTATGGCTAACAACTGCATTTTTTGGGGGGATTTGCCCCGTTATTTCAAGAATAAGACCAGCAAGAGTTTCTGCATCGCCGCGCACATCATCAAAAATTTCATCGTCGCAGTTAACCACCTTACAAAAGTCGTTAAGCAGGATTTTACCCTCAAACAAATAGTTAGCCTCATCTATTTTGCTGTAAAGCGCTACGTCCTCATCGGACTCGTCGGATATCTCGCCCACAATCTCCTCAAGAATATCCTCAAGGGTAACAATACCGCAGGTTCCGCCGTACTCATCAACCACAATGGCAAGGTGAATGCGCTGCGATTGGAACTCGGCCAGTAGATCCGATATCTTTTTGCTCTCGGGCACATAGTAGGGCTTACGCATAAGTTCCTGCCAGTTAAAGGTGTCGGCTTTTTCTATGTGCGGAAGCAAATCCTTTACGTAAAGTATTCCCTTTACGTCATCAAACGTTTCGTCGTAAACGGGGATTCGGCTGTAGCCCGACTCTACCACAATGGACTTAAGCTTATCGAATCCTGTTTCAACATCAACGGCAACCACATCAAGGCGTGCCTTCATTATCTCCCTAACCTCGGTATTTCCGAAGGCGATAATGCCCTTAAGTATTTTTCTATCCTCAGGATGCTGTCCGGAGCTCATTTCAATGGCATCGCTAAGCTCATCAATAGATATGTTTCTGCGCTGCACAAGGCGCTTGCTAATGTTAGCGGGGCTAACCTCGAACAGGGAAACAAGCGGCTTAAACACTTTCTCAAGAATCCAAACTGGGTAAACCGCAAAGCGTGCAAAACCAACGGAGCGTGCCGACGCCAGTATTTTCGGGATTATTTCGCCAGCAAACAGCACTACAAACATGGCAATAAACACCACCACCACATTGGCTGCAGTAGTCCAAGAACGCTGGGCTACAAGCAAATGGTAGAGCGTAAAGAACAGCACCACAAATAGTACGTTTAGCATAATGCTAATTACTCTTATTGATGCAAACAGGCGCTCGGGGCGCTCAAGGAGAGTTTCTACTAACCGGTTGGTGCGAGGATATTTCTCGCTAAGCCTAGCGGAATCGGACTGGGAGAGAGAGAATAGGGCTACTTCGCCACCAGAAATAACTGCAGAAAGGAATAGTAAGGCGAGTAGAGAAATGAGTAGCAGGACTGCTTCAGCGCTAATAGGGTTGAATTGCAGAGCCTGCACAAGCGGGTCGGCTGTTGACGAAAGAGATGGTTCCAAAATTTTATAAGTTAATTAACACTAATGTGACTTGTAAAAGTGCTTCAATCTAAACAAAAGAGAACTTTTATGCAAGTCGTACTAACCAATTGCCCCAGCTAGCAATACACCAGCTGAGGCATAATGGGTTAGTATTGCTATGCAAATGTAATACTAAAATGGCAAATCATCGGGTTCTGGCATTGGAGCTTCTGGTGCGCTAGACGCTCCGGGTGCATACGCTTCCCTGCTTTGCGAACCAGAATCGCCAGCCGATGCACCCGGAGGAGGCCCTAGGAAACGGAAGTTCTGAGCATCAATCTCGGTAATATAGCGCTTATTTCCGTCCTTATCATCGTAGGAGCGGGTTCTAATTTTACCCTCCACAAATAGCAGCGAACCTTTTTTTACGTACTTCTCGGCAATATCGGCTAAGCCGCGCCAAACAACCACATTATGCCACTCCGTAAGGGTTTGCTTATTTCCACTTTTATCGGTATAAGATTCATTTGTTGCTAAAGGGAAACTGGCTACGGTAGCCCCATTATCAAGGTGGCGCACATCGGGATCCTTACCAACGTTTCCTACTAAAATAACTTTATTTACTGACATTTTTATAAGGTTTTAAGTTAGTACTCAATAAATATACAACGAAACACAATACGGCGCAAGTTGCAAAAAGGCAAATACAGCACATTTGGCCAGCACATTACGGCAGTGCAAGCCTTTTGCCCCTTACAGGTAAAAGGCAATACTAGCTACTGCCCTTTTGCCCGTGAAAATACACACTTGCGGGTTCTGCTGCAAGAAATGAATCAATTAATCTAGGCGTAGAAATACTGGAGAGGTTCCCAATTGGAATCCTAGTAAAGTTGTCTGCAAGCGTATATGGTATTGCGCTTACCTCCACAATAAAAAACCTTGCATAAATGGTTTGATGGCTTAGCTTATGCTTAAAAACTTCCGAAATGTACTTAACAAAAACGCCATTGCTCCCAACAACAGCTGCCCACTCAGGCAAGGACATCAAAGCCTCTGGCTCCAGCATACCATCCGTTTCAACAAGAGGAAACTCGTAAAGCGAGTTCCAAATATCGCTACCCTCACGCCTATTAATATAGGTGCTACCCGCATGCCGCACCATAATGTAGTTAAAGAACCTATCCCTCGGCACAATCTTTTTCCCCTTAACGGGCAGCTGGTGTATAAGGTTATTCCTGTAAGCGTAGCAAATACCCACAAAAGGGCACGCAGAACAGCTTGGGCTGCGCGGCACACATTGCAGGGCACCAAAGTCTAGCAATGCTTGATTAAAGGTGTCGGGAGCCGATTTATCCATTAGCTCCATAACCAGCAGGTGAAACTCCTTTTTGCCGCCAGCGGTAAAGGGCGAAGCAAATACCCCAAAAATACGGGCCAGTATGCGGTACACGTTACCATCAATGGCGGGAACCTGCTGCTTAAAGGCAAAAGAAGCAATGGCCCCAGCAGAGTATGGGCCCAGCCCCTTAATGGTAATTAGCTCATCGTACGTACTAGGTAGCTTGCCGTTAAAGCGCTCCACTACCATTTGTGCACCAGCCTGCAAATTTCGGGCACGAGAGTAGTAACCTAGCCCCTGCCACACCTTCATAAGGTCATCTAAAGGCGCTTGGGCAAGTGACTTAATAGTAGGAAACGCATTGATAAACCGCAAGTAGTAGCTTAACCCCTGCGCCACGCGGGTTTGCTGCAGAATTACCTCCGATACCCAAATGTGGTATGGATCAGTAGTTTGGCGCCAAGGCAGCTCACGGGCATTGTGCCCATACCATTTAATAAGGATGCTCTTAAAATCCATAGAATCAAAACTAAGCGATGCTTCAATTGCTCAAAAATAATCTAAACCTTTTTCTTTTATAATGAGAAAACAGTTATATTTGCAGTCCGAATTTCAGAATTCAACTCTAATCATTTGATAATTAAAGATTTTTAAAAATGACAAAGGCAGATATCGTTAACGAGATTTCCAAGAATACCGGAATCGAGAAAGTTACTGTTCAGAAAACCGTTGAGGCTTTCATGGAAACCGTAAAGGACTCTCTTGTAAAGGAGAAAAACGTTTATCTAAGGGGTTTCGGTAGTTTTATCGTGAAGAAGCGTGCAAAGAAAACCGCTCGTAACATTTCAAAGAACACCACTATCATCATCCCTGAGCATTTTATTCCTTCTTTCAAGCCTGCTAAAACCTTTGTAAACAAGGTTAAATCGCACATTAAGAAGTAATTTAGGAAACCCATATTTTAATACTTAAAACATTACAATCATGCCAAGCGGAAAGAAAAGAAAGAGGCATAAAATGGCTACCCACAAGCGTAAAAAACGTCTTCGTAAAAATCGCCATAAAAAGAAAAAATAGTCCTGTATTAACCTACAGGTACATAGTCTAACCACTGCCAACCTAAAGACCCATGCGGTTCTTTAGGTTGGTGTGTTTGTAGTAAACCTACCTTACACGTAAATTCAAAACCACGTAGTAGTGAATATTGAACTGGTAATTGATGTCCGAACATCTGAAATTGCGCTTGCTCTGTTGGAAAACAAGCAGCTTGTTGAGCTCAACAAGGAACGCAACAATGTTCAGTTTTCGGTTGGCGACATCTATCTCGGTAAGGTAAAAAAAATTATGCCCGGGCTAAACGCAGCCTTTATTGACGTTGGGTACGAGAAGGATGCATTTTTGCACTACTTAGACCTAGGGCCCCAATTCCAATCGTTTAACAAATCGCTACAAGCCGCCCTTTCAAAAAAAGGGAAAGTAGTGCCCGTTTACAAGTCGAAACTTGAGCCTGATATAGACAAGAACGGGAAAATTAGCAACATTCTTACAACGGGGCAGCCTATTCTGGTACAGATAGCGAAGGAGCCTATCTCAACTAAGGGGCCAAGGCTTAGCTCCGAAATTTCCATTGCTGGCCGCAATATTGTTCTTCTCCCCTACTCCGACAAGGTATCGATATCGCAAAAAATCGCATCGCAAGAGGAGCGCAAGCGCCTTAAGCGCCTAATGGAGAGCATCATCCCCAAAAACTACGGGGTTATTGTTAGAACTGCAGCCGAAGGGAAAAAAGTAGCTGTGCTAGATGCAGAGCTCAGAGGCCTCATAAAAAAGTGGGAAACCGCTACAGAAAAAATTAAAGGCTCACCAATTCCTGGGCTCCTAGTTAGCGAGCTCAAACGTACATCGGCAATTCTTAGGGATATGCTTAACGTATCGTTTAACAGCATTCATGTTAACGACGAAAGCATTTACAACGAGGTACGCGACTACATTAACACAATTGCTCCTGAGAAGGAGAAAATTGTTAAGCTGTACACAGGCAACGTTCCTATTTTTGACAACTTTGGTATTGAGAAGCAAATTAAAAGCGCCTTTGGCAAAACCGTTTCCTTTAAAAGCGGCGCTTACCTAATTGTAGAACACACCGAAGCGCTTCATGTTATTGACGTGAACAGCGGAAACCGGTCAAAAGCAGGTAACGACCAGGAAACCAACGCCCTTGAAGTTAACATGGCTGCTTGCGACGAAATTGCAAGGCAGCTAAGGCTTCGCGATATGGGAGGTATTATTGTTGTGGATTTCATCGACATGCACCAGGCCGAAAACAAGCAAATGGTGTTTGATAAGATGAAAGAGGTTATGAGTAACGACAGAACCAAACACAATATACTACCTCTTAGTAAATTTGGGCTTATGCAGATTACTCGCCAGCGCGTTAGACCCGAAATGCACATTAACACCCTTGAGAAGTGCCCAACATGCAAGGGTTCTGGCGAGGTTAGTCCAACAGTGTTACTCGATGAGCTCGTCGAGAACCAGCTAAGCTTCATTGTTAGGGAGAAGGGTATTGGTAACGTTACCATTAAACTTCACCCATACATTGCCGCTTACTTAAACAAGGGATTCATTTCCCGCCGAATTAAGTGGATGTTCCGCTACAAGTGTAAACTTAGGGTTGTACCTATATCATCGTACAGCTTCTTAGAATATCACTTTTTCGACAACCACGATAACGAGATAGAATAAGCCAACCGAATCCCGCTGCCAGGCAGCGGGATTTTTTTTGCCCTGCAGCTCCCCTTTTTAAACCATTTTAACAAAAACGGCTCTATGCATTAGCCAAACATTGAATTATTTGCATAATACCATACATTGCGCGTAATTTGCACCGATACTCTAAGCAAACGCAGCAGCACTAACCGCCTCAAAATGAACTAAGCACAACGCAAAGCCCCCAAAATAATGGTGTGAAACATTTTTTTGCCAGTAGTGTTATTCCCTTTGGAATAATAAATTTGTGGGGCACCTTAATCGATTTAGGAATTAATAACAATTAAATAGTAACCAAACAAAACCGAAATGAAACTAGTATCACGAGTAATTCTAGGGTTATTCCTTGCTCTGTTTGCCTGGCAAACAGCTAGTGCTCAGGTTATGGACCCAATTCGTTGGAAGTTTGAGGCCAAGAAGATTGACAACAACAAGTACGAGGTTATCTTTAAAGCCACCATTGATGCTGGATGGCACCTCTACTCCACAACCCTTCCCGAGGGTGGCCCCATTCCCACATCGTTTAACTTTAGCAACCCACAGGGCTACCAAGTTGTTGGCTCAATAAAAGAGCTAGACAAGGCTAAAAAAGAGCACGATGAGATTTTCAACATGGATGTTACCTATTTTGATGGCACAGCCACCTTTGTACAAGAGGTTGAGCTTACTGCAGAGGCTAACACAACCGCATCGGGAACCGTTGAGTACCAAGCCTGCTTTGAGGACAAATGCCTTTTCCTTGAGAAGGATTTTAGCGTGGATTTGGGCGACTTTAAAGCTGCTGCCGTAGTAGCGGAAAAGCCTGTTGAAAAAGCCAAAGAACCCGCAAAGGAAGAGGAAGGCTCATCGCTACTTGTGTTCTTCTTTATCTCGTTTGCAGCGGGACTGGCCGGACTGCTTACCCCTTGCGTTTTTCCAATGATACCCATGACCGTATCGTTCTTTATGAACAAGCAAGGCAATAAGTTCAATGCCATTGTAAATGCGCTGGTATTTGGGCTATCAATTATTGTAATCTATACTGGTATTGGATTCTTAGTGTCGCTTACCAGCATGGGCGCTAGCTTTGCCAACGATATTACCTCGCACTGGATTACCAATGCTATATTCTTTACGCTATTTGTAGTATTTGCCGCATCGTTCTTTGGCCTTTTCGAGATTGTGCTACCCGGCAACCTCGCAAACAAAACCGATAGCAAAGCGGATAGGGGCGGGTTTATTGGCTCGTTCTTTATGGCGCTAACCACGGTTATTGTTAGCCTATCGTGCGTTGGCCCAATTGTAGGGTCAATACTTGTTGAGGCAGCATCGGGCATTGGAGCAAAGCCAATTATAGGGATGTTTGGCTTCTCACTAGCCTTCTCTATTCCATTCACGCTATTCGCCATATTCCCATCGTGGCTAAATGCTCTTCCTAAATCGGGCGGATGGATGAACTCTGTAAAAGTGGTCCTAGGCTTTGTTGTACTTGCCTTCTCGCTTAAGTTCTTAATGGTTATAGACCAAAACTACCACTGGGGATTCCTAACCCGCGAGGTGTACCTTTCAATTTGGATTGCCATATTCCTGCTACTAGGTCTATACCTATTAGGCAAAATTAGGTTCGAGATGGACTCTGAGGTTAAGCACATAGGTTTCTTTAGAATGCTTATGGCAATGGCCTCTTTCTCATTTATGATTTACCTTGTACCCGGGCTGTTTGGCGCACCCCTATCGGGAATATCGGGGCTACTGCCTTCACGCTCAAGCCACAAGTTTGACCTTGCTACAATGATTAGCCAAGCAAGCCTTAACTCGGGCAAGGTAAGCGATAAAAAGGCACTCTGCGAAGAGCCTAAGTATGCCGATTTCCTTCACCTACCCCACGGACTCCAAGGCTACTTTGACTACGACCAGGCATTAGCTTGTGCTCGCGAGCAGAAAAAACCTCTATTTATTGATTTTGTTGGGCACTCATGCTCAAACTGTAAGGAGATGGAAGAGAAAGTTTGGAGCGACCCTCGGGTACTTGAGAGGCTTCGTAACGACTTTATTGTTGTTGCCCTTTACGTTGACGAGCGTTACGAACTTCCAGAAAATGAATGGATAACATCATCCATTGATGGAAAGATTAAGAAAACCATTGGCAAAAAGAACTCCGACTTTCAAATTTCCCGCTTTAACATGAACGGGCAGCCATACTATGTAATACTTGGCAGCGGGGAGCAGGTTCTTACCGAGCCTTTTGGCTACAAAACCGATGTTGATGCATTTATTGAGTTCCTAGACAAAGGGAAAGCCGCTTTTAAACCTGGTTTATAATAACATACCTCAATAGGAAAAGGGTGTCCAAAATACAGTGGACACCCTTTTCTTTTGTTTTTATATAGCTCTAAAACAGCGTTACCCCAAAAGAGTAATGCTTTGCAACAACTAATCATCAACAAAAAGCAATAAGCAATAAAAAGTTAGGGCACCTTAAAAATCAAGAGAAAACGCCATTGGTAAAACCCTAACCCTTTTTTCTCATCAATGCTTTAGATAGCAGTAGTAGCAGAAACAGCGCCGAAACAAGCGAAGCAATTCTGCCCACAAAATCACCAGAAACAGCATAAAGCGTTAGCGCGTTATTTGCTCTAATTGAGCCTACAATACTTCCACGCTTCCACCAGCCAAGAGAATCAAGCACATCGCCACGCTGATTAATGAGCGCCGAAATTCCAGTATTAGCAGAACGGGCAATAGCCCTACGCTGCTCAATAGCTCTAATGCGGCTGTAAGAGAGATGCTGACGGTAACCTGGGGTATCCTTCCACCATCCATCGTTTGTAACTACAAATATTAGGTTGGCTCCATTACGGGTATAGCCCGAGAGGTACTCGCCAAACACAGACTCGTAGCATATTACTGGAGCAACAGCAAAACGTCTATCCTGCGAGTAAAAAACGCCTCTACTACGCTGCGTACCTAGACTTCCAACAATGCCTCCCAAATCAATAGAGATTTTTTCAAGCATTCTGAAGTACTTTGGATACGGCATCATTTCTACCCCAACAACCAGCTTTGATTTATGGTAAATAGGGTAATTCCCTGATGTATCAATCTGAAAGGCAGAGTTGAACCTATCGTAAACATACTCCTTCTGCATTGAAAATCGGCGCGAGGTAGGGGGTACAGTATCCCTAACATCGTAAAGTTTAAGAGTTGTAGCACCCGAGATCCACTTAGCACGAGGATAGGAATCAACAAAATCGCGCAGCCTATTTACACTATAATTCTGGGTTATGGAGTGCTCCCAAATCCTATCATCAATAGATGTTTCGGGGGTAACAACGTAATCAACATCGGGAGTAATTCCTTGCAAAGCGATATCGAGCATAAGCTCAACCTGCTGGTCGTTGGTTAGCCCAGAAAACTTCTCGCCGTAAGGGTCAACATTAGGCTGCACCACCAGCACATTAGCCGTTTCGCCTTTCTCATGGTAGCCATTATACAAGCTATAGGAGTAGGCTGTTGGCAGCGCAAGTAGCAGCACAAAGAATGTAGCATAAGAAACCCCTAATTTTAATTGCCTTTTTATAAACGCGTTAACGGAATAGTAAACAGCAATGTTCCCAACTAACACCCACAACGAACCGCCAAGCACGCCCGTAAACTCGTACCACTGAATAACCTTTACCTCGTTACCAAAGGCGTTTCCAAGGGTTAGCCAAGGCCATGCAACCTCAGAGTTATGAAAGAACTGCTCATAGGCAATCCAAATTGCCACAAAGGCAATAAGCCCCATTCTATCGCCAAACCTTTTGCGCACGCCATGCGATAGCTGAAACGTGATAGCCATTAGAAAGGCGGTAACTAAAAAAGCAAAAATGCCTCCGCCAACTGTAGCGTGGCAAAGCCACCATGTAGCAATGGCCGACCATACAAAAAACGTCAGGAATACGGAAAAGAAGGTGTAGCGCCATCCCCTCCCCTCGTCAATCCACTTCTTGCCAAGGAGAAGCAAAGGAAAAAAGCCCACAAAAAGAGGCCAAGCGGGAACCAACTCGTACCAAGGCAAAGCCAGTATAACCCCTGCCAGTACTAATATCAAAATACGTATTGCTTTATGCATCAAAAAAAAATTTCGGGTTGGTAATTCGAGGGTCAAATATAACCCAATAACAAATTAAGTGTGCTAAAGGAATGTTAATTGTCCACTTTTGCGCAACCTCCAATCCACAAAAAAACGCGAATAAGAGGCTCTTAGTGTTTAACTTTAACCGAAAGCCAATAAACTTACTCTTAAAATTACTTAAAGAACGTGGAGAGGATAACATCAATTATTATCTTTACAGCTTGTACAAAAAATGGGCAACAAGTAACTCATGGCTTTAACACTTCTTATTAAAGGGATAATTGTAGGGCTATTAGCATCAATTCCACTAGGACCAATTGGGGTAATTTGCATACAGCGAACAATTAATAAAGGACGAATAAGCGGCTTCTTCTCCGGTATTGGAGCAGCCACGGCCGACACAATATTTGCCGCAATTGCTGGCTTTAGCCTCTCGTTTGTTATCTCTTTTATTGAAGAGAAGCAGCTCTATTTCCAGATTATTGGGGGTGCACTAGTAATTTTTTTAGGCATTAAGATTTTTTATACAAACCCCATACAGCAGCTTCGTAGGCACAAGAAAAAGAAGAACAACTTGCTAGAAGATTTCCTTTCGGTACTCCTGCTAACCATAACCAACCCACTTGCCGTGTTCCTTTTCATAGCGCTGTTTGCAACGCTTAAAATTGTAAACGACAGCAGCAACATGGTTCACTCAACCATAGTGTTGGGCGGTGTTTTCCTAGGTGCTAGCCTATGGTGGTACACGCTAAGCTCCCTTGTTAATATGTTTAGGGCAAAGTTCCGCCTAAAGCAGCTTTGGTGGATAAACAAAATTGCAGGCGGAGTTATATTTGTACTGGGCATTGTTGCTATAATAGACGTAATAAAGAATATTTACTTTAGTTAGGGATTTTAATCCACGAAAACTTCGGGTTTGGCCATCTTCTTATATTCATTTTTCCTATATTTAGGATTGGTATAAATTTGACCGTTACGCAAGCACTATTTGCCGTCGAATCTATATACCAATAAGTTACAAAAACCAAACAGAGAGTACTAATTACTAAATATTCAATGCCATGAAACTGGCCAACCAAGTTCTTAAGTTTTGTTGTTTTAGAGGCGATTTTACCGACAAGGAAAAACTGGTGAAACTAGTGATGCTAAACCTGATGAACATTACCATGTTTGTCTTTTTTGTATCGCAAGCTATCATTCTTGTTATTAACTCCGAGAGCCTTGCCGTTGCTGTAGCCTACTTTGCTTCGGCCATTTTCTTGTTAGCGTCGTACTTTTTAGCCTCAATGCAAAAGCAAACCGCTGGCTTTAGCTTCGCATCAATAGTTATTGTAGCGCTAATGCTGCTTGGTGGATTAACCGTAGGGTCAGTAGGCGGCTTTGGCGCATTAATGCTTGGCCTATTCCCCATTTTTATTATTGGCATTCTTGGCATGGGGACCGGAAGCCTCCTGTTTATAGTGGGCTTCCTGCTACTTGCGTCTATGCTTTTGTTTATTCCGCTTGAACCCCTAATTAACTTCAACACTCCGTTATCCAGCAAGCTCATTTTTGTACTTACCTATGCAATAGCTGCATTTGTGGCCATAATAATTGAGTCGCTTCGCCAGCGAATCCTTTCAGAGGTTGAGCGAAAAATGCTAGACCAAAAAAACTCGAATAGGCTAAAAGAAGAGTTTATTGCCAAGCTATCTCACCAAATTAGAACTCCGCTAAATAACATCATGGTTATTGCCAATATCCTTAGCAACTCAGAACTAGATGACAAGCAGCGAGACATGATTGATACCATACACGCCTCTACCAACAACTTGGTTAACGTGGTTAACAGCATGGTTGAGATATCTAATGTTGATTTGCGCGAAAGCGGATCGTACAGTATAAACTTTAACCTAAACAGCACTATACAAAGCACGCTTAAGCTATTCACCGCACAAAATTCTAATACTGTAGCCTTTAGCTTAAGAATAGATGAGAGCATCCCTAAAACACTTAACGGCGACCCAGTTAAGATTAAGCAGATATTCCTTAACCTAGTAGAGAACATACTTAAGAACAAAAGCAGCAACAAAACGGCCATTGAGATTAAGGTGACCAAAACAAAAGAATCTGCCGATAACATTGAGCTCTACTTTGAAATCCGCAGTAACAGAGCCATTTTACTCCCTGTTGACCAAGAGCATAACCAGTTTATAACCAATGAAACAACATACTCATCGGCATCAACACAAATTTACATTGAGCTGCTAGAGCTAAACATTACACAGAAGCTTATTGAGAGCAACGGAGGTAAGCTAAGCATCAATCTGTCGCAGGACAATGCCCTATTCTCCTTCCCTTTCACCTTGAAAAAGGTGTACAGCAGCATTGCAGAGCCCGTATCGGGGCCCACCAATGAGGACAAGGAGCAGCAATCATCGCAGGTTAAAACCGAAAGAGGAAAGCCCGCGTCAACAATTAACCTTGAAAATGCTAATGTTCTACTTGTTGAGGATAATTTGATAAACCAAAAAATTGTGGTTCTTAGCCTCAAGAAGATTGTAAAGAACATTGAAATTGCCAATAATGGGAAAGAGGCGCTTGACAAGTTTGGTACAAGCAAGTACGATATAATTCTAATGGATATTCAAATGCCCATAATGAATGGTATTGTAACTACTAAAAAGATTCGCGAGATAGAATCGAGTACCAATAGCCATACTCCAATTATTGCAATTACAGCAAACGCATTGCTTGGCGATAGAGAAGAGTGCCTTGCTGCTGGAATGGACGACTATATTAGCAAACCCTTCCAAATTGAGGTTCTTATTCAGAAGATGAGAAACCTACTTAAAATAAACGAGAACTAGGGAATTAGCAACTCGCAGTATATTTGATATTCAAGGTTTTTATTCTGCAATAGGTTAACAGCTGCCCTCTACATTTTAAAAGCAGAAGCCGCTGCATAGAAATTAAGGAAATTTCTTTTGCTGGCAAGAATGAATATTGCGCAGTAGCGGTTGGAAATAAAACCATAAGGAGTTACAAAAAAAGTTTATTGAAGCTATTCAATAAACTTTTTTTTGTCGATAAACAAAAGCGTATATGCCGATATGTTGAATTACTACATGAGGCAATTAACCGTTCTACTCAACAGTATGATCCCCGTTAACCTCTGCCCCCTGCTGCACCCGGTGGGTTACACCACAAGTTAAATCGGGACGTAGCCCTACAATTAAAATATCATCTACCTGCTCAAGGTTACCACGCCACTCATTTATACTCTCGTACAAAATTTGCCGCTGCTGCTCAACGGGAAGCGTGTGTATATTTAGCAACAGGTGCCTAAATCGCCTAAACTTATACTTCTTCCCTTCGGGACCACCAAACTGATCAACATAGCCATCGGTAAAGATGTAAAGCATATCATCGGGCTCAATCTGAATAATATTATTGGTAAAATTCTGGGTTTCAGGATCGGTTCCCATACCAACAGAGCAACGATCCCCCTTTATTTCAACCAGTTTGCTATGCCTAATCATGTACAGATTACTGAATGCACCGGCAAACTGCAGAGTCTTCTGCTCCTTATCTATTACGCAAAAAGAGACATCCATCCCATCCTTAACCTTTACATCATCGTCATTTGCACTTTTCAGGAAGGTATCATTCACCCCTTTATTAAGATGATTGAGAACTTCGGCAGCATCAGAAATTCCCTGAACACTAATAATATTCCTAAGCAACTCTACGCCTATAATTGACATGAACGCACCAGGAACACCATGACCCGTACAGTCAACAACGGCTATAAAAATCTTGTTATCTACCTCGTTAATCCAGTAAAAATCGCCGCTAACAATATCTTTAGGGTTATAAAAAACGAACGAGCTTGGAACTATTCGCTTAAAATGAACAAGCGATGGCATAATGGCCTCTTGAATACGCTTTGCGTAGTTTATGCTATCTGTAATATTCTTATTCTTAAGCATTAGCTCCTCCTTCTGAAGCTCAACCTCGGCCATTACCTGTTCGCGCTCATGAAGCAAGCGCCTAGTTCTTCTCAAATTTTGGGTACGAGCCCTTAAGTAAAGGGTAACCGATAGCGCAAACGCAAGGGCATAAATAATGTATGCAACCCTGCTATCCCAAAAGCTGGTTCTAACAATAATCTTTAGAGCGCTACCTGTATTGTTCCAAACGCCATCGCCATTAGCCCCTCTAACCCATAGCGTATAGCTGCCTTCCCTAAGGTTAGAGAATGTAGCATAGCGTTTACCGCCTATATCAACCCATTGATCCTGAACCCCAATCAGCTTATAGGCGTAAATATTTTTTTCGGGACGAGAAAAGTCTAGTGCCGAGAACTCTATGGTAAAGAGGTTAAAACCAGAAGGAATAACAACCTCAGATTTGCCATCCAGGGGCATCTCTAGCTTCCCCTCGGGGCCAATAACCTCTAATGTGGTAAATACGATGGGCGGAATGGCAGTATTAACGGCAATGGAATCAGGAATAAAAGAGTTCAGTCCAGAAACCCCTCCAAAAAAGATCTCCCCTTGGGGCGATTGATAGCTTGCCCCAATATTATACTCATAACCTTGCAATCCATCAAAAACGCCAAATGGGGTAACCTGCCATGAGGTTGTATCTATTTTTGCAATACCCCAGTTTGTGCTCACCCAAATGCCCGCATTGTTATCGGGCTCAATAGCGTATATTAGGTTGTTTGGAAGTCCATCTTTTTCTGAAAGATGAATAATGCTTCCTGTACTTTTATTGAGCCTATGAACACCGGAACTTGTACCAACCCACACAAAGCCCTTACCATCCTGTGCTAACGATACTACGTCGTTAGATAATAGCTGATGCGAAGCCTCTTCGGCTCCCCTCATGTATCGAGTTACACTAAAATCGGTGGCCGAGAGCCTATTTAACCCATTAATGGTACCTATCCATATATCGCCTGAGGAATCGATAAGGAGGCTATATATCTCACTTGATGATATTGAGTTAGCATTATCAGCATCATGATAGAACGAGAGTAGCTTATTCTCATCAACAGCATAAAGGCCTAGTCGTGTGGCAAACCATATGCGTCCATTTTTATCTTCAGCTATATCGTAAACCCTATTCTTGCTAAAGGCGCCATGATCATCTACTCTTCGCAACGAGAAAAAGTTAACAAACCGATCCTCCTTGGGTAGGTATTGCAGAACCCCATCACGAGTGCCAATAATAATTTGTCCGTTTCGTGTCTTTAGTATCGCATGAACATAATCGTTGGTAATACCTTTACGATTATCGCCAGTATAGTATCTAGTAGCGATTTGGCGTTTTCTGTCGTACCTAAAAATGCCAGCCCCCCAGGTTCCAACCCAAATTACCTCATCGGAACTTTGTGTAATGGATGCAACAAAGTTATTCTCGAACAAAGGGTTACCGTTTCTACCCGTGGTATAAGTTCTGAATTTTTGGGATTTTTGATCCCACTTTATCAGCCCTTGAAGCGACCCTATCCACATTATCTTATTATCGTCCTGAACCAGAGAAGTTACAGGGGTTTGAATTACCTTATTTTCCTGATTATACAATCCGGAAAATAGGCTAAACTTGTTTGTGGTTAAGTTTAAATAACAAAGCCCCCTATCGGTTCCTAGCCATATTTGGTCATTGATGTCCTGACCAATGGTATTCACAACGTTCTCCTGCGCTACCGCACCTTGTAGGCCAGAGTAGTAGAACCTAGTAAAACTATCAGCAGAAGGATTATACCTATTAAGTCCATTCTCAGTTCCAATCCATATTATTCCCTGAGAGTCCTCAAAAAGGGACTTAACCTGATTATTCGACAGGGATGTAGTATTCTTACTATCAAACTGGTATCGCTTAAACATTTGTAGGGCTCTATCAAAATAAAGCAGCCCATCCTTTGTGCCAACCCAAAGGCGACCGCGAGAATCCTCTAGTATGCCAAAGGAGTTATTCTCGGAGGGGAATGTAAAGTAGTCGTTAAAATGGCTGTAACGAATAACCTGACCAGTTCGTATATCCAACCTATCTAATGATTCCAACGTTTTAGCCCAGATGTAGCCCTGCCTATCCTGCATAACGTTAAAAACCCTATTCGAACTTAGGGTGTTAACCTTATCAATACTGCTAATGTATGTTTTAAAGCGACCTTTCTCTCTAACAAAACAGCTTAACCCTTGAGCAGTAGCCACCCAAATATTTCTATCGGAATCCTCGCAAAGGCTATAAATGTAGTTACTTGAAATAGTGGTGGAGTCGAGCGGCTGATGCCTATAGGACTTAAAACCATACCCATCGTACCGGTTTAACCCATCCTGTGTTCCCACCCACATAAAGCCGTAGGAGTCTATAAGTACATCGGTAATAGTAGTTTGCGATAATCCTTCGTTAACAGATATGAGTTGAGCATTAACAATACCATCTGCATTCTGAGCCGAAGCACAAAACGCAAAGGGCAGCAAGAATGCGATTAGTATAATTCTGGTAAATGTTCTCATCGACTAGCTAAAATATAAAAAACCAAGGGATTATACGCCGGTTTAACGATGAGATTAATCAACTACATCAGCCCCCTCACCAACTTTTAACCGCGATATATGGATTGACGGTGATTCAATGAAAGAACCCAGCCCCAATCTATCCCACTTCGCGTCAACAGCACAAACCGTTTTCGCATCCATTGTTACTACATTGGGCCATATATTAGGATTCTTAGGATCGGTTATACGCTTTCGGCTTCCGTTAACTATTAGCGTACCGCTGCTGGAAATAACGCAATCGCGTATGGGATCGGTATTATTCATGGCGTACCAAAGAATTGTGGACCAATCACCAAGGGGAAGGGTGTCGTCAACAACAAGCAAGAGTTTTAAAGAATCAGCACCTACTCTCTCTACCCATTCTGTTAATTGCAGCAAAGCGTTGCCCTCCTTAGGCTGGGCTGCTGTTGCAACAACAAAACCATACCCCTTATCAAGCAAAGAAAAATCGATACTGGTAATAAAATTGGGATGCTCCTGCATTTTCCCTTTAAGGCTTGGGGCATCAAGCACCACGCTTGAGCCAAAACCATATTCCCCATCAACCTTTTGAGTGGCGTCTATAAAGATTTTCCCGCCCATACCAACGGTACCCGACGAGTGATCCAGTACATCCAGGATTCCTCGGGTAATAAAAACATCACTTTTTACAGTAACATTTTCCCATATTGCCCTTATAACTTGGGGTACATCATGAACATCTATATCGCCATTTACGGCAACAAGAATTTTATTGAACATCATTTGCCCTGCTCCCCAAAGGCCATTCATCACTTTTGATGCGTGGCCAGGGTAATCCTTTTGGATTTTTGCTATAACCAGGTTGTGGGCAACACCCTCCGTTGGCATAAACAGATCCTGAACTTCGGGCAAAAGGGTTAGCTTAATGGGCTCTAAAAAGATTCTCTCGGTAGCCTTTGCGATGTAAGCATCTTCCATAGGCGGAACACCAACTATTGTTGCAGGGTAAATTGCCCCTTTCCGGTGAGTAATGCACGTAACCCTGAACCTAGGGTACCAATCGGCAAGAGAATAGAATCCGGTATGATCGCCAAAAGGGCCTTCCCAAGTTAGCTCCTCCGACGTGTCAACATAGCCTTCAATAACAAAATCCACATCTTCAGGAACAAACAAGTCATTAGTTAAGCATCTTACCAAGCGCACCTTCTTTTTGCGAAGAAAGCCCGCAAGCATGTACTCATCAATATTGTCGGGTAGCGGAGCTGTTGCGGAATAGGTGTACGCGGGATCGCCACCCAGAGTAACCGTAACGGGCATTGGCTTGCCCATTTTTTTGTACTCAGCGTAGTGCCGTGCACCAACCTTATGCTTATGCCAGTGCATGCCCGTGCTCTGCGAATTGTACACCTGCATACGGTACATACCCACGTTGCGAATGCTGGTGTAAGGATCAACCGTATTAACCATTGGCAGGGTAACAAAAGGCCCCCCATCGTTTGGCCAGGTCTTCAGAACTGGCAGCAGGCCTAAATCAGGGTTTTGCATCACAACCTCCTGACAATCCCCTCTACCCGAGAGTATTGAGGGCATCCAACTGGATACTTTACCCAGTAATGGCAGCATCTTCATCTTGTCTATCGCCCCTTTTTTTGGCGAAGCAACACTTTTAAACAGGGCCGATATTTCTTCACCAATCTCATCAAGGGAATCTACACCAAGAGCCATACACATGCGCTTATCGGAGCCAAATGCATTCATCAGCACAGGGAAATCAGTACCTGTATTCTCAAACAGCAATGCCTTTCCTCCGTTAGGCTGCTTTGAGAACCTATCGGTAATCTCGCTTATCTCCAAAACGGGATCTACAAACTCCTTTACACGAATTATCTCGTCTTCCTGCTCTAAGCGAAGCACAAACTCCATAAGGTTCTTATAAGCCATATATGTATTTCAAAACATTAAACGTAGAGCACTAGCCACCAGCAAGATAAATTTCCTACCTCAACAATTTAACCAAAGCCTAAAATAACCACATTGAGCATCTAATGCAAACTTCAACACACAATAAGTACGCACTCCATACCCCTTGGCCCCCTTCCTTACATTAGGAGACTACTTGTAAGCATAAAAAAAGGGAGCCTTTTGGCTCCCTTATGTAAGGCATTTTATGGCCTAAAATCTTTTCTTAAAGTACTTAAAGTCACGACCCAAGTAACGAGCTGTATCGCCTAGCATCTCCTCAATACGGAGAAGCTCATTGTACTTAGCAATCCTATCGGAACGTGATGCAGAACCCGTTTTAATTAAACCCGTGTTAAGAGCTACAGCCAAGTGTGCAATGGTTGTATCCTCGGTTTCGCCTGAACGGTGGCTCATAATGCTAGTCATTGCGTGAACATCAGCTAAGCGAACTGCGTTGATGGTCTCGCTAAGGCTACCAATTTGGTTAACCTTAATAAGGATAGAGTTACCAGCCTTACGGTCAATACCTTGCTGCAAGCGCTTAACATTGGTTACAAACAAATCATCGCCAACAAGTTGAACCTTATCGCCAATGGTTTGAGTAAGCAGCTGCCAGCCTTCCCAGTCATCTTCAGCCATACCATCTTCAATAGAAAGAATAGGGTATTTCTCAGCCCACTTCTTCCAGTACTCAACCATTTGAGCAGAAGTTAATTTCTCTCCTGTTGATTTATGCAGGTGGTAAACCTTTTCCTCAGGAAGGTAGTACTCCGATGACGCAGGGTCAAGAGCCAAGCAAATATCTTCACCAGGACGGTACCCAGCAGCCTCAATAGCCTGAAGAATAACGGTAATAGCCTCTTCGTTAGATTTTAGGTTTGGAGCAAAACCACCCTCATCGCCAACGTTAGTAGAGTAGCCCTGCTTTTTAAGCACGGCCTTAAGGTGGTGAAACACCTCGGCACCCATACGAATAGCCTCTGTGAAGTTAGCTGCGCCTACAGGCATAATCATGAACTCCTGAAAGTCGATGCTATTGTCAGCATGAGAGCCACCGTTGATGATATTCATCATAGGAATTGGCAGCGTGCATGCGTTAACACCACCAACGTAACGGAATAGAGGCTGACGGGTCATTTGCGATGCCGCATGAGCAACCGCAAGGGAAACGCCTAGTATTGCATTAGCACCAAGATTAGACTTATTCTCAGTTCCATCAAGTTTAATCATTGCCTCATCAATAGACTGTTGGTCAAGCACGTGCATTCCAACAATCTCCTCAGCTATATGTGTGTTAACATTCTCAACAGCCCTAAGTACACCTTTCCCAAGGTAGCGCCCTTTATCGCCATCGCGAAGTTCTACCGCTTCATGAACACCAGTAGAGGCTCCACTTGGAACAGCGGCACGGCCAAAGAAGCCGCTTTCGGTAAGCACATCAACCTCAACGGTTGGATTTCCGCGAGAATCAAGAATCTGGCGGGCATGTACACTAACTATTTGTCCCATAGGATAATACTTTAAATTAATTATAACATCAAAAACGTTTGAAATTAGCAAAAAAAAGGGATAAGTCAGTGCTTATCCCTAATCAATATCAAAGAGTATCTGACTTATTCTGCCTTTTCCTCTACTTCTGGTGTTGCATCATCAGCTTTAGGTGCGTCAACACCTTCCACTTTTTTGCTACCACGACGGGTACGCTTAGCTGCTGGCTTAGCAGTTTCAGTTTCCTTAACGTAGGTAGTGTTGTAATCAACTAGTTCAATGATACACATCTCAGCATTGTCACCAATACGAGAGCCAGTCTTAAGGATACGAGTGTATCCTCCAGGACGACTTGCCACTTTCCCAGCAACATCGCGGAAAAGTTCAGTAACAGCAAACTTATCTTTTAGATAGCTAAATACAATACGACGTGAGTGTGTTGTATCTTCTTTGCTCCTAGTGATAAGAGGCTCTACGTACATTCTTAAAGCTTTTGCCTTAGCAACCGTGGTACGAATTCTCTTATGCATGATAAGAGACGATGCAAGGTTAGCCATTAAAGCTTTACGGTGAGAGCTAGTCCTACTCAGATGATTAACTTTCTTATTATGCCTCATCGCAATTATTCCTTGTCAAGTTTATACTTAGTAATGTCCATGCCAAAAGACAAGCTCATTGCCTCTAGCAGGTCTTCAAGTTCAGTAAGCGACTTTTTACCAAAGTTACGGAACTTTAATAGGTCGTTCTTATTGAACTTAACTAAATCTCCAAGTGTATCAACGTCAGCAGCCTTGAGGCAGTTCAACGCACGAACCGATAGATCCATGTCAACTAACTTGGTTTTAAGAAGTTGGCGCATATGTAGCACCTCCTCATCAAATTCATCGTTAGAGAACTTGTCGTCAGAATCAAGCGTGATCTTCTCATCGGAGAACAGCATGAAATGATAAATGAGAATTTTAGCAGCCTCTTTAAGCGCATCCTTAGGATGGATAGAACCATCGGTTTGGATCTCAAGAAGCAGCTTCTCATAGTCAGTCTTCTGCTCTACACGGTAGTTTTCTACAGCGTACTTAACGTTCTTAATTGGAGTATGGATGGAATCCACGGCAATTACCCCGAATTCGGCATCCTCAGGCTTATTTTCTTCGGCTGGGATATAACCGCGGCCTTTGCTGATGTTAACTTCAATTTCAAGTTTAACGTCTGGCTCCATTCTGCAAATAACTAGTTCAGGGTTTAGCACCTTAAAGCTAGTTAGGAAGTTAGACAGGTAACCTGCCTTAAATTCATTTTGCCCAGTAATGGTTATGGTAACCTTCTCGCTATCTATTCCATCAGCAATACGCTTAAACCTTACCTGTTTCAGGTTAAGGATTATCTCTGTCAAATCCTCAAGAACACCGGTAATGGTTGAAAACTCGTGGTCAACACCTGAAATTTTTATGCTAGAAATAGCAAAACCTTCAAGCGACGACAGGAGGATTCTCCTAAGCGCGTTGCCCACCGTAATACCATAGCCTGGCTCAAGAGGACGAAACTCGAACTTTCCGAATGTTTCGGAGGCCTCGAGCATAATAACCTTATCGGGTTTTTGAAATGCCAGAATTGCCATATGGTATAGGTATTATTACTTAGAGTAAAGTTCAACAATTAATTGCTCCTTAATATTCTCTGGGATTTCAGAACGTTCAGGCACGTTTAAAAACTTACCTAAGAATTGGTTCTTGTCCCAATCTAACCAAGAGTACTTTACAGAACGGTTAGATGCTAAAGAGTCGGTAATGGCCTCAAGAGATTTTGACTTCTCTCTAACACCAACAACATCTCCAGACTTAAGAGTATATGAAGGGATATTTACAAGGTTACCGTTAACAGTAATGTGACGGTGACCAACCAACTGGCGTGCTGCTGCGCGAGTAGGTGCAATACCTAAACGGAACACTACATTGTCAAGCCTAGACTCTAACAACTGTAGTAACACTTCACCTGTTGGCTCTTTACTACGAGAAGCTTTCTCAAAAGTAGTAGCAAACTGACGCTCCAAAAGTCCGTATGTAAATTTGGCTTTCTGCTTCTCCTGAAGCTGAACACCATACTCCGATAACTTCTTGCGTTTCTTATTAATACCGTGCATTCCCGGAGGATAGTTCTTTTTCTCAAAAGTAGCATCCGGTCCGAAGATGGGTTCTCCAAACTTACGGGCAATCTTGGTCTTTGGTCCAATATATCTAGCCATTCCTACGTAATGTTAATTTTCAACATAATTATAACCACACGTACTATACCCTACGACGTTTTGGAGGGCGGCATCCGTTGTGAGGAAGTGGTGTAACATCTACAATCTCACTAACCTCTATTCCTGAGGAATGAATGGTACGTACAGCTGATTCACGACCTGCTCCAGGTCCTTTAACAAAAACTTTCACCTTTCTTAAGCCAAGGTCAAATGCTACTTTAGCGCAATCAGAGGCTGCAGTTTGTGCTGCATATGGGGTGTTCTTTTTAGAACCCTTGAAGCCCATTTTACCAGCTGAAGACCAAGAGATAACTTGTCCTGTGCTGTTGGTTAAGGAGATAATTAAATTGTTGAAGGACGAATGAATGTGTGCATGTCCTACTGGATCAACTTTTACTACCTTTTTCTTTACGTTTCCAGTCTTTTTAGCCATAGCCTTACTTACTATTTAGTAGCTTTTTTCTTATTGGCAACAGTTTTCTTCTTACCCTTACGTGTACGAGCGTTATTCTTGGTGCTTTGACCTCTCACAGGTAAACCAAGACGGTGGCGTACACCACGGTAACAACCGATGTCCATTAGGCGCTTAATATTCAACTGAATAGACGAACGAAGTTCACCTTCAACCTTGAAATTTTCACCTATAATTGTACGTATTGAAGTAACCTGTTCGTCACTCCAATCCTTTACCTTCACATCATAGTCCACCCCGGCTTTACTAAGAATAGTCCGGGCATTGCTACGGCCTATTCCGTAAACGTAGGTAAGGGCGATTTCGCCTCTTTTGTTTTTAGGTAAGTCAACACCTACTATTCTTGCCATATGTTCTCTTTAAAAATTGAGGGTACAAAGTTAATTAAATTATCCTTGGCGTTGTTTAAACTTCGGATTTTTTTTGTTAATCACGTACAAACGTCCTTTACGCTTTACGATTTTGCAATCGTCACTGCGCTTTTTAATGGATGCTCTTACTTTCATTGCTCAATTTGTTTTCAAAATGATTACTTATACCTGAAGGTTATCCGACCTTTCGACAAATCGTAAGGCGACATCTCTACCTTTACCTTATCTCCTGGAAGAATTTTGATGTAGTGCATCCTCATTTTTCCAGAGATGTGTGCTGTAATAACGTGTCCATTATCAAGTTCTACCCTGAACATTGCGTTCGATAGTGCCTCAATAATAGTTCCGTCTTTCTCAATTGCAGCTTGCTTTGACATTCGCTCTCCTACTTTACTTTAAGAACTTCATCAATATACTTGAAAGTTGAAAGCGTTTCCGCTTTGCCCTTTCTTACAACAACGGCTAACTCAAAGTGAGCCGAAGGTTTGCCGTCCCGGGTTCGGATTGTCCAACCGTCGCGCTCCTGATATATCTCCTTAGCGCCCATGTTTACCATGGGTTCTATGCAAATTACCATTCCTTCAACCAGTTTTGGGCCTCTATTCTTGTACCCGTAGTTAGGAACCTCTGGACGCTCATGCATCTTCCGCCCTAACCCGTGGCCAACTAGTTCCCGAACAACCGAAAATCCATTTGCCTCAGCACATTGCTGGACAGCATATGAAACATCACCTACCCTCAAGCCATCAAGGGCTTTCTCAATGCCCAACTCAAGCGATCTCTTGGTTACTTCCATCAGCCGCTGCACTTCGGGAGCTACTTCCCCTACTGGGAAAGTATATGCTGAATCTCCATAATACCCATGCATGAAAGTACCACAATCTACGGAAACAATGTCTCCTTCCTTAAGTTGATAACCTGAAGGGATCCCATGCACAACTGCGTCATTAACAGAGATACACAGGGTGTTAGGATAACCATTATATCCAAGGAAACCAGGCTCTGCCCCATTATCCCGAATAAACTCCTCTGCCCTTTTATCAAGTTCGAGGGTGGTAATCCCTGGTCGGATTATTTTGGCTACTTCGGCTAAAGTACGCGACACTAAGTCGTTATTTAACCGAAGCAGGTCAATTTCTTCTTCCGTTTTAGACAATTGCATTATCTAAAGAACTCTTTATTAATAACCAGACTTACCTTTAATACGTCCAGTCTTCATTAATCCGTCGTAATGCCTCATTAACAGGTGGCTCTCCACTTGCTGAAGTGTGTCAAGCACAACACCAACAAGAATTAGAAGAGATGTACCGCCAAAGAACTGAGCAAACTGGTTGTTAATCCCCAATATCATAGCAAAAGCAGGCAAGATGGCTACCAAAGCAAGGAAGATTGAACCAGGCAGAGTTATTCGAGACATAACTGTATCTAAGAATTCAACGGTTTTCTTTCCGGGTTTAACCCCAGGGATAAATCCGCCATTCTTCTTCATATCCTCAGCCATTTGGTTAGGATTGATAGTAATTGCAGTATAGAAATATGTAAAAGCAATAATTAGAATGGCAAAGGTGAAGTTATACCAAAAACCAGTGAAATCAGAAAATGCAGCCGCAATACCTGTTGTTGTCTCGGTATCGAAGCGCGAAAGCATCATTGGGATAAACATTAGCGCTTGGGCAAAGATAATTGGCATTACACCTGCAGCATTAACCTTTAAAGGGATATACTGCCTTACGCCACCGTACTGTTTGTTTCCAACAATTCTTTTGGCATACTGAACAGGAATCTTACGCGTACCCTGAACAAGTAGAATGGAGAACATGAACACTACAAATAGTATTATAAGTTCTACCAAGAACATTACTAGTCCACCCCCTAGCTCGTCGAAACGAGAGAAGAACTCTGCGGTAAGGGCAAAGGGCAAACGAGCAATGATACCTATCATAATAATTAGGGAAATACCGTTACCAATACCTTTATCGGTAATCTTTTCGCCAAGCCACATAATAAACATGGTTCCTGCAATAAGAATAATGGTAGAGGAAATGGTAAAGTAGATACCCTGAAGTGCAAATGCTGTTTCGGGAAGCTGTACGTGAAGGTTTGCTAGGTAAGCTGGGCCTTGGAATACAAGAATAATTACAGTTAGGTAACGTGTAATTTGGTTGATTTTACGGCGACCACTCTCACCCTCGCGTTGTAGCCTTTGGAAGTATGGGATAGCAATACCAAGTAGCTGCACAACAATAGATGCAGAGATGTAGGGCATAATACCTAATGCAAAAATGGATGCATTAGAAAACGCACCTCCCGAAAACATGTCAAGCAGCCCCATGATACCATCGGCTGTTTGAGTTTTAAGAGCACCCAGTTGGGCTGGGTCAATACCAGGTAATACGATAAAACTACCTAATCGATAAATGAGCAGAATACCCAAGGTATAGAGAATCCGCTGACGCAGATCCTCTATCTTGAATATATTCTTTAGGGTTTCAAAGAAAGCTTTCATTAAACTAAAGTTTTACGGCTGTTCCTTTTTGTGCTTCGATAGCCTCAATGGCCTTTTTAGAAAAGGCATGAGCTTTAACATCAAGTCTAGCGGTTAGCGTACCATTGCCAAGAATCTTAATGATATCGTTCTTGGATGCGTAACCAGCAGTTACTAGAGTTTGCTCATCAATTGAAGTTACGCCAAGCTTTTCGGAAAGCATTTGTAAAACATCAATATTAATCGCTTTATACTCCTTACGGAAATGATTCTTAAACCCGAACTTGGGAAGACGGCGCTGAATGGGCATCTGACCTCCCTCAAAACCTACCTTCTGAGAGTATCCAGAGCGAGATTTTGCTCCTTTGTGTCCCCTTGTGGAGGTTCCGCCATGCCCTGAACCAGCACCACGACCAATACGTTTCTCTTTGTGGGTGGATCCCTGAGCGGGTTTTAAATTATTCAAATTCATAGCTTACTATGCTTAAGTAGGTTAGCAACTATTCTTCTACACGAACTAGGTGTTTAACTTTCTCTATCATACCTTGAGTAATAGGAGTTACCTCTACTTCTACGGTATGATGGATTCTGCGTAGACCCAGTGCGGCAAGGTTTTTCCTTTGCCTTTCGGTACTCCCAATCTTACTTTTGATTTGGGTGATTTTCACTTTAGCCATAACTCAGATTTCTATCCGTTAAACACTTTTGTTAGGGAGATACCACGGTGCGCTGCAATATCCTGAGCATCTCTAAGCTCAAGAAGTGCGTTTACAGTGGCCTTTACTAGGTTGTGAGGGTTAGATGACCCCTTGCTCTTTGCAAGCACGTCGGTAACACCTACGCTCTCAAGAACCGCACGCATCGCACCACCAGCTTTTACACCAGTACCGTGAATAGCAGGTTTAATGAAAACGCGAGCACCACCAAACTTAGCAATTTGCTCGTGAGGAATTGTACCCTTAAAGACAGGAACCTTAACAAGGTTCTTCTTTGCATCCTCAATGCCCTTTGCTATAGCGGTTGTAACCTCACTTGCTTTGCCTAGGCCGTAACCTACGATTCCGTTTTCGTTACCAACTACTACAATTGCAGAGAAGCTGAAGGTACGTCCACCCTTGGTAACCTTAGTTACACGTTGGATGCTAACCAAACGATCTTTTAGCTCAAGATCGCTGGCCTTTACTCGTCTAATGTTAGTATTTGCTGACATATCTTCTTAGAATTTTAGTCCGCCTTCACGTGCAGCATCAGCAAGAGCCTTGATGCGACCATGATACAGATATCCATTACGGTCAAAAACAACCTCATTAACACCCTTCTCAAGGGCACGTTTGGCAGCTAGCTGTCCAACAAGACGAGCTTGCTCAGTCTTGTTTACATTGCTATTCTCGGCAATCTCTTTAATGCGAGATGAAGCAGAAGCTAAGGTTACACCCTTTAGGTCGTCGATTACCTGAACGTATATTTGCTTGTTGCTTCTAAAAACCGTCATTCTAGGTTTTTCACTAGTGCCAAGAACTCTTTTGCGTATTCTCCTTTTAATTCGGAGCCTTCTTTCTTGCTTAACTAAAGCCATATCCTATTAGTTTAAAAGGGTTACTTTACACCAGCTGATTTACCAGCTTTTCTTCTAACCACTTCGCCAACAAAGCGAATACCTTTACCTTTGTATGGTTCTGGTTTTCTTAGCGAGCGAATTTTGGCTGCAACAATACCTAATAGCTGCTTATCAGCGCTACGTAGAGTAATTGTTGGGTTACCCTTACGTTCGGTTTTCGCTTCAACCTTTACTTCAGCAGGAATTAGGAAGTGAATGTCGTGAGAAAATCCTAGACTTAGTTCAAGTACCTGACCTTTTGCTTCGGCCTTGTAACCAACCCCAACAAGTTCTTGCTGAAGTTCCCAACCAGTGGAAACTCCAACAACCATGTTATTAATTAGGGCGCGGTATAGACCATGCATAGAACGATGGCGCTTCTGATCTGTTGGTCTCGTAAGAACAACAGTGTTCCCCTCAACTTCGATGGTGATATCTGGGTCCACTTTTTGGGACAGCTCACCTAGAGGGCCTTTTACGCTCACCACATTATCGGCAGCAACTTTAATAGTCACCCCCTGTGGTAAGTTTACAGGTTTTTTTCCGATCCTAGACATTGGATAGTGTTGTTAATAATTAGTATACGTAGCAGATAACTTCTCCGCCAATCTTTTTAACCTTTGCTTCCTTATCTGTCATTACGCCCTGTGAGGTGCTGATGATAGCAATACCTAGTCCGTTAAGAACCCTTGGAAGGTTCTCTGAGTCAACGTAACGACGCAGACCTGGCTTGCTCACACGCTCAATGTGCTTAATGGCATTCTTCTTAGTCTCAGGATGGTACTTTAGCGCAATCTTAATAACGCCTTGCTTTCCATCATCCTCAAACTTATAGTTAAGGATGTATCCTTTTTCAAAAAGGATACGTGAAATATCACGTTTGATATTTGATGCAGGAACCTCAACAACCCTGTGGTTAGCCATAATGGCATTGCGTACTCGGGTTAGATAGTCTGCTATTGGGTCGGTAATCATTTTATGAAACTTTTTAAGGTTTTACCAACTTGCTTTCTTAACACCAGGAATAAGACCCTGTGATGCCATCTCCCTAAAAGTGATCCTGCTTATCCCGAACTGACGCATATAACCTCTTGGTCTTCCTGTAATAAGGCAGCGATTACGCAAACGGATAGGGTTAGAGTTGCGAGGCAACTTTTGTAACCCAACATAGTCACCATCGGCTTTTAGCTGAGCACGCTTCGCAGCGTACTTTTCAACAAGTTTAGCGCGCTTTACCTCGCGGGCTTTCATTGATTCTTTTGCCATATGCTACTCCTTTTTTGCATTTTTAAACGGAATACCGAACGAACGGAGCAGTGCGTAAGCCTCTTCGTCGGTATTGGCAGAGGTTACGAAGGTAATTTCCATACCTAAGATCTTGTTGATCTTGTCGATGTCAATTTCAGGGAAAATAATTTGCTCCTGAATACCCAACGTGTAGTTACCACGTCCATCTAGCTTCTCATTAATTCCTTTAAAGTCACGGATACGAGGTAGAGAGATGTTGATAAGCCTCTCTAGAAACTCGTACATTCTCTCGCGCCTAAGGGTTACCTTAAGACCGATTGGAACGTGCTTACGAAGTTTGAAGTTAGAAATATCTTTGCGTGATAGCGATTGAACGGGCCTTTGACCAGCAATTTGAGCCAGCTCTAGAGCTGCTTGCTCAATAATTTTCTTGTCGGCTACAGCCTGTCCAACACCTTGGTTGATCACAATCTTCTGAAGTTTTGGCGCCTGCATTACGCTAGTGTAGCCAAACTCTTTCATCAGCGAGGGAATGATTTCCTCTTTGTACTTCTTGCTTAGTGTAGGTACGTATTCCATTACTTAATCTCCTCTCCTGATTTTTTAGAATAACGCACTAATTTACCATTCTCATTACGCCGGCGCCCGATTCGGGTCGGCTTTCCGGTTGCGGGGTCAATCAGCATCAGGTTTGAGATGTGAATAGGAGCCTCCATTTTAATGATGCCTCCTTGAGGGTGCTGAGCGTTAGGCTTGGTGTGCTTAGACACCATGTTAACGCCCTCTACAATTGCTCGTTGTTTTTCAACGAAAACTTGTAGTACTTTACCCTGCTGACCTTTAGATTCGCCAGCGTTGACGAAAACTAGATCCCCTTTCTTTATGTGTAACTTACCCATCGGTTAGAACATTTTTGCTGGTTACAATACCTCTGGTGCCAGAGAAACTATCTTCATATAGTTATCACGAAGTTCCCTGGCTACAGGGCCAAATATACGTGTACCGCGAATTTCACCTTGGTTGTTTAGAAGCACACAGGCATTGTCGTCGAAACGGATGTATGAACCATCTGCACGGCGAATTTCCTTCTTTGTGCGAACTACAACGGCTTTGGCAACGGTACCTTTCTTAACGTCGCCACCAGGAATTGCGCTCTTAACAGAAACAACAATTTTATCCCCAATGCTGGCGTAACGTCTTGCAGTACCACCTAGTACACGGATGCAAAGAACCTCTTTTGCACCGCTGTTATCAGCTACAGCTAGTCTACTCTCTTGTTGTATCATGGCTACTTAGCTCTTTCAATGATTTCTACTAACCTCCAGCACTTGTTTTTGCTTAAAGGCCGTGTTTCCATAATCCGAACGACGTCGCCTAAATTGCAAGTGTTTTCCTCGTCGTGCGCGTAGAACTTGGTAGTACGGTTTACGAACTTACCATAGATAGGGTGCTTTACTTTACGCTTCACAGCAACAACAATAGATTTTTGCATCTTGTTGCTAACAACCACCCCTACTCTCTCTTTGCGAAGATTTCTAGTGTTTTCCATTGCTCACTTAACTTTTCTTGTTCTCAGTTTCTGCCTGTTTCCGTTCGCTGAGAATGGTTTTCAACCTTGCAATATTCTTGCGAGCCTCTTTGATTTTCATTGGATTATCCAGAGGAGTAATGCTGTGTCCCATCGTTAGCTTCAACAGCTGAGTTTGCTCAACATCAATGCGCTCCTCAATCTCCTTAATAGTAAGCTCTCTTATTTCTGAGGTCTTCATGGCTCAATTAGTTTGAAGATTCAACGTAATCGTGGCGAACCACAAACTTTGTAGTAATGGGTAGCTTTTGAGCGGCAAGACGTAGTGCCTCTTTTGCTACCTCATAAGGTACCCCTTCTGCCTCAATAAGCATGCGGCCGGGGGTAACTGGAGCCACAAATCCCTCAGGAGCACCCTTACCTTTACCCATACGAACCTCTGCAGGCTTCTTGGTTATGGGCTTATCGGGGAAAATCCTGATCCAAATTTGACCTTCACGTTTCATGTAACGGGTCACGGCCTGACGTGCAGCTTCTATTTGGCGGCCGGTAATCCAGCACGACTCAAGGGCTTTAATGCCGAAGGATCCAAACGCTAGCTGGTTTCCCCTTTGCGCTATGCCCTTCATGCGGCCCTTTTGCTGCCTCCTGAACTTGGTTTTCTTTGGCTGTAACATTTCCTGAGAATCCTTTTAATCTTTACTATTTACGTTTCTTCCTCATACCACCACCACGAGGCTTGTTGCTACCTGGTGCAGGAGCGTTTGCTGGAGCGCTTAAGCCTAGGTTTGGCGATAAATCGCGTTTACCATAAACTAGCCCGTTGCAAACCCATACCTTAATACCTATCAAGCCAACTTTGGTTAGAGCTTCGCCTAGGGCGTAGTCTATATCAGCACGGATAGTGTGTAGAGGAATACGGCCTTCCTTATAGGTCTCAGAGCGTGCCATTTCGGCACCGCCCAAGCGGCCGGAAATTTGTACCTTAATGCCCTCTGCTCCCATGCGCATTGTAGAGGCAACAGCCATCTTAATTGCGCGACGGTAAGAGATACGGCCTTCTAGCTGACGAGCTATGTTGTTGGCAACAATTGTCGCATCGAGCTCAGGGCGTTTTACCTCAAAGATGTTAATCTGAACCTCTTTTTGGGTAATCTTCTTTAGCTCTTCCTTTAGCTTGTCAACCTCTTGCCCGCCTTTTCCAATAATAATACCTGGACGTGCTGTGTGAACAGTAACGGTGATCAACTTCAGCGTACGTTCTATAACTATTTTGGAAACGCTGGCTTTAGCAAGCCTTGCGTTAAGGTACTTACGGATCTTGTTGTCCTCAACCAGCTTCTGAGCATAGCTATTTCCACCGTACCAGTTGGAATCCCATCCTTTGATGATTCCTAATCTGTTTCCTATTGGATTAACTTTCTGTCCCATCTAGCTGTTATTTATTTTGAGAATCATTAGTAACTGCACTATCTACAACAACCGTTACATGGTTGGAACGCTTGCGGATACGGTGAGCGCGACCCTGAGGGGCAGTCCTGATACGCTTTAAAGAGCTACCTTCGTCAACGAAGATCTCTTTTACGTATAGGTTTGCATCTTCAAGGCGTACGCCTTCGTTCTTTACTTGCCAGTTAGCTACTGCAGACATGATGAGTTTCTCAACTCTGCTTGATGCTTCCTTCGAAGAGAACTTTAGTATATCCAGAGCGGTTTTTACCTCTTTGCCGCGGACCATGTCAACTACTAAGCGCATTTTCCGGGGAGAGGTAGGAACGTCGCGCAGAATGGCAAATGCCCTCTGGCGCTTCGCTGCCTTTATTTCTTCGGCTTTTAAACGTTTTCTTGCACCCATTATTAAAATTCCTTTAATTGATCAGATTCACTTATTTCTTCTTATTACCTGCATGACCACGGAAGGTGCGGGTGGGAGAAAATTCACCAAGCTTGTGACCAACCATGTTTTCGGTAACATATACGGGAATAAACTTATTCCCGTTGTGAACTGCTACGGTGTGACCAACAAAGTCAGGTGAGATCATAGACCTTCTCGACCAGGTTTTTAAAACCTGCTTCTTGCTGGAAGTGTTCATTTCGATGATTCGCTTCTCTAGCTTATAATCGATGAAGGGACCTTTTTTAAGAGACCTACTCATACCTTTAGACTTTTTCTAATTACTTTTTCCTGCGTTCAATAATAAACTTGTTGGACTGGTTCTTCTTAGAACGAGTCTTGTAACCCTTAGCTGGGATACCCTTACGTGTGCGTGGGTGACCTCCAGATTGACGGCCTTCACCACCACCCATTGGGTGATCTACTGGGTTCATGGAAACACCTCTATTACGAGGGCGACGGCCTAACCAACGGGTACGGCCAGCCTTTCCAGATCTCTCCAGTGCATGATCAGAGTTAGAAACAGTACCAACAGTTGCTTTGCAGCTGGTCAACACCATACGGGTTTCACCGCTAGGAAGCTTAATCACAGCGTACTTTCCCTCGCGGGCAAGTAGTTGAGCGTAAGAACCGGCGCTACGGGCCATAATGGCACCTTGCCCTGGGCGAAGCTCAATGTTGTGGATTAGAGTACCTAGTGGAATCTCCGATAGGAATAACGAGTTGCCTACTTCGGGGGCAACGCCCATACCAGACATAATGGTCTGACCTACTTGGAGGCCAGTTGGTGCAACGATGTAACGTTTTTCACCGTCTTCATACTGAACCAACGCGATGCGTGCGGTACGGTTTGGATCGTACTCAATGGTTTTCACCTCTGCCGCCACTCCGTCGCGATCGCGGGTAAAGTCAATTACCCTGTATCTACGTTTATGGCCACCCCCTATATATCTCATGGTCATTTTACCAGTGTTATTTCTACCACCGGTCTTTTTCAGGGGGCGTAGCAACGATTTCTCAGGTGTTGAAGTCGTAATATCGTCAAATACACCTATAATTTTATGCCTCTGTCCTGGTGTAACAGGTTTTAATTTCCTTACAGCCATTGTCGTTAGATGTTGCTATAAAAATCAATCTTATCACCTTCTTTTAGCGTCACGATAGCCTTCTTGTAGCTGTTTGTGCGGCCAACGATAACCCCAGCACGTGTATAGCGGGATTTCCATTTTCCTCCGTAACGCATGGTATTAACCGAATCAACGGTTACTCCGTACAGCTCTTCTACGGCCTTCTTAATTTGGAACCGATTGGCTGTCTTTTCTACAATAAAGCCATAACGGCTAAGCTTCTCGCTTACCCGTTCCATTTTCTCGGTTACAACTGGCCTAATTAAAATGTTCATCGCTACAGGGTTTATAATACTTGAAACATTTTATGCAAAACGTCAACTGAGCTCTCTACTAGTACAAGAGCCGATGAATCAACTATCTCATATGTATTTAAATTAGAGGCAGTTGCGACTTTTTGCTTCTGTAAATTCCTGGATGACAAATATATATTTTTATTTGGTTCGCTAAGCACCAAAATTGACTTTTTGTCAACTAAGTTTAAGTTCTTTAGGATGTTGATATACTCCTTGGTTCTTGGAGTCTCAAGACTGAAGTCCTCAAGAACGTAAATGGCGTTAGTGCGAGCCTTATATGTAAGAGCACTCTTACGAGCTAATTGCTTAAGCTTTTTGTTAAGCTTGAAACTATAGTCGCGGGGAACTGGACCAAATACGCGACCACCTCCACGGAAAAGTGGCGATTTAATGCTACCTGCACGAGCGGTACCGGTACCCTTTTGCTTTTTAAGCTTACGGGTGCTACCTGATACTTCGTTCCTCTGTTTTGACTTATGAGTACCTTGACGCTGGTTAGCCAAGTACTGCTTAACATCGAGGTAGATAGCGTGATCGTTAGGCTCAATACCAAAAATAGCATCGTTGAGCTCGATCTTACGCCCGGTTTCCTTTCCAGCTATATTAAGTACGTTGATTTCCATTATTTCTCAATAATTAAGTATGAACCTTTGGCACCTGGAATAGAACCTTTAACGAGAATAAGATTATTCTCTGGTAGCACCTTCAGAATGCGTAGGTTAACAATTTTAACCTGATCGCCACCAGTGCGTCCAGCCAACCTTTTGCCTTTAAATACGCGGCTTGGGTACGATGAAGCACCCATAGAACCTGGCGCACGAAGACGGTTGTGCTGACCGTGGGTTTGTCCTCCCACTCCACCGAAACCATGGCGTTTTACAACACCTTGGAATCCTTTACCTTTAGAGATACCGGTTACGTCAACCCATTTATCTTCATCGTTGAAGATGTCAACGGTAACAGTATCGCCAAGGCTGTACTGGTGTTCCCAATCTTTGAACTCAACTACTTTACGCTTTGGGGTAGTGTTAGCCTTTTTGAAGTGACCTAACAGCGCGTTGCTGGTATGCTTCTCCTTTTTGTCGTCAAACGCAAGCTGAATGGCATCGTAGCCATCCACGTCTTGGTTTTTAATTTGAGTAACAACGCAGGGACCAGCTTCAATCACGGTGCATGGTATATTCTTACCATCAGCACCAAACACGGAAGTCATTCCGATTTTACGTCCAATTAATCCTGGCATTTTTCTTAGTATTAACTAATCACACTCATACTTTAATTTCTACTTCGACTCCACTAGGCAGCTCAAGTTTCATGAGCGCGTCAATTGTCTTTGGTGTGGAGCTGTAGATGTCGAGTAATCTCTTGAAAGAGCAAAGTTGGAACTGCTCTCTCGATTTCTTGTTCACAAAGGTAGCACGGTTTACGGTAAAAATCCGCTTGTGTGTAGGTAGCGGAATTGGACCACTCACCACTGCTCCGGTGGCTTTTACGGTTTTCACGATTTTCTCGGCCGATTTGTCCACCAGGTTGTGATCGTACGATTTCAACTTGATTCGAATCTTCTGGCTCATTTGTTTACAAAAGGTAAATGGTTAATCTTCCTTTACGGCTTTTCCTTGCGATTTCTCAATAATCTCCTTGGCCAGGTTGGCAGGAACCTCAGCATAGTGAGAGAACTCCATTGTTGAGGTAGCCCTTCCGGAGGTAAGGGTACGAAGTACGGTAACATATCCAAACATTTCGGATAGGGGCACTTTAGACTTAACTACACGTGCACCACCTTTAGACTCCATACCGGTAATTTGTCCGCGGCGTTTGTTGAAATCGCCAATTACATCACCCATGTAATCTTCTGGAGTTACAACCTCTACAGCCATGATTGGCTCGAGGATAATGGGTTTCGCCTTTGGACATGCATGTCTGAACGCTTGCCTTGCAGCAATCTCGAATGAAAGAGCGTCAGAGTCAACTGGATGAAATGAACCATCCTTAAGGGTAACTTTAAGGCTAGGCATTGCAAATCCGGCCAATGGGCCATTTTTAAGTGCCTCCTGGAAGCCTTTAGCAACCGATGGGATAAACTCGCGAGGTACGTTACCACCTTTAACCTCATCAACGAACTGAAGTCCAGTTACGCCTTCTGGGGCTGGTTCAATGGTAATCACGATATCAGCAAACTTACCACGACCACCAGACTGTTTCTTGAACACCTCGCGGTGATCTACAGAGCCAGTAATAGCCTCACGGTAAGCTACCTGTGGCGCACCTTGGTTGATATCTACGTTAAACTCTCTACGAAGACGGTCAACAATAATTTCAAGGTGAAGCTCGCCCATACCGCTAATCACGGTTTGTCCGCTTTCTTCATCAGTTTTAACACGGAAAGTTGGATCCTCTTCAGATAGTTTGCCAAGGGCCATACCTAGCTTATCAAGATCTTTCTGTGTCTTAGGTTCAATAGCCAAACCAATAACTGGTTCGGGGAAGGTCATAGACTCAAGTGCAATTGGGTTCTTCTCCTCGCAAACGGTATCGCCAGTACGAAGGTCTTTAAAACCTACCGCTGCACAGATATCACCTGCTTCGCAGAACTCAATTGGGTTTTGCTTATTTGCGTGCATTTGGTAAAGACGGCTGATACGCTCTTTTTTACCGCTACGGGTATTGAAGATGTAGCTACCGCTTTCTAGTTTACCAGAATAAACACGGATGAATGCAAGGCGACCTACGTATGGGTCGGTTGCAATTTTGAATGCCAATCCGCAGAATGGTTCTGAAGAATCAGCATTACGAACAGCCTCTTCGCCTGAATCTGGGTTAGTACCGGTTACAGCACCAATGTCCATAGGGCTAGGAAGGAAGGCAATAACTGCATCAAGAAGTCGCTGTACACCTTTGTTCTTAAAGGCAGAGCCACAAAGAACGGGTACAATAGACATATCGATAGTAGCCTTACGGATAGTTTCGATAATCTCGTCAGCGGTTATTGAGTTTGGATCCTCAAAGAAGCGCTCCATCAGGTCTTCGTTGTATGAAGCAACCGCTTCAACCAACTTCTCGCGCCATTCAGCAACTTCTGCTTCCATTGCTGCAGGAACGTCCTCAAGGCGGTAGTTTACCTCTTTAGATCCTGGCTCTTCGTACCATACAACTGCCTTGTTCTCAATTAGGTCAACAACACCTTTAAAGGTATCTTCTGCCCCAATAGGAAGTTGTACGGGAATAGCGTTAGCACCTAGCCTATCTCTAATCTGTCCAACAACAGAAAGGAAATCGGCACCAGTACGATCCATTTTGTTAACGAAGGCCATTTTTGGAACACGATACTTATCGGCTTGGCGCCAAACAGTTTCGCTTTGTGGCTCAACACCACCAACAGCGCAGAATACAGCAACAGCGCCATCGAGTACCCTTAGCGAGCGCTCTACCTCTACGGTAAAGTCAACGTGGCCCGGGGTATCAATAACGTTAATCTGGTACTGCTTCTCGTTATATTTCCAGAAAGTTGTAGTTGCAGCAGAAGTAATGGTAATACCCCTCTCCTGCTCCTGCACCATCCAGTCCATGGTAGCACCACCTTCGTGTACTTCACCAATCTTGTGAGTTTTACCCGTATAATAAAGAATACGCTCGGAAGTAGTAGTCTTTCCGGCGTCGATGTGCGCCATGATTCCTATATTACGGGTAAATCTTAAATCTCTTGCCATTAATTGATTCCTTTAACTTTACTGTGAACTACAACTATTAAAAACGGAAGTGTGCAAATGCCTTGTTAGCTTCGGCCATTTTGTGCATATCTTCTTTTCGCTTATATGCACCACCTTCTTCGTTGTAAGCGGCGATGATCTCAGAAGCCAGCTTCTCACTCATACCCTTACCGGTACGCTTGCGAGAGTAAAGGATCATGTTCTTAATAGAAAGGGCTACTTTGCGGTCGGTACGAACTTCCATTGGAACCTGGAATGTTGCACCACCCACGCGGCGGCTTTTTACCTCAACCTGAGGAGTAATGTTCTCAAGGGCTTTTTTCCAGATCTCAAGAGGAGTCTTCTCAGAATCCTTCACTCTTTCGCTAACTAGCTCAAGAGCATCATAGAAAATATTGAAAGCCACGCTCTTCTTGCCATCGTACATTAGGTTATTCACGAAACGTGTAACTAGAACGTCGTGAAACTTAGGGTCCGGCAAGAGAATTCTTTTCTTTGGTTTAGCTTTTCTCATTGTAGTAAAGCTTCTGTCGAATTAACTTATTTTTTCTTAGGTCTCTTTGTGCCATACTTAGAACGGCGCTGGTTACGTCCCTCAACACCAGATGCGTCGAGCGCACCACGAATGATGTGGTAACGAACACCGGGTAAATCTTTTACCCTTCCTCCACGGATTAACACAATGGAGTGTTCTTGTAGGTTGTGACCCTCTCCAGGGATGTAGGCATTAACCTCTTTCTGGTTAGTGAGCCTAACCCTGGCAACTTTTCTCATAGCCGAATTTGGCTTCTTAGGAGTAGTGGTGTACACACGTACACATACCCCGCGGCGCTGTGGACACGCATCAAGAGCAGGAGATTTACTCTTCTCCTCTAGATTTGTCCGGCCTTTTCTTACTAGCTGCTGAATTGTAGGCATATATACAATCTAGATTAATTAAAAAAACTTCGTAAAACGGGTTGCAAAGGTATTCTTTTTTTGCAAACTGCACAATCTAGAACACCTTTTTTACTGCCAATTAGCTAATTACACTATCCCAGCTAAAGGCGGCGCAAAAGTAGTGCTTTTATTTTAATCTACAAGCCTTTTTTACAAACAGTTACTTAACGTTCAACATTTTATTGCGGGGGCTGTAGGTAATTGCTCAAAAAATTTGTTTGCAACAAAATTTTACTATTTTTGAGAAATTCAAACGAGAGTTGGTCTTTTACACTTCGGCAAGTTCAATCCTATACCGTTATTATATATAGTATAGCTCATTGATGAGACGAATCCAGATTCTTCTGGACAAAGAAAACTAGTACACTAATAATATAGTTTTTGACCCGTAATTGTTAAACAGCACTAAAGCGTTTGTTACATGAAAACCTACCAAACTAATCAGATCAAGAACATTGCCCTCCTTGGAAATACCGGATCGGGGAAAACCCTCTTAGCAGAGTCCATGCTATTTGAGGGTAAGGTAATAGAACGTAAAGGAACGATTGAAGGAAAAAACACTGTATCGGACTACACCGACATTGAGCAGCAAAACCTTCGCTCGATATTCTCAACCATCCTTTACACAGAGTTCAAGGACAACAAGTTAAACATTATAGACACTCCGGGTTCCGATGATTTTGTTGGAGCTGTTATAACTTCTCTTAGAGCTGCAGATATTGGGGTAATGACCATTAACGCGCAGTATGGCGTTGAAGTGGCTACTGAAATATTTAACCGCTACGCCGAGCACATGCATAAGCCTCTGATTTTTGCCATTACCCAGCTAGACCACGAAAAGGCTAACTACGATCAGGCTATTGAATCGCTAAAGCAAAGTTTTGGAAAAAAGGTTATTCAAATTCAGTACCCCGTTGCTACTGGAAGCGGTTTCGACACCTTTATTGATGTACTACTAATGAAGATGTACAAGTTCTCTGGTGATACAGGCCAACGCGAAGAACTTGACATCCCTGCTTCGGAACTAGAGAAAGCCAACGAGCTTCATAATGCCCTTGTTGAAGCTGCTGCCGAAAACGATGAGTCCCTTATGGAGAAGTACTTTGAGCAAGGCTCTCTAACCGAGGACGAGATGCGTAGAGGAATTAGGGTTGGTCTTAGCAACAGGAGCCTATTCCCCGTATTCTGCACTTCGGCAAAGAAAAATATTGGTACCAAACGTTTAATGGAGTTCATTATAAACGTTGCCCCAGATCCTTCAAGAGTACCACTTCTTCCTACAGTTGAAGAGAAAGAGGTGAAATGTGACGCAAACGCACCCACATCCATATTTGTTTTTAAAACAGCAATAGAATCCCATATAGGCGAGATTAACTACTTTAAAGTAATGTCGGGCAAGGTTACCGAAGGAATGGACTTAGTTAACTCTAAAAACGACACAAAGGAACGCTTATCCCAGCTATATGTTGTTGCGGGCAAAAACAGGGTAAAAGTATCAGAGCTTGTTGCTGGTGACATTGGAGCTACTGTTAAGCTAAAAAGCACCAAAACCAACCATACCCTTTGCGGAACGGGCATTGAGGTTAACTACATCCCCATTAAATTCCCAGAGCCTAAATTTAGAACGGCCATAAGAGCAAAGAACGAGTCCGACACAGAGAAGATGGGCGAGCTACTACACCGTGCGCACCAAGAAGACCTTACAATTCTTGTTGAGCACTCCAAAGAGCTTAAACAGATTATTGTATCGGGACAAGGGGAGCACCATCTAAATATTTTAAAATGGCACTTAACCAACATCCACAAAATAGATGTTGAGTTTATATCGCCCCGTATTCCTTACCGCGAAACAATTACCAAGGTTGCACTGGCAGACTATAGGCACAAGAAGCAGTCGGGCGGATCGGGGCAGTTTGGCGAAGTGCACATTATTATTGAGCCATACACCGAAGGCAGCCCAGAGCCAAGCAAATACAAGGTTGCCGGAAAAGAGATAGCCCTAAACGTTAAGGGCAAGGAAGAAGTAAGCCTTGAGTGGGGTGGCAAATTGATATTCTACAACTGTATTGTAGGTGGTGCAATTGACACCCGATTCCTTCCAGCCATTCTAAAAGGGATAATGGAAAAGATGGAAGAAGGGCCACTTACCGGCTCATACGCCCGCGACATCCGCGTTGCTGTGTACGATGGGAAGATGCACCCCGTTGATTCCAACGAGATTTCCTTTAAACTGGCGGGCCGAAATGCATTTAAAACGGCCTTTAAGGAAGCGGGGCCAAAGATTATGGAGCCAGTTTACGACGTAGAGGTACTTGTACCCAGCGACAAAATGGGTGACGTAATGAGTGACCTACAGAACCGCCGCGCGATGATACTTGGAATGGGAAGCGACAAGGGATTTGAGAAGATCAACGCAAAGGTTCCTCTAGCAGAACTTAATAAGTACTCAACTGCACTATCGTCGCTAACCAGCGGCAGGGCAACATACACCATGAAGTTTGCAAACTACGAGCAGGTACCATCGGATGTTCAGGACAAGCTACTTAAGGCATACGATGCCGACCAAGATGAGGAATAGCTCACTTTATACTTTTTTGCGCGAAGGGGATTCCATTTGGAGTCCCCTTTGTTTTTAGCAACCGATTGAAACCCCCACGTACTGTTACTCTTATAACAACCAGACGAACAAAACAGACAAAGCTGTGTTGTAGGGCATATCAACAACCACAGAATAATACAATTAGAATTTGTAGCATTGCAAAACAACCGACCCCAAAACACATTCGAAAACCCTCTACTCACCAAGAGCCTCACCGCTCTTGGAAAGAATGTTGCATGCTAAAACACAGAAGACCATGGAACTAAAGTACAACTACCACACCACAAACCGTGTGGCATCAAAAAGGCGGAAGGATGTAATACGTTACATCAACATGAAGCTCGCATCAATGGGGCAACCCATTTTTGAGGGGATAGCGCTTACCGAAGATGATGGGCTTACAGAACAGGAGTTTGTTAGCTTGGCGGAAAGTCTGCTAAACAACTACAGGGAAAAGATGCGGCTTTTATCGAACAACATTATAAACCCTACCGATAGACGCATTCAGGACTTCATAAACAGATACTTTCAGGACATTGAGTTTGACAAGAGCCTAAAAATACCCTTCGACTCCTTTGTGCTAGACAAGCCCGGGTTAGGCCGCGAGGTTAGCCTTCCGCCCGACAAGAACGAGCACATTACGGATTACATCAAATCCTACAGGATTCGTCAGGGCATTCTACATAACCCTAGGAACGACAGGCGAACAACCAAAGGATCGTTTCATATTGTTAAGGGAGGGCTCCCTATTCCTCCCGACAAAAAGGCAACTCCAAAAATTGCCTTTGCACACCTGTTGCACTCAGCGCTAAATCCGCCTACCGACTTTCTGGAGCTCCCTTTTACCGCATCGCAGGAGAGTAAAGCCCAAGTGTTTACATCCATGCTACTAAGGCCTACAGTAAGCCCTGAGGTAGCGGGCATATCAACAAAAAAATCGCTAGAGATTAGATTCTTTGCGCCAGGCGCATTTGTAAGCAACCTAGACTTTGTTGAGTCCATTTTTGGTAACGCTGGCGACCCTTACCTATACAAGAACGACGCGGGTCTTGACCCCGAGCACTGGACTGGACATACCGGCTGTATAATTCTGGCCCCACACCTAACCCGACTTAGGAAAAAGGATATTGGCCTACCCAACTGGGAAGACGCCACGGAGCGCATGCGTAAGGATGGCATGTGCTGGAGAAAAGAGGACGAGCTGTACAACGAAGGCCAACCCTTTAAAATAACCTGTAGAGACGACAGCGGCGTGGTTATTACCCTTATTGCCGACAACTACTTTGGCTACAGCAAGAAGGAGATTAAAACACAAATTAGCTTTGCTGCAAACCTATACGGCAATGTAGAAGAGGAGCACGCTGGTGGAGCGCTAGTTTTCTCAAGAAGAAACCTTGGCAACGAATTCTCTGCCAAACGGTTACTGAATAAATTCCCCAATACGTATCGCTTTGAGGATATCAAAAAACAGTACGGGGAGCTTATGCACCTACACCCAGAGAACTACGGGGTGGACAAAAGTTTCCCAAACATAGTTTATATCCCCGAAAATGCGGATATAGACCTTTACAAAAGCTCCATTACCTGGGAATTTAAAGGGAAAGAGCAGCACATCAAGCTTCTGCGAGACCACACATACGTACTGCCAAGCGGACACAAAATCCACATGGAGAAGCACCCGTTTGCGCCAGACTGGAGGCTTGTTGCCACCCAGGCAGAGGGCAGCTTCCTTCACAAGCCCAGCACCGTATCGGGCGGAGGAAAATCGGAGATTGCCAAATCGTTGCTAAACGCAATTATCTACGGAACTTTCTTTGTGGATGACATTGAGCAAGATTTTGCCAAAGCAGATGAGGTGCTAAACTACGACTACAGCAAAAGGTGGAGAAACAAGAAAGGCAACAAGGATGAAGGAAGAAACATTCTTAACCCCGAACGCACGCTAGGGTCGGTTATTAAAATGCTTACCCCATACGATGGGTACACCGATGAGTTTAGCGCATTTCTTAGCTCCATTCCCGACCACATAAAGGCTCTTGTTTTTCTTATAAAAAGGATTAGCCAAACAGAAAAGGCGGAAAGCAACTGGCGCAACTACTTTACCATTGACTCTGTGAATGGAAGGAAAGGGCACTGCCTAATGTTTAACAATCGCAAAATTATCACCTCATACCTTAGGGTGGGATTTGCCAGCGACAGCTCATGGTGCGTACACTCGTTACGTCCCGATTTTATTGCTGCGGCCAAGGTACAAATGGAGGACGATATTTCGGCATCAATTACACTGCCGTCATCTAGCATTCCTTACCTAAAGCCTGGGCTAGAGAACAAGAGCGTGAAGATGATTGAGAACTGCGAGTACCTGTTCTTCCAACGTCCCGACGAGGCTATTAACAGAGGGTACGACAAGCAGGCAGAATCGGATCTATCCAAAATGAACAACTTCACCTCCAACTACGAGCCGCTTAGCGCTACTGATGGAGAGGAGATTATTGAGGATGCCATTAGCTTTGATAAGTACACAGAGCCCATTAAGCAACTTATTGAGAAAGGGGCATCGGACAAGAGTGGCCTTTACTTTATAACCCCTGCCCATCCAAGGAAACTAGACGATGGAAGCCGATCGAAGAACCCTCGCTACCTGCAAATCAATCCAGACTTAAGCAACCCTGCCGATGGGTATCTTGCCAAAATAGGAACTCGCTTTGCAAGGAAAATACCAATGTCGCAAGCGGTTAACTTTGCCATTACCGATGTGCTACCGGGAAGAAGGAATAACCCACCAGAGAAAGAGGCTGGCATTAGACCTCTTTGCGTGTACAACCCAATACACTACCAGGAGCTACCAGAGCTATTTATGGACTTTGTGTGTAGCCTAACGGGGAAATCGCCATCAACAACAGGAGCAGGATCGGAAGGAGCTCTAACCAAAGGACCTTTCAACATGCTTGTTGCTACCAGCGATTTAAATAACGCGCTGCTATCGTACATACTTACCGGATACAACTGCTTTACCACTGCCGCTGGGCACGTGGGGCCAAAGCACAGGTTCGATCACGATATCAGCATCCTTATTCCTGAAATTTGGTGCCGCTTAGATACACACGAAAAGGATCCTAAGCGACTAATTGAGGAGGGATCGCTTGAGAAGATTAACGATTTTGAGCACAATGGCGAAACCATACTTGCTAGCAGGCTGGGATACCGTATCACCAAAACCTTTGTGTTTAAATACTTTGGACGTGTGTTTGAGGAGCCAATTGGCGTGCTTAGCGATGAGGTGCTAAGACCAGAAACCCAAAGCATGGACGATTATGTTGATGGCATCAAGAACATCTGCGAGGCGCAACAAAAATCGGCACTGCTGTACTTTGAGGATGGTAGCGTAAACGCAGCCATTCCACCACTACAGGTACTTCTGCACATTATGGCGCATGGTCACTACAACGGCAAGAGCCTTACCGACCCTGAGCTTCGCCAGATGTTTACCCGTGAGTACGTGCTAAACAGCGACTGGTACAAGGCTAGGCTTAAAATTAAGCAGCAAAAGGATATTGAGCTTTGGAAGCAACACGTTAGCTACCTTGAGGCCTTTATTAAAGAGGATGTTAACGAGGAGATTGTTAAAGCGCAAGAACTTGAGAAGAAGCTACACGCCGCCAAGATGAAGGTTAAGGAGGTAGAATCGGAACTATACCTTGAATCGCTAGTAGGCACCATTGGCGCCGACCCGCTATTTAAAGGATAATCTCACAAAACCATACAAGAAAGGCTGCCCAAATGAATGGGCAGCCTTTTACTTTATAGCCATATCAACCTAAAAGGAGTAGTTAAAGGTTAACTTGTAGGCAAAGTTATCGGCAGTTTTTGCGTAGGCGTAATCGCCATAGCGGTAGTAAACACCAAAGCCTATGGAGTACATTGATGTTGGTATAAGTCCGCCAACTAGCAACCCCGATTCAAAGTAGCCTCGAGTGGGCACTTTAACCACATCGCCATTGTAAAAAGTACGCGGGAAAGAGCTCTTTAAATCGCCAAAGGCGATATTCTGCGCAAGGGCAAAGGTGGGTTGCCAACGCTTATTGCTAGTCTTCCATAGCAACGAGCCAAAATCGTGACGAAGGAAAAGGTTCACAAACTTATCCATCAGGAACTCGTTCATCCGCATTGCTCCAAACCCATGAATGGCCTCAATGGACAGGGGCAAGTAGTTTGCCACCCCAAAGTAGAGCAGCGATGCGGGAGCATCGCCATGCATGTACCCCGCCGAGGTTGATAGGTGCGTTTTCCCTAGGGTTCGCCACACAAAGGTATCGTCGTAACGAGCCTCAACCTTGGTGTAGCTGTATGTTCCATCCAAGGCCTTTAAGCCCTTTATTAGGTTGATGCGCAGCACCGGGAAATCATTATTTAGCGGCATAAGCCCGCTGGGCAGCTCCATAAACTTCTCGCCCGGCGCGTAGCGAAGCCTCACTCCCACCTCGGTTTGATTGAATGCGCTGTACCAGCTGTTGCCCGAGATATACGGATAGTACTCCGATAGTAACTTATGATTGCTCTGCGCCCCAAACAAATTAAACATCACCCAATGGAAAGCCCTGAAACCAAAATCGACCCTATGCTGAACCACGTTATCCATTTTGGTGATGGAGATATTCCGCATAAAATCGGAGCTAAGCAAACTGGTTGTACCCATAAAATTGTAGCTACCGCTCTCCCTAACATCGTTGCTATAGGCGTACTCAAGGTAACCCTGATTCCGCTTGCTTAGGGTGATATTGGCAAATCCGCCGTACTTTGCTGCCTTATCGGTAAAGCCATAGGCAGCATAGCCGCCAACCCTGAAGTACTCCGATACCTTACGGCTAGTCTCCAGTCCCAGCCCTAGCCTATAGCCCTCAAACTGGTTATAGCCAGCTAACCGTGTAAGATCCAGATTAACGTAACCCATGGGGATTCGCCCAATCATTAAGGCCGTCATCACCTTCATCTTCCTATCAAGATTTACCTGCTTGCTAAGGCTGTCCACAATACGGTAGGTGCGCTGCTCAATAGCCGATAGGCTATCCTTACGGTTCATAACCCAGTACTCATCGCCCCTATCCGCAGCATCGGGGTGGAACGTTAGCTCCACATGGCTGCGCTTTAAATCCGATAGATTGGGATTAATCTCTATGTCCCGCAGGTAGCTTTTCCCAACGCCAAGTAGCCGCAGCGAAACATTGGCGCCAGTAATAGCATCCTTACGATTGGCCTCCCAGTAGTTGTAAATTAAATCGGTGTTAAGCTCAACGGGGAACCACGCCTGCCCATAAACCTTCTCGTAGCGCTGCTGTATGCGCAGCGATATGGGAAGCCTTTCGCCATCGGCCGGTTCAGCAATAACGCTCTGTATGGCGTAACCATCGGTATTAATGGAGAGAACCCCCTTTAGGCCATCAATGGGCTGCCCTTTGCGGGGACGGAACGAGATTACAAAAACGGTATCGCCAACGGGGGTGTAAACAGTATCCTCAAGCAGAAAAAGGTACTTGCTTGTACTCCCCTTGCTTATTGGGTTTAGGTACGATTTTGTTAGTATCGATATGTGCTCGGGGTAGAACGAGAAGGACTGAAACTGCGTGGCCAAGAAGGTGAACATGGGGTCCTTCATACCCGATACGCGGGTTGCCACAACCTTTTCGGTAACAACATCGGGCTGTGCAAACTGCCGCTCCGATACGGACTCCATCATAAAGGCGTGGTGCTCCTGAGTCTTCTTTGAGAAGTAGTACAGCGCAGCATCGGCCTTACGGATAGTATCCAGCGAAGGATTTTGCTCCCTAGCCTTTCTGATGGCCGTGCTATCAAAATCAAAGGCAAAGTGCATCTTGTTGTAGCTAGTATAGCTGTAGGAGTTTAGCTTATCGGGATTATTGCTATCGCGATTTTGAAAAACCTCATCAATAATCCTGTGCGCAGGGTTTACCCCGGGGTAAACAACCACCTCGCTTATGTTGTACGATGTGCGCTTAAGCGCTACCCTAAGGGGCTTAGCAAAATCCTTCTCGGTGCGGGATACGCGCAGCACCTCGTAGCCAAGGTAGCTGAACTTGAGCCACTCTATGGGCTGTGCCGATTGAATGAGGAAATCACCATCGAGGCCAGAGCTCGCCCCATGCCCCAAATCGTTATAAACGATATTAACAAAGGCCAGCGGCTCGCCAGAGTCGGCATCAACCACGGTTCCTTTAACTTGGGTTTGGGAGAAAAGGGGGAGGGAAAAAAAGCAGAGAACAAAAAAAGAATATAAGTATTTTCGCATATTTGTATAACTATTGAACACTTTTACATACGTAGCTTAAAACTACAAAAAATTGCTTACACCAATCATTATTCAAACCATTCCACAACATATTAAATGAGAATATTCTTTTCAAAGGCTTCACTTTTAGTCGCATTCACATTAGCGTTCCTCTCCTCCTCACTCCTCCACGCACAAAACAACTTTATAACGGGTTACGTAACCGATTCAATTAGTGGAGAAAAACTTATTAATGCCAACATCTACATTAATGAGTACACAAAAGGAACTGCTAGCAATAACAACGGATACTATACCATAAGAACAAAGCAGGAAAATACTACAATTCACTGCTCATACATAGGCTACAGTACAAAGGTGCTAAAAATAGATGTGCAAAAGGATACGCTAATAAACATCGCATTAGTTCCTAATCTTGAGGTAGAAGAAGTAACAATAGAGGCAAAAAGCAGCCGATTTAAAAACTTTACGATAAAAGACATCCCCATAAAGCAAATAAAACAAGCTCCTGCCATGATGGGCGAAATAGACATTCAAAAATCGGTACAACAACTACCAAGTGTAACAAGCACTTGGGCTGGTTTTGCTGGGATGATTGTAAGAGGGGGCAATGCAGATCAGAACCTAATTCTTATTGACGATATCCCCATTTACAACTCATCACATTTCTATGGGCTCTTTTCCGTAATAAATGAGAATGCGCTCCAGTCGGCTCGATTTATAAATGGTTCCATTCCTGCAAGGTTTGGAAGTAGGCTCTCATCGGTACTGGACATCACCCTAAAGGATGGCAACAGGAGAAGAGCAGAAGGCGAAGCGGCTATTGGGATTATGAGTGGGAACATAATGTTAAATGGCCCCCTAAAGAACAACAAAACCACTTACAGCTTTTCGGGGAGACGCTCTATGTACGACCTTGCTGCCACATCATACAATCTACTTGCAAAAAAACCGTTGGAAGGCTCTTTCTTTGGTGATGCCACTGCAAAAATTACCCACACATTCTCTAACAGGGACAAGGTTACAATTAGCTTACTCTACTCAATTGACAAATACTACAACAATAGCAAAAAGGATTACTCCATTGGCAATACTACAGGAGAACTAAGCCAAAAACAAGGATACAATTGGGGCAACTACATATTATCGACAAAATGGAATAGGGTTCATAATCCCATGATCTCATTCTCTAACACCCTATTCTTTAGCAATTTCAACCACAAAAGGCAAAACAAGGAGGAGTTTAACTCGGGCTCCTTAGATTACAATAGCAATGTGGAGTTCAGCTCAACCATTAATGATATTGGAGTAAGAACCGATTGGCAGTATTTCCCTCACGCATCGCACAAGTTCTACTTTGGTATTAATCACACGTTGCATAGATTTGCGCCAGGATCATCCCTATTCTACGACAACAAGGATCAGGCTCAAGAACCTATTAAGCGGAACCTAGGAAGTGAAAAGTACAATTTACACGAAAACATAAGCTACCTAGAGTACGATGTAACAATATCACCAATAGTATCCATAAACATAGGTGTTAGAAACACACTTATACTCTCCAAAGAGTACACAAAGCTAATTCCCGAACCAAGATTTACCAGTTCAATAACCATTTCGGAAAAATCGAACCTTATAATCTATTATACCCATACCAGCCAATACTTTCACCTGCTCCGAACATCCATACTTGAGCAGCCAACAGATATGTGGGTGCCTGCCACCAAAAACTTCCCCGAAGAGAAAGCCAATCAAGCAGGTGCTGAATGGACTTATGTCCATTCAAGCGCATACGAGGTTTCAATTGCCTCATACTACAAAAGCATGTACAACCTTATTAGCTACAAAGAAGGAGCATCGGTTCTACCCAACGAGAATGGGTGGGAAGAGAAAATGGGAAAAGGGAAAGGACATTCATATGGCGCTGAATTGCTTATACAAAAGAAAGCAGGAAAGCTTACAGGATGGATTGCATATACGTTGGCATGGTCTAAACGACAGTTTAACTCTATTAACAAGGGGAAGGAATTCTATTCGCCTTTCGATAAACGTCATGAGATATCAATAACAAGCAATTATCAACTTTCAAGCAACTGGAATTTTGGTGCAAACTGGACATTCAACACAGGAATGCCATACAGCATGCCCGCATACTCCATTAAAACATTCAACACCAATGAGGCTATATTTATTTACACCACTAAAAACAACCTGAGATTGCCAGCCTACCATAGGCTCGACATAGGAGCTCACTACACAAAAAAACATAGAAAGCACAAGAAGTGGGAAAACGTGTGGTCGTTCTCTGTATATAATGCTTATGCCAAAAAAAACGTGTATTACAGAGGTATGTGGGGGTACTTCCCCGCAGAGGCAAGCCTTTTTATATGCCTTCCATCAATTTCGTACAAACTCCGATTTTAGGTATAACCGCATAAAAAGTAAAGAGAATGAAACAATACCTTCTTATCATACTTCTAGCAACCATCGCAACTCTAGTTAGCTGCGAAAAGATTCTAGATTACACCACAACACAAATTGATTATAATGGAGTTCCACATAAGTCCATGCTTGTTGTATCGGCAAGATACTATTGCGATCTAGGATTAAAAATCCACGTAGATAGAAGCCTGAGTATTGCAGAAAACCCAAACTTACCTCCCCTTGCTCAGGTAAAAGTAACGCTTACAAAAAAGGGTGGAGCCACGCTTTTTAGCAATTTAGTGACACTTGGATCAACATCGGGGAAAGCATTTATAAGCAAGGACTCCCTTATAGAATTGCCAACAGAAGGAGAAACGCTGATATTAAGCGTAGAGTGCAATGGGTTTGATCCTGTAGAAGGGGAAACAACTATTCCGCAAACAGTGCCAATTAATAATTTTAGCGTAACAGGCAATGAATCAAAGTCAAATACCTTTCAGTTCACCCTAAATTTTGACGATCCGGCAAACAGCACTAACTACTATTTCATCTCGTCGGTAGAACATACTTTTGCATATCCAACATGGAATAACGACACTACTCATAACATACAAAGAATAACTATCCCCCTAACCGACCCCATCTTTTCATTTATGCCAGATTTTAGAACATCTATCCACGAACCCTTTAACAACTCGATATATAAACCTAGAATATTTCCAGACACCCCAATTAGTGGAAAAAGTTACTCCCTAAAAATAGACATACCCGAAAAAACAGATTATCAACAAACACTCTACGACACAATAGAAACTGAATACACCATAGAGCTATTCAGCATATCGAAAGAACTTTTTGAAGCTTACAAATCCATTTACCTAGCCGAAATAGTTGCAGGTGATATATACTCTGAGCCAATAACTCAATACAGCAACATGAGCAATGGTATTGGATTTTTTGGATCGGTAAGTCCTAGAGCAAGCAAAACCATTAGACTTGAAAAAAACAGAGTGCTTGAAGTCTTTAATGGCTACACCGATTTTCATTACTAATAGCAAGAAAGCTACGATCTATCACTCCCCCATCCACCCACACAGCTCATCAATAAAGGCATCGAAGGCATGGTACTGCGTTCCGGTGAAGTGAACGGGCAAACCCAGCCGTTTTACGTTGGAGGCGGTGTATGGGCCAAAGCAGGCTACAATATCGGATGGACGGATAGCATTAACACCAACTATTCTAAGAAACGCTTCGGCCTCGGCAGTGCTGGTAAATACCACAACACAGCGGTGCTGCGCGGCTAACTCGCCAGTAAGGATTGGTGCTGCAGTAGCAAACGCGGGTTGGGTTACATACGCCTCAACCTTGGTTGGATGCATGCCTATGGCCTTGAGCCTTGATAGGAATACAGGAATTACATCGGGCTCAGTTAGTTCCTTAACTAGGGGCGCAACAACGGCTATGCGCTTACCCTGAGTGCTGGGCATTAACGATAGCTCCACGGCAATTCCTTCTGGGCTGGCCTTTTGGGGCACAAGCGCTGCTAGTACGCCATAGGTTTTAAGCATGTAATCGGCATCGCGCCCAATGGCTGCTATGCGCAGGGCTTTTAGTTCAGCATTACCAAGCCTTTTTATGGCCGATGCAAAGAACGCATCAATTGCTGTGCGGCTGGGTAGCACAATCCACTGGTAATGAGCAATAGAGTCTAACAGAGTGGTTACAGGAACAGTATCGGGGTTAGCGTGCGCATCAATTGTTGAAACAATACATGCCGAACCTCCACGCTCATCAACAATGGATGCAAAACGGGAGGCGTATATGCCGGGGGCAGTAATAAGCACCCGCGCACCGTTTAGCGAGCAAGATGTTGTGGTATCGGATTGAGCCGCCACGTTTAGGAACATCAATATCAACACAAAAACAGGAACTATTCTTGCGATATAGCGTTTGGAGTGGGATATTGAATGTGACATAGGAATTATTTACCTCGGTACAAATGCAAAAACCCCTTATACATTCCGCTGCGGTAGCGCTTACCATCCCAGCCAACAGCCTCTATAACGTAGAAGTAAACGCCCTCAGGAACATCGCCCTTGGTACCATCAACCTTGCCGTTCCATCCCTCCCAATCCTTAGGATTGCCCTCGTAGCGATAGACTAGTTTACCCTGACGGCTATAGAAACTTGCGCTAAAGCGCTTTATGGACTGCACGTTAATATCGGCCTCCTTAATCACGAAAAAATCGTTAATGCCATCGCCATTGGGGCTAAACACATTGGGTATGGCATCGGGCTTTATGAATGAGGTATCAACCTGAACTGTCATTTTTAGCGTATCCCTACAGCCAGAGGTAACGTTAACCGACACATGCTCCAACGGGTAAATGCCTGGCACTAGCAGCTCCTTTGGTGGATAAAACATTAGCCCCTCGGAAAAGAGCGAGGCCTGATGCCACACAATGCTATCGCCGCCCTTATAGAAAAGGTACTCGTCGTTTAGGATGTTTACGTAAACAGAGTCGGCATTCTTTGCGGTGGTTTCCAACTGAATCTCCATTGGAGCCTCCCCTTTTGGATTATCGCCAGCATCCTTCCACTCGTCCTTATCGTCCAAAACCGAAACCTTTAGTGTGGCCAGCGTGGCAACGGCAGGTTGCAAAGTGGTTTGCGCGCTCATGCTACGACCGAATAGGTTGGTAATATCAACCTTATACGCCGAGCTAACCAGCGGGGCAGGCGATTCTATTGAAACATCCAAACTCGAAGCAGATGGAACGGCAACCCCACCTTCTGTAGCGCTCCAGCGAATAGATTTAAAGTATATTTTGCCCAGATTGTTTAAATCGGGATGGCTCGGGCGCGACAAATCGTAGTAGGTAAACGTTTCGTAAACTATGCTATACCTGTTGGGTAGGGTAATTACCTCCATCCAAAGGTAGGTGCAGGTATTATCAATATCGATATAGCTTATTGCTACATCGTCAACCATAACCCATGCTGTGTAAACCTCTGTTGTATTATCAGGAAGTTTAACCTCAACCCGGTATCCACCAGGAGCAAGGTTTGTTTGCTGCGAATGGGTAACACCACTCTCCTGAAAGAATTGCTCAAATCGCAAAGCAGGGTTAGCTATTGCAGTATTGTACTTATACCAAGTAAAGTCGGCGGAAGAGCCATCGGAAAACTTAGCCTTTAGCGTAGGAGTATTCCCCTGTGCGGCAAAGAAAACAAATACCGAATCCTGTTTCTCAAGCGTGTTAAGATACTCGGTTGCTGCTTTCCAATTTGGACTAGGAGCCCAAAGCTGTGCACTAGCAGAAATAAACAATCCAGATATTACTATAAGTAGCGATGTTAAGCCAAACCTTTTTTGCAACATTGTAGTTAGATATTTCGCATGAGATGTTACGCCTTAACGCGTTCCCTCATCATAAAATTGTTTTCTAGTCCACAATATTAGTAATAATAGGTGAGAATAGAGCAGATGTTAGACGTTAGATAATAGACGTTAGACACAATCACTAGACGTTAGACGCTAGACGTTAGATGTTAGACATAATGCAACAACCAAACACTAGACGTTAGAAATAATGTAACAACCAAATACCAAACACTAAACACTAATCACTAAACACCAAATACTAATACCAACCCATCTTACTTTACAAATTACTTGGTACTACCATTAGGCTGAAGTAACTTTGCAAATTCAAAAAAACAGCTAGAAAGTGCATTACCTAGAAGAACTTAGTCCCGTTCAACGCGAAGCCGTTATAACAACCGAAGGGCCATCGCTTATTATTGCTGGTGCTGGGTCGGGCAAAACAAGAGTGCTTACCTACCGCATTGCGCACCTGCTACAAAACGGTGCAACACCATGGAGCGTGCTTGCCCTTACCTTTACCAACAAAGCGGCAAAGGAGATGAAGGAGCGTATTGCCAAAATCGTAGGCGAAAAAACCTCCGCTCAGCTGTGGATGGGAACCTTTCACTCCATATTCCTTCGCATACTTAGAGCCGAAGCCGAGCACATTGGCTTTCAAAAAAACTTTACAATATACGACACTGCCGATTCAAAGAATCTGGTAAGCTCTATCATAAAAGAACTTAAGCTCGACAACCAGATATACAAGCCAAACGATGTGTTTGGGAGAATATCATCGGCAAAGAACAATCTTATTACGCCAGCTGCGTATGCGGCCAATACACAGTTGCAAACCATTGACAGACAGCAGCGCAAACCCGCCATTGCCCAGATTTATGCCATGTACGCCCAGCGATGCAAGAAAGCGTCGGCAATGGACTTCGACGACTTGCTACTTAACACCAACATCCTTTTCCGCGATTTCCCCGATGTGCTGGCTAAATATCAAGCTAAGTTCCGCTTTATTCTGGTTGATGAGTACCAAGACACCAACTACTCACAGTACCTTATTGTAAAGAAGCTGGCCGCAGGGCATAATAACGTTTGTGTAGTTGGCGACGATGCGCAGAGTATATACTCCTTCCGTGGAGCCAAAATTGAGAACATCCTCAACTTTAAAAGCGACTACCCCACCTACAAAATGTTTAAGCTTGAGCAGAACTACCGCTCAACCCAAACCATTGTTAACGCTGCCAACAGCGTAATAGAGAAGAATAGGAAGCAGATAAAGAAGGTGTCCTTCTCTGCTAATGATGAAGGCGAAAAAATTAGGGTTTTGCGAGCATTCACCGATCAGGAGGAAGGCTTTATTGTAGCAGCCGACATTATTGACACCATACACCGGGAACGCGCCGAGTACCAAGAGTTTGCCATCCTATACCGCACCAATGCTCAGTCGCGCATATTCGAGGAATCGCTGCGCAAGCGCAACATCCCCTACAAGGTGTACGGCAGCTTATCGTTTTACCAGCGCAAGGAGATTAAGGACATACTAGCCTACTTCCGCCTTTCCCTTAATCCCAGCGATGACGAGGCGCTAAAGCGTATCATCAACTACCCTGCAAGGGGTATTGGCGACACTACCCTATCGCGGCTAGAGGCCATTGCCAACGCCAAGGAACAGTCCATATGGCAAACCATAGAGACCATTGAGCGTGAGCCATCAGACATTAAAGGGCCTGCCATAAAAAAGGTGAAAGACTTTATTAACATGATGAAAGGCTTTACCTCCATTGTGGTAACTGCCGAAGCCTATGAGGCCGCATACGCCATAGCCAACCAATCGGGGGTGCTACGCGACCTACGCGACGAGAAATCGCAGGAGGGGCTTACCCGTTTCCAGAACTTTGAGGAGCTGCTAAACAGTATAAAGGAGTTTACCGACAGCCAAAAGGGCGAAGGAATTACGGAGATAATCACCCTTGCAGACTACATGGAGAACGTATCGCTGCTTACCGATGCCGATACCGAAAAGCCCGAGGACAGGAACAAGGTGAGCATTATGACCATTCACTCATCAAAGGGACTGGAGTTTAACTACACGTACCTAGCAGGACTTGAGGAGGATTTGTTCCCATCAAAAATGACCAGCACCTCGCCCGACGAGCTGGAGGAGGAGCGCCGCCTATTCTACGTGGCCATTACCCGTGCGGCAAAGCGCGCAACCATATCGTTTGCGCAAATGCGCTACAAATGGGGAACTGCTACTAATTGCGTACCCAGCCGTTTCATTGGTGAGATAGACCCCATGTGGGTTGAGATGCCCGAGGATGCCGCAATGCGACAAGAGAGCTTTGGCTCATCGCCATCGTTTAGTAACGGAAACCAGAGCAGTAGCTACCAAGCCAAGGGCTTTACCCCGCCAGCACAGAAGCAACCACTAGGTTTTAAAAAGGTATCAACAGCAACAACAAGTAGCAACAGTGGTAACTTTGAGGCTACCCCTCCCGAAAAGATTTTTGCCGGAGCAAAGGTTATGCACGAGCGCTTTGGCACAGGCAAGGTTTTGAACGTTGAGGGCGATGGACAAAATCGTAAGGCAACCGTTTTCTTCCAATCGGCAGGGCAAAAGCAGCTACTACTAAAGTTTGCTAGGCTAAAAGTTATGGAGTAGAGTTAGGCGTGAAACGTTAAACGTTAAAAGATTTGGTTTCTGCCTTAGAAGTTAAAAGATTATGATATTGGACGTTCTGGGTTCAGAATAAAACACTGAGGTACTGAGAAGAACAGAGTGCACGGAGTTTTTTTTGAGAGAGGAAGTTGAGGAAGTTGAGGAAGGAATAAAACACCAAGGCACAGAGATAACTGAGTGCACGGAGTTTCTTTTGTGAGAGGAAGTTGAGGGAGATGACGTAGTTGAGGGAGGGATAAAACACCAAGGCACAGAGGAAACAGAGTGCACGGAGTTTATTGTGTGAGAGGAAGTTGATGTAGATGATGTTTTGAGGAAGGAATAAAACACCAAGGCACAGAGAAAACTGAGTGTACGAAGTTTTTTTTGAGAGGAAGTTGATGTAGATAACCTAGTTGAGGGAGCGACAAAACACAGAGGCACAGAAAAAACAGAGTGCACGGAGTTTTTTTTGAGAGAGAAAGTTGATGTAGCTGATGTAGTTGACCTAGTTGAGGGAGTAGGCAGGTTTCGGTAGTGTTCTTCTTATACTTCTTTAAATTCCTCACATTCCTCATCTTCCTCCTCTTCCAACTACTCCCCCTTTGCTTTTTCCGAAACAATGAGCTAGCTTTGCATCAAACTTATTGACGGTAGCTATTTTACGAAAGATTATCACACTTCACGCCTTAATTGCTACCTTCGTTACTTCTACTTGTCTAAATTCTAATGTCTATAACATAACGTCTATACATGGACTATAATACCCAACGCACAAAGCTTTCGTTACCCGAGTACGGCAGGAATATCCAGCAAATGGTTGATCATATTAGCGCCACACCGGACCGCGACGAACGTAACCGACTAGCCAAGGTCATTATTGGCATAATGGGAAACATGAACCCTCACCTAAGGGATATCAACGACTTTAAGCACAAGCTTTGGGATCACCTGTTTATTATGTCCGATTTTAAAATCGACATCGACTCTCCGTACCCCATTCCCGAGAAGGAATCCATTCAGGAGCGTCCTAAAAGGGTACCATACCCAACCCATCCCATAAGGTACAAGCACTACGGGCGCGCCATTGAGCAGATGATTCAAAAAGCATCCGAGATGGAGGAAGGGGCAAGCCGAGAGGCGCTTACCCAGCTCATTGCCAACCACATGAAGAAATCGTACCTAATGTGGAATAAGGACGCCGTTTCCGACGAGGATATTATAAGAGATATGGCCGAGCTATCTAAAGGCGCATTAACCCTTGCCCCCGGGACAAAGCTTACCGATAACCGCGACCTTCACAGCAAGGGGACAAAAAAACGATTCCAGCAACGTAAAAAATAACACATTTCGCAAGTTGTTATGGCTACATTCGAGATTATTGGCGGAAACCGCCTAAGTGGAGACATTTATCCACAGGGAGCAAAAAACGAAGCGCTCCAGGTAATTTGTGCCGTTCTGCTCACCCCCGAAAAGGTGACCATTAAGAACATCCCCGATATTAGAGATGTAAACAAGCTCATTGAGCTACTCGAATGCCTTGGCGTTGAAGTGGAGCGCCCGGAACCATCAACCTGTGTATTTAAAGCAACCAACGTTAACGCTGAGTACATGCTCACCGAGGAGTACAAGCAAAAGGCAGCCAGCCTCCGCGGCTCCATTATGGTTGTTGGGCCAATGCTTGCCCGCTTTGGCGTTGGCTACATTCCCCGTCCAGGGGGCGATAAAATTGGGCGCCGCCGTTTGGACACCCACTTTGTAGGGTTCCAAAAACTAGGAGCCATTTTTGACTTTGATAGCAAGGAGAACTTCTTTAAGGTGGAGGCTCATAACCTAAAGGGCAGCTACATGCTGCTCGATGAGGCCTCGGTAACTGGCACCGCCAACATCCTAATGGCCGCAGTGCTTACACCAGGCAAAACCACCATATTCAACGCCGCATGCGAGCCATACGTTCAGCAGCTTTGCAAGATGCTGGTAAGCATGGGCGCAAAAATATGGGGCATAGGCTCAAACCTACTAACCATTGAGGGGGTTGAGTCGCTAGGTGGCTGCACGCACACCATTCTGCCCGACATGATTGAGATTGGCTCATTCATTGGCCTTGCCGCCATGACCCGCAGCGAGATCACCATAAAAAACGTTTCGTACGAGAACCTGGGCATCATCCCCGATGCGTTTAGCCGCTTAGGCATAAAGATGGAGCGCATTAACGATGATATCCACATTCCACAGCAGGACAACTACGAGATTGACACCTTTATTGATGGTTCCATAATGACCATTGCCGATGCGCCATGGCCTGGGCTAACCCCCGACCTACTGAGCGTATTCCTAGTTGTGGCCACCCAAGCAAAAGGCTCTGTACTCATCCACCAAAAAATGTTTGAGAGCCGCCTATTCTTTGTTGACAAGCTAATAGATATGGGCGCACAGATTATCCTTTGCGACCCACACCGCGCAACAGTTATTGGGCACAACCAGCAAATGCAGCTGCGCCCAACCACAATGAGCTCACCCGACATCCGCGCTGGGGTAGCACTGCTAATTGCAGCCCTTTCGGCCGATGGAAAGAGCGTAATACACAACATTGAGCAAATAGACCGCGGCTACCAAGACATAGACCAGCGCCTAAACGCCATTGGAGCTAACATTAAGAGGATAGGCTAATTGCCATACCCTTTTAGCCCGCCACTAGCCGCCGCAAAAGGGTAACCGGTGTAGCTGCAATTAAGCCTGCAGCCACACTGTGTTTTATGTCAATTTGTCGGGAAAGCCCATATTGGCAAAGCTTTTGATTAGTGGCTGGCAAACACGTAAAAAACAACACAAGATATGTCAAAGAAAAAGGAGTATCTGACTGAGGAGCAGGTAACCGCCGAAGCAGCAGGAGCTCAAGAGAATGCTCATGCAGAGCAGCCAGCATCGGAGCAGCAGCAAGAAGTTACAACCGAAGTAACAGAGGAGAACCCTACCGAAGAGCTTCAAAAGCAGCTTGACGAGCAAAAGGACAAGTACCTTAGGCTCTCGGCTGAATTTGATAACTTCCGCCGCCGTACCCTAAAGGAGAAGATGGACCTAACAAAGTACGCAGCAGAGGATACGCTTAAAAGCATACTCCCTGTTGTTGACGACTTTGAGCGCGCCATGAAGAGCCTCGATGCCACAACCGACATAGACGCGGTTAAGGAAGGGCTAAGGCTTATCCACGGTAAGTTTGTTGAGTTCCTAAAAACCAAGGGCGTTACAGAGATTGAAGCAATGGGCTTACCCCTTGATACCGACAAGCACGAAGCTATTACCTTGATACCCGCTCCCGAAGAGCATCAAAAGGGTAAAATTATTGACGTAATAGAAAAAGGATATATCCTTAACGAGAAGGTAATACGCTTCTCCAAAGTTATTATTGGAGAGTAGCTAACAAAGCAAAAGAATGGCAAAAAGAGACTTTTACGAGATACTTGGGGTATCGCGAAGCGCATCGAAAGATGAGATAAAGAAGGCGTACCGCAAGATGGCCATACAGTATCACCCCGACAAAAACCCCGACGACAAGGAAGCCGAAGAGAAGTTTAAGGAAGCTGCCGAGGCCTACGAGGTTTTAAGCGACGACAACAAGCGCTCACGCTACGACCAGTACGGCCATGCAGGTGTTGGCGGTGCTGCTGGCGGAGGGTTCTCTGGGGGGGGCATGTCCATGGAGGATATTTTCTCGCAGTTTGGCGATATCTTTGGCGGACATTTTGGCGGATTCGGCGGTTTTGGCGGATTTGGCTCAAGCGGTCGCTCAAGAACTCGTGTTAACAAAGGCTCCGACCTACGCGTTAAGGTTAAGCTTAACCTTGAGGAGATTGCCAACGGCGTTGAGAAAAAGATTAAGGTAAACAAGTACGTATCGTGCAAAGAGTGCAGCGGAACAGGAGCACAAAGCGGCTCGGCATACAATACTTGCTCAACCTGTAGAGGGTCGGGCTACGTAACCCGCATTGCCAACACCTTGCTTGGGCAAATGCAAACCACATCGCCCTGCCCCACCTGTAACGGCGAAGGCAAAATAATTGCCCACAAGTGCAACGCGTGTAGCGGCGAGGGCGTTGTTCGCGACTCCGAGGTTATCACCATAAAAATACCTGCGGGTGTTGGCGAGGGAATGCAGCTAAGCGTATCGGGAAGAGGTAATGCGGCACGCCGCGGTGGCGTTAATGGCGACCTTTTGGTTGTTATTGAGGAGGAGAAGCACCCCGAGCTAACCCGCGACGGGAACGACCTTATATACAACCTATTCCTAAGCTTCCCCGATGCTGCCCTAGGGGCGCCAATTGAGGTCCCTACGGTTGAGGGTAAGGTTAAGATAAAAATTGAGGCAGGCACACAGCCCGGCAAAGTGCTTAGGCTACGCGGCAAAGGCTTACCCGATGTTAATGGCTATGGCCGTGGCGACCTTCTGGTTACCATTAACGTATGGGTACCTAAAAACCTTTCGAAGGACGAGAAGGCTACCATTGAGAAGATGGCCAAATCGGCCAATTTTGAGCCAAACCCCGATAGCAGTGAGCGCAACTTCTTTGAACGGATGAGAGGGTTCTTTGATTAGCCAACCTGTAAACAAAACATATAGGCCATAGCACTTGCTATGGCTTTTTTTTGATCCGCCCATAAATTTTGTTTTTTTATTACCTTCGATGTAATAATTATACACCTAAGGCTACAAATAGAGTGTAAAAAGCAAAGAGTTACCTCTACGCCAAACAATTCTGACAATAAACTCAAAACAGATAAAGAACCATGCACTTACTCGAAGCCAAAAACATCGAAAAGCGCTACGCAAGCCACCTTGCGCTAGACGATGTTAGCGTTGCCGTTCCAGAGAATAGCATCTACGGGCTACTTGGGCCTAACGGAGCGGGAAAAACAACCCTTATCCGAATTATCAACCAAATTACTGGCCCCGACAAGGGCGAGGTGTCCTTTATGGGCCGCCCAATGAAAGCCGACGACATTTACAAAATTGGCTACCTACCCGAAGAACGCGGTTTGTACAAAAAAATGAAGGTTGGGGAGCAGGCCATTTACCTTGCCCGTTTAAAAGGGCTAAGCCGTACCGAGGCCATCAAGCGCCTAAAGTACTGGTTTGAGAAGTTTGAGATTCAGGCTTGGTGGGACAAAAAAGTTGAGGAGCTATCTAAAGGGATGGCGCAAAAAATACAGTTTGTGGTAACCATTATCCACGAGCCCTCGCTACTCATTTTTGACGAGCCCTTTAGTGGTTTCGACCCCATTAACGCCAACCTACTTAAGGATGAGATTCTCACTCTTAAAAAAAAGGGTGCTACCATTATCTTCTCCACCCACAACATGGACTCTGTTGAGGAGCTGTGCGACGAGATATCGCTTATCAACAAATCAAAAAATATCCTAAGCGGGCCAATAGACCAAGTGCGAAAGGAGTACGGAAGCAACATTTTCGACCTATCGTTCAACGGCAATATCGATTCACTGCGTGCCGCAATCGATGGCAACTACGAAATTGTTACCCACAAAACCGAAGGCAACAGCAGCATTGCCCAAGTAAAGGTACATAACTACTCTACCGATAACCGCCTGCTAAAAATGGCTCTCGATGCCGTTGAAATAACAGGCTTTAACCAGGTAGTACCAAGCATGAACGACATCTTTATCCAGGTTGTTCAGGAGTACAACAAGAACCACAAAGTGGTACAAGAGTAATTACGTAACCCAGAAAACACGATAAAAGATGAATAAGATACTACTTATAATAGAGAGGGAATTTCTTACCAGAGTTAAGAAAAAGTCCTTTATCATAATGACCGTGCTCACTCCTATCCTATTCGCAGGAATTATGGTGGCATCCATTTACCTCTCCATGAGCACCGACACCGAGCTGAAAAGCATTGCCGTTGTTGATGATTCTCAGCTTTTTGAAGGCAAAATACCTGATACAGAATACACCAAATTCCAGTTTATTCACGACAAAAAGGTAGATGACCTAAAAACCACCTATCAGCAGGATGGATACTATGCGGTGCTATACATTAGCCACATAATTGCCAGCTCTCCCGATGGCGCCATACTTTACTCCGAGAAGCAACCCTCAATGGACATAACCCAGCACATTGAAGGAGCCATTAAGAAAGAGATTGAGACCCAAAAGCTAATGTCGTACAACATCGACAACCTGCCTCAAATTCTTGAAAGCATCAAAACCAAGGTAAATGTACGCACCATTAAGTGGACCAAGGATGGAGAGGAAAAGGAAAGCAGCACCCTACTTGCCATGGGCTTTGCGTACATTCTAAGCTTTATTATTTACATGCTGATTTTTCTATTTGGCTCACAGGTTATGCGTGGCGTAATTGAGGAGAAGAACAACCGCATTGTAGAGGTAATCGTTTCGTCGGTTAAACCATTCCAGCTAATGCTTGGTAAGATTATAGGCATTGCATCGGTTAGTATGCTACAAATTTTTGTATGGATAGTACTTACCTTTGGGCTATTCACCGTTGGTAGCAGCTTGCTAATAGACAAGCCCACCGATGCCAACCAAACGCAAGAAGTGGTTACCAACCTAATGGAGCAGCCGGGCATGGCACAAGCGCTACCCATTACTGTACCAACAGAGCAGAGCGAGCAAGCAAAGTTTATGAGCATGCTTAGCAATATCAACTTCCCTCTAATTATTGGCGGATTTGTATTCTTCTTCCTGGGCGGATACCTTCTTTACGCCGCTATGTTTGCAGCAGTTGGCTCGGCTGTAGATAACGAGGCCGACTCGCAGCAGCTGGTAACCCCAATTACCATCCCGCTAATTCTTGCACTACTAGTTATGGCAAGCGGACTAAAGGCTCCCGATGGCCCATTGGCGTTCTGGTTCTCTATGATTCCATTCACCTCGCCAATTGTTATGGTTACCCGCCTACCCTACGGCGTTCCTACTTGGCAGCTTATTACATCAGGCGCCATACTAATTGCCACATTCCTACTATTTACATGGCTAGCCGCAAAGATTTACCGCACAGGCATTTTGCTATACGGCAAAAAATACACATGGAAAGAGATGTGGAAATGGATACGCTATAGCAACTAAAGCTACTATATTAGCAGCACAAAACTTAGGGGTTCGGATTTTCCGAGCCCCTTTTTAATGCCCTATACCATGAACCATCAGGAGGTAGTTAGTAGAACCGCAGCACACGTAAAATCGCTTTGCGAAACAGATAGCACTGGTCACGACTGGTGGCACATTTACCGTGTTTGGCAAACCGCAAAATCGCTTGCAGAAGCAGAGAGAGCCAACCTTTTCCTTGTGGAAATGGCGGCACTTTTACACGACACCGACGACTGGAAACTTGCCCCCAACACCAATATAGAAACCATGCTACCCAATGCTAGCGGGTGGCTAGAGAGCATCAACCTATCGGAAATGCTACAACACGAGGTACTACATATAATTAAGCAGGTATCGTTCAAAGGTGCTGGTGTAGAAACACCAACTACATCTGTTGAAGCCGCTGTGGTGCAGGATGCCGACCGCCTTGACGCCATTGGCGCCATAGGCATTGCCCGCGCCTTTGCGTATGGCGGGGCAAAAAGCAGGCTGCTGTTCAACCCCGAAGGCCAACCCACCATGCACCAATCGTTTGATGAGTACAAGCAATCCAACGGCGATACCATAAGCCACTTCTACGAAAAGTTACTCCTTTTAAAAGATAGGATGAATACCCCAACCGCGAAGCAACTTGCGCAGCAGCGCCATAAATTCATGGAGCAATTCCTAGAGCATTTTTACGGGGAATGGGGAGCCAAAAGGTAATTCAGTACTAGAACTAACCCCAAAGCAAAACCCCAAACCCAAACAAAAAAACGCCCAACCATTAGGAATACTTCATTGAATTATTATATTTACCATTCAATGCCCATTAGTTAACAAAACATCACTAACAGGGTTTACCCCCTATTAGAGGTTGCCTCCTAAAAGAGATGTTAACCAACAGCAGTAAATTACCTGTATAAAATTACCCCCATGAACATTGCCATTATCGACCTTGGAACAAACACCTTTAATCTGCTAGTAGCAGAAACAAAGGGTAACGGCAGTTACGAGATTATACACAGCGGTAAGCTAGGAGTAAAACTTGGAGAGGGAGGAATAAACAAAAAGCTTATTACCACCGAAGCGCAAGTCCGCGGGCTCGATGCCATCGCAAAGCACATGGAAACAGCAGCATCGTTCGATGCCGAACGCGTTTTTGCCTTTGCCACATCGGCAACCCGTAACGCCGACAACGGGAAGGAGTTTGTACAGGAAATTTACAACCGATTTGGGCTACAGGTTAACGTTATTGATGGCAGCCAGGAAGCCGAGCTAATATACTACGGAGTTCGCCAAGCCTTTGAGCTAGCCGACGAGAAAACCCTTATACTCGATATCGGCGGAGGCAGCAATGAGCTCATTATTGCCGATACAAACAAGCACTACTGGCTAAAGAGCTTCGACTTAGGAATATCAAGACTACTACAGCTATTCAACCCATCGGATCCAATAACCATAGAGGAGATCTCGCACGTTGAGGACTACCTTGAAACAGCGTTGCAACCACTATTTAAGGCCTGCGAGCTATACAGCCCAACTAGGCTAATTGGTAGTTCGGGCTCATTCGACACCTACAGGAGCATACTGGCACAACGGGGAAAGATAAATGTAAACGGACAAGCTAGCGTTGAGCTGCCCTTTGACAGCTACCTTGAGCTGCACAGAGAGCTGGTACACTCAACCCGCGAGCAGCGCACCAAAATTCCCGGACTTGAACCACTAAGGGTTGAAATGATTGTGCTGGCCACCATATTCACACGGTTTATTCTAAAAAGAACTGGCATACACCAAATGCACCAATCAACCTACGCGCTAAAGGAAGGCGCCATTTGGAAGATGATTCACCACAACGGATTTAGCAACTAACAAGGTTAAAGCAACCAGCATCAAAACAAGCACAAAATGGCCAAAATTTTAGTTATTGACGACGAGAGGAGCATCCGCAATACCCTCATTGATATTTTGGGATACGAGAACCACGAAGTGGAAGCATGCGAGGATGGCATTACTGGCTTAGAGTGCTTTAAGAACGGCAGCTTTGACATTGTTCTGTGTGACATAAAGATGCCCCAAATGGATGGCATTGAGGTACTGGAAAAGCTGCAGGAGCATTCGGCCGAAACGCCTGTTGTAATGATATCGGGGCACGGCAATATCGATACCGCCGTTGAGGCCATAAAAAAGGGCGCCTTCGATTTTATTGAGAAACCCCTAGATCTGAACCGCCTGCTAATAACCATACGCAACGCCACCGATAAGAATCACCTTATTAAGGAAACCCGCACATTAAAGCGCAAGGTTAACAAAACCTACGATATTGTGGGCGAATCGGGAGCCATTACCAAGGTAAAGGACATGATAGACAGGGTTGCCCCTACCGAGGCACGCGTGCTTGTTACCGGCTCCAACGGCACAGGTAAAGAACTAGTAGCCCGCTGGTTACACGAGAAGAGCAACCGCGCCGACATGCCTTTTGTTGAGGTAAACTGCGCCGCAATCCCATCGGAGCTAATAGAGAGCGAGCTGTTTGGGCACGAAAAGGGCGCTTTTACATCGGCCATTAAGCAGCGCAAGGGCAAGTTTGAGCAAGCCGATGGCGGCACGCTTTTCCTTGATGAGATTGGCGATATGAGCCTAAGCGCCCAAGCAAAGGTTCTTAGAGCCCTTCAGGAGAACAAAATATCGAGAGTTGGTAGCGATAAGGACATAAGCGTAAATGTACGCATTGTGGCAGCCACCAACAAAAACCTCCAAAAGGAGATTGAAAACGGAAACTTCCGCGAAGACCTTTACCACAGGCTAAGCGTAATAATAATCCAGGTACCTAGCCTAAACGATAGAATTGAGGATGTACCCCTACTTGCATCGCACTTTATTGAGCTAATATGCGCAGAGTACGGCACCCAGCCCAAGGCCATAACAGATGGCGCCATAAACGCGCTTAAGGGAATTAACTGGACAGGCAACATAAGGGAGTTCCGCAATGTAATTGAACGGCTTATCATTCTCTGCGACAAGGAGATTACGGAGGAGGACATTTCAGCCTTTGCCCAACCCATTTTTAAATAGAAAAAGCCCCTTACAAGGGGCTTTTTCTACTCCATGGCGCTAACAAGTTCCTGCGTGCTCACAATATTTGCATAGCCCTTTAGCGTGGCCAAGGTTGACGCATGAACCATTGATGCAGCCACCTCAACGGCATTCCATTTTACCTTTTTTGTAGCGCAAGCATCGTGAACTAGGGTAACTGCATATCCATAATCGGCCGCAGCACGCACAGCAGCTTCAACGCACATATGCGTTTGCATACCACAAATAATAACGCGCTTAACATCTAACGAGTCTAAACAACATTTTAGTTCAGTACCAACAAATGCATTTACCTGCGATTTTGCAAAAACCTGTTCGCCACCAGCAGGAGCAACAAGTGGATGAATGTTTCCCCCTGGCTCAAACTTATGCTTAATGTGTATAACAGGAATCCCCTTACTACGGCATGCGGCTATAAGCGCAGCGGCATTCTGTGCGGCGGGTATTGGGTCCACCAGTTCCGAGGCTCCCCCTTCAAAATAAAATTCCTGAATATCAACAACAAGTAAAGCGCTCTCCTGTGCAGCTACAAAAAGCGAACAAAGGGAAAGCGCTAACACAAATAGTATCTTCATTTTCATACAGATTATTATACCAAACTGGGCACCTAATAACCTGCAATTTAAGTCATTTAGAGATACAGCAAACTAAAACGGAAAGGAAATAGCATTACCGTGCAGCTAAAGTGAGCAATTAGCACTAAACGCAAACATCCCAATTAGTTTTTAAAGAAGAAGCATGCACGCGAGCGAATCAGGTTCTCGTCAGATTGCTCCTCAAGGAGTTTTATATCAATTTGCTGAACAAACAAATCGTAAAAGGAAAGGAACTGCTGATTTTTTTTACGCGTTTGTAACATATAAAAGAATACCACATCCTTATAAAAGAAGTTAGGATTATGCGCCAAATACCAATCTCCCACCAAATTAACAACAGACTTTGTGCTACGCATCATGGGTTTTAATGTTTATTTTTACATACACTAAGGTATGTATTAATCTACTTAAAACCAACACATAAGCATCGGCATTAGGTGATTTGAATCATTCCAGACGCGAATAACCATCACCAGAAACCGCTTTGCAGAACGATGCCTTTTAAATACATCCAGCGCTATACCAAAAAGAAAAGCCCTTAGCTGTTAAGCTAAGGGCTTTTTGCTGGGTGGAAGATGGGGCTCGAACCCACGACCTTCGGAACCACAATCCGACGCTCTAACCTGCTGAGCTACATCCACCGTTTTTGCGAGTGCAAATGTAATAGTTATTTCTATATAGACAATACAGACATGCACATTTCCTTTCCTTTTTCTAAAAAAAATCACACACAGGAATAAAGAGTTACTACAAAAGCAACAAAACACACTGTTAATCTTCACAATAGACAAACATAAGGGTTACGCCCTTTCAACAAGCAAGTTTTTTGTAAATTGCAGCAAAAAAAGATGCCTCAACTTTTTTCCGTTAGCAGAACCTTTGCGTTACAGCTATTTCAGGCAATAAGGTTTTTATCGCTAATAGGTATAAGTATTTTTCTATCAAAATCGGGACTCTCGCAAGAAGAAATTGGCTCCTACGAAACGGTTCTATTTGTAGCAGGGCTACTCTCCTTCTTTTGGGTATCGGGACTAACCCAGGCAATGCTTGCATCAACAGCACCAAGGGTAAAAGATAAAGGCTCCGAAATATTTAACACCTTCATTGTCCTCTCTACGTTCACATTAGCAACCGTAGCAACAGGCTATCTCTTAAAAAGCAGCATTACCGCACTTAAAGGTACATCAAACTTAGAACACTTAACATTAACCCTTCTGTACTTAGCGCTAAGCGCACCCGCAAACCTTGCGGAGTACATATATCTTATAAAAAATAAACCTAGGAGCATAGTAGCCTACGGCTCCATAGTTTGGGGCGCGCAGCTCCTTGCGGTAATTGCCGCAGTGCATTTGGGGCACGGCTTAGCTGGGGCAATCTATGCGCTTATTGCATCGGCAGGAATAAAGCTAATATGGACAGTTGCGCTTGTGGTAAAGCACTCGGAGCTTAAGCTAAACATCAAATTCATAAGGGAGTTCCTATTACTGGGAATTCCACTGGTTGGGAAAATACTTATAAGTGGCTCGGCATCGTACATAGATGGATTAATTATTACCTCTCAATTTAGCCTTAGCGCCTTTGCTACATTCCGATTTGGCGCCAGGGAATTTCCGCTAACCACGCTACTATCAAACGGGCTCAGCAATGCCATGATCCCCGACCTTGCATCGCCAAGCAATTTTGCAAAAGCCCTTATCAACCTAAAAAAGCGCACGCTAAGGCTTATGCATGTGCTGTACCCCATAACCATTGTGTCGTTACTTGTGGCACCACCACTATTCCCAATAGTTTTTAACCCCAGCTTTGCGGCAAGCGCCATTATTTTTAACACCTACCTACTTACCATAACCAGTAAGCTTATTTTCCCCCAAACAGTAGCCATTGGGCTAAAGAAAACAAAGTGGCTGCTCTACATCTCCATTGCCGAACTAAGTATAAACGTATCTCTTAGCCTAGCTCTAATACCACCTTTTGGGCTAAACGGAGTAGCAATTGCAACGGTAATTGCATTTTGGTTTGAGAAAGCACTAATTGCATTATATCTTTACCGCGCACTAAACATAGCACCGCAAAGCTACATCCCGCTAAAGGAGTACTTTATTTACAGCACATTGCTATTGCTAACGTTTGCTATATCTACAGTAATATGGTTTTAAACTGTTAACAGGATGACAACGCAAGAAAAGGTTTTTGATATAATTGGCCGTATTAGGCGCTTAATGAATGGTGATGTTGCCACCACGCTACGCCAATTGGGAATAACATACAAGGTAACATACGGCCTAACCGTTCCCCAAATGCGGGAAATAGCCAGCAACTACGTTGGCGATCACGAGTTAGCCCTCGCTCTTTTTAACCAAGATATTCGCGAGTGCAAGCTCATTGCCTCTATGGTTGACGACCCCAAGCAGGTTACCGGCGAGCAAATAGACCAATGGGCCGAAGAGTTTACCAACACCGAGATTATTGAGCAGGTATGCTCAAACCTGCTTTGGGCTACCGAGTACGCCCTTTCGCGGAGCATTGAGTGGTGCCTAAACGACAACGAGCAGCTAAACAAGGCAGGCCTTACTATTGCAGGCAAACGAGCCACCGACAAATCCATTAAGGATAGCATTTTTGAACCATACCTTGGCACCATTGAAAGCATTGCCGAAAGAGGAACCGACGCAACCCGTAGCGCCTGCGCCTTTGCCCTAAGGCAAATAGGACTAAGAAGCGATGCGCTTAGAGCTAAAGTTATTGAAACCGCCGAGAGGCTAACCCAGCTTAACAACGAAAGCGCAGGTTGGATTGGCAGCCAAATACTATTTGAGTTCACCCAGGAGTAACTATTTCCGACTTTTTGTCACGCTCAACCACAGGCATACATTTTGATAACAGCAAATCACAACTTATTATTCTTTTTTGATCATGAGCCTAATGCAATCATCAAATCCTGCGCTAAGCGACAGGATTTTTTCCAAAAGCCTTTCTGACTCTAGCTCAGAAACCATGACCGTTCAGGGTACGGTAAATAAAACCCTGCTAATGCTTCTACTTGTTATTCTAGGTGCCGTTTACACCTGGAAGATTTTCTTTGAGAGCACAAACCCCTCTTCTGTTAACATGTGGATGCTTATTGGGGGTATTGGCGGATTCATCACCTCGCTAGTAATAATTTTCAAACCAAAAACATCGGCCTACTTAGCACCAGTTTACTCAATACTACAAGGGCTTTTCCTTGGTGGAATATCGGCAGTATTTGCAGCCCAGTATGGCGGCCCAATTATAATGCAAGCCATTGCGCTAACCTTTGGAACCTTTTTGGTGATGCTAGCCGCATACAAAACTGGCGTAATAAAAGCCACCCAAAAGTTCCGCACTGGCGTTATTGCCGCAACAGGTGCCATTGCCCTTGTGTACTTTATAACCTGGATACTAAGCATGTTTGGCGTAAGCTCTATGGGCTACATTCATGGCAGCGGAACGGTAGGCATTGTAATTGGGTTTGTTGTAGTTATTGTTGCTGCGCTAAATCTTATTCTCGATTTCGATTTTATAGAGAAGGGTGCAGCAATGGGCGCGCCTAAGCACATGGAGTGGTATGGAGCCTTTGGCTTAATGATTACCCTTGTATGGCTTTACATTGAAATCCTTAAGCTACTTGCCCGATTCGCAAAAAAGAACTAGCCATTAGCATTAAAATTAACTTTATGCATTTTGTTTATTTGCATAATAGTTAATACATTTGCAAGCCAATTTTGAAAGTACCATTTTTGGAATAAGATAAACCAAGCAAAAAAATGAAAAAGGGAATTCATCCAGAGAATTACCGACTGGTGGCATTCAAAGACATGTCAAACGAGCATGTATTTATCACCAAATCGGCTGTAAACACCAAAGAAACCATTGAAGTTGACGGTGTTGAGTATCCTGTAATAAAGGTCGAAATTTCAAACACTTCGCACCCATTCTACACAGGCAAAATGAAACTTGTTGACACTGCAGGTCGTGTAGATAAGTTCATGAACCGCTACAAAAAGCACATGGATAACAGAACCAAGTAATTCTCTGAATTACTTTATAAGTTACAAAAAGCCCCTTTCATGGGGCTTTTTTGTTTTACAACAAATACAGCACTTCCCCATTACTCCCTTGCACCAACCATACGCTAACGTTACGCCAATACAGCAAAAAGGCACAAACCTTACCGCAACTATAATGCACTACTCCAACAATCTCAATTGCTAAAAAATTATCTTTGCACTTTAGCATAAGCAGAAAAAGGGAAAACCAAAATATTTAGCCATGAGCAACACTACCATAGTTTTATTCGACGACAAGCGCCACAAGCACCTACTTCCACTAACCTTTACCCGTCCTGTTGCCGACATAAGAATAGGAATTCTTACCATAAGGGAGAAGTGGGAACACGTAATGGGGATTAGCTGCGGATACCTAACCGCTGATTACCTAAGCAAGAAGTTCACTACAGGGAATGCCGGCAACAGCATCCTGCTAATTAACGGAGGATTTATCCCCACTACTGAGCTTACCAATCAGATTAAAAGCCTTGAGCAAAATTCGGCGCTAACACATAAAGGAGCGGTTGTTGCAGCACGCACAGCAAGCATCCCAACGCTAGAGACCATATCGCCAGAGCTATTTCCCAACCGTACTGAAATAGAAGAGCCCATTTTCCAGATAGAAAGACCTTGGGATATATTCTCTAAAAATGGCATCGCCCTTGAAATGGATTTCGACCTGATTACAAAGGGTAGAAAATCGGCACCAATATCAAAAACCAATCAGGTAATTAGACCCGAGCGCGTGTTTATTGAGCATGGAGCCACCGTTGAATGCGCCATACTTAACGCATCAACCGGGCCAATATACGTTGCAAAGGATGCCGAGATTATGGAAGGCTCCATTGTGCGTGGCCCATTCTCGCTTGGAGAGCACTCCGCCCTTAAAATGGGCGCCAAAATTTATGGACCAACCACAATTGGGCCTCACTCAAAGGTTGGTGGCGAGGTTAACAACAGCGTAATATTTGGCTTCTCAAACAAAGCCCACGACGGCTTCCTTGGCAACTCCGTTCTGGGCGAATGGTGTAACCTTGGTGCCGACACCAATAACTCCAACCTAAAAAATAACTACGCACCGGTTAAGCTCTGGGATTACTCAACAGAGCGATTTGCCAATACCGGCCTACAATTCTGCGGGCTTATAATGGGCGACCACTCAAAGTGCGGTATCAACACCATGTTTAACACGGGAACTGTGGTGGGCGTAAGTGCTAACATTTTTGGCAGCGGGTTCCCTCGCAATTTCATACCCAGCTTTGCTTGGGGCGGAGCACACGGATTTGAGGCTTACTCAATACCCAAAGTTCTACAAACCGTTAAAACGGTACTAAGCCGCAGAGGGTTGGAGCTAGAGCAAGTGGACATTGATATCCTCTCCCACATTTTTGAGATAACACAAAAGTACAGGAAGTTCTAGGCACGCTTTTTTTGGCACGCCGATTGACTACTATCTGTCGCGCATTAAAAAAGTGCGACTAGTGACATGTTGTCATTTAATCACACCCATAGAGAAAGGATAAATAATGAGCCGTAAGTTTAACGTCTTACTCAAAAATCTATACCAAGAGGATTCCATGGATCAAGATCAGGAATTCATTCCAATTATTTCAAGTGAGGATATGCCAGACATTAAGGAAGCCGATATGCCTACCAGTTTGCCCATACTAGCACTTCGGAATGCGGTTCTTTTCCCTGGGGTAGTAACGCCCATTACCATTGGCAGGGAAAAATCCACCAACCTAATAAAGAGCCTTACAGGCAAGAAAAAGATACTAGGAGCAATATCGCAAATAGACCCAAATGTAGAAGAGCCAGAGCACAAAGATCTGTTCCACGTTGGAACTGTTGCCCAAGTACTAAAAGTACTGGAAATGCCCGACGGCACTACCTCTGTAATCCTACAGGGATTAAGCCGTTTTGCGGTGAACGAGTTTACATCGGTTGACCCTTTCTTTATGGCAAACGTTAGCCTTTTGGTTGATACTATGCCAGAGGATGACGACCGCGAGTTTAAAGCCATTGTTAGCTCAATTAAGGATATTGCGCTTCGCATTATCAACCTTTCGCCCAACGTACCACCCGAGGCTGCTTTTGCCATTAAGAACATTGATGGCACCAAGTTCCTTGTAAACTTTATTTGCTCCAACAGCGAGCTCCCAGCAACCGAGAAGCAAACCCTGCTTGAAAAGAACGACTTTAAGGAGCGTAGCATACAGCTGCTACAATCGCTTACCCGCGAGGTGCAGCTGCTTGAGCTAAAAAACGACATCCAAACTAAGGTTAGGATGGATATGGATCAGCAGCAACGCGAGTACTACCTGCACCAGCAAATGAAAACCATCCAGGACGAGTTGGGGGGCAGCCCAGTTGACCAAGAGATTGAGGAGCTAAAGAAGCGTGCTAAGGATAAGAAATGGAGCAAAGAGGTTGCCGATGTATTCGACAAAGAGGTTGGCAAGCTGCACCGCATGAACCCAATGGCAGGTGAGTACTCCGTTCAGCTTAACTATGTTCAGCTGCTACTAGACCTGCCCTGGAACGAGTTTACCACCGATAACTTCGACCTAAAGCGTGCCCAAAAGGTACTTGACGAGGATCACTTTGGACTTGAACAGGTTAAGGAGCGCATACTTGAACACCTAGCTGTAATTAAGCTAAAGGGCGACATGAAAGCGCCAATTATTTGCCTATACGGCCCTCCTGGCGTAGGGAAAACATCGCTTGGCAAATCTATTGCCAAGGCACTTGACAGGAAGTACGCACGCATTTCGCTTGGTGGGTTACACGACGAATCGGAGATTCGCGGACACAGAAAAACCTACATTGGCGCAATGCCCGGTAGAATTATTCAGAACCTGAAGCGCGTAGGCTCTTCCAACCCTGTGTTTATTCTTGATGAGATAGACAAGGTTGGCAAAGATTTCCACGGCGATCCAGCCTCGGCGCTACTTGAGGTTTTAGACCCAGAGCAAAATAACGCGTTCCACGATAACTACCTTGAGGTAGAGTACGACCTATCTAAGGTACTGTTTATAACCACCGCAAATGACATTGCCACCATAAGCCCTGCGCTACGCGACCGCATGGAGATGATTGACGTGAGCGGGTACATTATGGAAGAGAAGGTTGAGATTGCCCGTAGGCACCTTATCCCTAACCAGCTAAAAGAGCACGGACTAGAGGATAAAAAATTCTCGCTTCCCAAAAAAGTTATTGAGGAAATTGTTGAGGGCTACACCCGCGAAAGCGGTGTGCGCACACTTAACCAACGCATTGCAAAGGTGGTAAGGCACTTCGCAAAGAAAGTGGCCTTTAACGAGGAGGTTGAGGAGAAGGTTACCGTGGCCGATGTTCACAAAATACTTGGGCATCCACGTTACTTAAAGGATACCTATCAGGGCAACGACATGGCGGGTGTGGTAACCGGGTTGGCTTGGACTGCCGTTGGCGGCGAAATACTTTACGTTGAAACAAGCCTTAGCAACGGCAAGGGCAACCTTACCATTACGGGCAACCTTGGCGATGTAATGAAAGAGTCGGCAGTAATTGCCTACGAGTACATAAAGGCACACAGCCAAATGCTAAGCGTATCGCCAGAAATTTACGAGAAGTGGAACGTACACATACACGTACCCGAAGGAGCAATACCCAAGGATGGCCCATCGGCAGGTATTACTATGGCCACATCGCTAGCATCGGCATTTACACAGCGCAAGGTTAGGGAGAGCATTGCCATGACAGGGGAAATTACGCTACGCGGAAAGGTGCTTCCCGTTGGAGGAATTAAGGAGAAGATTCTTGCAGCTAAAAGAGCCAATATTAAGGAGATAATTATTTCCAGAGATAACGAAAAGGATATCAAAGAAATTAAGGAAATCTACCTTAAAGGGCTTACATTCCACTACGTTGATAGCATTATGGATGTACTTAACCACGCGCTGCTCAACGAAAAGGTAAAAAACGCAGTTAGCATATCCTAATTCACAGTATAAGAAAAAGGCTAGAGCGTAAATGAGGGGAAACCCACATCCGTTCTAGCCTTTCTTTTTTAAGTACTACCTATTAGCCCATAATGCAACATTGGGTTCAACAAAAAGCTATATCTTTCCGCAAAAATTAGATGTATGGAAAAGAATGCCATATTCCCAGGATCGTTTGACCCATTTACGGTGGGACACGAAGCAGTAGTAAAAAGAGCACTATCGCTATTTGACACCATATACGTAGCCGTTGGGATTAACTCCAGCAAAAAATCGTTCTTCACACTTGAGAACCGGCTAGCAATAATTGCAAAAACCTTTGAGAATGAGCCTAGGGTGAAAGTGATTAGCTACGAGGGACTAACCATTGAGCTAAGCAAATCCCTTAACGCCCAGTTCCTGTTAAGAGGACTAAGAACATCGGCCGATTTTGAGTTTGAGCGCGCCATTGGACAGGTAAACAAGGCCATGAACCCCAATATCGAAACCGTTTTTCTGCTTACAGCGCCAGAGCACACCCCCGTAAACTCCACTATTGTAAGAGATATACTTGTGCACAACGGCGATGCATCGCAGTTTTTACCCCAAGCTATCAACATAAAAGATTACCTTCCGCGGTTATAACAGGAAACCAGTCCACAATGAAGAATCTACTTCGCAAAGCCATAATAGCTACAGTGCTACTAGTGCCCTTCTTAGCAAAAGGGCAACTAGTTACCTTAAAGGGAAAAGAGAATAGCCACGCTGGGCAAGAACTTGTGTTTTACAAGCACAGCGACCTGATAACCCTTACCGAGGAGGAAGTTGGACGCTGCAAGGTTAGCAAAAAGGGAGATTTTTCGTGCAAAATAAAAATCACTGAGACAACCTTTATATACGCCACGCTTGGTGTGTACAAAGCCTACATGTTTGCCGAACCAGGCAAAGCATACGAGCTGATACTCCCCCAACGCGAAGACAAAACCGAGGCTCAGCGCCTAAACCCCTACTTTAGGGAAACCGATCTTCACATTGGCATTGCAAACATCAGTGAAGCCGATATTAACTTCGCCACTAGTCAGTTTGACGCACTCTTTAACCAGAGCTTTGATGAGATTGTAGAGAAAACCTACAAGGGGGAGCTCACCCTGAGTATCGACTCAATTATTAATACCATTGAGAACCTTTTTACCAGCAACACAAACAGCTACTTTCACAGCTACAGAAACTACCGCTACGGGTTACTTAAGCAGCTTACGCTGTACCAAAAAGCCAAAAGTATCTCCAACGAGTACTTCCTAAACCAGCCCATACAGTATAACAATACCGCATACATGGAGCTGTTTAACCTAGTTTACGACAAGTACTTTATTCACTTTGGCCGAACGCTGGCAGGAAAAGCTATTTTCGATAACATCTCGCAGCAACGCAGCTACAGCGCGTTAAAGCAAACGCTGGCCACCGATAGCATATTAGCTAACGACACGCTAAAGGAGCTAGTAATACTAAAAAGCCTTTACGGGGAGTTTTTCGACGATGAGTTCTCTCGCTCGGCTCTGCTAGCCATTCTTGACTCGCTATACTTTAGCACAACAATACCAGAGCACCTAGTAATTGCCGAGAACATTAGAACAAGAGTAACAAAAATGCTTCCGGGCTTTGTACCCACACAGTTCGAGCTAAAGGATCAGAACGGGAAACCCAAATCGCTTAACAGCTTTAAGGACAAGTACGTTTACCTTAACTTTTGCTCAACCACAAGCTATACCTGTTTGCAAGACTTTGTTCTACTCAAGAAGTTCTACGACAAGCATAAAAAGTTTATTGAGGTAGTTACCATTTGCATTGATAACAACGAGAACGACATGCAGGTACTACTCAAAAACACAGGTTACGACTGGACCTTTTTATACTACGGCAACAAGCCAGAGCTGGTAAAGGATTACGATGTTAGAGCCTACCCAACCTACTTCCTTATTGGTCCCGACAAAAAGCTAATTTGGTCGCCAGCCCCATCGCCCCGCGAAGATGTAGAGGTGAGACTATTTAACCTACTAAGGGCAAAAGGCGAAATTTAAACAACTCCAGCAGCCCTAAACACATCAACAACAGAGCCAAAGGAATCGCTCATAAGGGCAGGAATCTCCTGTGCAGGCAACCATAATGCCTGCGTTATATCCTCCTCGGCTTGAGGCACAAGCGGCATATCACCATCGTACTGCATACAATACCAAACCGTACGTTTTAGGTACATAACACCATTTATAAAATAAGTATGGTATGTATCTACTAAATGGTGCGTTATTGTAAGGTTGTCCACCCCACACTCCTCCGTAACCTCACGAATTGCGGCCATATCAACAGGCTCATTCTCCTCTACCTTACCCTTGGGCAAGTCCCAATGGCCACGCCTACGAATAATAAGGTAGTCCCCCTTTGCATTTTGCACCAACCCTCCAGCCGCATCAACCAAGGTAAAGAACGATTTAAAATCGTTAAAACAGGCCTCAACATCTAATGCAATAAGAAAAACGTTAAAAAGCTGCGAAGAGCTTTTAAAAAATTGAAGTACCTTTGGAACCGTATTCCTACTCTCGTAGGAGATTAAGATATCGTTATGTACAGAGTAATTCATGCTAAGCTGGTCTGTTATAACGAGTAGCCTATTGTTAAAATAAATTGAATGCGATATAGCCATGACTAGGAATGATGTTGTAAAAAATCTACTCCAAATTAATGCAATTAAATTAAATCCATCAAACCCTTTTACATGGGCATCGGGATGGAAGTCGCCTATTTACTGCGATAACAGGAAAACCCTGTCGTACCCAGCAGTGCGCAACCTAATTTGCGATAAATTTGCAGAGCTAATCAGGGCTAAGTACCCAAACGCCGAGGTTATTGCTGGCGTTGCCACTGGCGCAATAGCCCACGGGATGCTAGTTGCCGATAGGCTAAACCTTCCATTTGTTTACATCCGCGCTGCGGCAAAAAAGCATGGACTGGAGAATCTTGTTGAGGGCGATATTAAGAGCGGCCAAAAAGTGGTTGTTATTGAAGACTTAGTGTCAACAGGAATGAGCAGCCTTGCAGCGGTTGAGGCGCTTCGCAAAATAGACTGCCAGGTACTAGGAATGGCTGCCATTTTTACCTACGGATTTAGCAAAGCCGCCGAGAGTTTTACTCAGGCTAACGTTACCCTTGACACCCTTGCCAACTACAACGAGCTAGTTGAGTATGGCGTAGAACAAGGCTTTGTTAAGAGCGAGCACCTTGAAACCCTTAAGCAATGGCGTAACGCCCCTGAGAGTTGGGGTGGAAGCAACAGCTAATTGGGAATAGAAAAAAGGGGATATGCTTACACCAAGCACAATTTACTATAACAATTACCAATGACTACGTTTGAAAGCAAAGTTGTTACCATAAGCAGAACCGATGAGGATATATACAAGGTTCTGTCAAACTTCCAAAATTTTAGCCCATTTATCCCTGCCGACAAAATTGAGGACTGGGAGGCCACAGAGGATACCTGCAGCTTCTCCGTTAAGGGCATTGGGAAAACAGGGTTAAAAATGATTGACCGTGAGCCATTCAAAACCATTAAGGTTGGTGGTGCCGATGGTGCGCCACTTGACTTTAACCTTTGGATTCAGCTTAAACAGGTTGCCCCTTACGATACCCGCATGAAAATCACCGTTAAGGCAGAGCTTAACATGATGATGAAAATGCTCCTAAAGGATAAGCTGCAAAAAGGAATTGATTCCATGGCCGACCAAATTGCAATGGCATTTAATAGGTAGTGCCACACAAGAATAGCGGGGATACACCTTTTGAGTATCAAAAGGTGTATCCCCGCTGCATTTTTAAACAGATGCCACTACCCCTATATCACAAAGGACACCTCCTTAAACAGATACTCACGGATTGAGCCGTCGGCCAGCTCAAGAACCAGCTCACCCGAGGGTTTTACCAATTTTATGCGCGCCTCAAAAACACCCGTGGTATCGCAATACCTAAACCAATCCGACTTACGGTAAAGGCTTTCCATGTAACTGGCAACTAGAGCGGTTGTATTGCCACGCTTAAGCGTATCGTACCTAACGGCTAATAGATTAAGCAGCGTATCAAGCTCAGCGGGTAGCTCATACCCCCTACTGGTAAGCAATTTGAGTGAGGCAGGATTTGGCAAATCGGCCGAAAAGCGGGACTGATTCACATTAACTCCAATCCCCACAACCGAAAAGCCAAAGGAGGAGCCGCTAATGCTATTCTCAATCAGTATTCCACCCAGTTTGCTATTACCAACATAAATATCGTTTGGCCACTTAATAGTAGCGGGCACCCCATGCGACTTAAGCCAGTCGCACACCCCAAGCGCCACTGCCATAGAGAGCAAAAACTGATTATGAACGGGCAAAAACTCAGGTCGCAGCACAAGGCTAAAAGTAAGGTTATCGCCAGGCTCACTCTCCCAGTAGTTCCCCCGTTGTCCCCGCCCCTCGGTTTGCGAAACAGCGGCAAAAACAGCTCCCTCAGCAGCGCCCCTTGCTCCTTGCGCAAAAGCAAGGTCGTTTGTTGACCCCACAGACTCCAACCACTCAACCTTAAAATTTAGCATCAGAATTTATATTTTGTACAAAAATACAAATTCTGCATTGCAGGCACGCTCTGTTAAAGAATAATAAAATGGAATTTACACATTGCACCCATGCAATCTTCTAGCGTAATTGCACTTGTAGCAAACACACAAAACCCGCTGCAAATAAACGCAGCAAACAAGGAATAAGGGCAAAGGTAAAACAATACACTAAACACCTAAATAAGCCGCATTGCTTAGACAAATTTTAGTTATCTTTGTAAATTAAATCTAAATTGATTAATGATTAAGAAGCAGCAAAAAACAAGCGTTGAGCAATTGCTAGAGAGTATTGTTAATGCCATACAGGACAAGAAAGGGAGTAACATTGTTTCTATAGAGATTGGGAAATTGCCTAATGCAGTTTGTGAGTACTTTGTAATATGCCACGCCAACTCTACAACACAGGTTGGTGCCATTGCCGACAATATTGAGGACGAGCTAATAGAGAAGCACCACGAGAAAATTTGGCAAAAGGCGGGTCAGGACAACGCCATTTGGATAATCCTAGACTATGTAGATATAGTAGTTCACGTATTCCAGAAGGAATGGCGTGATTTCTACAGACTAGAAGAACTTTGGGCCGATGCTCAAATCAAAAAATATGAAGATGTGAACGCGTAGGAAGCCCCCATTTGACTTAAATTCGAACAAATGGCATCTCCTAGCGTTTTTGAGAATACAAAAATGTGATACACATGACACCAAAAGACGCAAAGCACGATAAGAACATCAACAAAAACAGCAAGCCCGAGGGTGGAAGCAAATTCACACCCCCTAAGTTTAATGTTTACTGGGTTTACATTATCATTATTGCTGCCATAATTATTCTAAACTTCTTTTACAGCAGCAAAAACGCCTTAGAAACTAACTGGCACGAGGTTAAAAACCAGATGCTAGTTAAGGACGACGTATCAAAACTTGTTGTAATACGCAACCTAGGTAAAGTAGAGGTATTTATTAAAGACACAAGCCTAGATAATTACACCGATAGACTTGGTACAGGTATGCGCGCCGTTCCTAAAACAGGGCCACACTTCTACTTCACCATTGGCTCAATAGAAACCTTTGAGCGCCAGCTAGAGGAAGCCCAAGCAGAAAAAACCGAAACGGAGAAAATTTACCCTCAGTACGAGGAGCGCCAAAACTACATTTCCGATATAATCTATTGGATTCTACCTCTTGCCATACTTATAGGATTCTGGGTATTTATTTACCGCAGAATGAGCAAAGGAGCAGGAGGCCCAGGAGGCGGTAATATATTTAGCGTTGGCAAATCCAAAGCACAGCTATTCGACAAGGAATCAAACGTAAAAATTGATTTCACCGATGTTGCAGGACTTGAGGAGGCCAAGGTTGAGATTATGGAGATAGTGGAGTTTCTAAAGAACCCTAAAAAGTTCACCGATCTTGGAGGAAAAATCCCCAAAGGAGCACTCCTTGTAGGCCCTCCAGGTACAGGTAAAACCTTACTTGCCAAAGCCGTTGCTGGTGAGGCAAACGTACCGTTCTTTAGCATGTCGGGCTCCGACTTTGTTGAGATGTTTGTGGGCGTTGGCGCATCGCGCGTTCGCGACCTATTTAAGCAAGCCAAGGAGAAGGCTCCATGTATTGTGTTTATTGATGAGATTGATGCCATTGGTCGTGCCCGCGGGAAAAACGCAGGCTTCTCGTCTAACGACGAGAGGGAGAACACCCTTAACCAGCTCCTTACCGAAATGGACGGGTTTGGATCAAACCAAGGCGTAATAATACTTGCCGCCACTAACCGTGCCGACATTCTTGACCGCGCGCTGCTTCGTGCAGGCCGCTTTGATAGGCTAATCCACGTTGAGCTACCCGACTATAAAGAGCGTCTTGACATATTCAAGGTACACCTTAAGCCAATAAAGCTTGAAAAAGATTTCGACACATCGTTCCTAGCAAAGCAAAGCCCTGGATTCTCTGGTGCCGACATTGCCAACGTATGTAACGAAGCTGCACTTATTGCTGCACGGAAGAACAAGCACTCAGTAGAAAAACAGGATTTTCTTGATGCTATTGATAGAATTGTTGGTGGCATGGAGAAAAAGAACAAGATTATCTCTAAGGAGGAAAAACGTGTAATAGCATTCCACGAGGCAGGACACGCCACCGTTAGCTGGCTACTTGAACATGCCAACCCCCTACTAAAGGTTAGCATTATTCCCCGCGGACGCTCACTGGGCGCAGCGTGGTACTTACCCGAGGAGCGACAAATAACCACCACCGAGCAGATGTTTGACGAGATGTGCTCTGCACTTGGCGGAAGAGCATCGGAGGAGGTTGTGTTTAGCAAAATATCAACTGGTGCGCTAAACGACCTGGAGAAGGTTACCAAGCAGGCATATGCAATGGTTACCTACTTTGGAATGGGCAATGCGCTAAGGAACATAAGCTTTTACGACTCATCGGGACAATCGGAGTATGCATTCTCCAAACCCTATAGTGAAAAAACCGCCGAAGCAATTGACGTAGAGGTTAAAGAGATTGTAGGCAAAGCCTACGAACGCTCAACCAAAATCCTTAACGAGAACATTGACGGACTAAACAAGCTTGCCGAGCTGCTGCTTGAGCGTGAGGTTATTTTTAGTGAGGATTTAGAAGGTATTTTTGGGCCACGTAAATCGCACAGCAGAGCCGAAGTGGTTACAAAAGGGTTTGAGGAGAACGGAAACGAAACAACACCCGCATAACCTAATCCTTTAAAACACGTAAACCGATGACTGACGCAAATTGGAAGTGCATTTACACAACCGACAAGCCATATCAAGCGGAAATTATTAAGCAGATGCTTGAAGAGAATGGCATTGAGGCGGTTGTTATGAACAAACAGGACTCTTCATACCAAACTTTTGGGGTAGCCGAAGTTTACACCACACAGGAGAATGAAGAGAAGGCAAAGGAACTGATTAACACATTCGAAATTTGACAACTTTTGTAAAAAGAGCAATAAGCGGGGTGCTATTTGTTCTGGCCATAGTTGGAGGGGTTTACCTTGGTAAAATCCCTTTCTTCATAATATTTATGGGGCTAATGCTGGCATCGCTGTTTGAGTTCTACAACCTTGCACTAAAGGCAAAGATTAGGCCTCAAGTACTTCTAGGACTGCTCTTTAGCGCTGCTCTTTTTTTATCAACCTATTTCTATGCATCAGGACGATTGGAACCCATCACTTTTCTTGGGTTCCTTCCGCTTTTTGTAAGCATCTTTATTATTGAACTGTACAGGAACCACCAAAGGCCATTTCACAACATCGCTTACACGCTACTTGGGATACTATACATTGGCCTACCGTTCTCGCTATTAAACTTAATGGTGCTAAACAGCTCATCGTTTAACGTATCGTACGACCCTAGCATTGCACTGGCATTCTTTGCGCTAACCTGGAGCAACGACACTGGAGCATACCTATTTGGCGTAAGCATAGGTAAGCACAAGATGTTCCCTAGAGTTTCGCCCAACAAATCGTGGGAAGGCTTTGCAGGAGGCATTGCAGTATCGGCATTAGCCGCTTGGGTTATAGCAATGTTTGTTCAGCAAATAAGCCTATCGCACTGGTTAGTAATTGGCTTTATTACCGCTACCATGGGCGTTTTTGGCGATTTAGTGGAATCCATGTTTAAGCGCAGCCTAGGGGTAAAAGATTCGGGAAAATTCCTACCGGGTCATGGCGGCTTACTTGATAGGTTTGATGCCATTCTACTATCAACCCCTGTGGTAGTAGCCTACTTAGAAGTTATGATGTTAATTTAACCCCAAACCAAGACTATGCTTATTCACAAAGAAGGGTACAAAATTTTTGGATTAACCCTTTTAATCCTTGCAGCAATTAACATTGCTGCGTTCCTTTTGGGAGGCAGTATTGCTCTTTACATTGTACTTGTACCGTCCCTGCTCTTTGCCATTTTTGTGGCGCGCTTTTTCAGGGTTCCTAAAAGAGCCCTGCTAAGTGATCCTAACTTAGTTTATGCTCCTGCCGATGGAACAGTTTGCGCTATTGAGGAGGTTGAAGAAACGGAGTATTTAGGTACCCGTTGCATACAGGTCTCAATATTCATGTCGGTGTGGAACGTGCACATTAACTGGTTCCCCATTAAAGGCAAGCCAATCTACTACAAGTACCATCCAGGCGCATTCCTAGTTGCTTGGCATCCAAAATCGTCAACGCTTAACGAAAGAACCTCGTTGGTCATGGAAACCGAAAAGGGCACAAAGATTATGATGCGCCAAATTGCAGGTGCTCTTGCCCGTAGAATTGTAAACTATGCTGACAACCTTAAGCCTTTTGGGCAGAATCAGGAGGTTGGGTTTATTAAGTTTGGATCAAGGGTTGACCTATTCCTGCCGCTTAATGCTAAAATCAAGGTAAGCATGGATCAGAAAGCCACTGGAACCCAAACCGTTATTGCAGAGTTAGAATAAATACAAGGAGATATACGCAACACAAAAAAGCCTGTCGGGAATTACGACAGGCTTTTTTGCGTTATTGATGCAGCTTAGCAGCAAGGCTAGTCCACGTAGCCAGAAAACGAAATTCGTTTTACCTTTCCCTTAGCATCAAAAACAAACTTAAGGGTTCTAAGATCCGCTTCGGAGCTTATTTTTAGGGTATCGGTACTACTGGATCCCGTAGGTAGGTTGCTAAAAGCTTGCTGCACTTGTTCGCGGCTAGCCCCTACAGTTATGCCATTTCTAAGCTTAATGCGGTTATCAAGAATAACGCCCCCGAGCAGCATCTCGCGGTTAAAATGGGTTTTGTAAATCATAACCGACGATTTGCGAGAGTATAGCTTGTAAATGGTGTCGCTTTTCTCAGGGTTGTGTGCATTTTTCCTTAGTACACGTGTCTCCTTTAGCCCAGGAAAGTTCTCATGAAAATTCCTAACAGTCTCGGAAAAGCCGAATGGTTCATGAAGAAAATCCTCAATAGCAACAGGTTGTGCTGGTGTTTCTACCACTTTATTTGACACATTGCACGCGGCAAGAGCAAGTATCAGGGCAAGGGGAAGTATTAATCGTTTCATAGTAATCGCATTAAGGTGGTTAGTTAGCATTTAAACAGTTAAGTAACGCAAAAGTGCGATACAGAAACAATAAAAATAGAAAAGCTATTGCTCAATGGCAATAGCCTCTCAAATAAACACGATATCAATATCCGCAAAAAAATTGCTATAGAAAAAACAGCATAACCCCTCCAACGGCAACTAGCGCGCCAATAAGCTCTTTGGGGTTAAATTTCTCCTTAAAGAAAATTACTGCAGGAGGAATAATGAGCACGGGAACAATTGACATAATTGCCGAGGCCACACCGGTTGATGTAAACGTTACCGCCCACAGCGAGAAAGACACGCCAAGGAAAGGGCCAAAGAAGGCGCCAATGGACAGACGGGTCATTGCCTCCCTATTCTTTAGGGCAGCAAAAAGCGCCTTCCATCTGTTGGTAAACAGGAAGATTAGGGCAAACCCAATTACCCCCGTTATTACCCTTATTTGCACCGATGCAAAAACGTTGTACCCATCGCCCATACCATACTTGCTAAGCACAAGGCCTCCGCCCTGCCCTACTGCACCACCAAAGGCCAAGAGCAATCCTGTAAGGGGGTATGAGAACTTTACCTTTCTGCGCTTGCTGTTCCCATTTGTAACCTCATTCCCTGTGGCAACTTCAAGTTCAGGCACCTTAGCCTCACGCTTTAGTATAACCAAGGCAATACCAGCAAATGTTAAAACCATAGCAATGGCCTCCTTAACAGAAAGGCTTTCGCCAAGAAGCATCCAGCCTATAAGGGCAGCAATAGGAGGTGCCAGAGCCATAATAAGCATGGAAATACGCGCACCAATTAGCACATAGGCACGAAACAAGAATAAATCGCCTAATACAAAGCCAACCAACCCCGAAAGGGATAGCCAAATCCACTGATGAGCACCAGCATCGGTTGGGAACGCAACACCCCGTGCAAACCAGTTTAATAAGGATAGAAAAACAAAGGCCATGCACAATCGGATAAGATTTACCGATAGTGACCCCACCTTTTTACCAGCAGACTCGAATGCCAGCGCAGTGATTGTCCAGAAAAACGCTGTTATCAACGCAGCAAATTCACCCTGATGTGAAGCAAACATATAATTGAATTAGAGATGATTATTTCCGCTTAGCAAAGGAACAGAGCTTTGACATAGGAACCATTAAAACGTTTAAGTGTATGCTAAAACATTTTGAATTAGGCACTACGAAGCATATAACCCTCTGCCATTTTGTTTTTTTACAAATTTGCGCTAGGTTTGATACACATTAACTAGCCATATGAACAAACTAGCCAAGTATATAATACTTAGCGCAGTAGTAGCGCTTATTGGGTTCCTTCTTTGGTACTTCTCTAACATTGTTGCTTACATTCTAATTTCAGCAGTACTATCGCTAGTAGGGAAGCCGCTGGTTGATATACTATGCCGAATAAAAATTAGGGGATGGAGCCCCTCTAAAGCCTTAGCTGCATCGGTCTCGCTGGTAGCACTTTGGGCTGTATTCATCCTCTTCTTTCGCATAATGATTCCCCTAGTGGTAAGCCAAGCCAACGAGCTAAGTTCGGTAAACGTTACCCAAATGGTTGAGAACTTTTCGGAGCCCATTGAGAGGTTTGAGAGTATAATGCACGAGTACCTGCCAGCATCGGCACAAGCATTCTCCGTTAAAGCATTTATAATAGATAAGGTTAGCAGCTTTTTTAATGTGGCCATGCTCACCAACTTTTTTAGCTCCACAGCCAACATCCTAATAAGCATAGTAATTGCAGCTTTCTCGGTATCGTTTATAACCTTCTTCTTTTTAAAGGATGAGAACCTTTTTTACGAAGGGGTTCTTATTCTTTTCCCCGAACGCTACGAGAGCAACATACGGCACGCACTATCGAGCATTAACAAGCTACTAATGCGCTATTTTATTGGCATATTTATTCAGAGTTTAGCCATAATGACGCTTAATACCATAGGGCTAACCATTGTTGGGGTAAGGTTTGAAACGGCCGTTGTTATGGGACTACTCGCAGGTGTTTTAAATGTGCTACCATACGTTGGGCCACTAATGGGAACAATGCTAGGAACGCTAATTGGCATAGCCACCAATCTACAGCTCGACTTTAGCAGCCAGCTACTCCCGCTAACCATTTACATGGTTGCGGTATTCCTAACGGTTCAGCTGCTGGACAATATCGTTTTTCAGCCCCTAATATTCTCCAACAGCGTTAATGCTCACCCACTTGAGATTTTTATAGTACTACTAATAGCCGGTAGCGTTGGCGGCATACTAGGAATGCTACTTGCCATACCAGGTTATACCGTAATTAGGGTATTTGGGAAGGAATTTTTCAACAATTTCAGGGTTGTAAAGAAATTAACCCAGAAAATATAACGCCTTATTTACGGCAAATACTAATTTTACTGTTTAATACGAAACTAAATAGAAATGGGCAGGTTAGCAAAATATCTCTTAGTAACAGTAGCAAGCATTATAACAAGCTTTGCAGCATTGGCTCAAGAGCCATATTTTAGCATTCAGCTAAACGTTGTTGATGACCCAAGCACCAAAACTCTAGTTACGTTTACACCAAACCTGCCAGAAACAGCCACATTGGTACGCTGGGAATTTGGAGACGGAACCACCTCAACAGAGGTATCGCCAACACATGAATACGCTATTTCTACCTCCGACTTTACAAAAACGGTACTCCTTGTTTACAGTATAGGCGGAGTAGAGAGCACATACACACAGGAAGTTATGGCCAACTCGGCCTTTTTTACAGTAGGTCTTGACCCAAACCTTGACTCATTAGCCACATTCAAAAGAATTTTTAGAAGCGCATTTCTTGTTGGCGACAACGAAGCGCCAGGAAGCATGAGGTTTGCATGGACAATAAATGGAGAATCGCATACCAATGCTAACTATCCAAACCTATACTACACATTCCCCAATGGTGGAACCTACAGCGTTAAGCTTAGCGTTTGGAATAGTTCTAATTCAACAAATACTATTAATTACGAGCAAACAGTTGAGATAAAAACTGTTTTTGGAACAACAAAAGTTCCATTAGAGAATGTCCCCAACGTATTCACACCCAATGGCGATGGCATTAACGATTTTTTTGAGGTGCAAACAAGTGGTTTATCCAGAATGGTGCTGCGGGTATTCACCCGCTCGGGAGCGCTGGTGCACCAGAATACCGCCAATGTGATACAGTGGGATGGCAAAAACCAAATGGGCAATGAGCTTCCCGAAGGTATCTACTTCTATGTAATTGAGGACTTAGACAACAATTACGAGACAGCAAAAGGATTTGTTTACATCCTTAAAGGGAACAATTAGCCGATATTTGCGTTACTGAGCAGTGCTAGCCTAAAGGGCTGTATTTTATAACATCCTATTTAGACATCGGGCGCAAACCCGACAAACACCCTACATTAACCAACGCAAATGGAGAAGAAAAAAAACATCTTCCTAAGAGCTTTTAACTTCTACTACGAGGGATTTCGAAGCATGACTATAGGTAAAACCCTATGGGCCATAATCCTTATTAAGCTCTTTATTATGTTCGTCATCCTTAAAATTTTCTTTTTCCCTAACATCCTAAAAAGGGACTTTAAAACCGATGAGGAACGCAGCAACCACGTAATAGAACAGCTAACCAACCAAAAATAATCCTATGATAGAAAATCTTGATTTATCCTTGGTTAACTGGTCGCGGGCACAATTTGCCCTTACGGCCATGTACCATTGGATATTTGTGCCCCTAACCTTGGGTTTGGCCTATATTATGGCCTTTATGGAAACCATGTACTACAAAACTGGGGACGAGCACTGGAAACGCACAACCAAGTTCTGGCAAACCCTATTTGGAGTAAACTTTGCCATTGGCGTTGCTACAGGACTAATTCTTGAGTTTGAGTTTGGAACCAATTGGAGCAACTACTCCTGGTTTGTAGGCGATATTTTTGGTGCGCCACTAGCCATTGAGGGCATTATGGCCTTTTTTATGGAGTCCACCTTTATTGCCGTTATGTTTTTTGGATGGAACAAGGTTAGCAAAAAGTTCCACCTAATATCAACATGGCTTGTTGCGCTTGGCGCAAACCTTTCGGCGCTGTGGATTCTGGTTGCCAATGCGTGGATGCAGTATCCCGCTGGGATGCACTTTAACCCCGACACAGCCCGCAACGAGATGGTTAACTTTTGGGAAGTGCTATTCTCGCCCGTAGCCATAAACAAGTTCCTACACACCATAACATCGGGATACGTTCTGGCTGCCATATTTGTAATTGGGGTAAGCGCCTGGTTCCTTATAAAGAAGCGCGAGATAAAGATGGCAAAGCACAGCATCATTATTGCGGCTACGTTTGGATTGTTATCGTCGCTATTCCTTGCATTTACAGGGGATGGATCGGCATATCAGGTTGCCCAAAAGCAGCCCATGAAGCTAGCTGCCATGGAAGGCCTTTACAAAGGGCAAGAGGGCGCTGGGCTTGTTGCCATAGGTGCGCTAACCCCAGGTAAAGAGTACGACGACAATAAGGAGCCATTCATCTTTAAAATAGAAATCCCAAAAATGCTCTCGTTACTAGGCTACAGAAGCACCGATGCCTTTGTTCCAGGGATAAACGATATTGTTGAGGGTGGTTACGCCTACACCGATGCCAATGGAGAGCCTCAAATAGCCCTATCGGCCGAGCAGAAAATGGCACGCGGCAAAATTGCCATACAGGCGCTTGCCGATTATACCGCAGCATCGGACGAGGGTAACTCGGAGATGATGGAGTACCACAAAGCCATACTACAGGAGAACTTTGCCTACTTTGGCTACGGGTACCTAAACAATCCTAAGAGCATAATACCAAACGTACCCCTAACCTTCTACAGCTTTAGGGTGATGGTTGCACTAGGTTTCCTATTCATCGGATTTTTTGCACTGATTCTATTCATGGCTCTTAAAAACAGAATTCGCCAGTACAACTGGTTGCTATGGATATCGGTACTGATGGTACCCTTGGCCTACATTGCCAGCCAAGCAGGTTGGATTGTTGCCGAGGTTGGCCGTCAACCATGGGTTATTCAGGATATTCTACCTACCGTTGCTGCCGTTTCGCGCATTGATGCGGGCGCAGTTCAGGTTACCTTTATTCTTTTCGCAGTAATATTTACCGCACTGCTAATTGCTGAGGTAAGCATTATGATTAAGCAAATAAAAATTGGACCTAAATAACGGAGGAAGCTACCATGATTGACACAACTTACATATTCCTACAGCACTACTGGTGGTTTATTGTATCGCTACTGGGTGCATTGCTGGTTTTCCTTCTGTTTGTACAGGGCGGACAAACCCTTATTTACACCCTTGGCAAAACCAACGACGAACGTACAATGCTCATAAACTCCCTTGGGCGCAAATGGGAGTACACCTTTACCACGCTGGTAACCTTTGGTGGAGCGTTCTTTGCATCGTTCCCTCTTTTCTACTCAACCAGCTTTGGTGGCGCCTACTGGGTGTGGATGGCCATTCTGTTCTGCTTTATTATTCAGGCCATATCGTACGAGTACCGCTCAAAACCCAATAACGTTCTGGGGAAAAGAACCTTTGAAACCTTCCTATTCATAAACGGATTAGTGGGCACCATTCTACTAGGAACCGCCGTTGCCACATTCTTTACGGGCTCCATGTTTTCTGTTGATAAGATGAACCTTACCAACCTTAGCAACCCCATAATATCATCGTGGGAAACACCTTGGCACGGGCTTGAGGCTGCACTTAACCTGCACAACCTATCGCTTGGACTTGCCGTTTTCTTCCTTGCCAGAGTGCTTGCACTGCAATACTTTATTAACATGGTTGATGATATCTCCATATCAACCAGAGCCCGCAAGCAGATGTGGTTTAACGCCATTCCTTTTGTTGTGCTATTCCTAGTGTTTGCCATTTGGCTGATGCTCCGCGATGGATTTGCCGTAAACCCAGACACTTCAATGGTTTACATGGAGCCATACAAGTACTTTAAAAACCTGATAGAGATGCCTGCCCTACTAGTAATGCTGCTGCTAGGCGTAGTGCTTGTGCTGTTTGGCATTTACAAATCGATGCTAACGGGTAGCATAAAGGGAGTTTGGTACACTGGCATTGGAACAGTGGCCACAGTGCTTGCGCTACTGCTAGTTGCTGGTTACAACAACACCGCCTACTACCCATCTACTTTCGATTTGCAGAGCTCACTAACCATTTTTAACAGCTCGTCGAGCAAGTTTACGCTAACCGTTATGAGCTACGTATCCATAATGGTTCCCTTTGTAGTTGCCTACATCTGGTATGCGTGGAAAAGCATCAACAATAAGAAGATTGATGCAGAGGAGATGCAAAACGAGAGTCACAAATACTAAAACATTAAGTCATGAAATACCTACCAGAAATACTCATGCTTTTATCGTGGCCCGTGCTAATTTACGTTAGCTACAAGCTTTCTATCATGGCAATTAAGTTCTACGATAAGAAATGCTCAGGCCAAGCAGAATAGACCTTTTACATTTCAAATAGAAGGTAAGGGCGTGGCGGTTGTCGCGCCCTTACTTTTTGGCTAAGCTATTTGGAGATTGATGATTGTGATTGATTATGGACAACAACATATTAATAGGTTCACAGAATACATCATCAACAAAAAAACTCTTACGCACCACACCTCCCTCCTGCTATCGCCGATTAAACATAAATACATACCTTTGCCAATTCCAATTGCATTACGATGGATAAGCTAAACATAGAACCACTAAGCAGCTGGCCAGGCTATGCTGGTCAATCGCCATATATTATTGCTGGGCCCTGCAGCGCCGAGAGCCGCGAACAGGTACTGGCAACAGCCACCCAACTTGCCGCAACAGGTAAGGTACACGCGCTTAGGGCTGGTGTATGGAAACCCCGTTCTCGTCCAGGAGCCTTTGAAGGTGCTGGTATCGAGGCACTAGAGTGGTTACAGGAGGCAAAAAATCAAACTGGATTAGCCCTTGCCATTGAGGTTGCAACCCCTCAGCATGTTGAACAGGCGCTAAAATATGGTATAGATATACTATGGGTGGGTGCACGTACGGTATCTAACCCATTCTCGGTAGAGCAGCTTGCCAACTCGTTAAGGGGCTCAAGCGCCTATGTAATGGTTAAAAATCCCGTTAACCCCGATTTAGAACTTTGGATTGGCGCCATTGAGCGGCTATACCGCTCGGGCATTACCCGCTTAGCCGCAATACACCGTGGATTCTTCCCCTTTGAGAAAACCACGCTACGCAACCTACCCAAGTGGGAAATAACCATAGACCTGCGAAGCCGCATGCCAAACCTGCCCATTATATGCGACCCCAGTCACATTGCAGGCAAGGCATCAATTGTTCCAACCATTGCGCAAAAAGCCATAGACCTTATGGCCGATGGCCTAATGGTAGAGGTACACAACAATCCCAAAGTAGCCCTTAGCGACGCACAGCAGCAGCTTACACCCAGCGCGTTTAACGATATGCTTAACGCACTGTCCATTAAAAGCAGCACGGCAAGCGATTCCCCATTCTGCGATAAGCTAAAGCAGTTCCGCTCAAAGATTGACTCCATTGACCAGCAGCTACTGGAACTGCTTGCGCAGCGTATGAATATTGTTAAGGAGATAGGCGAGTTTAAAAAGCAGTGTAACGTAAAACCTTATCAGGAGAGCCGTTGGGAAAATATTGTTGACTCAAGGGTGCAGTACGGACTGCAGATTGGCCTTAGCGAGGAGTATATAAAAAGCCTGCTTCAGCTGGTTCACAAGGAATCAATACGGAAGCAGGCTGAAATAATGGACGCCGATAGTAACGGTAACGCTTAGGCGTTACTCGTTAACCTCGGTTAGAGTATATTCGTAGCCTTCCATTACAGGGTTAGAAAGCACTTTAGAGCAAACCTCATTCACTCTTTTCATGGCTTCTTCTTCAGATGAAGCTTCAACTTCAAGAGTAACGTGCTTACCAATGCGCACATTGTTCATTTCGGCATAACCCATGTTGTGAAGGGTCATTCCAACAGCTTTACCCTGTGGGTCGAGCAACGCCTTAAGTGGCATTACGTTGATTTCGGCAAGGAATTTCATCGGTATATTATTTGGTAGTTTTCTGCTTAACGAGGGCAAAACTAACAAAAAAAGGAGTACGGCGGTAGGGATTGGCAAAGAAATATCAGCCTAACTAGTTGCGGTTGTGTTTTAATCATCAAGATATCCGCACTCTACAACGCATCAAATTCCCTCACTAAAAATATATTCCAAAGCCTATAGCCATAAAGTTATAGGTTGGTGTGGCAATTTTAAGATGTTCGTAGCCCGCAGTAAAGTAGTAATTCTTTACATGGTAGTTAAGCTGCGCCTCAAACTCATCAACCGAACTGCTATTTATCCAGCCCCACCGCATTGCGCTAGATAGGCTAAAGTGCTTACCCAAAAACACCTCCGCGTTTATGCCAAGCGATACGCCCCAATCGTTAACACCACTACCAATGTACTTTGCGCCAATAGTCCACCCCAAGTTAAAGCGCTCAAAGCGCAACCTATCATATCCTAAGTTAAAATTGAACAGGGAAAGATGAGAATAGCTACTAGGAATACCATTTCGCTCCCACAGCTGGTAATAATCGGATTGAAGGTACAGAAAGCGGAATGGTCTAAACTTAGCCTTTAGGTGGTTACCATAAACATTAGAAGGGCTTAGCAGGATTTTATTCTCCAAATCGAGACGCATTAGTTTGGGCTCTTCGGTAAGCGTTGCATCGTAGTTCCCCGAAATCCCATTGTATAGCGGATAAGGCGCTAAATCATTATATAAATGGTCTTCAAAAGCGTAGCTCCCTATGAGTGAGTAATATGAAACGAAAAGCGCCGCCTGAAATATCAACTCCTCAAAAAATCCACCACAACCGTCATCGCTGAATGATGAAGATGAAGAATACTCTCCTGCTCGCCTTTCACGAATAATTCGCTCCTCTTTTAGCTCACTTTTTGAACGTTCTATTTTACTCTGAGCAAAAAGGTCTATGGTCAGAATTTGGATAGATACTAGTAATACTAGAATTCTTGCAAGAATCTTCATGTGTAAATCTATTTTAGATACAGATACAACCCGTTATATGCCTGCACTGTACAATTAGCATAAAACCAGAGTCCCATCCTTAACAAATAAAGCGCCTAACGCGCGGGTTCTATCATCCAAAAAAGAAGGGAAAGCAGAATATAAAGTAAAATAACAAACGATAACGAAGCCATACCAAAAACGGCAACCAGCACAACTATTCCGCATAGTAGGATTAGCTGCTTATATGCCGATTTTACCGATAGCGATTTTAGCTTAAGCGAGAACATGGGCAAGTTGCACACTAGCAATCCAGACATAACCAGCGTAAGCGCAATTAGCACCACAGGCGATGAGGTTATAGTCTGGAACAAGCCACCCCACGAGCTGTTAAGCCCAAACACCAAACCCACAATAAGCATGGCATTGGCTGGTGTTGGCAATCCTATAAACGATGAGGTTTGGCGCTCGTCCAAATTAAATATGCCCAATCGTAGCGATGAGAATGCGGCCATAATAAAGGGTACAGCCAGCAGGAAGTGCCCCGTTGTAAACCCTTCGGAACCAGAAATTCCTAACGCAGCCTTTAACAAGTGAAACAGGATAATAGATGGAGCAACACCAAAGCTCACCACATCCGATAGCGAGTCCAGCTCCTTACCCAGCGGCGAGTACGCGCCCAAGAGTCGCGCAGTAAAACCATCGAAAAAATCGAACACCGCAGCAATTACAATTAGCCAACCAGCCAAGTATAAATTCCCTTCGAATGCCGACACAATGGCCAAGCATCCCGATACTAGGTTTAGTAGTGTAATAACATTTGGAATGTGCCTAATTACTCCTTTTGCATTTGTCATAACAGCCCCTTTCTTCACAATATTTTCAACAAAAATAAGTTAAAATGCTGTGGTTGGTATTAAACTTTTGAATTTGTAAGTTTACAACCATAAATAATTGCATTTTTAGGCACTACCGCAGCATGCGCAAACTAGCATCAGTAAAAGTATTTCGCCTTTTTGCACTAGCGTTTCTAGTGCTATGGGTGGTTGTTACCAAAGGCCAATCTAAGTATAGCAACGATTTTTTGAATATTGGCGCCGGAAGCCGATGGATGGGCATGGGTAACTCTGGCGTAGCCCTTAGCAACGATGCTAGCGCCAGCTACTGGAACCCCGCCGGGCTACTTAGCCTTGAGCAAAAGTACGATGTTACCCTAATGCACGCCAGCTACTTTGCGGGCATGGCTGGCTACAATCACCTTGGATTTGCGTATAAGCCAGACTCCACATCGGCGCTGGGAATTACCGCAATACGTTTTGGTGTTGATGATATCCCCAACACCACCGACCTTATGGATAGCGAGGGCAACATTAGCTACGACCGCATAAAGATGTTCTCCGTTGCCGATTACGCCTTCCTGCTAAGCTACGCGCATCAGCTGCCCATAAAAGGGCTTCAAATTGGCGGTAACGCCAAAATAGTGTACCGTTCCGTTGGCCCATTTGCCTCGGCATGGGGCTTTGGCTTTGATGTTGGCCTTAGGTACCAGCTTAGCAACTGGCGCTTTGGTGCAAATCTGCGCGATGCCACATCAACAGTTAACATATGGAGCTTTAACAACGATGAGCTGGAGATAACCGTTGGCGATAGCACCTTTAACACCGCCCCAGCCGAGAACTTTGAGCTAACCATTCCATCGCTATCATTGGGTGTTGGTAGGGAGTTTACCCTATCGGCACGGATTAAACTGGCCGCCGAGGTTGGTGCCACAACCTACTTTGATGGCGAGCGCAACAGCCTTATAACATCCAGCTTTGCAAGCATTGACCCACGTGCAGGCGTTGAGGTGCGGTACATGGAGGTTGTTGCCATTAGAGCCGGCATTGGAAACATACAGAAAACCCAAGGCTTTACCAGCGATGGCTACATACTACAGCCCAACATTGGCATTGGGCTCCGCTTTAAGGGCATCTCCCTAGACTACGCGCTAACCAATGCAGGCAGCACAGGGTACTCAAGGTACTCAAACATATTCTCGCTCTCGTGGAGCTTTGATAAGGTGAGAATTGGGAAATAGGGTAAAATATTATTCAAAACTGATAATACACACACCCAAAATCCTATCAGGCAATCCTACCCTTTCTTCCCATCTAAAAAACTATATTTGCATAAATAACCGTTTAGGATGCTTAAGATTGCTGTTGATTTTGACGGAACAATAGTTGAGAACCGATACCCTGCCATTGGCAAACCCATGCTCTTTGCCTTTGAAACGCTAAAGGAGCTGCAAAAAAGGGGCTTTGTGCTAATTCTCTGGACCTTTAGGGCAGGAAAGGAACTTGACGAGGCAGTTGAGTTCTGCCGCAGCAACGGCATTGAGTTCTACGCTGTGAACAAGAGCTATCCCGAGGAGGTTTTTGATGGCGAGATATCGAGAAAAATTGACGCAGATATTTTTATTGATGATAGGAACGTTGGCGGATTCCCTGGCTGGAGCGAGGTTTGGCAAATGCTTTTCCCCGAGGATAGAAACGTGCTAAAGGAACGCCAAGCGGTTGCCCGACTAAAGAGGCCATCGTTACTAAAAAGGCTACTCACCCGAAAAAAGTAAACCCATGATACTACCCCACAACGCCCCAAGGGCATTAGTTACAGTATTGGCAAGCGCGCTAATGGTGCTATCGGCATGCAATAGCAACGAGGCACAATCAGTAGCCGCCACAGAGACAAAGGAAAAGCCCATTTCGCTAATCAGGATAGACGAGCCCACCAACGGCTCCCTAATAAACCAAGGCGACAGACTGCCACTTACCCTTAAACTTGTTGATGAGGCCGTTCAACCCGACTCACTAACCCTTTACATCAACGAGCAGAGCATTGGGCGCATTGAAGGGCTTAACCACACCATTATGACCGAAGGGTATAAAATGGGCACCACCTACATTAGGGTTACCGCATGGAAAAAGGGACAGCGACAAACCGCATCAACATCAATAAAGATTAAAACCAACAAGGAACCCGAACGCTACACCTACCGCATAAAAAAGACCTACCCACACGATATTAATGCCTACACCCAAGGGCTATTCTACAAAAACGGCATAATGTACGAGGGTACTGGGCAAAACGGGAAATCGAGCATACGCGAGGTTGAACTATCGACAGGAGAGCCTACTCGCACAGCAAACCTTGATGCACAGCATTTTGGAGAAGGCATTGCCATGCAAAATGGCAAAATATACCAGCTTACATGGACATCGGGAAAATGCTTTGTTTACGATGCGCAAACGCTAAAGCAAACAGGGACATTCACCTACCGCTCCGAGGGTTGGGGTCTAACCAGCGATGGCAAGCAGCTAATTATGAGCGATGGTTCCAACACCCTGTACTTTATGAATCCTGAAAATTTTGCTGAAGCCAGCCGCATTGAGGTGTACGACCATAAGGGCAAGGTAACTCAACTTAACGAGCTAGAGTACATAGACAACCTAATTTATGCCAACGTTTACCAAACAGAACGAGTGGTAGCCATCGATCCTAAAACAGGACGAGTGGTAAAGGAGGTTGATTTTAGCAATCTGCTAAAACCCGAAGATATGCACAGAAACATTGATGTGCTTAATGGCATTGCTTGGGACTCCACCACTGGTAGAATTTGGGTAACGGGCAAAAACTGGCCTAAGCTATTTGAGGTGGAACTTGTAAAGAGGTAAACCTCCCATAGATGAATAGAACTTGCCTGCTTAGAAAAAGGTAAGGCAGTACTATTCTGTAAAACGTCAATACAGCAACCAACAAAACAACAATTGGCAATGGGTACTCCATCGCCAATTATCATTTTTAAGAACCTGTTTGGCGCTACACAACGGCTAGTGTTAGCATCAGCCAAACGTAGAACTAAAACAGCTTAGTGCTTTAAATCAAAGCGATCGGCATTCATTACTTTAGTCCACGCTTTTACAAAATCGGCAACAAATTCCTCCTTACTATCGTCCTGAGCATAGAGCTCAGCATAGGCACGCAGCACGGAATTTGAACCAATTACCAAATCAACCCGAGTAGCAGTCCACTTTGTTTTATTAGTTTTTCGCTCAACAACATCGTACAGGTTATCGGTAATGGGTTTCCATGAGTAGCGCATATCGGTAAGGTTTACAAAGAAATCGTTGGAGAGAACCCCTTCCCTATCGGTAAACACACCATGTTTAGAATTGCCGTAGTTTGTTCCCAGAACGCGCATACCACCAATAAGAACTACCATTTCGGGAGCGGTAAGTCCCATAAGTTGAGTTCGGTCAAGCAGCAACCCTTCGGGTTTTGCGGCATACTCCTTTTTCAGCCAGTTCCGATAGCCATCGTGAAGCGGTTCAAGAACGGAAAACGATTCAGCATCGGTCATTTGGTCTGTGGCATCGCCCCTACCAGGGTAAAAGGGAACCTTTGTGCTTACCCCAGCATCCCTTGCTGCTTGTTCAACTGCAGCAGATCCTGCTAGCACAATTAAATCGGCAATACTCAGATTTTTGCTTAAGCCCTGCTGCACCTCGGTTAGCGCTGCCAGAACTTTAGCCAACCGCTGGGGCTCATTACCCTCCCAATCCCTTTGTGGAGACAGACGAATTCGAGCGCCATTTGCGCCACCCCTATAATCGGAGCACCTGAATGTACGCGCGCTATCCCATGCGGTGCATATGAGCTCCGTACGGGTTAATCCGCAATTAAGCAGCTTTGCTTTTAGAGCGTCAACCTCGGCATTGGTAAGAGAATAGTCAACGGCAGGAATAGGATCTTGCCATATTAAGTCCTCACTTGGTACATCGGCACCAAGATAACGGCTTTTGGGACCCAAATCGCGGTGAGTTAGCTTAAACCACGCCCGAGAAAAGGTATCTGCAAAAAGTTGGGGATTACTGTAAAAGCGTTCAGCAATTTTCCTGTACTCGGGATCCTTTTTCAGGGCCATATCGGCATCGGTCATCATAGGATTGCGGCGAACACCAGGCATATGGGCATCAAAAGGTTTATCCTCCTCCTTTATATTGATAGGCTCCCACTGCCATGCCCCAGCGGGGCTCTTTTTTAGCTCCCAATCGTAGGTAAGCAACAGGTAAAAATAGGTGTTATTCCACTTGTTGGGGTGGGTTGTCCATGCGCCCTCCAACCCGCTGGTAACGGTATGCTCTGCATTACCCTTGCCATTGGGATTCATCCAACCAAAACCCTGAGTATGCACTGGAGCTGCTTCTGGATTAGGGCCAAGTGCAGATGGGTCGCCATTGCCATGAGCCTTACCCACCGTATGGCCACCTGCGGTTAGGGCCACAGTTTCCTCATCGTTCATAGCCATACGCTTGAATGTGGTTCTCATATCGTTGGCCGTTTTAAGCGGATCGGGCTTACCATCAACACCTTCGGGGTTAACGTAAATAAGACCCATTTGCACCGCAGCCAGCGGATTCTCAAGCGATTCGCTATCGGCAGCGGCATCATAACGAGACTTACCAAGCCACTCCTTCTCTGCGCCCCAGTATATATCCTTCTCTGGATGCCAAATATCCTCACGCCCACCGCCAAAACCAAAGGTCTTAAACCCCATTGACTCATAGGCCATGTTCCCCGCAAGGATAAACAAATCGGCCCACGATATTTTGTTTCCATACTTTTTCTTAATGGGCCAGAGAAGCCTGCGAGCCTTATCAAGGTTAACGTTATCGGGCCAGCTATTGAGAGGAGCAAAGCGCTGGTTACCAGTATTACTGCCGCCTCTACCATCGGCAATGCGGTATGTACCAGCGCTATGCCATGCCATTCTAATCATAAGTCCACCATAATGCCCCCAGTCGGCAGGCCACCAGTCCTGACTATCGGTCATTAGTGCACTTAAATCTTGCTTCACCGCATCCAAATTGAGCTTAGCAAATTCCTCCCTATAGCAAAAATTGCTGCCCATAGGATTTGTTTTTGTGTCGTGCTGATGCAATATGTCGAGGTTAAGAGCATTTGGCCACCAGCTCATTACAGAGCTAGCGGTATCAGTATTTGCCCCATGCATAACTGGGCACTTCCCTTTTTTTGGATTGTCCATAGGTTTGGGTTTTAGTTTGGGTTAATAGTCAAGAGCAGCAAGGCTATTTTTGCAATACCAGTAAATGCAAGTAGAGTAGCACAAAGGCAGATGGGAATAAAGCACAAACAAGTTAGAGACTTTCTACGAGAATCTCTGTAAAAACCATCAACAAAAAACAGTAAAATAGTTGATAGATAATGTAATACCCCATACAAAAAAAAACGATATAGATACGCACTCAGCCGTTAGTTCACTATAGCAAATGGCAAGGGATTACCCCCCTGGCACTCCAGCTAAACAGCAGACTATACTACAGGTAATGTAAACTTAAAGGAGGTTCCTTTACCCAGCACGCTCTCAATTGTAAACTCGCCCTTATTCTGCTCTACAAAGCTCTTACAAAGTTTAAGTCCCAAACCAGTCCCCTTCTCTTTGTTAGTGCCATAAGTAGAATGAAACTGATTGTGGGACAGAATAACATCGATATTTTCCTGTGATATACCAATTCCAGTATCGGTAATAGCAACCACTAAATGGTTTGCCTTATGTCCTACCTCAACCCGAATAAACCCGCCCGATGCGGTAAACTTAATGGCATTGGATAAAAGATTCCTAACAACAAGTTTCACCATATCCTCGTCGGCAAAGGCACTAAAGGATTGGGAAATATCTGATACTATTGATATGCCCTTTTGCTTTGCAGCATACTTAACGTTCAGAATAGCCTCATCGATAATATGGGCTAGCTCAATTACTTTGGGAGAATAAGTAATTTGGTGCTGGTTGTACCTAGCCCAGTTTAACAGGTTCTCCAGAAGCTGAAACGTACTTTGTGTAAGCTCCCGCTGTGAATGAAGGAAACTAAAAAGGGTATCCTCATTCAACCCATCGGTATCGGATATCAACTCAGCAATCTGCATCATTGATCCTATTGGTCCTCTGAGGTCGTGGGCAATAATAGAAAAGAGCTTATCCTTGGTTGCGTTTAGGTCTCGCAGCTCCTCCTCCACCTTTTTCTGGTTATCAATATCAATATGGGTACCTATTGCCCTTAAGGGTTTCCCGTTAGAGTCATACTCAATAACTTTACCCTTATCAATAACCCATTTCCACTTTCCCTCTTTTGTAAGCAACCGATGAACGTTCTCGTAATACGGGCGTTTCCCCTCTAGGTGGCTATTCAAGTCATCCAAAACCTTAGGCATATCATCGGGGTGCACCAGCGTTTCCCACGATTTAACGTTAGGCTCAATTTCGTTACAACCATAGCCAAGCATGCTACACCACATATCGTTAAAAAACACATCCCCCGTTTGTATGTTCCAATCCCATAATCCTGCCTGCGTATTCTCTATTGCCAACTTCTGCCGTATCTCGCTTTCGGCAAGCTGTGCTTGGAACTGCCTTCGCTCAAAAAAGTTTGAGATAATACCCGCAATTGTACGCAGAAGCTCTACCTCCTCCTCATCCCACAACTTGTTGTTTTTACACTCATCGAAACCAATAAAACCAAAAAACTTACTAGTTACTATAATCGGAAAAACCAATATCGACTTTATTTCCTGTGGTTCAAGAATGTTGACAATATCTTGAGGTAGCTCGTGAATGTTCATTGAGAAGATTCGGCCTTGGTTGGCTAGTATCCTTTTCCACGAGGGGATTAGCTCATAAGGAACATTCTGCAAATCGGTTATTTGCGGGCTCACACCAACATTACACCACTCATATGTGTTGGATGTTTCTGTTTCCTGCTCATTATCTTGGAAGATATAAACGCGACTCACATCGGTATGCTCCCCAACAAAGGCGAGGGTTTTATTCAGATTTGCGTCGAAATCGTCTAACGACAGTAGGTTTTGAGAGATATCGGCAAGCAGCCGCTGATGTCTAAGTCCCTTCTCAAGTTTCCGCTCAACATCCTTTAGATGCGATATATCTATTGCCGACGAAAGTACGTAGCTATGAGTTTGTATTTTGATAAGAGATAGCGAAAAGAGGCAATGAATGAGCCTATTATCCTTGGTGCGAATAACGATGTACTCATTATCAACAAACTTATTGTCCTTTACTTTTTCGGCAAGTTCGGCTCGTTTCTCGTAATCGTAAAAAATGTTTAGCGCCTTTGAATTTCTACCAATAAGTTCAGCCCTTTTGTAACCAAGGGTAGCCAGGAATTTTTTATTAACGTTTATGAGAGTCCCTGTTTCCAAATCGGATATAGACATTAACGCCTGATTATTCTCAAAAACCCGATAAAACTTCTCCTCAGAAATGGCCATATCCGATAGGTTCCTGCTAATGCCTATTAGCGCATCAACGTTGTTCCATTTCCCCTTGTATATTTTTGTTTCAACAGGAACGTGCTCACCATTTTTCTTAAGTAGGGGAAGCGGACAAACCTCATTTTGTCCCTCTATCATTCGTCGCACTATTTGCTGGGCTTTATCCCTATACTCAATGGGGTGAATAGCAAACATGCTACTGCCGCACACCTCCTCTTTGCTATACCCAAGATGATCAACTACAGCATTATTAACCTCAACAACAACTCCGTTATAATCGAGAATAAACAAGAAATCGTGAATGATATTAAAAAGGTTCCTAAAGTTTTCGTTGTCGGCATTCATTTTAAATCTGTTTAAGTACATATTAACTTGTAGGGATAGAACCTAACCAGCGCTTACTTCCTATATATTATGGGCAAACAGCATTTAGCTATTATTGTTTATGAAGTACATTTGTACTCCATGCTTAATGAGCTTTTTAATGGTTCGTGCCTTTTTCTTTTGCGACCTGCTTCCAAGAGCATTAGGGACAATATACATGTTATACCCTTTCCTTAATCCGCCCAAGGCTGTGCTATAAATGCACTCCTCGGCAATAAGCCCAACCACCACAATATCCTTAACATTCCGTTGCGCAAAGAATTGGTTTAGTGCATCAACGGAAAAGGCATCGGCTTTTACCTTTGTAAAACGATGGCTACTTACAACCAGCAGGTTGAATAGCCTACGCTAAAGTTTGCACCCCAAAGCATTACCAACAAACAAAGAGTTAGCTGCCATTTCATTGCAGTAACTATTTAGTAATTCTTTACAAATTACATTTTCCGTGAAAGAACTGCAATTATAAGGTAGCCCTTTTGCAGCACAAAACTAGTTTACACAGGGAAGTGCTACTTTTTGTAGCTAAAGTGACCAATTATTTTATAGCTAAACAGCACATCCTCGGCAACTTGCCCTGCGCCAATGTTATGAATAATGAGGTAACGCTCCCCACCAGGCACTTTTTTGTTGGAAACCAGTCCAATGTGAACCAATCCACCACCCAAATCCCAGCACACAATATCACCAGGGCGGTAATCGGCAGGGCTACTGGATAGGCTAAGCGTTTGACCGTGACGTTTAAAAAAGATCATAAGATTTGGCACCCGCCTATGGTCGATGTTCTTGTCGGGTTTTGATAAGCCCCAGTTGCGAGGATAAAGGCTAAAGTTTGCCTGCATATCGGTGTGCACCTCCTTTTGTAGATCGATGCCCAGCTTACGGTATGCCCTAATAACCACATCGGTACAAACGCCTTTATGGGAGGGGACATCGCCATTGGGATAGGCAATGCGAAAGTACGACGGGTCGTAGGTTACCCGCTGGCGGGTTAGCGTCATGGCCGAATCGGCAAGCTGCGTAAAGTAATCAACCTGCCCAAAGCATACGCTAAAAGCAAGATTGAATAGTATAGAAAGAAACACCCTTATTCTCACACCATATATTTTAAGATGCCCACACACATGAGACACAATAGAGCTATAGCAATGCCTCTATCTGCAACTCTGCCTCGGAGGGTTTGTTTTCTGTAGTATGTGTCACCATCCCCTCTGAGTTAATAAGTATAAAGATGAGATTTTCGTTTCTGATTATGATGATTGGCTATAGAAACTAAATTTAATCCTAGCCACAGAAGAATATGCGCTACTCCTTCTCAATACGCTCAATAATAGGCTTTATGTCCTGCAGAGCCTCTAGCACATTCGATTCGGGGGTAATAAAGTTGAAGCTTCCCCAGAACTTCTCGTCGTAAGAGAAGTTTTGGTCGGAAAAGATAGCGTTGGGGCTTAGCTGTTCACGGCGACTGTAGCGCTCCACGTTAACAGAATCGATACCAATGGTTGCCATTTCGAGAAACGCATCGTAATCGGTAGCAAAAAAGCGGTGGCGGCGCCGTACCTTAAACCTAAGATCGCTACGCACATGCTTTAGGAAGTAAACGCCGTTATGCTTCTGGTAGCGTATGCTGTACTTTACGCTAACGGGCTTGGTGCGGTACTTTGGGCTACTTTTCACTACAAGGAAACTGCTGGCGCGGGTAACATATAGCTGGTTAATCTCAAAGTCGGCGCCCAGAATAGCAAACGAGCTATCATCAATATAAAGCAGTCCTTTGTATAGCGGCTCAGTAATATGCTCCTTCTGAACAAAGCTAATTACAAATGCGGTACGGGAGTCCATGGTAATAATATCGACGTGCGAGTAGGTGTAGTTATCGAAGTAAGCGGGGTCGAAAAAGTCGGGTAAGCTCTTAACGATATCAAGATCCAAACTGGTTCCCACACCCGACTTAATTTTAACCACAAGGGTATCCTGCTGCCGAGCGCTGTTAATGCGCCGCGATTTAAGGTGCTTAACCTGATTGCGACTAAACGTATTCCCATAGGGCGCTTTGTAAATGCTAAATATGGCCTCGGAGTAGTTTATGTAGCGCGTATCCCTGCTCACCCCCTCGCGGTAAAAGGTGGTAAGGTAGGTGGGGGTATTGCTATAGTTTTTAGTGCGTTCCTGAAATGCCTTACGAACAATGGCGCGGGCATCGTAGTTGCGTATAATTACCTCTTGCAGGGAAACAAACTCCGTTTCAAGGAACATATCAACCACCTGGCTGGTTAGCAGCGAGATGGGCCACCTTTGGGTTTTGTAGCCTAGGTGCGACAGGGAGATTGACTCCTTTAGATACTCTGGAGCTACGGTAAGCACAAAATACCCCTCGGAGTTGGTTATGGTTCCCACTGCTGCCGATACTATGCCAACCGACACGTAAGGCATTGGCTTACGATCCTCCTTATCGAAAACCCGCCCACGGATTTGGTAGGTTGTGAGGGTATCGGCCCATTGTGCTTGCTGATGCGGAGCAATGGCAGCAACGGAATGCTGGCGGTAAATAAGGATATGCTTATCGATAACCCTAAAGTGAAGCTCAGAATCGTTGAGTAATAGGGCAAGCACATTGCGTAGGGGCTTGTTGGTGGCGGAGATCTTAACCCGTTTATCGCTATCAACGTCCTTGCTATCGTAAATAAAGAAGTATCCCGTTAGGTCGGTAATGCGGTTAAGCGCATCGTAAAGCGTTATGCGCGAAACGTTAAGGGTAACCTCGCTTTCCAGCACGCTATCCTGTGCCCTAACATCAACAAAAAGGAGCAAAAGCAGAGCCACTAGCAGCGGCTTGCAAAACGGGGAACCTATGCGGTGTACACCTATTCTTATCACGCTACTTTTGGGTAAGTACAATGGTAGTATCGGTTTGCTGCGCCTCAACGCCAAGGGTAAGGGATATAAGCTCCACAATGGTGCTAAGGGAGTTGTTGTAAAAGGTAACGGTTAAGCGCCTATTTGCCAGTTGGGCGTTGCTAACCAATATATTACTGCCGTAGTTTGAGTTTATAACCTTAACAATATTGGCCAAGCTCTCATCCTTAAACTGCATTTTATTGGTGCGCCACTTGGCTGCGGAGACGTTAGCAAGTGCCTTATTGAGCTTATGGTTTACAAGGGTAACCTTTTCTCCCGCAACAACAATCTGGCTCTGCGTTGGGTTGTCCTTTAGGGTAACGCGAACCTTTCCGCGCTCAACAAGCAGCTCAAAAGAGCTTTTTGAAGCCGATTTCACGTTAAAGGCAGTACCCAGCACCTCAATTACTGCTGTTTCGGTTTCTATTGTAAAGGGTTGGTTGGCGTTGTGAGCCACATCAAAAAAGGCCTCGCCATTAAGCTCAACGTTACGCTCATTCTTTAGGAATTCCTTGGGGTAGAACAGCTTTGTGTCGTGCGCAAGGTAAACCACCGAGCCATCGGATAGGGTTTGAACCAGAGTAAAATCCTCGGCACCAGTAACAGCGCTAAGCATGGGTGCCTCCGTTATGCGGGTTACTGCGTAGAACAAAAGGCTACCAACACCAACAACCATAACAAGAATAGCCGCTACACGTACTAACGATTGCATAAAGCGATTTCTTTGAACGGGCATAGTGGTGGGAATAAGCTCCTCCTGCTCCAAGCGCCCGGATAGCTTTTCCCAAGCTTCACTTGTATTCACATGCTGTTTTTTACGGTATTTCCCCATTGCCTTCCACTGCGACTCCATCTCTTCAACCATTTTTCTTTTTTCAGGGGATTGATTTAGCTGTTTGGTAAAAAGAGCAACCTCATCGCCAGTCATTTCCCCTGCTAAATAGCGAGCGACAATTTCAAAATCCCGTATGTTACCCTCTGTAGTATTCATAACCAAGTAATTTCAGTAAAACTAGTTTAAACTGCCAGCCTATTGTACTGCTGCAAGTTCTTCCTAAACAGCTGCAACGCCTTTGCCATGTTTGCCTCAACGGTTTTAACGGATATTGAAAGGGCATCGGCAATTTCGTGGTACTTAAGGCCCTCAAAACGGCTAAGCGTAAAAATCTCCCTACACCTATCGGGAAGCTGGTTAAGGGTATCCTCAATCACCTTGTTTAGCTCGGCAAGTTCAAGCTCGTCGGTTGGTGTTGGGGTGTCGGTCTCGTTAGCCGATGCCTTAACCGAATTGGCGTAACGCAGCCTAACCGCCAAGTGCTCCAAATACCTTAAGGCGCTGTTGCGTATGGAGCGGTACAGGTACGATTTAAGGGAAAGCTGAATGGTGATGCTCTCCCTGTTTTTCCAGTAGTTGTAAAAGAACTCCTGAACCAGCTCTTCGGCCATATCCATATCCCTTAAAAAGGAGTTGGCATACCTACAAAGAGGCTCGTAGTAACACTTAAATAGCGTTTCGAACTCCTTAAGGTCGCCTTTCTGAATCCTTTTTTGACTAGAGAGATGTGCTAACGGCATAGTTGCAGTATATAAAGCAAAGATAGTTACAGAACAAAAGAGTACCACCCCACAACCCATTTTATTTACTCTTTGCAAAAGGGCACCTAAGTTTAACCTCTCACAGCTAAAAAGTGCTTTCCGTATGCAAACCCAAACTAAATACTACGGAGTGGGGTGGCTGGGGTACGTTAGTTCCCGTTCTTCTTAAGTTTACGGTTAAGCTTTTTAATGGCCGACTGGATAGACTCCTCGGGCTCAATTACGTTATACTCGCCCCAGAAATCCTCATCAAAGTAAACGGGAACCATATCGGCAAGCACGGAAGTTGACTTAAGCGACTCCTTTGCGGTGAAGCGGGTTACGCCATCCATCTGCCTATCGGTTATGGCCATTTCGGACATAATGGTATAGCTGGAGCTGAATATTTTACGGTTCCACTTACACTTAAAGGCAACCTCGGTACGCACGTAATTAAGGAAATACCTGTCGTTCTGCTTTTTATAGGTAACAAGGTATGTTGCCGTTGTTGGAGTAAAGCGTAAGCCCGCAGGTTTCCTACGTACAAACTGAAGGGCAGCCTTGTTCGGATCGCTCAGATCCATAGAGAACTCAACCATTGATATGGCCAGCGTTTCGGTAGTAACATACACCTTACCTATGTATAACGGAAAATCCAGCTCAACCCTTGGGGTAAACCCAATAACATAGTTCATCTCATTATCGATACTCACCAAGTCGAGCACCTCGTAGGAGTAGTATTGCAGCATATCGGGGTCGAGAAGCACATCGGGATTCTTCACAATATCGAGCATCATGGCAATGTGCGGCCCACCTTGGAGCTTAACCACAAGAGTATCGGCTTTTTTAACATCGCCGCTTTTGCGTCCACGGTAAACCCTTACCCTATCGTAATCAAATTCCTTTTGGTATGCGCCTTTGTACACATCAACAACGGCTTCGGAAATAGAAACGTAATCGCGCTTCTGCTTAATGGTTTCGCGGTAAAAGCCCACAAGGATATTGGGAATATCGCTATAGTTAGCTCTAACATTTGCCAATGCGCCTTTTAGAATAGACTCAGGATCCTCGGGGCGCACAATTACCTCTTTTAGCTGTACTGAGTGGGGGGCAATGTAGTAGGTTTTACCATTCTTAAGCGCCTCCTCAATGTTGAACTTCTTGTTATGGTAGCCAATGTGCGTTACCTCAAAATCGGTTGCGTTGAGCGACTTTAGCACTTTAAGCGTAAACTCGCCATCGGCGTTAGCCACTGTGCCAACATGAGTGCCCGGAATGGAGATACTGGCAAAGGAAACCTCCTTGCGAGTGTTCTCGTCCTTTACTACTCCGCTAACTGTAACATAAGCGGCCTCGGCTTGAGCCATTGCTGCTACCGATGGAACTAGGAATGCTACTATTAAGCCAATTCCCAATAGATGTTTAACAATTTTATTCATGGCTGTAGGATTTAAGATTCAAGGTTAAAGGTTAACGAGTAAAGGTTAAAATGTAACAACTTCCAAATCAACTTTTCTGCCTTTACACTCATATGATAGCTGAGGTTGATTTTACCCTATGGAGAAAATCACTTTTTTTTAAAAAAAAGTAATCGGCATAAAATTGTATTCCTTTAAAACGCCCACCCCATAACCAATAGGAGCAAATTACTACCTTTACAAACAATCTAAAAGTAAAGTGTGCACATTCTTCGTTAGCAAAAACATGCAGCTACCCTTAGCAATAAAAAACCGTCCGCGTTTTACGGCAGCAATCATAATACTGATTGCTTTGGCTATACTCACATACCTTGCGCTACCCAAAAAGCTATTTACCAACCCCACCTGCACGGTTATTACCGATACCAACGGGGAGCTGCTAGCGGCAACTATAGCCAACGATGGGCAGTACCGATTCCCCGAAACCGACAGCCTGCCCACCAAGTTTAAGGAGTGCATTGTAATGTTTGAGGACAAGCACTTTTACCATCACATAGGGGTTAATCCATTTTCCATAGCAAGAGCAACCACACAAAACATTAGGGCTAAGCGTATTGTAAGCGGCGGAAGCACCATAACCATGCAAACCATAAGACTTTGGCGAAAGGATAAGGCCCGAACAGTTAAGGAAAAGCTAATAGAGATTTTTTATGCCCTTAGGTTGGAGTGCTCCTACTCAAAAAACGAAATACTAAACCTTTACGCATCGCACGCGCCATTTGGGGGAAATGTGGTTGGGCTAAGCGCAGCATCGTGGCGGTACTTCCAGCGGCAACCCAACGAGCTAAGCTGGGCCGAGAGCGCAGCGCTGGCTGTTCTGCCCAATGCTCCTGCACTGGTTTTCCCAGGAAAAAACCAGGAGATATTTAGAGCAAAAAGGGATAGGCTACTTAGCAAACTACTGGCTGCACAAAGGATAGACTCCCTAACATATAACCTAGCCCTACAAGAACCACTTCCGGGTGAACCAATGCCCCTACCCCAAACAGCCACACACCTGTTAACCCGAGCCATTACCGATGGATATGAGGGAAAGATGGTAAGAACCACCATCGACCGCTCACTACAGGAACGGGCTACGGAGATAGTGAATCGGCACGGTCGTGAACTGGCAGGAAACTCCATAAACAACGCTGCTGTGCTGGTTTGCGAGGTAGCTACTGGTAGGGTTATTGCCTACGTTGGCAACACCAACCCACATGGAACCGACAATGGGAATCAGGTTGATATTATTCGCGCCCCCCGAAGCACTGGTAGCATACTAAAACCGCTACTGTACGCATCGATGCTTACCGAGGGGATGCTCCTACCCCACACCCTAGTGGCCGATATTCCCACACAAATTGGCGGCTACACCCCAAAGAACTACGCGCCCACCTACGATGGTGCCGTTCCAGCATCGAATGCGCTATCGCGATCGCTAAACGTGCCATCGGTGCGGATGCTGCAGCAGTACGGCGTTGAGCGCTTTCACGTTAAGCTAAAACACCTTGGGCTTACCACCCTTAGCCAACCCGCCAACCACTATGGGCTTAGCCTTATTCTGGGAGGCGCAGAGGCAACCCTATGGGATTTAACAGGCATATACGCCAGCCTAGCCCGCTGGGTTAACCGCTTCAACGAGTTGGAGAGTCGCTATGCTCCTTCCGATTTACGCCCACCGCATTACCTCCAGCAGCAGAAAATTACTAGCAGCAGCCCTACTATTGAGCATGTAGCCCTTGATGCGGCATCTATATACTTCACCTTTGACGCCATGAAGGAGGTATCGCGCCCCGATGAGCTATCGGGATGGAAGTACTTTATATCGTCGCGCTCCATTGCTTGGAAAACGGGAACCAGCTACGGGCATAGGGATGCATGGGCTGTGGGCGTAAACCCCACGCACGTTGTAGCCGTTTGGGCTGGTAACGCCAGCGGCGAAGGACGCCCCGATTTAACGGGCGTATCGGCAGCAGCACCCATTCTGTTTGATGTGTTTGGGTTGCTCCCTCCATCGCCCTGGTTCCAAATGCCCATTGACGATATGCAGCAGGTGCCCGTTTGCAGGCTAAGCGGACATCGCGCTAGCGAGTTCTGCGAACCCGTTGACACGGTGTTTATCCCCACAGCGGGGCTTAACACCAGCGCCTGCCCATACCATACGCTAATACACCTAAACAGGACGGGAACGCACAGGGTTACCGACCAGTGCGTTAGCCCATCGCAGATGCAGCACGCCAGCTGGTTTGTGCTGCCGCCTGCAATGGAATGGTTTTACAAAAGCAAGAACCCGCACTACAGGCCGCTGCCGCCCTACCTTGATGGATGCAAGCCCACCGAGGGGCGTAACTCCATTGCCATTCTTTACCCCCGCACCAACAATGCGGTAATTAACGTACCCGTTGACCTTGATGGAAAGCTGGGCTACGTGGTGCTTGAGGCTGCTCACAGCAGACCCGAGGCTACGCTGTACTGGCACCTAAACGATACCTACCTAGGCTCAACCACCCGTTTCCACAAGCTAAGCACCCAGCCACCAAAGGGGAAGCACACCCTTACCGTTGTTGACGACGAGGGCGAAACGGTTTCGGTGAGGTTTGTGGTGGAGTAGAGCCAATAGACACGCAGAATACTTAATTATGAACAGCCACACCTAATCACATTCAGAAAGGTTTATTACATTTGACTACATTTAAAACAAAACATCTACAAATTAAAAGAGATGAAGTTGAAAGCCTTAAACAATAGAATAGACGAGATTATAGAAGCAATTGCTTCTAAGCCTTTTTTGTATCTCACAGCACTAGTTATAATTAACATCCTCCTTAAAGGGTTGTATCTTGGCGATGCATCAATGTGGCTTGATGAAGTTTCTCAAGTCAACCTATCCATTAAGCCAGCAAATGAAATAATTAAAGAATCGTTGGAATACCCAAACGCACCAGTGTACACCTTGTTACTAAGCGTTTGGATAAAAATTTTTGGCATATCACCTGTAGCAACAAGATCATTAAGTTTATTAATAAGCGTAGCAACAATACCTGCTATTTTCTACTTTGCTAAGCGACACCTAAACTCCTTCACAGCAATATTTTCCACGCTACTTTTCTCTGTTTCAAACCTACAATTATACTACTCTCACGAAGCAAGGAGCTATACCTTGGTTGGACTTTTGGTTGTGTTATCATGCGATCTTTTTTTGCGTATTTACAAGAAGCCAAACTGGCTCAACACAACTCTGCTCTGCCTAGTAAATACAATACTTTTGTACACGCACTTAACAAGCATCCTTATCTTGGTGGCACAAGGTCTTTACGGGCTGCTTCATCTTAAAAAATGGCAAAAAACGGCGCACGCCATGGTCTCTGTTGCAATACCAGTTGGGTTACTAAGCATTTGGTTTTTTAATAACACTTGGTTTGGGGGCAACGAAACGGTTTGGATGGCAAAACCCACCCTTAGTAGTTTGTGGGTAATGCTTTATAGCCTTTTAAACAATCAGGTAGTAATGATAACTGGCGTAATTCTGATTATTACAAGTTTTGTCATCTTATTAAAAGATAAACAAAGGGACAACAAGAATCGCATATATCTAACACTATTCCTACTAGCTTGGGGATTTGCTCCAATCCTAATCAGCTTTGTTAGTTCTATATACTATAATCCAAGATTTATACCTAGATACATTCTATACACTAGCATTGGGCTTTACCTGCTAATACCCTACATGGCATCCGCAAAAAAGCCACCACGTGTAATAACAGTTTCTTTACTGATATTTATGGTTATCATTTCTGGCTTAAAGCTAAACCTGAACCCCTGGAAAGGTGAGAACTGGAAGGAAGCAATTGCATCTTACAAAAAGTTAGATAGAAGCAACGCTGTAACAATTGTATCGGCTTGGTATCAATGGCTTCCTTTTTCATACTACTACAGTACAGATGCCTTTATGGACTACAAAAACACACTCAAGACCTTAAGCAACGAGGGTGTATTCTTTGCAAATGGGAAAGAGATACTAAACTCAGTAAAAACAGATACACTAGATCAAATAATACTAGTACTTTCGCATTACAGGGTGGTTGACCCCAATGAAACCCTTTTGAAAGCAATTGAAGAAAAGTATGAAAAAACGGATGAGACTAAAAAGTTTAAAGGAATAGAAGTGTATGTTTTTAAACCCATTAAAACCAATGAATAGCAATGCGTGGCATAGTATTTCCAAAGTTTGGTTTTACATACTTTCGTTTATAGTATTATCAGCAGGCACGTTCTTAATTGTAAAAGATTTCCACAAAGAACAAATTAAAATTTGGGATGAGGGCAGCAGTGCCAAGAATGCCATTGATATGCTTGCCAACGGCAACTTTTTTATCCAGTATGATAATGGGCAGCCCGTTCGTGACGATTATAAGCCCCCCCTTAGCCTTTGGTTAAAAATGGCTGGCTATAAGGTTTTTGGGATTAACGAATTCTCGGTAAGACTACCTTCAATTGTTGCAGCCGTATTAACCATGCTACTGCTCTGGTACTTTGGAGCATTTATGCTTAAAAACCCCCTGCTGGGTATATTAATGCCATTGGTGCTAGTTTGCTCTAGGGGTTATGTTTTTTACCATGTAGCACGCACAGGAGACCCCGATTCTCTTCTTATCCTATTTACGACCAGCGCAGCCATTAGTTATTTTATGCTTTTAATGGATTTTGACAATAGCCATAATAAGCATCTCTGGCTATTGGGTATTTCCGCTTTTCTTGCAATTTTCACCAAGGGAATAATGGGCTTAGCGCCTCTTTTGGGGTTTGCAATTTTTACATTTATAACTAAAAATGGAATTAGGCTACTTAAAGACTACCGCATTTACCTTGTTGCATTGGGAGTACTTTTCTTATCGGGGATATACTATGTAGGTAGAGAAATCGCTGATCCAGGTTATCTAGAAGGGGTTTGGAAATATGAGATATTTGCATTTAAGAAATATCCACTAGGGAACGAAAAGCACCCTGAATTTATTTTTTACTTCAAACACCTCATTAACAAGGGATTTAAACCGTTTTTCTATTTAATTCCATTGGCAATAGCAGCTTTTTTTTACAGCAAAGATTCAGTTATAAGAATGCTAATTGCATATTCGCTAAGTGGCTCAATTGTTTTCCTAACTATAATGTCTTTTGCTGCTACAAAAAACGAATGGTATATCTCAGCGGTTTATCCAATATTGGCAATTTTGGTTGCAACAGGCATACATTCAATTATAATACTTGTCCATTCATTGGTAAAAGATAGACATAAAAAGTTATTCTACATTATAACTGCATTGGCTATAATCCTTTTGTGTTGGCGCCCAGTAGATAGAATTCATGCATCAAACCACAGTTACAAGTATTACACCTACACTCCGGAGCGAGCAGGTCGATTTCTAAAACAGTGTAAAACTGACATGCCTGAACTCAAGGAAATTGATGTGATAATAAAGCATCATCCTCGCCAAATAAAGTTTTATGAGAAGAAGTATAAATATGAAGATGGTACTGTCACAAATATCTGCAAAGAAATTCCCAATAGTATAGTTGGGCGACACGTGTTAACCTGCGATGAAAAAACAATTTTTGATATTTATAAAAATTACAAAACTACTACAGTTAATCACGACAAATACTGTAGATTAATTAGGGTGGATGGCTACAATACCAAGAATAATATTGATACATTTTTTTGTAATACCGAGATATTGACGAACGATAGCCTCCATTTTATGGACACCAAAAATAGTAATATTACATTTTACAATGGAGGACTAACCCGTTCGGCTGCATTCTCGGGCAAATCATCTGTTGTTGCAACTCAAGAGAATCCTTTTAACCTAACAGTTAACATTACTCCGTGTCAGCATAGGAAAGCAATTAAAGCTAGGGTTTGGCGTAAATCTAAAAATCAAAAAGGGTTTCTTGTTATAAGCCTACCCGAACTTGATATAAATGAACAAACTAGCCAAACTACAAAAGAAGAAAACGGATGGGAAATGCTTGAAATTAAACTACTTTTACCTCCAGATAGCATGAATTTGCTTGTAAAAGTTTATGTTTGGAACCCAAATTCAACCGTAGCGTATTTTGACGATTTAGAGATTGTTGTATTTTAAGCCTGTGCAGCAAACTGATCAACTACCGTAAAATACACCACAAAAAATTTATCACCTTTGTTTTCTATTAATATAATGCTAAGTATTATAATATGTACAACAATAAATTGGTAGCAGTTGTAGTGCCCTGCTACAACGAGGAGTCGCAAATAGAACAGGTTATTGCAACCATTCCCGATTATATTGATGCCATTGTTGTTATTGACGATGTTAGCCGCGACAACACAGTAAAGGTTATAGAACGCGCACAGCAGGGTAACCCCAAAGTGGTGCTTATTAAGCACGATAAGAATCAAGGTGTGGGCGGAGCCATTGCCTCGGGGTACAAATGGGCTAGGGATAACAACATGGATATTGCCGTGGTTATGGCTGGCGACGGACAAATGGATCCAGATGAGCTACCTAAGCTAATAGAGCCTATTGTTAACGGTGAAACCGATTACACCAAAACCAACAGGCTATTCTACGGCGATGCCTTTAACCAAATACCCAAGGTTAGGTACTTTGGCAACTCCATACTATCGTTGCTAACCAAAATAGCATCGGGCTACTGGCACATCGCCGATTCGCAAAGCGGCTACACAGCCATTGGAAAGGAGCCCTTGCAGCTAATTGATTGGGACAAGATGTACAAGCGCTACGGACAGCCCAACGACCTTTTGGTAAGGCTTAACATATACAACTTTAGGGTGCGCGACATTATTACCAAACCTGTTTACAACGTTGGCGAAAAGAGCAAGATGAAGGTTCACCATGTTGTGTTTACCATTGGGTGGCTACTCATAAAGCAGTTCTTTTTTAGACTTAAGGAGAAATATATTATTCGCGACTTCCACCCACTGGTTTTCTTCTACTTCTTCGGATTTTCCCTAATGGCTGCCAGCATACCGCTATTTGTGCGCATAATGTACTTTTGGATAGCCTTTAACCATATTCCAAAGGTTAACTTTTTGGCCTGGATGTTTGCCGTAATAATGGGCATACAGTTTATACTATTTGCCATGTGGTTTGATATGGACAACAACAAACACCTACGATAGCTGTGCGAAAGTTCTTCTTTAATGCCCTAATATACGTTGGGCTAATTTTTCTGGTGGTTTACCTGTACCAGTACGATTACCTAAGCCTTACTGCGCTACACGTTAACCCAGTAAAACTTGCCGCTTCAACGCTACTCCTGTGGTTGGGCTTTTTAGCCAGCGTACTAAGCTGGCAGCGGGCACTAAGGGTACACGGCATTAGCATACCATTTAAAAGCGCACTAAGTTCTCATGGATTATCGGTATTTGCCAAGTTTATTCCAGGCAAAATATGGGTGGTACTAGGGCGTGCCTCAAAGGTATCGCTAGAAGGGCATTCGCTAAAAATGGCCTCGTTTGTATCGCTAAAGGAGCAGCTGGTTTACATTTGGCTTGGGCTACTGCTATCGCTTGCCATTATTTTTGGCCCCACAGGAACACAAGGGCTAATAGCCCTTGTTGTGGTGCTAATAGTTGGGCTTACGCTTTTTAACTTCTCGGGGTGGTTACGCCGTTTAGCGGAGTACCTTTTTAGAATGATTTTTAAGCGGGAGTTCACAATACCGCCCGTTAGCTTTACCGAGGCGCTGCCAATGACCCGCGTTACGCTACTTTACTGGGCACTATGGAGCAGCGGCTTTTACCTCTTTGTTAGCGCAATACACCCAGCCATATCGCCACTTATAGCCTTTGTTTTCCCTCTTAGCGTAACCCTTGGGCTAATTGCCATAATTGTTCCGGGCGGCTTGGGCGTACGCGAGGGGATAATTACCCTTGGGCTAACATCGGTTGGCGTACCGCTTGAGCAGGCCACAGCCATTGCCATTGCTGCCCGACTGTGGTTTACAACGGGCGAGGCGTTTGTTTTCCTTGCAGGATTTTGCGCGAGTAAGTATTGCAAAGCAGACTAATAGAGCTCCCTGTTTTCTCCCATAAGAACAAGCGCTAAACCTAGCGCCGCTACTCCGCCTTAGGCAATGAGAACGAGAACGTACTGCCTTTACCCTCCTGGCTATCGACCCAAATGGTTCCCCCGTTCTTTTGAACAAACTCGCGGCAAAGTATCAGCCCAAGCCCTGTTCCTGGTTCATTGGCCGTTCCTTTAGATTTTACGTTCCCATCAACCCTAAATATTTTATCAATTTTTGATTTTGGGATTCCCACACCAGTATCGGCAATGCTAACCACCACCCGTTTGCCCTGCTCAATGGCAGTAAGGGTAATGGAATCGCCAACGGACGAGAACTTTATGGCATTTGTAACCAGGTTGCGCACTACGGTAAGCAGCATGTTGCTATCGGCAGTAACATGCAAATCGGAATGGAGCTCAAGCACCAGCTCAATACCCTTAATTTGGGCTGCACCAGATAGAAGCTGCACATTATAGTCTAGCACCCGCTTAACGCTAACCTTTTCGGGATTAAAGTCTATAACACCCGACTGAGACCGGCTCCATGTAAGCAGATTCTCAAGCAGCTCGTAGGCCGATGTAGTGGTTTGGCTCAAAAGATTAGCAAAGAACAGAGCCTTCTCGGTATCGCCCTGGCTAATCCGTTCAATTATAAGCTCTGTAAAGCCCATAATGTTATTGAACGGGTTCCTAAGGTCGTGCCCAATTATCCTAAAGAACTTATCCTTTGTTGAGTTTAGAACCAGTAGCTCATCGCGTTGCTTCTCAATTTCGAACTCGGCAAACTTTCGCTCTGTTATGTCCGACTCAATAGCCACTAGCTTGCTAACCGTTCCATCCTCATCAAAAATTGGGGTTAAGGTTGTTTGAACCCAAACGGAGCTGCCATCGGAAAGGGTGTTGAAGCTCTCATAGGTAACCGATTTCTTTTGAGTAACACACTCATCAACTATACTTTTAATACTCTTGTTAGAGCTGGCCTGAAGCAGGGTGCTGCCCCAGCTTTCCATTAGCCCATTAAGGCTTGTTTTGTATAGCTTAAAAAAGCCCTCGTTAACCCACTCAAAGCGGGTATCGGCATCCATTATAAGTACAGAGTTATCGGTTTCGCGGGCTACAATAGATAGCTTTTCAAGCTCCCTGTTGTTCTCAGCAAGCAGCTCGGCCTGAGCAGTAATTTCCTCCTGCCTAATCTCCAGCTCAGCCTGTTTTTCCTCTAGCCTAGTGTTTACCTCCGATAGCTCTGCGGTACGCTCCATTACAGTAGCCTCAAGCTCTGCGTTTGCGGCTTTAAGGCGCTTTGCATTTAGATGTATGAGCATGTAAACAAAAAGAACAGATAGGATAACGTACACTATATCGGCCCAAATTGTTCTGTACCAAGGCGGTGATATTGTAAAGTAGAAATCATCAACATTGCTCTCTACACCAAAAATGTTCTTTGCCTTTACCTTAAACACGTAGCTCCCTTCGGGGAGGTTGGTGTACTCCTTCATGGGTAGCGTTTGCCAAGCCGACCATTTTTTATCGTAGCCCTCAAGGTAGTACGAGTAAAGGTTGGCCTCCTCGTGAACATAGTAAATGGCTATAAAATTAAATATTAATGAGTTTTGATCGTAGCTTAGCTGAACCGGTTTATATGCCGACCCTGCATGCAGATCTACATTATCGCCAAAGGTACTTACGCCGTAGTAGAACGACGAGTCGGCATTAATGCTAACCCGTTTTATCCTAGCATTAAACAAATCTGAATAATCGGTAGTTTGGTATGGCGAGTACCTAAAGAGCCCCTCATCGCCGCCAATCCATGCAACTCCTGTGCTATCGTCCAAATAAAAACCAAACACCATCATCTCGGGAATTAGCCTAAGCGGCGCATCAACCCACGTGTATGTGCCGTTTGCCATAGGTTTAAAGTAGCCCGTTTCGCTGCGCTTATTATTCAATCCCGACACCCACACATTACCGTTTGCCGCAGGGGAAAAGGTAAAAACATCCTTACCACTGCTCGTATAGTTTACGCCCAAGGTAGTATCGGGCTCAAAGCTATCGGTAGTTGAGTTATACTTATCGAGCCCGCCATCGGAGCCTACTACAAAGGAGCCGTTAAAAGGGAAAAGCAGCGCATTTTTATTTGACGACAATCCCTTTGTTACGTCATAGATTTTTACCTCTGGGTTTAGAATGGTAGAATGATTGTGAGTTAGCCTAACCACACCATTCCTAAAGGTTCCAAGCCAAGTTGTAGATGCGTTCTCTTCGTAAAGGCTACGTATATTCTCGGCAACCCCATTTATATGCCCTTCCAGCCTAAGCTCCCCATTGGTAAACCTGTAAATATCAACACCCGTTGCTGTACACGCAAAGAGTCTGTTCTTTACAAATCTGCTTTGGTAAAGTTCATAAACATAAGCCGATGTTGGCCTCAGCAGCTGAACCCTATCCTTTTTAAGCTCATATATCCCGTTGCTTGCGCCCACAATGACTTTTGTGGCACCTGTTGCCTCATCGGTAAACCTAATAATGGACCAACCAGTAGTATTTAGACCTGGCAGCTTTTTTATCCTATTTTTGGAGTCGATATAGTAAATCCCCTGATGCGTTCCCACGTAAAGCGTATTGTTGAAGCGAATAATGGACTCCACGTTACCATCTAGCCCATCGGCAACACCCCAATAGGTTATGGGCGACATAATATCAACCTTACTTATTCCATTGTTTGATGCAAACCACAAAAAGCCGTGCCTATCAACCACAAGACCATGCAACCTATTAGTTGACAAACCTTTAATTTGATTTATTACTGTTTGCAACTCGCCTTTCTCGTTAATAACAATACAGCCATCGCCAGGAGTGCTTATATAATAGTTAGTGCCATACTTTTGCACTTCCGATTTAAGGTGATACTTCTGGTAGTAACTTGCAGCAGGAGAGCTAATGTACCTTACGCTACTATCGGGATGGGCTAATGGGTTATAGTACGCAAAGCCTTTGCTTGCCGTGCCAATAAAGGCAACGGTGTTGTTATAGGTTTTTGCTAATAGAATGGGATCGTGGGTAAACGAATCCCATTGTGGAGCCTTTTTTAGCACATTCCCCTTAAGGTATAGCAGCCCTTGGTTGTTACTTGATATAAAAAAGGTGCTGTTTACCACAAAACTTACCCCAAAGCCACCCGAGTTCTCCCATGTATGCACCTTGCCGTTAGAGTATCTAATTAGGTAGTTACTGGTTCTAAAAAAGATATCGCCGTTAAGAATAACCGTTTCCCAAACATCAAGAAATGGCTTAGCATTGGCTGGCACAAGGTGCGTAAGAGAGACGTACTCCATACCCTTTGCGCTGGATGGCTCCACGTAACCAATCTCGTTTGAGCCGCCCACCCAAACGCGCCCAGCACTATCAATAGCCATAGAGCGCACCCATTCCTTTGATGGGAGCTGTATTATCCGCCAGTTTACACCGTCGTACTCCAGCAAACCATCGCTGTTCCCAAAATACATAATACCCCGGCTATCCTGCCCAACAGCCCAGTTCTGAACATGAGCACGATACTCCTTGGGCAAATAGTTACGTACAAACAGGTTTCCTTCCTCTCCAGAAAAAACACTTGAAGAGCTTATTAGTAAAAGCAGGATAATATAGATAGAAGCGTTGCGCATTATGTTAGTTTTTTGCATAGTACAGAATTCATTCTATTAACAAACAATTTACTATTATAGCTAATACGCGTTACGGTAGCAACTCGTTTCACTAAGAAAAAGCATACACTAAAGTGCAACAAACATTAGTGAAAGTCAAGTGCAGCAACCCTATTTACCCAACAAAAGCCACACTTAACGCCGCTTACCTGCACTTTAATTACCCTAACCAAAACCAATATAAACCCAAGAAACACAAAAAACACCAGTGAATTTACCTTAATACAGCCAAATAAAGAGGTAATGATACTTCTCACCTTTTCTACTGTAATTAGGGTCGCCCTGGGCACACATCAAAAATGGGCATGCTATTTAGCAGGCTTTAGCCTACTAGTAAAAACGCAATACACTACATAACTGCGCATTAAAAGCACACACCAGAACTTACCTTTGCCTCCTTGCAAGGAAATAATATAAAAACAGCTACCTTCAATCTACCAAACAGAACAAGACGCAAATATGCTACAGGTGTTTTGCTCAAGTATCAATTTTCAACAAGATAATGCATATGTATTTAGGAATTAATACAAAAGCGCTTTTCATTGCAATTTATATACTTGCCCTACCTAGTGTTTTTGCCACAGAGAGCATAACACCGCAGGACTCCATTAAGAAAATACTGCCCACGCTTAAAGGGGAAGCGCGGCTACAGGCCTACAGCAACCTTTGCGGGATAGCATTTGCTCAGGACGATTCGTTAAATGAGCTAAGCTGCCTGGACGAGTATATTGCCGAGGCGCACAGGCAGGGCAACATCAAAGAAGAGGCCTTTGCCCGCCAAAGCAAAATGGTTTGTTACTATAACTACGACATGAACGATGCGCTAATTGCAGCGTTACCAACCAATCTCAGCTTTTTTGAATCTAACCAGCAGTGGGAGCTATACTACAACAGCTGGTCGCTACTGGTAGATTTGCATATCTACCAAAACCAGTATCAAACTGCGCTTCAGGAGGCAAAAAGAATTTACGCCGATGCCCGCAAACGAAACAACAGCTACGGCCTGGGGGTTGCCTCTTACTGCATTGGCGATGTGTACCATCACATGCAAAACACAGAGGAAGCTAGCATAGCCTATGCCCAAGCTATAGAGCTGCTATCGGATATGGATGACCAAACCCTTCTGATGGGCACCTACGAGAACTACAGCGAGGTACTATCGGGAGCAGCGGAATACGTAAAGCTTAAATCGGTTACTGCCGCATGGAAAGAAAAACTGGATTTGCTAAAGATACGCTACAAGACAAAAGGCTATGAGGTATCTGACCTCGACAGCAAATACAGATACTGCTACCTTGCCATGGCCGAGGCAGAGATGGAAACCGGAGGAATGGAACAGTCACTCCAGCTACTACGTATGGCCGAAAAACTAACGGAGGGTAATGCTCCTATAGCGCACCTTTTGCTGCTACGCAGCTACGCAAGGTACTACCAGCTACAAAAGGAGTACGATACAGCATTGGCGTACAACTCCAAGCGACTGGAACTAAACAAGCTGGGGAACAACAACCGCGGGCTACTAGATACCAAGGAGCAACGCGCCGACATACTACTATCGGCCAAACGATATGCCGATGCCGCACTCCTGTACCACGAGATAATGCCCACTAGAGATTCCCTCGCATCGGCAAGTACAGCCGAGCAGCTTAATGAGCTACGCACCATATATGAGGTTGACAAGCTGAAACTAGAGAAAAAAGTATCGAAAACGCAGCTGGCCATTGTGCTAACCATTAGCGCATTCCTGCTGCTTATCCTTTTAGGCTACATAGCTTACTCTGTAAGGCTCAAACGGAAGAACAGGATTCTCTACGAAAAAATACGCAGAATACAAGAGGCAGAGAGCCAAGCCGAACAGGCATTAAGAAGCACTCCAGAGAATACGCTAAGCAAGGAGCAAGCGCTGTTCCGGTCACTTAACAGCATCCTATCAGAGAAGCAGCTATTCACCAACCCTAAGATTGGACGTAAAGAGCTATCCGATTCCCTGGGAACAAACGCAACCTATCTGGCCGAAGCTATTAAGGAGTGCGCAAATGGGATGACGGTAACAGAGTACCTAAATAGGGTGAGGCTTGTACACGCAGGAAATATGCTTATAGAGGAGCCTCTGCTCCCTGTTGATGCCGTTGGCGAGGATTGTGGCTTTACCTCTCGTTCCACTTACTACCGGCTCTTCCGCGATTACTATGGTATGTCGCCTACCGAGTTCCGAAACATAGCCAAGGAGAAGAGCAAAAGGGCTGAGGTGTAGCACCCCTCCGGGGCGCATAAAATCATACATGCATGCCCCCCCGGTTTCACCGAGGGTTATTGTGATTAAAGCCTTTCAGGCTTTGGGCAGTACCTACTTCCTGCCACGAAGTGGCGCAACATCAATAACCGTGGGTATTGAGCATCGCGAAGATGCCCACGGAGAGAGCAACGACAAACTTCCTGCCCTGAAAGGGTAGGATTAACATTTTGCTCATTTTATTAAAAAGGAGCATCAACTTTTCCCTATGTCTTTTCTAGGGTTATTGAGATTAATCCTTCTGCGATACAAATCGCTTATAGTTCCTATAGCTGCCAAAGCCTACCCTTTCTACCATCTCTTTTTCTTCCCAGCCTTTTGCACCCTCAAGTTCTTTTAATCGTTCCAGTTCCAACAACCTGTATCTATTTATCAGCCCATTAAAGTTTACTCCATACTCGGTATTTATAAAGGCAGACAGGTATGTTCTATTGGTATTCAAATCGGCCGCTACATCAGTTAAGCGTAAATCGGAGTTTAGATAGGGGCGTTCACTTGCGATATACTCCTCAAAATCGACCCTAGTAATTTTCACTTTAGCGCCCACACACTCTGTTTCGCAGGCAAAAGTCCCTGGGGTGAAATCAACCACAGGGTTGCTTTCCTCAAGTTCCTTATCACTACTTCTCTTTGGGAGGCTATCATCTAAGTATATATAATTCTGAGTAACAAGATGAAAGCACAAGAAGGCATACTGAAACAGTATCAGCAAATTTTGGATGCTAAGAAAAACCGATGCAGCGGCCTCCCCTCGTGGTAAAATAATTCCCATTAAGGGTATAGGTATTAGGCTAACTGAAAGAATAAGATATGTTTTAACCCAATGCAGCGAGCTCTTATCGTAGTTTGCCGAATAGTTCTCTACCCTTTTTCTATACCGATAAAGCCTTATGAAGCATAATCCGGTATAAACAACACTAAAAACTAGACGTACTGGCATTTTGGAGTTAGACACAATAAAGAACAAGTAGCTCCCTCCCGTAAACTCGCCACGCCCCAGTACCGATAAGCGCTGGGCTTGAAACGGAGTAAGCAGCATTAATGCGGTTAGGAACAACGATATGAGGATTGGAATAAGAAAGTGAATTTGGGGAAAACGCTCATCTGCATCAATCCGGGTTAAGAAAAATAGGAAGTTGTAGAAAAGTATCTGAACTATAATAAATGTAAAAAACACAAAGGAATTGAGCACAACAAACACATTGGGCAAATAGAAATAAAGAAATATTGCGCTCCAATTAACAATACAACAGCCAAAATAGAACCAGAGCACCTTTACCGAGCGGGCTCTGCTACCCTGGTTGCGATAATACAAATGCAGCGTAACTATTACAAACGAGGTAACAGCTGCCGATAGGGGCACAAATATATTTGCTAAAGTTGCTATGTCCATAATTGTGCATCAAAAGTAACAAAAAGCTTTGTTTTAGACACCCTATATAGCCTTTGCCACCCTACTGTAAAAATAGCAACCAGCATAATAAAAAGGCAATGGCATTATTCTTTTACTGCGCTTTAGCACCAAAAAACTACGCTACAATACCACTACAACAAAGGACAAATCGTAAAAAAGCAACACGCTACACCCCACATATATAATTAGCATACTGCATTTTAACGCCTCCACGCAATCTTTTGTTAATTTAAACCAGCTCTTATTTGGGTTCGTTATAATTTCATGTTCTATTATAAGGTAAAAATAGTGCAGGAGATAATGTACACAGAACCCAATACAAACAATTCCATTTGCAGGCCTCATCCCTCTGCAATGCATGTGCTGCAAAACAGGCACAGTAGTACAGGTAAAGAATTAGCTAAGATTTGCCCCTGCCAAAACTTACAGTCCTAAAGCCACCTAGGCTTACCCCGCCACTCGCTACAAGCCAAACATATTAACGACCAACTAAATGCACTCAAAAGAGACTTGCAATGTACAATGCTATAGGCAAAAGCCAAAAGGGATAATGCGAAATAGGTTAACCGAAGATATGTTTAAGAAGCCGAAAAAAGTGCAAGTATAACAAAATGAATAACAACCATTTGCACCAGTGAGACAAAGATTTTCACCAGTGAGACACCTGTTACTACACCAAGCCGTACCATTGCACCATAATTTCAAAACTATGGAAGAACCGTTTGATATTCCTATAAGCGCAACAGCCTTAGGTTGGGTTTATATCATAATAAATACCAGTACCCAAGAACTTAGCATAGGGCTAACATTTAACCCATCTAAGCGCATAACTAGAGTTACACCTGCAGAGAAGGTAGTTTACTACCGCAGCTTCACCAACCCATTCGATGCGTTGGCGCACAAACACCTGCTTGAGGAGCTCTCCAGAGAGTCGATAATCCGCAATGTAACACAGCAGAACCCGACCTTACGAAACCTAACATCGGAGATTGGGGGAAAGGATTAAGAACTAAACACCAAACGACTAACCGACTAAACATCATAAACTAAAAATTAACACTTAACACATGAAACAAAAACTTTTACTCACAATCACCCTATGGCTCACCCTACTGGGGAGCGCATGGGCGCAGAGCAACAACGCCCTGCACTTCGATGGCTCCAACGACTACGTTGACCTGCCCGACTTTACAACCACCCACGATTTTTCGCAGGGCTTTACCTTTACCGCTTGGGTAAAGTGGGATGCCTTTACGGGAAATGCCCGTTTGTTTGAGATTGGCAACGGCTCGGGTAACGTGAACAACAGCATTATTCTGCGTACCGATGCCTCATCAGGAAGTTTGATTTTCCAATGCGCTAACGGAACTACCAACTCGGAAATTAAGACCGATGCTGCTGTAGTTACCACCAACACGTGGCACCATGTTGCCACAACCATTAGCAGCGCAGGTGCTGCAACCATTTATATAGATGGTACCGCAGTGAAAAGCGGTAGCGTTTCTGCTCCTAATAATGTTACCCGCGCCAACAACTGGCTGGGCAAGAGCGCATGGTCTGTTGACAATTATTTCAAGGGCACCATGGACGAGGTAAGCATCTGGCATAAAGCCCTTACACAGGCAGATATTGAAGCCATTAAGCAAACCAGTCCTACAGGCAACGAGAATAAACTTGCGGCCTACTACAATTTTAACCAAACTACAGGAACCACCCTTACCGATGCCACAGGCAACGCAAAGAACGGTACGCTAAACGGTTTTGCCCTTAGCGGCACAACATCAAACTGGGTGGCGGGCTACACACCCCCTGCGGCTAACAACTCGCTGCATTTTGATGGTACCAACGACTACGTTGCCTGCCCCGCCATTAACCCCACACAGTTCACCGTGGAGGCATGGGTTTACCCAACTACATTGGGCAAAGACCAGGCAATAATATCTACCCTTAACGTTTCCAGCAACGTGGGCATGGAGCTACACATTGGCCCTGACAACCTGCCCATTATTACCATAAACAACAACGGTTCATTTATCGATGTAAAAGGCACAAACACCATTACTGCTGATACATGGACACACCTTGCCGCCACCTACAACGGCACTAATCTTAAGCTGTTCATAAACGGAACAGAGGCGAAATCAGAAAGCTATTCAAACTATCGGAATAGTACTGCGCCGGTAAACCTGGGAAAACGATACAACGAGGATTCCTACTACTTTAGCGGCCGTATCGACGAGGTGCGCATTTGGGACATTGCGCGCACCCAAACCGAAATTGCCGATACAAAGGACAACCCGCTTACCGGCACCGAAAGCAACCTACTTGCTTACTACAGCTTTAACCAGGGTACAGCAGGCGACAGCAATAGCGGAATTACCACCCTTACCGATGCCACAACCAACGCAAAGCATGGCACGCTGTACGGCTTTGGACTTACAGGCACAACATCAAACTGGGTGGCGGGCTTTGTACCTGCTACTACGCCAACCTACAACCTCTCCGCCACGCCCACCACGCATATGCTTGATGCAGCTAGCGGTAGCAACGGCAGTATTGCTATCACCTCAAACACCAGCTGGACTATTAGCGGCAGCGCCGATTGGCTTCAGCTAAGCACCACCTCGGGCAGCAACAACGGCACTGTTACCTTTACCACAAAAAGTGCAAACACCCAAGCAATAGCACGTGTAGCCAAATATACCATAAGTGGAACCGGAGTTACCTCCCCCGTAACCTTTACCGTTACGCAAAATTCACCGGAACAATCCATAATGTCAATCTCCGTCTTCAGGGGACCCCATTCATACCACTACGGCAATACAACGCTGTCTAAGTTCTTTTCTGCGTTTTCCTATGGTCTTCAAGAGGTAACAGCCATTGATATTAGAAGTGGCGACTTTACCTCTGCCGACTGGGAGTGGATAAAAGCTAACAGGGAGAATTTCACCAATCTTACCCGTTTTGCCATTCTCAGCACGGTAAATTCCGCTGCCGATGTGCCAACAGGTATAGCTGGAGATCCTATTTTTAATACTAGCATTAAAGAGTTGCACCTTGCCAAAGTGCTCAATATAGGGGCAAATGCATTCGGTAGTTTATCGGAGCTTACTACTATAGGCCTGCCAAACGTTACCAATATACAGACATCTGCATTTAATAATTGCTCTAAGCTATACAATCTAATGCTGGGCGCAACCCCGCCAACTGTAGCAGCAAATGCCTTTAGTGGCTGCCCACCCACCAACCTCCGACGCCTCGCCTTCTCAGACGCCAACGGAACCCTGCTTACCGGCACTGCGCTGAATAATGCCCGCA
>JAFGDZ010000069.1 GCA_016931855.1 Bacteroidales bacterium
CCCATAATTTTAAAGTTTTTTCTCGAACTCAAAAATAGGGGATTCTGAGGGCATTTTTAAATTTCGTACTTTCGGATGCTAGTGATTATTTTTAAAACATGAATGCCCCTAACCTGTCTAAAAGTATAATATATATTATCATTAAAATTGCAATAAGCATTATTCCTGACGGAACAATCTATTGTTTTTCAATGTATAAAATATATCATGACGGTTGATCATATAGATACAAATGCGGATAATCACTATAAATAATACGTTTTATACCACATAACAAACCTCTCCACCCCTACGTTAATTGAAGTGTTTGGTTTATACCCCAAATCCTCTACCAAATCCTCAACATCTGCCCAGGTTGCAGGAACGTCTCCTGCTTGTAGGGGAAGAAAATTCTTTTGTGCCGTTTTGCCCAGTACCTTCTCTATGGACTCAATAAAGTCCATTAGCCTTACGGGAGAACTGTTGCCTATGTTAAAAACCTTATATGGCGCCTTGGAGCAGGAGGGATCGGGATGCATTCCACTCCAAGCGGTATTTCCTACTGGAGGATTATCTATTACCCGCACTATTCCCTCAACAATATCGTCTATGTAGGTAAAATCGCGACGCATCTCACCATTGTTGAACACATCTATGGGTTTTCCCTCAATAATTGCCTTTGTGAAGAGGAAAAGAGCCATATCTGGACGTCCCCAGGGACCATAAACGGTAAAGAAGCGTAAGCCTGTTGTGGGCAACCCATAAAGGTAGCTGTAGGTGTGCGCCATTAGCTCATTGCTCTTCTTACTTGCAGCATATAGACTAATAGGGTGATCCACATTATGATGGGTTGAAAAAGGCATCTCCTCGTTTAAGCCATAAACACTGGAACTGCTGGCATATGCAAGATGCTTTACCCCATTATGCCTACACCCCTCAAGAATATTTATAAAGCCAACAATGTTGCTATCAATATAGGTAAAGGGGTTTTGTATGCTATACCTAACACCTGCTTGCGCGGCTAGGTTGCATACCTTATCAAATTTCTCTTCCTCAAATAGGCGAAGTAAAGCCTCACGGTCTTCAAGTTTTAATTTGATAAACTTATAGTTGCTATACTTTGTACTTTGAACAAACTTACCATACTCAATTGCCTCTTTTGCAATTCCCGTTTGCTCAAGTCGAGCATACTTAAGATTAACATCATAATAGTCGTTAATGCAATCGAGACCAATAACCTCTTCACCACGCTCTAATAAATAATATGCAAGATTAAAACCAATAAATCCTGCGGTTCCAGTGATAAGTATTTTCATAATTTAACTAATGACATTTTGATTTGAACAAATTGTAATGCCCAAATATGAATAAAATAAAAAAACAGAATTAACTCAATCAGCTAATAACTCTTCCCAATCGCTTTAACCTTAAAGCCTATATCCATTAGCTTTTTATGATCAAGAATATTGCGCCCATCAAAGATAAAGGCTGGCTTCATCATGTTATCGTATATCCTTTGCCAGTCATAGGTTTTAAACTCATCCCATTCTGTAATTATAGTAATGGCATGTGCATCCTTGCAAACTTCATAAGGGTCGGCAACTACAGTTAATAGCTCCCTGTTATGCTCAGGGTTACGGGTTCCGAGGCAATCCAAATCGGCATACATTGCTTTTGCAGGAACCTGTGGGTCGTAAACATGAACCTTTGCCATATCGTTCAACAAGTAATCTGATACGTATATGGCTGCACTTTCGCGGGTATCGTTGGTATCCTTTTTAAAAGCCCAACCCAGCATCGCTATCTTCTTGCCAGATACCGTGTTAAATAGGGTCTGAATTATATTCATTGCAAAACGACGCTTTTGGTAATCGTTAAGCGCAATTACTTGCTGCCAATACGCAGCAACCTCTGGTAAACCAAAGAACTCGCAAAGGTAAACAAGGTTTAGAATGTCCTTTTGGAAGCATGAACCTCCAAAACCAACCGATGATTTCAAAAACTTAGAGCCTATACGAGTATCCGTTCCGATGGCATAAGCCACTTCATCCACATCGGCTCCTGTAGCCTCACAAAGAGCAGAAATACTATTTATTGAAGATATTCTCTGTGCTAAAAAGGCATTTGCTGTAAGCTTAGACAGCTCCGATGACCATAACTTAGTTTGAATAATGCGCTCGCGGGGAACCCAAGAGGCATAAACAGAAGTTAAGGCTTCAATAGCCTCAAGTCCTTCGGGGGTTTGATCCCCTCCAATTAGCACCCTATCGGGCGCAAACAAGTCCTTTATTGCTGTTCCCTCTGCTAAAAATTCGGGGTTAGATAAAACCTGAAACTTAACTCCGCTACCAGTTTCGGAAAGAATGGTGTTAATAGCCTGTGCTGTTCTAACTGGCAGTGTTGATTTCTCAACAACTATTTTATTTGAAGTAGATACCTCTGCAATTTGTCGGGCACAAAGTTCAACAAACCGTAAATCGGCTGCACGTCCCTTCCCTATACCGTATGTTTTTGTTGGGGTGTTAACGCTAATGAATATAATATCAGCCTCCCTTATCCCCTTTTCAATATTGGTGCTAAAAAACAGATTTCTTCCTCTTGCTTCCTTAACAACATCTAACAGACCTGGCTCATATATGGGTAACTCGTCCGTTTGCCATGCAGCAATACGTTCAGGGTTAATATCAACAACATTTACAGCTATTGTTGGATTCTTTAGCGCAATAACGGCCATTGTAGGGCCGCCTACATAGCCAGCACCAATACAGCAAATGTTTTTTACAGTCATAAGCAGCTAATTAGAGTTATTAAAGGAATAATTAGGGGGGGGGTAAAACGAGCCAAAATAAAGTGGCTACTATACAGCTTCGCCTAGTCAGTTACAGGTTAATACTGCAACCTCAATACAAATTTTAGCGGAAACGAAAGTAATGCTTTTATAGTACCCGAGCAAAAATAAGGAACCCGAATTCTGAACAAAATTAGGATATAGTGAATTACAGGCTATTGCTGATGCAGATTATCCAACACTAGAAAATGACAGGACAAACAACTCCAGCAAGAGCAAAAACAGGAACCAATCAAAACCGAATTGCAAGTAAAAGGATAGATAGATGCAAAAAGCAGGGAATGCCCTGCTTTTGCTATAGTAACCAACACTTTATAGTAAAAATATTTCTACATAAATATCTGAATTGAGCAAAACTCTGATAAAACTCAATCAGAGCTAAAAAGACCTTGTTGAAACTAATAATAAACTAAAGGCTCCAGTACTTTAAATCCTTAATCACCGAACGGTAAATGCCTTTAATATCAATAAATACGCAATCGGGAGAAGCGTACCCTTTAAACCACTCCTCGGTGAGCTTTACGTACTGATTATGGCTTACCGCCACAATTATGGCATCGTACTTGCCTCTTGGCTCCGACACGATGCTGAACCCGTACTCTTCCTGAACCTCATGAGGATTGGCATAAGCATCAACTACATCAATCTTAGTTATTCCAAAGGATACCAGCTCATTATACACATCGGCTACCTTGGAGTTGCGAATGTCGCTAACGTTCTCCTTAAAGGTTACTCCCATTATTAGCACACGCGTATCCTTCGGGTTTTTGTTGGCAGCAATCATCTTCTTAACCGTTTGCTTGGCTACGTATCCACCCATTGAGTCGTTTATAAATCGCCCAGCACTAATAATTTGAGGATGATATCCCAGTTCCTTTGCTTTATAAACAAGGTAGTACGGATCAACTCCAATACAATGCCCTCCTACTAGCCCAGGGAAGAACTTAAGGAAGTTCCACTTTGTTCCAGCGGCCTCCAGCACCTCGTAGGTGTTAATTCCCAAACGGTTGAATATTATTGACAACTCGTTCATAAATGCGATGTTGATATCGCGTTGCGTATTCTCAATAATTTTAGCGGCCTCTGCCACCTTTATGCTACTAGCTCTATGAACGCCTGCCTTTATGATTAGCTCATAGGTATTGGCAATCTCCTCGGCCGATTCGGCATCGCAACCAGAAGTAATCTTTCTTATTGAGGTAAGTGTATGCTCTTTATCGCCTGGGTTTATCCGTTCAGGCGAGAAGCCCACTTTAAAATCCTTAACATAAGTTAAGCCAGATAGCTTCTCCAAGAGGGGAACACAATCCTCCTCCGTGCATCCAGGGTAAACCGTTGACTCGTAAACCACGTAGTCGCCCTTCTTTAACACCTTACCAACAGTTTCCGTTGCGGCCAACAGGGGTTTTAGGTCGGGTAGGTTGTGATCGTCTATTGGCGTAGGAACAGCAACAACAAAAAATGTAGCCTCTCTTAAATCGTCAATACCCGATGTAAAATGTATATCACAGCCCTCGAATGCTTTAGAGTCCAGCTCTTTGCTAGGATCAATACCCTTCTGCATTAGCTCAACCCTATCTGGTTTTATATCAAAACCAACTACGGCAAGTTTTTTAGCAAACTCAAGAGCAATGGGTAGGCCAACATAACCTAAGCCTATTACCGCCAGTTTATCTTTCTTGGAGACCAGTTCGTTAAACATAGTGTTCTTTTTATAAATTATTACAAAGTGGATGATAATCGCCTGTAAGTCCTATTTCCTTAGCGTTTCGGATGGTGTAAACCGTTTTAATAGAGCCTTTGGCATCCTCTAATCCAAAGCCATCTCCGTTTAGAATCCCTTTATAGCTCTCGGTATGCAAATCGGTAAATCCCTCGCTAAACTCAACCTCTTCGCCATCAACAGTAATCGATCTAAAGGTTCGCTTGCCTGTTTGCTTAACGCTACTGGGAACATCGTTGTAATCAACGCTAAGGAACCAGCGCACACGCGCCTGCCCTAACTCAAGATAGCCCGCAGCTTTATGGGGCTCTGACAGGTGAACAATGCTATGCTTAACATCTCCAAAGATCCATGTTAGCATATCGAAAAAGTGAACGCCAATGTTAGTTGCCACACCTCCCGATTTCTGCATATCGCCTTTCCATGATATAAAGTACCAACGACCACGGCTTGTGATATAGCTTAGATCAACATCGTAAACTTTATCCTTTGGCCCTTCGGCAATTTTTTTCTTTAATGCCTGAATTACTGGGTGTAACCGGAGCTGAAGAATGGTATTAACGCGTCCTCCTGTTTCCCGCTCAATCTCCTGGAGTGCCTCAATATTCCAAGGATTAAGCACTATAGGCTTTTCGCAAATGGCATCGGCTCCGTGGCGCAACGCAAAGCGGATATGAGAGTCGTGCAGGTAGTTAGGTGTACATATACTAACGTAGTCTATTTGGGTTCCCTGACGCTTAAGCTTATCAAAATGACGATCGAACCGTTCATACTCTACAAAAAAATCGGCATCGGGAAAATAGCTATCCATTATCCCAACACAGTCGTGCTTATCAAGTGCTGCTAACAGGTTATTTCCTGTGTCCTTAATTGCCCGTAGGTGTCGGGGAGCAATATATCCGGCGGCACCAATAACACCAAAATTCTTCATGCTAAAACTATTCTATTTTCTTTACAAATCCATCTACTAACCTATACTGTCCCTTACTTTCGGGACATACGGCAAGGCCTTCTGAGTTAAAGCTAAGCTTATGTCCAAACTCGCTCATCCATCCCGTTTGCCGTGCAGGGTTGCCTACAACCAGGGCATACGGCTTTACATCCTTGGTTACAACGGCACCTGCTCCAATAAAGCAAAACTCGCCTAAGGTTATCCCGCATACAATGGTGGAATTAGCACCAATAGTAGCTCCTCGCTTAACAAAAGTTTTCTTGTACTCACTTTTACGGTTAACTGCACAACGGGGGTTTACTACATTGGTAAAAACCATTGAAGGGCCAAGAAACACATCATCCTCACAAATAACGCCAGTGTATATGGATACGTTATTCTGTACCTTAACGTTGTTGCCAAGAATTACATCGGGCGACACAACTACGTTCTGCCCAACGTTACAATTCGTTCCAATTGTACAGTTAGCCATTATATGGCTAAAATGCCATATTTTTGTTCCCTCACCAATCACACAACCCGTGTCAATAACAGCGGTTTCGTGCGCAAAATAGTTGTTATCCATATTGTGAATTATTATCTACTCAACCGATTTCAATACGCTTTCTGCAATAAAGGTAACAAGTTCTGGCGTAAGTTCAGTATGCATTGGCAATGAGAAAACTTGCTGGCTAAGCATTGCCGAATTAGGAAACGTTTTATTCTTAGCCTCTTTCTGATAAACGTCAAAAGCCTTCTGCTTATGCAGTGGTATTGGATAATAAACCATTGCTGGAATACCCACCTCGGCAAGTTTCTTAATAACCTCATCCCTATTACCATTAAGCAGGCGCAATGTGTACTGATGAAAAACATGCGACGAGAACGATGAGCGTACGGGAATTTGCAATTTAGAAGATGCACCCAATAGCTTATCGTATAAATCGGCAGCGCTCCTACGCGAATCGCAATAGAGGTCTAGGTTCCGTAGCTTAATTCTAAGAACTGCTGCTTGTATTGTATCGAGACGAGAGTTTACTCCTATTCTGTCGTGATGGTAACGAACCTTCATTCCATGATTTGATATGGAGCGAATTTCTTCGGCAAGGGCATCGTCGTTGGTAAAAAGAGCACCTCCATCGCCATAGCACCCTAAATTTTTTGAGGGGAAAAACGAAGTGCATCCAATATGCCCAATTGTACCCGCCTTTTGCGTACTACCATTTGAAAAGGTATAGTCTGCACCTATTGCCTGCGCATTATCCTCAACAACAAAAATATTATACTTTGATGCAATGGCCATAATTTGCTCCATATTGGCACATTGTCCGAATAGGTGAACAGGAATTATTGCTCGTGTGCGCGGCGTTATAGCCTTTTCTAGTGCGGCGGTATCTAGGTTGTAGGTATCGGGGTCAACATCAACCAAAACGGGAGTTAGACCCAGTAGGGCTACAACCTCAACGGTTGCAATAAAGGTAAAATCGGGGGTGATAACCTCATCGCCAGGCTTCAGATCCAGAGCCATAAGCGCTATTTGCAACGCATCGGTTCCATTTGCGCACGCTATTACATGCTTAGCACCAAGGTACTGCGCCAGTTCATCTTGAAATAGGGTAACCTCCCTCCCTTTTATAAAGGAAGAGGTATTTAAAACATCCTGAATGGCAGCATTTACATCTGCACTAATTTTATCATATTGACCTTTAAGGTCACACATTGCGATATTTGAGAAAGACATATTTTCGATTTTTAGCCTTCGAAGTTAAAAAGAATTATACGCTTGACGAAGCGTTAAGAGTTAAAAGTAAATTCAGGTGGAGCAAAAAGCAATAGGGTGTGGATATAATAAGTACACACACCTGTTTACACCAAACAGGAAAGGCCACCTAAAGGTGGCCTTTCCTGTAAAAAACGTTTACTATTTTGCGTAGTTAATTGCTCTAGTTTCACGAATAACGGTGATTTTAACTTGTCCGGGATAGGTCATCTCATCCTGAATTTTCTTAGCAATATCAAACGACAGTCTGTTTGCATCGTCGTCGCTCACCTTTTCGCTACCAACAATAACACGTAGCTCTCTACCTGCCTGAATCGCATAAGTTTTAAGAACGCCAGGGTAGTTAAGCGCCATGTCTTCCATCTCCTTTAAGCGCTTAATGTACGACTCTACAACCTCGCGACGAGCACCTGGACGAGCACCTGAAATTGCATCGCAAACCTGAATAATAGGAGCAATAAGGGTGGTCATCTCCGTTTCGTCGTGGTGAGAACCTATTGCATTACACACCTCAGGTTTCTCCTTAAACTTTTCGGCCAGTTTCATACCCAAAATTGCGTGTGGTAATTCTGGCTCATCATCGGGCACCTTTCCAATATCGTGCAGTAATCCTGCGCGCTTAGCAAGCTTTGCATTTAGGCCAAGTTCGGTTGCCATAATGGCGCAAAGGTTTGCCACCTCGCGTGAGTGCTGTAGCAAGTTTTGACCGTACGATGAGCGGTACTTCATTTTACCCACCAAGCGAATTAGCTCAGGGTGTAATCCGTGAACGCCCAAGTCAATAGCAGTACGCTTTCCAACCTCAACAATCTCCTCTTCTACCTGCTTTTGAACCTTTTGAACAACCTCCTCGATACGAGCAGGGTGAATGCGGCCATCGGTAACTAGCTGATGAAGCGCCAAACGAGCAACCTCTCTACGAACGGGGTCAAACGCTGAAAGGATGATTGCTTCAGGAGTGTCGTCAACTATAATCTCAACACCGGTAGCAGCCTCCAAGGCGCGAATATTCCTTCCCTCGCGACCAATAATTCTTCCTTTTATCTCATCGGAATCGATATGGAATACGGTAACAGAGTTTTCAATTGCAGTTTCGGTAGCAACGCGCTGAATAGATTGCACCACTACACGTTTAGCCTCTTTGGTTGCAGTCATCTTAGCCTCGTCCATAATCTCGTTAACGTAGCTCATTGCAGCAGTTTTTGCTTCTGCCTTTAGAGAGTCAACCAGCTGGAATTTAGCCTCATCTGCCGATAATCCAGAAAGCGCTTCAAGTTTTTCAACCTGCTGCTTATGTAGGCGTTCTAGCTCTTCGCCACGCTTCTCAACAAGCTCCATTTGAGCCGTTAGGTTAGTACGAATGGCCTCAAGCTCTTTATTCTTACGCTGTGCCTCGTCGAAACGCTGTTGAAAAGCGACTTCGCGTTGTTTAAGTTTATTCTCGGCCTGAGCCATTTTTGAATTCTTCTCGGCAAGAATACGCTCATGCTCCGTTTTAAGCTGAAGAAACTTTTCCTTTGCCTGTAGTATTTTCTCCTTCTTAATAACTTCAGCCTCACTCTCCGCATCTTTTATTATACTGTCGCGCTTACGCTGTAACAGTTTATTCCACAGCACAAAGGAGATTGAACCTCCCACTATTAGCGCTGCCGCAGCAAATATGATCGTATAAATCATTCTAATTAGGTTAAGTTTATTATGGTATGTTAAAAACAAAAAAAGCCCGCAAAATCTCCTTAAGTTTTTTGAAAACCCCGTGTCTAACATGGGTGGAGCGGCCGCTATTTTCGAACTTCCAACGTTCCGCCGAAGCAGAATCACGAACGAGTCGCTACTAGGCCTGTTCTACACCAGCTGAGTCCTTCTCCAATGGTTGTAGTGTTGAGTTTCGCAAAAATGTTAAGGAAACAATGCGGGCAATACTTTTATTTGAAAGAACTTATTCCACTCTTTGTCAGATAATCATCCAGCCATTCGTCTAAGTCAGTAACCTCATCCAGCACAGGTGCAACCTCAAACCTATTCTCACTCTCAAGTAACTTAATAACGAACTGAAGGGCAGCCATCGCCAAAAAGTCCTGCAAATCCTTATCGGAATACCGCTGTTTATACTGCAGCACTTTTTCGTTGATAAGCTTTGCGGCTTTGCGAATCTTTTCCTCATCGCTCCGGTCAATTTTTAGCGGATAAAACCTATCCGCAACATTAACCCTTATCGAAAGCTTCTCCTCCATTATAAAAACTATCTGTTAAGTAGCGCAATGCATTTATCTATTTCCCGCACAATCCTGTTCACTTTAATCTTGGCATCATGTACATCCTTTGCCGATGACGAAAGTGACTTTGCCAGTTTTAGCTGGCTGTAACGCTCCTCAAGCTCAACGAACTCCTTTTCGCGTTGCTTTAAACGTGCCTGGAGCTCAGCATTCTGCTCTTGCAGCTGCTGATTATCGCCTTTCACCTTCTCGAACGCGGACACAAGCATTTGAACCTTACTTTTAAGTCTCGCGCTTATATCATTATGAGAAACATCCATTGAACTCAATTTGTTCTACAAAATTAACATTAGAACCGATAATAATCAAAAATATTAATCCTAAAATTGGCTACGGCACTCAAATATTTTAGCTTTACAGGGAATTAATGGAGGAAAAATGGGATTTAGATATACTTTAAGCGCCTTTATACTACTTAACATAAGCTCTTTAGCTGTAGCGCAGGTCAATTTTGCTGGACCACTTAAAGGAGCACTTAATCTTTCTGGCGCATACGGCGAAATAAGAACGGACCACTTGCATACGGGTATTGATTACAGAACTGGGGGTAAGATTGGCCTAAAGGTTTACGCTATTGATAAAGGCTACATATCAAGAATCAAATTTAGTCCGAACGGATACGGTAAGGCGGTTTACATTACTCATCCTAATGGAACAACATCGGTTTATGCTCACTTAGACATGCTGGCCGAGCCCTTTGCCTCTTTTGTTAAGGATTACCAGTATAGCAAGCAATCGTTTGCTGTTGATATGGCGCTAAGGCCAAAGGATCTACCCGTTGCGCATGGACAGCTTATTGCCTGGAGCGGAAACTCTGGTAGTTCTGGTGGGCCTCATCTTCATTTCGAAATACGCAACACCAAAACACAGCATACGCTAAACCCAAACTTTTATGGGTTCCTTGCAACGGATAATCTTAAGCCAGAAATAAGAACCATTGCTATTTATAGAGCAGATAGCACAACGCTTATAAACGGGAAAGCCCAAAACATTATACGCAACGTAAAGCTGCCGCTTAGGCCTGCTGCTGATACCATTAGGGTATCGGGATCAGTTGGGTTTGGGATTGAGGCATACGACTGGCTAACCCCACAAAGCACGCGTACTGGCATTTACTCTGCTATGTACACACTTAATGCCGATACCGTTTTTCGCTTTAAAGCCGACAGCCTCTCTTTTAGCCAAGGGCGCTACGTTAATAGCCTTACCGATTATGGGCTAAGGCAACAAACAGGGAAGCGTGTAGTAAAACTATTTATTGAACCCAACAATAAGCTAATGGGCTACTACGTTTCGCCCAAAACCCAGCAAGGATACCTTGCAATACTCCCAGATAGCATCTACAACATAAAGCTAATAGCTGCCGATGCGACTGGCCTATTCGCTGCTATCGACCTAGTTATTAAAGGGGAGAAACAAGCTAAAGGGCCATTTGTTCCTGCAACAGCACCAGCAAACCACCACTTTATAGCCTTTAATAAAAGCTTTAGCGTTACTACCAATAGCGTATCTATCCATATCCCCAAAGATGCGTTTTACACTAACACCTACTTTAGCTACAGTATAGCCGAAAGCAGCGAAAAAGAAGCTATAGGGCCAACGTACATTATTGGTAGCCCAAACATTCCGCTGCACAAACCATACTCCCTTGAGCTGAGCCTAAAGGACAGCAAAGGCATCAATCTAAAAAAGGTTTGCATTGCTAGGGTTGACAAAGACGGAAAGCAGAAGTACATGGGCGGAATATATCAGAACGGATACGTTAAAACAACCCTTCGCACTTTTGGAGCCTTTACTATTGCTACTGATACTATTCCCCCAGTAGTTGTACCGTTAAAAAGAACGGTAAATGGAAAAACTACTCTAAGATTCCGTGTTTACGACAACTTCTCTGATATAGCAAAGGTAAATGGGTACATTAATGGAACTTGGGCTCTATTTGAATACGACCCTAAAAATGAACTCGTGCTATACGAACTCGACAAGGAAAGGGTAACCCCTGAAGGGGTACACCACATTAAACTTATTGCCGAGGATGGCTTAGGAAACATTTCGACCTTTGAGTCAACTTTTTCGTTTTAGAACGTATATATGGTTGACAAAACTTAACACTCCCTCCTCTCTATGCTTTCTCATGCGCTACTGTTTGGGCTGTTTTTTATTGGGCTACTGATTGTTGCAGCAATTCCGTGGTCGCTACTCTACGGATTTAGCAATATCATCGCCTTGCTTTTCAGCAAAGCCATAAGGTACCGCCATGCAGTAATGAAAGAGAATCTAGCCCTTGCGTTTCCCGAAAAATTGGAGGAGGAAAGAGACGAGATAATTGCCAAAAACTACAGAAACCTAGCCGATATAACCGTTGAAGCGCTACGCGGGTTCTTTATGAGCAGGCAACAAGTAAGGAAACGGCATAAAATTATTAACCCTGAACTACTTGATGCATACTACAGCAAGGGGCAAAGCGTTATTGGCGTTGCAGGGCATTTTAACAACTGGGAGTGGGGAGCGCTATCGGCAGGATTGCAAATTAAGCACAAGCCAATTGCCCTTTATAAACCCCTTGCCAATCCACTTATTGATAGCTTTATGAGGTGGACCCGCGCCAAAAAGGGAACAGTAATGGCATCGAACGCTAAAACTGCGGAGGCGTTTGAATCTACAAAGAATGAGACTTGCATATATATACTTATTGCCGACCAGAGTCCGGTAGATTTGGAGAAAGCCTACTGGCTTACCTTTCTTAATCAGGAAACAGCCTGTTTGCATGGGCCAGAGAAATACGCTAGCAAGTATAACTACCCAGTAATTTACATCGATATTCAACGAGTAAAAAGGGGGCAATACGAGATACATCTGTCCGAACTGGCAACAAGCCCCACCGAGCTGCCAGAGGGAGCGCTAACCGAAGCGTACATGCGCAAGCTGGAGGAAAGCATAAAGCAAACACCGCATGCATGGCTGTGGACGCATAGGCGGTGGAAGCGTACAAGAAAAGTAAAAAGCGCATAACCAAATTGACCTTAGCAAAAGCCATTAGCCAAAACTTAAACAGAATCCTATTAGGTTAGGTTATCGTTTTATATATTTGAGCCACCATAAATAAAATATTCTTAAGCATGAAATCATCTATTCGTTACGTAGCCATTGCAATTGCGGTTCTTATTCCCATTGTATCAGTTGCAATAAACTACAATAACAAACAAGTAGCAATAATATCGTACAGCGTTAGCATTGATGATGCCTGTATGCAAAAAATAAAAGCTTACGAAGAGCTCTTTCCATCCGTTGATAAAGAAAAGGCCGACAGAGTTATAGCTCGCATAAAAGATGTATCGTACGCTTTTTTTGAGGAACAACTTGAGCGCGAAGTGGGCATGTACATCCTTCCGCTAAATGCATTTGGAAGCAAGTTTGATTATGATGTATATGGCTATCCCGACATGTCTATAAACAAGGCCATGCGCAAGGGAAACTCAAAATACTATATAAAAGTTGAGCTTATAATCACACAAAAGCCTTCAGAAACAAACGGTAAGCTATTCGGGATAATTAACGACTCAACTCCAGCCCAAGAGATAGAAGAAGAGAATAGCGTAGAAACAATACAGCCAGTAATTCTTTACAACATAACTACATACTCAGAGAAAGGGGTTCTACCAATAGATAAATTCTCTGCAGAAATTACCGCAACGGAGGCATTGCCGCTATCAAACGAGTTTTTACATGGACTAATCAACAACGAGCATAAGGACGATGGTTCTACCCTAATGAGCCTAATAGACCTTGCCATTGCCCGTTTAGCCCGAAACATAAAGGGATAAGATAAAAAGGATGAGAGAATCGCTTTTTAACCTAATAGCCCAACCGCCCTCCACCATAAGGGCGGTTGGCATTATGTCTGGAACCTCGCTAGATGGACTAGACCTGTGCCTAAGCGATTTCCGCTACGAAAACAGCAAATGGGATTTTGCCATAGTTAAGGCAACAACCCTCCCCTACTCTCCCGAGATAAAGCGCAGCCTAACAGAAGCATTTAGCCTGACAGGCGCAGAGCTTTGCGCACTAGACTTTGAGTATGGCAAGTGGATAGGAGAACGTATTAATGAATTTGTAGCAGACGTTAACCCGAAGCCCAACATTATTGGATCTCATGGCCATACCATTTTTCATCAGCCCAGCTTAGGCTACACCACACAAATAGGCAAAGGCGCAGCAATATCTGCAGTAACAGGAATCCCATGCGTTTCGGATTTTAGATCGGGCGATGTGGCGCGCGGAGGCCAAGGGGCTCCATTGGTGCCCATTGGTGACCGCCTCCTTTTCTCCAGCTACAATTGGTGCCTTAATATTGGTGGAATAGCCAATATATCTACCCAAAAGGATAGCCAGCAATTAGCGTGGGATATTTGTCCTGCAAACATGATTTTAAACGCTTTGGCCAACAAGCAGGGCAAGCCATACGATAGTAACGGAGACTTAGGAAGGGAAGGAGCCATTTTAACAAATTTGCTTGACAAGCTAAATAGCCTACCATATTACCAAAGCACACCACCAAAATCGTTAGGAAGGGAGTGGTTTGAAACGCACTTCTACCCGCTATTTGTCAGCGACGACAGCAGCATTAGCAATTTGCTTGCAACTACTTACGAGCATATTAGCCATCAAATAGCCCAAAGCATACCTAGCAATGCCAGCGGCAAGCTACTAGTTACTGGAGGAGGAGCACATAATGATTTTCTTATAGAAAAGATTAAGGAAAAAGCCAACATAAGCATTGTTGTACCAAACAAGCAAACGGTTGATTTTAAAGAGGCTCTTGTTTTCGCATTCCTATCAGTTCTATACATAAAGGGCGAAGCAGGTAGCCTTAGCTCTGTTACTGGTGCAACAGCCAGTTCTATTGCAGGAGTTCTATCGCTATAGTAGAATTGCCCTAGAAAATCCCCCCTAAAATATGGAGCATAGCTAAACCGAGTACAACCATTGGAATCAAAAAAAAGGATATTTAATCCCTTTTTCTATTTTTGTAAAAACGAAAAACCAAATATCAAGCAAATGATGAAAAGAAAAATCAGCAGATTACTGACTTTTGCCCTTACGGGAGCATTTGTGCTTGCAGCGCAAACCAGCGATGCCTGCACCAACTTTTTAGTAACAAAAGGAGCATCAACCGATGGGTCAACCTTTGTTACCTATGCAGCCGATTCCCACTACCTGTATGGTGAGCTGTACTTTCGTCCAGCAATGGATTACCCTGCAGGAACCCTGCAAAAAATTTACGAATGGGATACAGGAAAATTCCTAGGCGAAATACCCCAGGTTGCCCATACATACAAGGTAATTGGCAACATGAACGAGCACCAAGTAACCATTGGTGAAACCACTTACGGTGGACGTGGCGAACTTGTTGACACCACTGGAATTATTGACTATGGTAGCCTTATTTACACTACCCTACAGCGCGCAAAGAACGCTCGCGAAGCCATTAAGGTTTTCCATGAGCTGGTTAGCACTCATGGCTACTACAGCAGCGGGGAATCATTCTCCATTGCCGACCAAAATGAGGTTTGGGTACTTGAGCTTATTGGAAAAGGAACCAAAATGCAGGTTAACAAGAAAACCAAGCAGCCATACAACGCCAATAAAGGCGCCGTTTGGGTGGCAATTCGCATTCCCGATGGTTACGTTTCGGCTCATGCCAACCAGGCCAGGATAACAACCTTCCCTCTAGCCAATGGCAAAACATCTATCACCACAAAGGATATGAAAAAGATATTCAATCCTGAGGTTGAGGTTGTTTACGCTCACGACGTTATTAGCTTTGCTCGCGAAATGAAGTACTTTGATGGCAAGGATGCTGATTTCAGCTTCTCCGACACCTACGCTCCAGTTGACTTTGGCGCAGCACGCTTCTCTGAGGCTCGTGTTTGGTCGTTCTTTAAAAATATCAACAAGGATATGTGGGCTTACCAGGACTACGCAAAAGGCCACAACCTTTCGCACCGTATGCCCCTTTACGTTAAGCCAGACCGTAAGCTTAGCGCCAAGGATTTGATGCAAAACATGCGCGACCATTACGAAGGAACCGACCTTGACATGACCACCGACATGGGAGCTGGCCCACATGCACTTCCTTACCGCTGGCGTCCGCTTACCTGGAAATACGAAGATAAAACCTACTTTAACGAGCGCGCTATTGGTACACAGCAAACAGGGTTCTCTTTTGTTGCACAAATGCGTAGCTGGTTACCTAATGCAATTGGTGGTATTTACTGGTTTGCTGTTGACGATGCATCAACCTGTGTTTACACTCCGCTTTACGCTGGATTGGAAAAATGCCCCGAGACCTTTGCCGAGAACAATGGGGACATGCTTAACTACTCAAGCACCGCTGCGTTCTGGGCTTTCAATAAAGTATCGAACTTTGCATACCTACGTTACGATGTAATGAGCAAGGATATCATAAAGGTTCAGCAGGAGCTTGAGGATATGTTCATTGCCAACACTGCAAATGTGGACTCTGAGGCAAAAATGCTACTTGCTGTTTCTCCAGAGAAAGCAAACGAGTACCTTACCGAGTACTCTGTAAGCAACGCAAATGCTGTTACCGAACGTTGGAATAAGCTATTTGAGTACCTCCTAATTAAGTACATTGATGGAAACATCAAGCAAGAAAAGGATGGTAAGTTTATTTACAATGAGTACAACAATGGCACACCAGCATCAGTATCGAATCCACAGTATCCAGAGTGGTGGAAGAAGATGCTAATTGAGCAAACTGGCGATAAGCTAGAGTACAGAGGCGGAGAATCGCACTAGTACTACTCCCCCCATATAGCAAAGCGGGCAAACCACAAGGTTTGCCCGCTTTCTTTTTACATTATCAACAAGAAGAAGTCCTTTTTACAAGTAAAGGCTTACTATAGAGCCTTTAACGCCTCAAGAACATTGGCCTCTATGCGTTTTAGCACATCGGCAGAATCGCCCTTAACAAAGGTTTCGCCTGTAATATGCTGGTATAGCTCAATGTAGCGCTGGCTGATACCCTCAACCACCTGATCGGTCATATTGGGAACTGTTTCGCCAGGGTTACCCATAAACTTGTTATCCATTAACCACTCGCGAACAAACTCCTTAGAAAGCTGACGCTGAGCCTCACCCTTGGCAAAGCGCTCCTCGTAGCCCTCAAGATAGAAGTAACGCGATGAGTCGGGAGTATGAACCTCATCAATAAGATAAATTTTGCCATCCTTTTTGCCAAACTCGTACTTGGTGTCAACAAGGATTAAGCCACGCTCGCTAGCAATTTTTGAGCCCAGCTCAAATAGCTTATAGGTGTACTCCTCAAGCTGTGCGTAATCTTCGGCTGAGACTAAACCGCTGCGAATAATCTCCTCACGAGAGATATTCTCGTCATGAGCACCTAGTTCGGCCTTTGTTGTAGGGGTAATAATTGGCTTAGGAAAAGCCTGATGCTCACGCATTCCGTCAGGAATAGGAACACCGCAGAGCTCACGCTCCCCATTTTTGTACGAACGCCACGACGATCCAGTTAGGTATCCCCTAATAATCATCTCAACAGGAAAAGGCTCACACTTGTGGCCTATGGTAACCATTGGGTCGGGCGAGGAAATTTTCCAGTTAGGAACAATTGCTTTAGAAGCATCGAGAAACTTAGCGGCAATTTGGTTAAGCACCTGTCCCTTAAAAGGGATGCCCTTTGGAAGAACTACATCGAAGGCCGAGATTCTATCGGATGCCACCATTACCAAAATGTTGTTGTTGATGGTGTAAACATCGCGAACCTTACCGTGGTAAACACTGGTTTGTCCAGGAAATTGGAAGTCGGTCTGAACAATCGCTTTTTCCATTGCTTTACAGGTTGTTGTGATTTATAATTATGGAGTAATTAGCTCATTATTGGGCTTGTTTGCAGGAGCAGCATCAAGCGACTCGAATGCATTAACAATGTACTTAACCAGTTTATGGCGAATAATATCGCGAGTATCAAACTGCACAATGGCAATTCCCTTAACGTCATCAAGTATTTTAAGGGTTTTTACTAACCCCGAGTCCTCCTTGCGAGGTAAATCTATTTGGGTAACGTCGCCGGTAACAATAAACTTGGCATTCTTTCCCATTCGGGTAAGAAACATCTTCATTTGGCTAAGGGTGGTGTTCTGCGCCTCATCAAGAATAACAAAGGCGTTATCCAGGGTTCTACCGCGCATAAAGGCTAGGGGTGCAATTTGCACGGTACCGTCCTCCATGTACTCAATAAGCTTGCGGGGCGGAATCATATCGTGCAGCGCATCGTAAAGGGGCTGCAAGTATGGATCGAGCTTCTCCTTCATATCGCCTGGCAAAAAGCCAAGGCGCTCCCCTGCCTCAACAGCGGGGCGGGTAAGTATTATGCGCTTTACCTCTTTATTTTTAAGGGCACGAACGGCCAGTGCTATAGCCGTGTAGGTTTTTCCTGAACCAGCAGGACCAATGGCAAAAAGAAGGTCGTTTTTGGCATACTTGTCAACCAGGATCTGCTGATTAACGGTGCGAGCCTTTATAGCGCGGGCATGATTACCAAAAACAAGAACATCAGTAGTGTCATCCTCGGCCTTTGAGATAACCTCTGTGGTATTATTAATAAAATCCTCAACCTCAGCCTCCGATAAGGTTCGATACTTAGTGTAGTGCTCAACCATTTGGTTGATTTTCTCCTCGAACAGGTCTAAATCGATATCGTTACCAATAGCCTTTATTTCCTGACCTCGTGCGATGATTCTAAGCGTTGGGAAGTTGCGAACGAGAAGGTCGTACTTGGAATTATTTACTCCGTAAAGAATAACAGGATCAATACCTTCTACAAGAATTATGCGTTCACTCATTAATTTGATGCTAGACGCTTTATTAGCTTTCCGGAGTTTTTTTGACCACCGAAAATACTGTTTAACAATAGGGGGCAAAGATAGTAGGGAACTTGATTATCTTTACCCTACAAAGATAGCAATAAGCAGGAACTTTTCTGAACCGAAAACAATAGTCCTGTTTATTTTTTACTTTAGATTGAACACCTGAGCCTTTTTTCCCAAATTTGCACCGCCAACAGAGCGTACACAAAATGGATGAAGTAAAGCCCATAGTGCTAACCCTTACTACCGACTGGAACCAGCAGGACTACTACCTAGGAATGCTGAAGGGTCGGGTGGTATCGGCATGTCCATTTGTAAGCATTATGGATATAAGCCACCAAATACCTAGCTTTAATAATAGTCATGCCGCTTTTGTGGTAAGGAATAGCTACATGCACTTTCCCACGGGTAGCATTCATTTGGTTATGGTTAATAGCGAATCGGGACCTAACGATAGGCTTTTGTACTTTAAAAAGAACGATCACCACTTCCTAATTCCCGACAATGGGCTTATTGGCCTGCTTTTTAAGGACTTTTCCGAAACGGTTTATGCCATAGACTACACTGAGGTGGGCAGCTTTGCCTCTTTATCGGCCGTTGAAATAGCAACAACGGGACTTTGCAGTAACCGAGCGCCAAAGGAGTGGGCTATATTGGCTACAGATTACGAAACGCATACTCAGCTTAGAGCCACAATTGATGAGTATGTTATTTCGGGAAGCGTTATTTACATTGATTCATACCATAACGCAATAACCAATATATCGCAAGAGCTGTTTGATAGAGTTGGCCGCAGCAGGCGATTTGACATACTGGTGCAGAGCAACCATAATAGGGTAAGTACCGTTAGCAATACCTACCGCGATGTTGAGCCTGGCGACCTCCTTGCCCTTTTTAACTCTGCCAACCTATTGGAAATTGCCATATGCAACGGTTACGCCGCACAGCTGCTTAACCTAAACATTGGCTCAAGCGTACGAATTAAGTTTTATGAAGCGTGAAAGGACAACCGTTAAGCGCTGTTTATCTCTAGCAAAAGCCCTACGAGAGAATCCTAATCTTAGAACGTTGAATAGTTAACACAAATCTCCTTTAATACCATGCAACACACCCAAGCACTTGAGGCTTTTAACAGGCTACTAAATATTATGGACGAGCTAAGGGAGAAATGCCCTTGGGACAAAGAGCAAACTATTAAAAGCCTTAGAACGCTTACCATAGAAGAGACTTACGAACTATCGGATGCAATTATGGAGGACGACCTAGTATCGATAAAAAAGGAACTAGGCGATATTCTTCTACATATCGTTTTTTACTCAAAAATTGGCGCAGAGCAAAACGCATTCAACGTAACCGATGTTATTAACGGCATTTGCGAAAAGCTTATTTACCGCCATCCTCATGTATTTGGTGATGTAAACGTGAATAACGCCCGCGAAGTGGAGCAGAACTGGGAGCAAATAAAGATTAAGGAGAAGGGTGGCAACAAAACGGTGCTGGCAGGTGTGCCCAAATCCCTATCGGCGCTAATTAAGGCCAACCGCATTCAGGACAAGGTTAGAGCCGTTGGCTTTGACTGGGAAGAGCGGCACCAAATATGGGATAAGGTTAACGAGGAGATGGGCGAGCTGCAACAGGAAATAAGCGCTGGCGATAGCGATAAAACCGAGGCCGAATTTGGCGACCTACTCTTCTCTCTGGTTAATGCTGCCCGACTGTACAATATAGATCCCGAAACGGCCCTTGAGCGTACCAACAAGAAGTTCATTAGCCGGTTTAACTACCTTGAGTCTAAAACTATAACCCAAGGCAAATCGCTAAAAAGCATGAGCCTTGACGAGATGAACGTGATATGGGAAGAGGCAAAGAGACGTGAATCGTGAAACGTGAAACGATTATGGTAGCTGCCTCAATTTTGATTTTTGATTTTTGATTTTTTACATCAACATTTAAATTTTGCGTTTCACGATTAACGTTTCACTTTTCACGCTATTCTTACTTAAAAATGCTATTACTCAAAAAAATACTTTACAGTATTCTGGTAACATGGGGTGTGGTAACCCTTGTGTTTGGGCTATTTAACCTAATACCGGGGGATCCTGCGCGAATGATGATGGGGCAACGGACAGACTCCGCATCGCTTGCTGCAGTTAGGCGCGACTTAGGGCTAGACCGCTCACTTGCGGCACAATACGCAAAGTACATAAACGATTTGTCGCCCATTTCCATTCATAATCCCAACAACCCTAAAAGCTATATTTACCTAGATTCCAGTTCATACACCCCTTACACAAAGCCAATTAAGCTATCCAATAGCCGAGTTGTAATTCTTAAGCTCCCCTACCTAAGGCGCTCCTACCAAAGTCAGCAAACCGTTGCACACATAGTAAAGCAAACGCTACCCAACACCTTTATCCTTGCCTTTACAGCAATGGGGTTTGCCACCATTGTAGGCATTGCACTTGGCATTTTTTCTGCCATCAAAAAGGATACACTTGCCGATAGGGTTATTATTTTCCTCTCGGCCATAGGAATGTCGCTCCCCTCCTTTTTTGCAGCCATACTCTTTGCGTGGCTCTTTGCGTATGTGCTAGGCGACATTACTGGGCTAAACCTTACAGGAAACCTTTGGGTTGTTGACGATTTTGGCGAAGGCGTTCATCTACAGCTAAAGAACCTAATACTACCAGCAATAACGTTGGGAATAAGACCACTTGCCGTTATTGTTCAGCTTTCGCGCAGCTCCATGCTCGAAACGCTATCGCAAGATTTTATACGCACCGCCAGAGCCAAGGGGCTCTCCTTTACCAAAACCCTGTGGCGCCATGCGCTGCGTAACTCGCTTAATCCCGTTATTACAGCCATATCGGGGTGGTTTGCTTCGCTAATGGCTGGCGTTATTTTTATTGAGTACATTTTTGGATGGAAGGGCTTAGGCTATGTTATGGTAAATGCCCTTAACAGCTTTGATGTGCCGCTGGTTATTGGCTCTGTAATAACCATATCCATTGTATTTGTAATAATCAACCTAATTGTTGACAGCATTTACGCGTGGCTCGATCCTAGGGTAAGAATGCAATAACACCTACCGCACCATCCCTTTACTGGCTAAAAAAGCGTAAATTTGGGCAGGACTCAAGCATGCTACACGCATTGTATAGTAATGGTTAATCAACATAAAACACATTAAAATGAGAAAGCAAATTGTTGCAGGAAACTGGAAAATGAACACTACCGTTTCTATAGGAGCTAAGCTAATTAACGATATTATTGCGCTAAAAAACGAGGTTCCAACAGAGGTTGAACTTATTGTAAACCCTCCTTTTACCCATATTATACCTGTTGCCGAAGCAGCAAAACAAACCACAATAAAGGTTGGTGCACAAAACTGTTCCAACCATACTAAAGGGGCATATACAGGAGAAGTATCGGCTGAGATGCTTGCTTCTATTGGTGTATCGCACGTTATTTTGGGTCACAGCGAGCGCAGAGAGTATTTTATGGAGGATAGCAAAATGCTACTCGAAAAGGTTAAGCTAACACTTGCGAACCAGTTAACCCCCATCTTTTGCTGCGGAGAGCGTTTGGATGAGCGTGAGGGCAACCAGCATTTTAATGTGGTAAAAAGCCAAATAGAAGAGGTGCTATTTGCCCTATCGGCCAGCGATGTAAAAAGAGCAGTTATTGCATACGAGCCTGTTTGGGCTATTGGAACAGGCAAAACAGCATCGTCGGAGCAAGCGCAGGAGATGCACCTTTTTATAAGAAAAACCTTAGCCGATAAGTTTGGAAATGATATAGCGCAAAGCATAAGCATTCTTTACGGAGGCAGCTGCAAGCCATCTAACGCCGTTGAGCTATTTAACCAGCCCGATGTTGATGGCGGGTTAATTGGCGGCGCATCGCTAGTGGCCGAAGATTTTATTGCCATAGCCAAATCGTTCCCAAAATCAAAATAAAGCCTTTAGCTTTATACTTGGCAACCAGTATTCTGCCCACTCTTTTCAACTCTAACTTTTAACATTTAACAATCTACATGGAATACACCGAGGTTACATTTACAATAGCACCATATAGCTCCGAGTCGGCAGAAATACTTGTTGCACAGCTGGCCGAAATTGGATTCGATAGCTTTACCGATACCCCAAACGGGGTAAATGCCTTTATCCCTACAAAGCAGCTTAACGAAGCTGCAATTCCCTCGGCTACCGAGGTGCTCAGCATAATGAATGCCACTACACAGTGGACCATTACAAAGCATGAGGATCAGAACTGGAACAAGGTTTGGGAATCGAACTTCGACCCTATTGTTGTTGATTCCAAATGCCTGGTTAGAGCCCCTTTTCATAAGGACATGCCCGCGTACCCATTCGAAATTGTTATAGAGCCCAAAATGGCCTTTGGCACAGGGCACCATCAAACCACATCGCTAATCCTTAGCGAGTTGCTAACCTTTGACGTGGCAGGGAAAACGGTTCTTGATATGGGATGTGGCACCGGCGTGCTAGCCATTTTGGCCGAGATGCGCGGAGCAGTAGAGCTTATTGCCATTGACAACGATGAGTGGGCTTACCGTAACACCATAGAAAACGTGGAGAACAATGGGTGTAAGCGCATAATGTCGTTACTAGGCGATGCCTCGCTACTAAAACACGACACCTTTGATGTTATTCTGGCCAACATCAACCTAAACATTCTACTAGCCGATATGCAACAGTACAAAATGGCCATGCACTGCAGTGCCGACCTGTTCTGTAGCGGAATACTAGTTGAAGATATACCAACCCTTACCGCCCATGCACAAAGCCTTGGGCTTACCTTTGTGAAAAGCCGAACCAAGGACAACTGGGCTATGGTACACTTTAAGAAGTAGAACAATGCAGAAGTAGGCAGAACACCCGCTTATTTTGTAACTTCTGCACTCAAACCTATTTGTTTCTTCAACACAAATACCTACAGAATGAATCGTCGCTACACTCTATTTAAATCCCTTGCAGTACTGCTAATTACGCTAGTAATTGTTACGCTAGCGGTAAAGGCACCACCTGCAGCCGATCAGAAAATTGAGTCGTTCTCTACCGAACATGAGAAGTTTATTGCCGAGCTTAAGGAGTACCTAAGCGGCAAAATTAGCGACGATCAAAAGAAGACCTTCGAGAGCTTCACCCTTTCATGGACTGTTGGTACTATACCCAACGACCAAAAGGACAGAATAATAGAGGCTGGTAATGCACTGCTTAAAAAGCCCTACATTAAGGAGAGCAACTTTATGCAGTACATAGACCTAACCATGCTGGTTGATACGCTCCAAGGCTCAAATCAGTGGTACATACCTTGGCACAAGGCCTTTTTAGGGCGCATATCCAACGAGGATGTTTCTGCAGGTGGCGTAACCGAATTTTTGCTAAGCTCACATGCGCTTATTGCCCATAACACGCTCAACACAACCAGCGCCTTTAAATGGCAAGCAAGCAGTAAAATCAACAGAATTGAGTACGATAATACCCTAAAGGTATTCTTTAGTAATATCAACTTAGTTTGCATTAGCGAGAACGACAGCCTCTGCATTGAGAATACCAGCGGGGTGCTGTACCCCATTGAGAAAAAGTGGGTGGGCAAAAAGGGAAAAGTTACTTGGGTTCGATCGGGCTACCCCAGCGATGAGATATTTGCTGAGCTAGCCAACGTTAGGATTGACTTAACACGCAACAGGTACGAGGCCGACTCTGTGCTATTCACCAACAAGGACTACTTTACACAACCCGCATTGGGAAAGCTATACGACCAGCAAATTAAGATTCATGATGTTGAGAAGATACAGGTTCCCCGCTTTGAATCGTACGAGCAATGGTATAAGGTAAAGAACCTTTTTGAAGATATAGATTACGAGGGCGGTTTTACCATGGTGGGCTCCAACCTTATTGGTTCAGGAACAAAGCAAAACCCTGCACGGTTAAGGGTAAAACGTAAAAGCAAAGACTTTCTGCGCCTAGAAACAGAGGTTCTTATATTCCGTCGTCACCTTATCTTCTCCAACAACGCTAAAGTTATTTTTGAAATAGGCAAAGACTCCATTTACCACACAGGCATAGGGCTAAACTACAACGACAAGAACCGAACAATTACCCTTGCCCCTACCCAAAACATCCTAACCCAAGGGCCGCTTACCAGCTCCTACCATAAGCTTACGCTCTTTATAGAGCAGCTCACCTGGCCTTTAGATCAGGATAAAATTACCATTGGAGCCACAATGGCCTCATCATCGGGGAGAGCGGAGTTTGAATCCGACAACTTTTTTAACGAGGAGAAGTTTGATGTGATGATGGGGATGGACGAGCAGCACCCCCTACTAGCCATTGCCAACTACGCCAAAAGAATTAAGAGCACCAACTTTACAGCAATGGAGTTCTCAAAGTTCTTGCGCAAACCGGTTGAACAGGTTAGGGTTGAGATGATGAACATTGCTAAGCTAGGTTACATTTACTATGACTTTGACCTTGACGAGGTTAAAACAACATCTAAACTGTACAATGCCATTAGGGCAAGAGCTAGGCTAATTGACTACGATGTAATCCGTTTCCAATCCAGAACATCGGCGGCAACACCAAATGCGGTACTCGACCTCAACAGCTTCGATATGCTGGTTAAGGGAGTTGAAAACGTATCGGTTAGCGACTCGCAGAATGTGTTTCTTTACCCAAGGAACAACCAAATCATCATTCAAAAAAATAGAGACTTCCTTTTTGATGGTGTCGTTCGCGCAGGACTTTTTACCTTCTACGGTAATGAGTTCCACTTTGATTACGAAAACTTTGGCATTGATCTTAATGCGGTTGACTCAATGCACATCGATTTTAAAACCGATGATGTAGATTTTTACGGAAAAAAAATACTTGAGAACGTAACAAGTACCTTTGAGAAAATTACAGGGCACATTTCCATTGATAAGCCAAACAACAAATCGGGACTAAAGAAAAATCCGGAGTACCCCATATTCCAAAGTACCGGAAACTCATTTGTTTACTACGACGACAAAACCATTCATAACGGAGTTTACAAGCGCGATAGCTTCTACTTTGAGGTTTACCCATTCCGTTTCACCAAGCTAAACGACTTTAAACGAGAGGATATGGACTTTAGAGGGATGTTCTACTCATCGGATATACTCGCCCCCTTTGAAGAAAAGCTGGTGCTACGCCCCGATAACTCTTTAGGGTTCCTTAGAACCACCCCAGGTAACGGCTTAGCACTTTACACCGGACGAGGTAAAATTTTCAACAAAATTGATTTAAGTAACAGAGGACTTCGCTCCGATGGCTATATCACCTACATTACATCAAAAACACAGTCGGACGACATATACCTCTTTCCCGACTCTATGACAACCATTTCTACGCACTTCTCTATAACACAGCAATCATCTGGCATTCAGTATCCTAAGGCTAACGGAGAGCAAAACCTTGTTAAATGGTTCCCTAAATCAGAAAAGCTACACGCATACAACGCAGAGAAGCCTTTTGTGATGTACGATTCCTTAGCAAACCTTCGTGGCAACCTACTTCTTGAACCATTGGGGCTAACAGGGGATGGCACAATATACCTAACCGATGCCAAAATGGCCTCTAACCTCTATGCCTTTAACGCAATGGACTACTCCTCAAAATCGCTAAACCTAACGCTATACACCCCATCAACCGAGGAGGAATCGTTTAAAACCACCAATGCAAATGCTTTTGTTGATTTAAAGAATAAGAAAGGCGTATTCAAGAAGAACAAGACCAGCATGTTTGCCCAAATGGAGCCCCTTAGGTACGAGTCGTACATGGATGGCATAACATGGGAAATGCAAAAGGCAGAGCTAACCCTTAGCGCCGACTCCCGCCTATCGCTAGCCGAGATGGAGAACTTCCACGTTAGAGATATGGCCGATAGGGACACGTTTCCACGCGGTTCCGTGTTCTACTCCATTAATGCAAACGAGGATTCGCTCTACTTCTTCTCCTCAAAAGCAAAGTATAGCATGAGCGCCTCTACGCTAAAGGCCGACTCTGTAAGCTACCTTATTGTAGCCGATGCAGTAATCCATCCCAACAAAAAGAAGCTAGAAGTTGATAAGCAGAAACGGTTGCTCCCTTTAACCAACGCGGTTGTTGTGGCCAATTTAGCCAAAAGGCATCACCGCTTCTACAACGCCGAAATAGGCATTACAGGCCGTTCCTTCTACAAAGGGAAAGCAACAATGGACTATGTTGATAATGAGGGTACTGTTTTCCCAATTACCATGACCGAACTTGGAACTTACCTTAAAACAACCTATGCCGATGCTAACATTATTGAGCCCGATAGCTTTAAGCTAAGCCCTAGATTTGCATACGTTGGAAAGCTTCACGTTGATGCACCCGAGCGGTACAACCTTTTTGACGGAGGAGCCAAGCCCCTTCATAGCTGCAACCAAACCATATCAAACTACGTTAAGTTCCAGGCAAGGATAAACCCCGACAGCATTATGATTCCCGTGCCCGAAAAGCCACAAAGCATAAACCTTGCATACTTAATGACAGGATCGGTTATCACAAACGACTCCATACACCTTTACCCAGGGCTAATGCATCAACGTAAAAATTTTGACGATGTAACCCTAGTAAACGCAGAAGGATACCTATTTTACAACAAAAAGAATAGCCGCTTTACCATTGCCCCCGACTATAAAATTACGAACCCCGATAGCGTTACCAACATTGTTAGCTTTAACACAGATTTTTGCATGTTATTTAGCGAGGGGCGCATAAATCTACCCATTAATCTGGATCATGTTAAGATAAGAGCCATTGGTAGCTTAGTGCATAAGCTAGAAGACTCGCTGCTAACCATGGAAACGGTATTCCGCAGCAACTTCCTGTTTAACCAAATGGCCTTGCAAGCCATGGCAACAGAGCTAAATGCTACCACTACACTCCCCGTTGCCGAACTAAAAACCAAGCCGTTCCGCTCTGCTCTTTTCACCTATTGCGAAATTCCGCAGGATGCACAAGCTGCTATTAACCAAATTAACCTGTTTGGAGCACCAAGCGTTATTCCTAAAGGAATGGAGAGCACAATCACCTTCTCTCATGTTAAGTTTAGGTGGAACCAAGCAACCCAATCGTTTATTTCCGATGGTAAATTGGGAATACATACCGTAGGCAACACACAAGTAAACAAAATGGTTGATGGGTACATTGAGATTACCAAAAAGCGCAGTAGCGACAATATGGTAATGTACATACAGCTAGATAACGACAAGTACTACCTATTCTACTACACCAGAGGTTCCATGCAAGTAGCCTCGCACAACCCGCTATTCCTTCAACCGGTTAAGGAAACTAAGGCAAAGGACAGGAAGGTTAAAGTTAAGAAAGGTGCTCCTACCTATAACTACCTAATTTCCGACGCAAGAGAGCTTAACATTGCAAAAAAACGGTTTAAGGAGATTAAGGAACTAATTACAGGAAAGGCTGTTCCCCCGGAAGCTAAAGCCGAAACCAGCAATTCCGAAAATACGGAGGAACCTCCTGTTAGCTCAGAAATTAAGGAGACCACACAGGAGAACAAAGAACAGATAGAGAAAGAGCAGCCTTAGCTGCTCTTTTTTCCTTTTATATACTGCCTATTTCTAAAAAAGGCTCACCTCCTTGGCATCTCCCACACCTCCAAATCACTAATTTTATCACCCTCAATGGTAAACCGCACTGCCGTTCTTACATTATGAAAGCCGCTAATGCCCGCTGCACCAGGATTAATATGTAGCATGTTATACTTTTTATCGAACATAACTTTTAGAATATGGGAATGCCCGCTAATAAAAAGGGTAGGCTTCTCGCTAATAATAAGGGGAACAACCGTTCTATCGTACCTATTAGGATATCCGCCAATGTGTTTAATTAGCACCTTTACGCTATCTACAGTAAAAGAGAGTACCTCGGGATATGTGCGTCGCACCGTTCCATCATCAATATTCCCATAAACGGCTCGCAGGGGTTTAAACGCAGCCATTCTATCGGCAGTTCCAATATTGCCAATATCGCCGGCATGCCAAAGCTCATCACAGGGTTCAAAAAACTTGGCCAAGTTATCGTCCCAGTGGCCATGGGTATCAGAGAGTAAACCAATTTTCATGCTATATGGATTATGTGGCTTGTAACTCGTCACTAATTATCACTACCTTTGACGCATTACTACTCTAGCAAAGGTATATGCAATTATTTTATCTACCCGATTTAAAGGGCAGCCAATTTTTGCTTCCCGAAGAAGAATCGAAGCACTGCATTAAGGTTCTGCGAATGCAAGCCGGCGATGAGATTACGCTTATTGATGGGCAAGGCACCCTAGTTACAGCAAAAATAGTTGACACGCACCCTAAGCGGTGCATTGTTGAGGCCGTATCGAGAGTTGAAGCGTTTGAGAAGCGTCCTTTTAAGCTTACAATGGCAGTTGCTCCCACTAAAAACATCGACAGGTTTGAGTGGTTTGTTGAGAAGGCTACCGAAATTGGGGTTGACTGCTTTGTACCAATTATTACGGAGCACTCAGAGCGCAAACAGGTTAACATTGAGCGCATTGAGCGCATTATTGTATCGGCAGTAAAGCAATCTATAAAAGCCTACAAACCAAGCATTACTCCCCAGCAAACTTTTAAGGAGTTCATTAATGGCAACCACAGCGGGGAACTTTTTATTGCTCACTGCCAAAGCAAGGATCTACCATTACTAAATAAAAAGGTAACCCCAGCTAAAGAGGTTACCATACTTATTGGCCCCGAAGGCGATTTTAGTCCGCAGGAAATTGAGCTGGCATTGGCCAAGGGGTTTACCGAAATATCGTTGGGCCACGCAAGGCTCAGAACCGAGACTGCTGCTCTGGCTGCCTGTCACATTGCGAATATTGCAAATTACTAACCGCCAATTACAAAGTCGAGCACATTTTTTAAACCCGACGATGGAACCCTGTACATTTCGGTAAAACCACATTTAGAACAGCTTAGCAGCGAAAATTTTTTGTTCTGAATATCAAAAAGCTTAGCAAGTGTACTACCAGCTACGTGCATCTCGCCAACATCAAACTGTTTACATCCGCATTTGGGACAGCTGTACCTATCAGTAACTAATCTATTCATGGGTTATATTCTCCTGTTTTGGTGGCAAATTGTCGCCACTAGTTTTCTGCTTAATTCTACCCGATTTTTTCAGAGCCTGATCAATAATCCACTCTAGTTGCCCATTTATGCTACGGAACTCATCGGCAGCCCACTTCTCCAGCGCATCCATCTTATCTGGATCAACTCGTAGCATAAATGATTTTTTCTTCGACATAATTCTCTCTATTTACCACCTAGCCTGCATTTCGTCTAGCATAACGCAAAAATCGGCATAGGTCTGCTCAAAGTTAGCTACTGGCACCCAGATATTTCTCTCTACACCAATAACTAGCATATCCCTAAAACTGGCTGGAAACTTAAGGTAGTCGGTAGCAATAACCAAACGAATGGGCATATACGCTTTTAGTAACGCTAAATACTGGTCGGCAATGCGCATGTCAATAATTTTGGAGGTTTGCTCCATGTTATCCGTTTCAATGGAAAGGTGTTTATCTAAGTACGAGTTGCCTGTTTTTACCCTAAAGCAGCCCACTAACGGATCAAACCAGTACCGCTTGGATACAAACGACTCAACCTTAATTCCTTTTGCTGGCAAAGCCCTGTACACCCCCGAGAATGTGGTTGAAGAGCCCCCCTTAGCGCCGTAGGAATCCAACGCATAGTATGCGGTATCCCCCTTTTTTAAGTAAAAGAACTTTTTATTGGAGATGGGGTCGTTAGGGGTTACCACTAGCCTACTATTCTTCTCGGAACACTTAAACTCAAAGCCTAGCCTCTGAGCAATGTCAAAATAGGCTTCAAAAGTATCAGTACTCATACGCTACTGGTGTAAAGTTCCGGTGTTCACAACAGGGCGTGCCGACTCTTCGGAACAAAGCACCACCATAAGGTTGCTAACCATAGCGGCCTTCTTCTCCTCATCAAAATCAACAATCTTTTTCTCGGTAAGCTGCTCAAGCGCCATTTGTACCATGCCAACAGCACCCTCAACAATCTTTTCGCGAGCAGCAACAATGGCTGTAGCCTGCTGACGGCGAAGCATTGCACCCGCAATCTCTGCCGCATAGGCGATGTAGTTAATTCGTGCCTCAATAACGTTAATCCCAGCAATTGCTAAGCGCTCCCTTAGCTCCAGTTCCAACCGGCTGCTAACCTCTTCGCCACTGGCACGAAGCGTTATATCGGCGTTCTCATCCTCAAAGTTATCGTAAGGGAACATTCCTGCCATTTTTCGTAGGGCGGCATCGCTCTGTACCATAACAAAATGTTCATACTGATCCACATCAAAGGCTGCCTTATAGGTGTCCTCAACCTTCCAAACCAGCACCAAACCAATCATAATTGGATTCCCAACCTTATCATTAACCTTAATAGGTTGGCTGTCGAAGTTTCTAGCCCGCAACGAGATCTTTTTCTTTACATAAAAGGGATTTACCCAGTAAAAACCGTTGTTCTTTACAGTTCCTGTGTACTTCCCAAATAGAATACAAACAGCCGACTCGTTAGGGTTTACAACCAAAAAACCGGGAGTAAGAAACACGGCCAATGCTATTCCCAGCATAAAAGTTGGGTTTTCTGTAAGAACAATAGCATAAATGGATCCTGCAATTAGCGCTAGCACTGCCAGCACAACGGGATAGCCCGAAATTGGTTTAAAATGCCTTTCCATATCAGTATGATATTATTTTAATATCACAAATATATTATGCAAAAAACAATTTGTCAAGAGTTTTGGTGATACTTTACATAAAAAAAGGGAGCATTTCTGCTCCCGTAAATCATACACCTGCTTGGGCTAAAATCCGCTTCACCACATCATCATCTAGTGGTGGTAACTCCTCAATAAAAGAGCTAAACGATTCGCTCAGATAATCCAACTCATCGGAGTAGTCATCAAAATTCGTAATATTAATAGCGGACTCATTCAAACAATGGGTGTAAGTGATTAGCAAATGTGTAGAAATTCCACTCATAGGCGTCTGCATATTGGGTTGTTTCTCTACAAAACGCAAACACCCAAAGATTATTTTACCAAATCCACACAAAAATAAAATCGCACCCGCAACGCCAGCTACATCGTGGTTAGGGTTATATTATTTTTCTCCATCTGTTTTCGAATATTCATCAGCGCATACCGCATCCGGCCCAAAGCAGTGTTAATGCTCACATTAGTTTGTTCGGCAATCTCCTTAAAGCTAAGGTCGGCATAGTGCCTAAGCAGAATAACCTCACGCTGCTCTGGCGGGAGCTGCTGAACCAGCTCCCTTACCGAGTCAATAATCTGCTCGTGAACAATATCGTCCTCAATGTTTTTAGGCGAAAATTTGGGCGTGTTAAACAGATCGTATTCAAGAGCATCGTTCGAGATAACGTTATTCTGACGCTCGCGCCTAAAGTGGTCTATAATTAGGTTATGCGCAATACGCACTACCCACGACACAAAGCGGCCATTATCGTTATATCGTCCCTCCTGCAAAGATTTAATAACCTTTACAAAGGTATCCTGAAAAATATCCTCGGCTAAATGCTGATTCTTCACAAGAAGAAGGATATATCCATACACCCTTTTCTTATGGCGTTTTATAAGAGTCTCAATTGCAGTACGGCTGCCATTAACGAACTCCTGAACCAGTTCTTGATCGGTTGGTATTAGAGTTTCCAAAGCTACCTCCTTTTATTTTGGTTAAGGTGTAGAACTTTGCTATAGGCAGATCCTCCGTTTTAGTTAGATGGGTTGGTGTAAAACATTTACCGTGCCAAAGTAATTCATTTTTCCGAACAAAAGAAATACACATATGTTAGACGTTAGATTTCAGACGTTAGACAATATGATATATCGGGAGTAAACGGGAGCCTCGGGAGTTATCAGAATATGAGGAATTTGAGGGAGATGAGGGAGATGAGAAGAATCTTAAATCTTTAACTTTTAACCTCTAAACCTTTAACTCCAAACACCTAAATCTTAAGGTTTTGGCATAAACCAAATCGTTTCACGCTAAACGTTTCACGTTTCACGTTTCAATAAGCTACCTTTGTGGGTTAAATTTTTTCTGATGAGCAGCAAAAGCAATAATGTAATCGCCATAAAAGGGGCTAGAGTTCATAACCTTAAGAATATTAGCCTTGACATTCCACGTAATAAGCTAATTGTAATAACAGGATTATCAGGCTCTGGAAAATCATCCTTGGCATTTGATACCATTTATGCCGAAGGGCAACGGCGCTACGTTGAGAGCCTATCGGCCTACGCACGCCAGTTCCTAGGGCGGGTATCAAAACCAGAGGTCGATAGCATATCGGGCATCCCCCCAGCCATTGCCATTGAGCAAAAGGTTAATACGCGTAATCCACGCTCTACCGTTGGTACATCTACAGAAATTTACGATTACCTAAAGCTACTATTTGCCCGCGTTGGCCGAACCATTTCTCCTGTATCGGGCAAACAGGTTAGGCGCCACTCCGTTTCCGATGTTGTGGACTTTATAACATCGCATCCCAACGGAACAAAGTTTACAATTCTTGCCCCCATACAAAAAAAGGAGAACCGCAGCATTCAGGAAATGCTAGAGGTACTAAGCAAAGAGGGCTTTACAAGGATTGAGGTTGGCGACCAGATTCTAAGAATTGACGAAGCGGCTAACCGAGAGCTACTCTCCATTGCCGAAACGGATCTGCGCCTAGTTATTGACCGTTTTGCCATATCACCCGACGATGACTTTATTAGCCGCTGCGCAGATTCTATCCAAACAGCCTTCTCTGAGGGAAACGGCTCATGCATAGTAAAAACCCATCCCGATAGCGCCGATGCTGTTCAAACCCACTTCTCCAACAGATTCGAAGAGGACGGAATAGCGTTTGAAGAGCCAACCGATCATCTTTTTAGCTTCAACAACCCGCTGGGCGCATGCCCCAAATGTGAGGGCTATGGTAAGGTTATTGGGATTGATGAGGATTTAGTTATCCCCAACAAGGGACTATCCATATATGAAGATGCAGTTGCCTGCTGGAAAGGCGAAACCATGAGTGCATATAAAAATGCGCTAATAAAGGTTGCCGCTAAGTTCGACTTCCCCATACACCGCCCATACTACCAGCTTACACCAGAGCAAAAGCACGTTCTATGGGAAGGGAACCGCCACTTCGATGGTATCAACAACTTCTTTGCTCACCTGGAGGAGAAAAAGTACAAAATACAGTATAGAGTGATGCTTTCCCGCTACATGGGCAAAACTACCTGCCCCACTTGCAAGGGAACCCGCCTTAGAAAAGAAGCGTCGTACGTTAAGGTAAGCAATCAAACAATTACCGATTTGGTTACCCTACCCATTGATAAGCTAAACACCTTTTTCAATAGCCTTACCCTTGACGCTACCGAAGAGAAAGTGGCCAAGCGTATCCTTATAGAGATAAGGAATAGAATTGGCTTCCTAGTAAACGTTGGGTTGGGTTACCTTACCCTAAACCGACTCTCGGCCAGCCTATCTGGCGGCGAAAGCCAGCGTATTAACCTAGCCACATCGCTTGGCAGCAGCCTTGTAGGCTCGCTGTACATACTTGATGAGCCATCCATTGGGCTACACTCCCGCGACACACATCTGCTTATTAACGTTCTTAAATCGCTTCGCGATTTGGGCAACACCGTTGTAGTGGTTGAGCACGATGAGGATATTATTCGCCATGCCGATTACATTATCGACATTGGCCCCTACGCTGGGCGACTAGGTGGCGAAGTTGTTTTTCAGGGCGATGCTAAGGAACTTGAAAAAGCAGAAAGCCTTACAGCAAAGTACATTACAGGGATGGAAAAAATTGAGGTTCCATCGCCAAGGCGCAAGTGGAGCAGCTACATCGAAGTTACTGGCGCGCGGGAGAATAACCTAAAGAACCTATCGGTAAAGTTCCCTCTAAGCGCAATGACCGTTGTTACGGGCGTTAGCGGATCGGGCAAATCAACGCTAGTAAAATCTATCCTTTACCCAGCCCTTGCAAAGCAGATATTGGGTACAGGAGAGCGCCCAGGGGAACACGACACCCTAACTGGCGATATACATACTATAAAAGGTATAGAGATGATTGACCAAAACCCCATTGGGAGGTCATCGCGAAGTAATCCCGTAACGTATATTAAAGCCTACGACGAAATTCGCAAGCTATTCTCAGAACAGCCCTACGCCAAGCGCAGCGGCTACAAACCCGCACACTTCTCCTTTAACGTTGAAGGAGGACGATGCGAGGAGTGCCAAGGCGAAGGCGTAATAAAGGTGGAAATGCAGTTTATGGCCGACGTTACCCTTGTGTGCGAAAACTGTGGAGGAAAGCGCTTTAAGGAAGATGTACTAGAGGTTAAGTATAGAGGAGCCAGCATTTTCGATGTACTTGACATGACCGTAAACCAAGCAATTGAGTTCTTTGGTGAGGATAAAGCTGCTACCCCAAAAAAAATTGCAGAAAAGCTAAAACCGCTCCAAGATGTGGGGCTAGGCTACATCAAGCTTGGGCAGTCGTCAAGCACCCTTAGCGGAGGAGAGAGCCAGCGCGTTAAGCTTGCCTCCTTCCTCCAAAAGGATCAGGCAGTGCAATCACACCTATTTATATTTGACGAGCCAACCACAGGGCTGCACTTTCACGATATTCGTAAGCTACTTGATGCGTTTAACGCACTTCTTTCAAAGGGGCATAGCCTTATTGTTATTGAACATAACCCCGAAGTAATAAAATGTGCCGACTGGCTAATAGACCTTGGCCCAGAGGGGGGAGAAATGGGTGGAACCCTTGTTTTTGAAGGAACACCAGAGGCAATTGTAAAATGCAAAGAATCGCACACAGGACACTACCTTAAGGAAAAATTGGCATAGAAAAAGGGCACCAACGGAGATTAATCCAAGGTGCCCTTTCTGCTTTTTATCATCTATTCCAAACAAGCCTAACTCCGATAATTACTTAGCCTATTTTACCATAACACACTACTAAACAACAACATAGATAACAGTAAAACACTAACTAATCCTCCTCTCCCTCCTGCTTAGCAATGGCTGCATCAAGCTTTTCCCGAGCGACTTCCTCCCGTTGCTCGGCAGCTTTAAGCTTCGCTTTGTTTCTTTTTGCTCCTTCTTTCCCCTTCACCAAAAGCTTTTGAGCATTTTTATAATCTTTATCAGCAAGTTTCAACTTAGCATTAGCCTCTTTTAATTCAGCTTTAAGTTCGGTAGATAGGTCTTTGTATTCAGCCTTAGCCTCTGCAACAGCCTCCCTATCCTTAGATTTCATTTTAGAATCAAGCTTTTTTTTACTTTTTGCCAGTTGTTTAGTAAGCTGCTTTACCTGCTTAGCCAAAGCCTTTCTTTCAGACTTGCTACTTTTAAGTAAAGAAACACCCTCGGCCTCCATCTCCTGGCTTTTCTCAATCCCCTCTACTATAGCGCTAACCTTAGCAGTAGCCTTATCTAGGTTTAGCTGGCACTGCGTAACCTTATCTACCTTTGGTTTATCTTGTGCGCTAGCTTCAGCAGTAGCCCCAAGTGCAAGAAGCAGTAATAGAAAAAATCTATTCATAATGGGATAATGAAATTTCCTTCAAAAGTAGGTAAAAACTAAATTAAAATATACGCTAAATGCAATTGAGTGAGCCTCCCCCCAGCTATTAGCCAAATAATAGCAGTACAATGTATATATAACTGGCTACAGCACGAGCCACTCTCCTGAGGCAAAGCAGTATACCCACCGGTAAAAGCAACAAGTTACCCTACAGTAAGTATAAAAAGTACTTCAGGAACTAAAACCTGATAAACTCAGGAGTCCCCCCAATCAATAACAATGAAGAACCTAGTAGAAAGGTAGAGATGATTATATGAGTATATATCCTTATTGCCATGTTACAAACAAACCAATAATCTTGCTATATCCGTAAGATGTATTGATCGGCTGTTGATAACATTGAAAGGATATAATATGATACCACAAAGTTCTCATAATTCGCTATCCCCCTAATTTTCTATTTATTTTCCCAAAGTCCATTAAAATGGATCTTTGTGCATCACTTTGTACAAATAAAAAAGCCTGTAAGTGTTAACCCACAGGCTTTTGCTTCGAAATTATTATTTTCAGCGGAGAGAGGGGGATTCGAACCCTCGGTACCAGTTACCCAGTACAACGGTTTTCGAGACCGTCCCGTTCGACCGCTCCGGCATCTCTCCTAGCATAACAAGAAACCAATGGCTTCCTATTAAAGGTGGTCGTGGCGGAGAAAGAGGGATTCGAACCCCCGGAACCTTTCAGTTCAACGGTTTTCAAGACCGCCGCATTCGACCGCTCTGCCATTTCTCCGCTGCAAAAGTAGATTCTTTTTTCGTTTTACAAAAACGCTGTTTGAAAATAAAATATTATTTTCCTCCCAAACCCCTTGCTTTTTTAGGTTTTTTTTCAATAATTTAGCACTTGGTTCAACCCCAAATTGTAAATGGCAATAAAATAGGGGGTTAAAAGAACGTTTTTTTTTTCAAAAATTTGGAAACCCAATAAAAACGCTATATTTGTGTATAAGTTGGTTAATTTGCTTTACTAACCCTAAAAACTACTAGTTATGAACAAAGCACAACTGATTGATGCAATTGCTGCTGAAGCCAACATTACTAAGGCTGATGCCAAAAAAGCTCTAGACGGATTTGTAAAAGCTACATCTGACGCTCTAAAACAAGGTGATAGAGTTGCTCTTGTAGGTTTTGGTTCTTTCTCACTTTCTGAGAGAAGCGCTCGTACCGGTCGCAATCCTCAAACTGGCAAACCTATTACCATTAAGGCTAAGAAGGTTGTTAAATTTAAACCAGGCAGCGAACTTAACGATTCTGTACAATAGATAGCTTTATCTAGTTTGTAAGGGGGAGATTGGAAAACCAGCCTCCCCTTTTTATTTATAACGGAGTAAATAATGGAACATCTTTTTGAAACGTACCCAGAGCTTAGGCAAGATCTCATTAGCTTCTTATCTGGGTTTCTTTCCGAGGAGCGTGTTACCTTATTTAATAAGGTATTAAACAGTAGAACCAGATATATTACCGTAGTGCTTGAAGACATCTACCAATCGCAGAACGCCAGCGCAGTACTCCGTACATGCGAGTGCTTAGGCGTACAGGATGTTCATATTTACGAGAATAGGAACACTTTCTCGTTAAATCCCCAGGTGGTAAAAGGTGCCTCAAAATGGCTTAACATCCAAAAGTATTCAAGCACGCACCAGCCAATTGAAGAGGTTATTGCCAATTTAAGATCAACAGGTTACAGAATCATCGCTACATCACCACATATAAATGAGGTGTCTGCAACCAACATTGATTTAGAAAAAGGCAAGATGGCTTTCTTCTTTGGAAATGAACACAACGGACTCTCCAGCGCAGTACTTAATGCCGCCGATGAGTTTGTTACCATACCAATGGTAGGCTTTACCGAAAGTTTTAACATTTCCGTTTCGGCAGGTATTATTCTTAATACACTTATTACTCGCCTTAATCAAACGGAGACTAACTACAAATTATCTACAAATGAGCGCAATGAGGTAATGTATCATTGGCTAAGTTTGGCAGTAAAGCGTTGTGATCTAATAAAAAAGCGATATTTAAAAGAAAGGAATTATATTTAAAGTAAATTTTAAAACTTTTATGCTTGTAAGTTATAAGGGTTTTTTTGTAAATTCGGCTTAACAAAGACGATGTTATGAATTGTATCATAATTGACGACGACGATCTATCAAGACGGGTAATTGAAGAATTCGTGAAACGCACGGAGTATCTTACGCATACCCAGTCTTTCTCTGGCCCTGTTGAGGCCATCAATTACCTTAAGCAAGGTAATGAGGTTGATCTCATTTTTCTAGACATTGAAATGCCAGAGATGAGTGGCATTGAGTTCCTAACCACTTTGGCTAGGCCTCCACAAATTATCATTGTATCTTCTAAGGAGAAGTATGCACTTGAGGCATTTGAGTACAGTGTTACCGACTATTTGCTTAAACCAGTAACCTATGCGCGCTTTTTTAAAGCAGTGAATAAGGCGTTTGATGTGTTCGCAAATACTAGGCATGACATTGATGCTGAAAAGGAGATCTTTATTAAAAAGAACAGCTCGCTTGTACGCCTTAAGTACAATGATATACTTTGGGTTGAAGCCCTTGAAAACTATGTTGTTATAAATGCTGTTACGGATAAGTTTACCATTCACTTTACCATGAAGGCAATTGAAAGTCAGCTGCCTGCCACTAGGTTTAAACGGGTACACCGCTCCTTTATTGTAAACGTTAGCAGAATAGCATCCATTGAGGATAACTCGATAATCATTAAACTTGCTGACGGAAAAAAGGTTATTCCTATTGGTAAATCATACAGGGATAAACTACTGAAAGAAATCAACTTAATGAACAAATAATTTTAATGGTAGGCTTAAGGCAATTTTTTCTCCAAAACCTTGCCCAGACTTCTGATTCCCCTCTCCAGCTTGAGATAGATAGAGCAGAGGGGATTTATCTTTATACACCAGAGGGTAAGGATATTATTGATTTAATTTCGGGCGTTTCAGTTTGTAACGTAGGGCATTGTAACCCTGCCGTTGTTGATGCTGTATCTCAGCAAGCCTCACGGTACATGCACCTTATGGTTTACGGGGAAATTATTCAGTATCCACAGGTTAGGTTAGCGCAAAAACTAGCGGAGCAAGCAGGTGCAGGACTGGACAATGTGTACTTTGTAAACTCAGGCAGCGAGGCCGTAGAAGGCGCCATTAAACTGGCTAAACGTTACACCCGCCGATACGAAGTAATATCGTGCAATAATGCGTATCACGGCAGCACCATTGGAGCGCTAAGCGTAATGGGCAGCGCAGAACCTCAGCGCTCATTTCGCCCGCTAATGCCAGGCACCCGAAGAATTAGCTTCAACTCATTTACCGATTTAGAGCAGATATCGGAGCAAACCGCTTGCATTATTATTGAACCCATTCAGGGCGAAGGTGGAATTATTTCACCTGCGCAGGGCTATTTGGAGGCGCTAAGGAAACGGTGTACCCAAACTGGAACTCTGCTGGTTTTTGACGAGATACAAACGGGAATGGGTAGAACTGGATCGCTATTTGCTTTCCAAAAATTTGGAGTTAAACCCGACATCCTTCTACTTGCCAAAGCCCTTGGCGGTGGAATGCCTTTAGGTGCGTTCATCTCATCAAAGGAGATAATGGGCAGCCTAACCAACGACCCCGTACTGGGACACATAACAACCTTTGGCGGACATCCAGTATCGTGTGCAGCAGCCATCGCTGCACTAGACGTTCTTTTGGACAATGGCTACATTAGTGCTGTGGCAGAGAAGGAGCAACAGTTTTGTTCAACACTTAGCAAGCACCCTGCAGTAAAAGAAATCCGCTCAAATGGGCTATTTATGGCTATTGAGCTAGGCTCGTTCGATAAAGTCCTAAAAACAATTCACCTAGGTGCCCAAACGGGATTCTTAACCGACTGGTTCCTTTTTTGTGATACGGCATTTAGAATAGCTCCACCCCTTACCATTACTAAGGAAGAGGTGGCAATTGCATGCGATAGAATTACTTGGGTTCTCGATCGGGTTTAGCATCTGATGGAAACATAAGCAAAATGCCCGATAATGCTCCAACGCCCATGCTTTTCCATGGGTTTGAGGTTATTGGGCATCCCCCATCGCAGCCTATAAAATGGTAATAGGCATAACCAGCTGCAGCCCCTAGTAGCAGGCCAATAAGTACTTTCCACGAAAATAACTTTTGAAAAAAGTTGTTAGAATTCATGCTTTGGTATTTTTATTGTTTGGTTGCACCCGATTGATTTAATTGCACTTTCTTTGCATCAACACACAATCGGGAATAACTTACAAATGTAAGTATTTAACAATATAAATACGTTCTGCTATGATAAGGTTCACTGTTGTCACTATATTTTCAACCTTTTTAGCTTTAGCGCAAGTTAATGCACAGGAAAACAAACTAGTACACATTGAGGATAGTTTAGAGCAAACGCTACTACAGTTAGTGAACGAACAATCGCCAATATCAAAAATTGAGATTAACAGTGAGTTCCTTACCAGCTTTAAGCACGCACTACTACTAGAAGGGGCTTTTGACCATCCGTTCGATAGGCTCAAAAATATAGGGAAGTTAAAATCGCCAGACAATACCTTTCGCATCTACACATGGAATATACCTCAGGCAAATGGTACTCATCTCTACTTTGGATTTTTGCAAGTAAAAAATAGCACCAACAGCATTACGCTTTTTGAACTAACCGATAAGTCCAACGCATTTACCGATCCGCTAAACGAGATTGCAACTCCAAGTAAATGGATGGGAGCCCTGTACTATGAAATTGTTGAGCAACAGCTTAAAGGAAAAAAGCACTACATCTTACTGGGGTTTGACTTTAACAACCTTTTCTCATCAAAAAAAAGAATTGAACCCTTAACCTTTGATGAGAATGGAAATCCAACGTTTGGAGCAAGAGTACTTGTTGCCGGCAATCAAACTGTATCAAGAGTTGTGTTTGAGTACTCCGCCCGAGCAACAATGGCTTTACGGTACGATAAGGCTAGTGAAACAATTGTTTTTGATCACCTCTCCCCTTCCGAGCCAAAATACACGGGAAATTTTCAGTTTTATGGCCCCGATTTTTCTTATGACGGATTTAGGTTCGATAAAGGGTTGTGGCACTACGTAAGGGATATTGATATTCGAAACCAGCAAAGGGACAAAGCAGCGCCTGTTCAAAAACCAGCAGATCCACCCCAACCCGATTTCCTGTACAAGCCCAAGAAATAGCGATAGCACAAACCCACAGCGCAAGGGATACTTCAACTACATAATCTACACCTAGTAGCAGAGACTAGGCATATGATGCCATTGGTGCAAAATCATCCCCAGAAGAGCATTTCAATGCTGTTGCGTGGTTAATTCCAAAACGAATCACGTTACCCTACCCTTTAACCGCTAACGTAATCCGCCTCCTCATTGCAAGTCTCCCCTTATTAAAGTAAGTTTACGAACCAAATTACACCCCATTTGTTGAATTAATAACTTTTTGAAAATGAAATTCTTTAAGATGTTAGCAGCAGCAGTAATCTTAACAGGATTTGCATCGTGCTCAGGGTCGAAGGACAAACCTGAGGGTGCAGAGCCTTTCCAATGGCAAGTTGATCAATTTGCCGACTCACGCATTATTCGTTACCAAATACCTGGCTTTGATGAGCTAACTCAAAAGCAAAAGGAGCTGGTTTACTATTTAAGCGAAGCCGCATTATGTGGTCGCGATATCATTTTCGATCAAAACTTTAAGTACAACCTTGCAATTCGTCGTACCCTAGAGGCGGTTGTTAACGGATATTCTGGCGAGAGAAACACTGAGCAATGGAACCAGTTCATGGAGTACCTAAAAAGAGTTTGGTTCTCCAATGGTATTCACCATCACTACTCCAACGACAAGTTTACACCATCCTTTAGCAAGGAGTACTTTGCTGATCTGGTAAAGAATACTCCTGCCGAACTTTTTCCGTCGGAACTAGGCTCAACCGAAGAGCTTTTATCAACCCTAACACCAGTAATTTTCGACACAACAGTTTCCGCTAAGCGTGTAAATCAGTCCGCAGGTATAGATATGGTAACCGAATCGGCCAATAACTACTACGAAGGGGTTACCCAAAAAGAGGTTGAGCAGTACTACGCCGCAATGATGGATCCAAAGGATAACACCCCAATCTCATACGGACTTAACTCTAAAGTGGTTAAAGAGAACGGCAAGGTAACCGAAAGGGTTTGGAAATCGGGTGGGATGTACGGTGCTGCCATCGATAAAATTGTTTACTGGCTAGAAAAGGCAGCTGGTGCTGCCGAGAACGATCAGCAACGCGACGTAATCCTTACCCTTATTGAGTACTACAAAACTGGCGACCTTAACAAGTTTGATGAGTACAACGTTAAGTGGGTTAGCGACTTAAACTCGCAGGTTGATTTTGTGAACGGATTTATAGAGAACTATGGCGATCCGCTAGGATACAAATCGTCGTGGGAAGCTGTAGTTAACTTCAAGAACATTGAGGCAACCAAACGTACCGAGATTATTAGCTCTAATGCACAGTGGTTCGAAGATCACTCTCCTATTGATGAGCAGTTTAAAAAGAGAGAGGTAAAGGGCGTATCGGCAAAAGTAATTACCGTTGCCGCACTTGGTGGCGACTGCTACCCAACAACCCCTATTGGAATTAACCTTCCAAATGCCGACTGGATTCGTAGGGATCATGGTTCAAAAAGCGTTACCATGGAGAACATAACCTATGCATACGACCAGTCTGCAATAGGCAATGGTTTTATGGAAGAGTTTGCTTGGGACGATAAGGAGCGTGAGCTTAACGCCAAGTTTGGTTCCCTTGCAGGAAATTTACACACCGATTTACACGAGTGCCTTGGTCATGGTAGCGGCCAGCTTGCTCCTGGCACAAAGGGCGACGAGCTAAAAAACTACGGCTCGCCACTTGAAGAAACTCGTGCCGACCTGTTTGCTCTTTACTACATTGGCGACCCATACATGGTTGAAATTGGACTAATTCCTAGCCTAGATGTTGCTTATGCTGAGTACAGCAACTACATCCGCAATGGCATTATGACCCAGCTAACCCGCATTGAGCTTGGTAAAAATATTGAGCAAGCACACATGCGCAACCGCGCCATTATTGCTAACTGGTGCTACGAGAATGGCAAAGCCGATAACGTAATTGAGAAAAAGATGCGCAATGGCAAAACATTCTTTGTAATTAACGACTACGCAAAGCTTCGTGAGCTATTTGGCACTCTGCTAAAAGAGGTACAGCGCATTAAAAGCACTGGCGATTTTGAAGCAGGAAAAGCCCTTGTTGAGAACTATGGCGTTACAATTAATCAGGAGCTGCATAAAGAGGTTCTTGAGCGTTACGCAACGCTAAAACTGGCTCCATACAGCGGCTTTGTAAACCCTAGGCTTGTTCCCGTTATGGATGGCGATAAAATTATTGATGTTAAGGTAGAGTATCCCAGCAACTACGTAGATCAGATGCTACAGTACAGCAAGGAGTACTCATTCCTTCCTACTTTAAACTAGCAAAAACACCAAGAACGGGAGTGCAGCTGCATTCCCGTTTTTGTTAGTGGGCAGTACATATACACTTATTGCCCTTGCTTTTCTCGCTTTGCTTAGCTACTTTTAAATCGGCACCATTACCAAAAAACAATGCGGCGATTAAAAGCAGAAATATATGTTTTTCTTGTAGATCAAAGCCCAGAATACCTTTCCTCACTAAAAAAGAGTATAGAACATCCTGAGCGGTACACCATTCTAACGCACACCAGCGGAGAACGCTTTATAAAGGACCTAACCAGCATGAAGTTTGCTCCCAACGATATTTGCGTGGCCTTTCTTGGGTATCAGTTCTTTGGCGACACGGATCATACCCTTATGAACGGAATCGAGATATTGGAATCCATAAAGGTTATAAACCCCTCCATTGAGGTTATAATGCTAACAGGCGACGATGAGGGAAGCTACGGCTCATTTGCCCGCAAAAGCGGTGCGTTTACCGTTATTCCCAAAAACGACAACGTTTTTATGCGCTCCAACAACCTTATTATGAAGGTTATTAGCGAAAAACGATTAGATCAGAGCAGGCGCACGTTCCTTATTCTGCTCCGAATATTCCTTGTGTTCCTCCTGTTACTAATTATAGCCCTGGGACTGTACCAGCTGTTTTTTGTGTAGCTTTTCCCTTAATAGTACGGCAAAAGTATCATCCCAAGCATTTGTATCTATTACCGGTTTACCCTCTACACCTGCCATTCCATTCACACAACTGTCATTTTGACCTAAACCACCATAGTGGCACTGGGTTTGTTTAGCATGGCACAGTAAATGTCTAACACTAAAACTACTATACCATGCAAAAAGGAAAGATTGGTGTAACAACCGAGAATATCTTCCCCATAATCAAGAAGTTTCTCTACTCCGACCACGAAATTTTCCTTCGTGAGATTATCAGCAACGCAGTTGATGCCACCCAAAAGCTAAAAACGCTGGCGTCGGTTGGCGAGTTTAAAGGCGAACTTGGCGACCTAACCATTAAGGTAAGCGTTGACAAAAAGGCAAAAACCATTACCGTGAGCGATAGAGGTATTGGTATGACCGCCGAAGAAATTGACAAGTACCTTAACCAAATAGCTTTTTCGGGAGCCGAGGAGTTTGTTGAGAAGTACAAGAATCAGGCAAACGGCATAATTGGCCACTTTGGCCTTGGATTCTACTCATCGTTTATGGTAAGCGATAAGGTTGAGGTTATTACCCGTTCGTTCCGCGATGGCGCAAGTGCCGTTAAGTGGGAGTGCGATGGCAACCCAGAGTTCTCCCTTGAGGATGCTCCGCGCCAGGATAGAGGAACCGACATTGTGCTACACGTTAGCGCCGACTCGGAGGAGTTCCTAGAGGAAAGCCGCATTGAAACCCTTCTTACTAAGTACTGCAAGTTCCTTCCTATTCCAATTGCCTTTGGTACCGAAAAGGAATGGAAAGATGGCAAAGAGGTTGAAACGGGTAAGGCAAATATAATTAACGATACCAACCCACTTTGGACCCGCAAGCCAGCCGATTTAAACGATGAGGACTACGCCAAGTTCTACCACGATTTGTACCCTGTTGCCGAGGAGCCTCTTTTCAACATCCACCTAAACGTTGATTACCCATTCAACCTAACAGGGGTGCTGTACTTCCCTCGCATCAAATCTAACTTTGATATTCAGAAGAATAAGATACAGCTATACTGCAATCAGGTTTACGTTACCGATTCCGTTGAGGGCATTGTTCCAGAGTTCCTAACCCTACTACACGGTGTAATTGACTCTCCAGATATTCCGCTTAACGTGTCGCGCAGCTACCTACAAAGCGATGGGAACGTAAAAAAGATATCGAGCCATGTAACCAAAAAGGTTGCCGATAGGTTGAACGACATCTTCAAAAACGACCGAGCGCAGTTTGAGAAGAAATGGGACGACCTTAAGCTATTCATCACTTTTGGTATGATTACCGATGAGAAGTTCTACGAGCGCGCCGAGAAATTTGCACTGCTTAAGAGCACATCGGGCAAGTACTTTACCCTTGAAGAGTATCAAACCCTTATTAAGGATAGCCAAACCGATAAGAACAAAACCCTTATCTACCTTTACACAACCAACCAAGAGGAGCAGTACAGCTACATTGAGGCTGCAAAAAACAAGGGCTACGATGTAATACTAATGGATGGCCAGCTGGATCCTCACTTTATAAACCACATGGAGAGCAAGCTCAAGGATTCACGCTTTGTACGTGTTGATTCCGATGTGGTTGACAAGTTAATTGTTAAGGAAGATAGAAAGGAGCTCTCCCTTGCAGCCGAAGAGCAATCGCAGCTTCGCTCTGTATTTGAGGGTGTTCTTCCTGAGAAGCAGCACTACTGGGTTAGCTTTGAGGAATTAGGCGAGAATGCGCAACCCGTTGTAATTACCCAAAGCGAGTTTATGCGCCGCATGAAGGACATGTCGGCAATGAACCAAATGGCAAGTATCTATGGCAACATGCCCAATAGCCTAAACCTTGTGGTAAACGCCTCACACCCTCTGGTAAAATCTGTAATTGAGCAGAAAAACAGCACCCTATCGGCTCAACTTGCTGGAATTAGCAATGAGGAGCAGCCGCTTAAGAAGCGCGTTGAGGAACTTGACGCTAAGCTTAAAGACAAAAAGGACGAGGAGGTTGCTCAAGCCGACAAGGATGAACGTGCCGATTTAGAGAAGAAGCTAGATGAGGTTGACTCCAAACGCACATCAATACTAAAAGATTTTGGTAAAGATTACAAACTTGTTAAGCAGCTGGTTGATTTGGCTCTTTTATCAAACAACATGCTTAAGGGCGAAGATCTTAGCCAATTTGTTAAGCGTAGCGTTGAGCTAATAAAGCCGTAAGCTACAGCTCTACATATATGCCCAAAGCCGCTATTGGAACAAAAACCAATAGCGGCTTTTGTTTTGAATACCGCATTCCACCTTATACAACATCTTAGGTCTGGTGTTTAAAATCTAGGAAAAGCTTGGCATCGTGGTTAAAGCCCGTTAAATTTGTAAATAAAAAAAGCGATGAGTGTTTCCGATAATCTTAATAAAGTAAGGCAGCATATTCCCAGCAGCGTAACTTTGGTAGCAATATCAAAAACGCATCCTGTTGAGCATGTTATGGAAGCATACAATGCAGGGCAGCGTATATTTGGAGAGAATAAGGTTCAGGAAATGGTTTCAAAGTACGAGGTTATGCCCAAGGATATACAGTGGCACCTTGTTGGCCATTTACAAACCAATAAGATCAAATATATTGCCCCGTTTGTATCTCTTATTCACTCTGTTGATAGCCTAAAACTGCTAACCGCCATAAATAAAGAAGCGGTAAAAGCCAACAGGGTAATTGATTGCCTTTTGCAGGTTTACATTGCCGAGGAGGAAACAAAGTTTGGGCTATCGAGTGATGAGCTTAAGGAACTTTTGGAGTCGGAGCAGTACAAGCAGCTAACCCACGTTAGGGTTTGTGGAGTAATGGGAATGGCCACCTTTACCGATAACGAAGCCCAAGTACGCAAGGAATTTAAAAATTTGAAAACCATATTTACCAGCCTAAAAAATAGTTACTTCCCAAACACCAATAGCTTTAAACACATATCGATGGGAATGTCAGGCGATTATGCAATTGCCATTGACGAGGGAAGTACAATGATAAGAGTTGGCAGCAGTATTTTTGGGCATAGAGCTTACAACTCAAACTAATTTTGACTATTTTTCAGTCCGTTTCATACCAAAACGCATTACAATGGCAAATCTCGAAACAACCTACCTAGGGTTAAAACTAAGAAACCCTTTAATTGTCAGTAGTTCAGGACTAACATCTTCTGTTGAAAGAGTAAAAAAGGCAGAGGCCGCTGGCGCAGGAGCAGTAGTTCTAAAATCGCTATTCGAAGAGCAGATTTTGCACGAAGCCGGGTCGTTATCGGTGTCGAGCGATTACCCTGAGGCCATAGACTACCTTCAGGCATACGTTACATCTAATAATGTTGAGAACTACCTTAACCTAATAAGCGAAGCAAAAAAAGCAGTATCCATACCTGTTATTGCCAGCATTAACTGCATGTCGGCATCAAAATGGATTGATTTTGCAGCCAAAATACAGGAAGCTGGAGCCGATGCCATTGAGGTTAACGTTTTTATTCTACCCAATGATCCTAAAATGACCACCGAAAGCTACGAAGAGCTATACTACGTGCTGGCCGAAAAGCTAAAGAAAGTGGTTACAATTCCAATAGCATTCAAATTAGGCGCCCATTTTACCAATCCGCTTCGCATTGTTGAGCAGCTTTGGTACAGAAAGGTTGAAGGAGTGGTTCTGTTCAACCGTTTCTTTGAGCCCGATTTTGACATTGAAAAAATGCGCGTTGTTTCAACAGAGGTGTTCAGCAACCCCTCCGACCTAAGAAACACCTTGCGTTGGGTAGGAATGGCCGCCGAAAAGGTTAAGAACATTGATATTTCGGCATCAACAGGAGTACATAACGGTGAGGCTGCTGTTAAGCTATTACTTGCTGGAGCAAGTACCGTACAGGTTTGCTCTGCATTATATAAGAATGGCCCCGAGTACCTTAAGGAAATGCTAGCCTACATTGAAACCTGGATGAAAAGCAAAGGTTACACCTCTGTTAATCAGTTTCGTGGGGCAATGAGCTATGGAAAAATAGGTGACCCTGCGGTTTACGAGCGTAGCCAATTTATGAAATACTACTCTAGTCACGAGTAACAAAAGAAGGGGATTTTCCCCTTTTTTTGTTTTATTCCTATGGTTACACACAACAACAACTCCTACTTGCTTAAGCCTGCAAATAACCCACAAAACAAAATAGGTTATTATCTATTAGCAGCTATACGCTTCCAGTTTTAGGCTCTACCCATAAAATCGTTAAGCACATTCAACGTTTCGTTCAATAGGTTAACCTTCTCTGCACTAGCATTATCAATTGCAGCTTTGGTGTAATCAATCCATTGCATTAGCGCATCCTCAGACAGGGCTTCTGCCGCATTCTCAATAACCGTAAAGGCCTCAAACGCTGTTTGGTAATCGGCGTTAATAACAAGGTCGAAAAACAGGGGGAGTTCGTCTATAAAATTCAATCGGCACTGCCAGCACACCGAAACCAAGTTGCTTATATCCTTGTTGTTTTGGTAGGCCCTAATCCCATCCGCAAGCATTGGCACACAGGACTGCTCCTTTAAATCGGCTAGGAATGCAACTGCCTCAAGGGTAAACTTCTCCGTTCTATCAGTAAAAAGTTGCTCAATAATAGCAGGAACAATAAAAGATTCGCCACTTTCACGAAACTCTTCCAGCATTAGAATTAACGATTCATCAGAGCTATTTCTAATTCCCTGAATTATTATTACCTGTCGGTTCAATTTCTCTGCGTTAGTCTCCATTTTATTGCGTTTAATCAAAGGCAAAGGTAACAATAGAACTAATTTTTTCCTATTTCGTAAAGTGTTGACAAATAGTTTTGTAAGAATTAGGTTTTGGGCAGGTAGTTTATTGTGCAACCATTCGGCAATTATTCAGCAAAAAGATGGTTACGAAGTAAAAAAATGCTAATTTTACTAATCAAAATCGAATTGAGTCATAATTACCTAATATTTCTTCGATTATGGAAATCGGGTCTGTAAAGAGGATGATAAGAATATATAGCGTAGTAATTGTAACAGTAGTTGCAATTATGAGTTGTGCCTCAGATAAAGGAAGTGACGAGCGAGTAAGAGTTGATGCCGATGAGGTTATTAGCGATAGTAATGCTGTTTATGGGGTGCAAACTGCTAAACAAATTTTCTATTCGTTGCCATCGCCATTAGAAACTGCGCTTATACTAAAGAGATCGGGCGCCGTTTATAACGAAGAAATCCTAAATCCTGTAGAAAACCTCTCCCGCTATAACACAAACAAAAGTATGGCCTTGAATTTGGGTATCTACAGTACCGATTTGAGCTATGCAAGCATGTTTGACCAAACTCAAGCTTCAATTAAGTACATGTCGGCATCAAAAAAGGTTGCCGAAGGTTTGGGAATTCTCAATGCCATTGATAACTCTGTAATCCAACGATTAGAGGAGAATGTAAATAACCGCGAGGTTATAATGGACATTATTTCGGAAACATTCCTAAACACAAACTCCATACTTGAGGAGAATGATAGGGTTGCCGTTGGCGCAATAATCCTTGTTGGAGGGTGGATTGAGGGCTTGTACATTGCAACGAGCCTTATAGATGATGTGCATAAGGCCGATAACGAACTTATTGAGCGGATAATTGACCAGAAACTATCGTTAGGAACCGTTATAAATTTGCTAGAGCAACATAAGTCTAACCCAGATGTTAAGGACGTACTAACCGACATCTACGCGTTAGACAAAATTTATAAAAATGTTCAAATTTCCGTATCGGAAGTTGAATCGGTACTACGTGAGGGAGAATCGGTTACTACATTGCGCTCAAAGAATGTGGTATCGGTTAGCCCAGATGTTTTTAATGATTTGAAAACAAAGATTAAGGAAATTCGTACAAAATATACAATGTAAATCAACCGACCAATATGAAATCACTGGCTTACGTTGCTTTTGTAGGTATTTTACTGGCTGCTATTCCTTTTACAGGATCGGCACAGTGTAAAAATTTTGCCAAGAAGGTATGCAAGCTTGAGCTTGCTCCATATATCCATGATGGGAACTATAATGCGGCAATACTTACCGAGGGTGAAGATGCAGAGCTGTTTAAAACTTTTTATGCAGGACAGGAGTATCGAATATCCATATGCGGATCGGAGTCCCTACCTCCTATTGAATTTCAGGTTCTTGATGTTGATCGCAAGCTACTATACACCAACGCGAGTAGAAACTATGCCACAAGCTGGGATTTTAAGGTTGAATCAACGCAGCAGCTAATTGTTCTGGTTAAGGTTAAGAGTTCCGAAAATGGAAGCGACGATTTAGCTAGCGGTTGCGTAGCAATAATGTTTGGGCTAAAGACCGACTAAGTGAAAAGAAATAAAAATTGTTGCGAACCCCTCCTATCCTCAATTGGGTTATAAATCAATACTAATAAAGCATAAAAATGGGCAGCCTAAAAATTTAGGCTGCCCATTTTTATTGTAACTATGCTATTTTACTAGGCTTGCAGGCTATGCAGCTTTGCATAGTACCCACCCTTAGCCAAGAGTTCGTCGTGCTTTCCTGTTTCCACAATCTCCCCTTCGTGAAGAACGCAAATCATATCGGCATTGCGAATTGTTGATAAGCGATGTGCAATAACAATAGAGGTGCGATTCTTCATCAGCTTCTCAATAGCATCCTGAACAAGGCGCTCCGACTCGGTATCCAGAGCAGAAGTAGCCTCATCGAGAATCATTATTGGAGGATTCTTAAGAATTGCACGAGCAATAGACACCCTCTGGCGCTGTCCGCCCGACAGTTTACTTCCCCTATCACCTATGTTACTGTAGTACCCATTGGGCGTTGCAGTAATAAAATCGTGCGCATTGGCAATTTTAGCTGCAGTAATAACCTGCTCCTCGGTTGAGCCAAGAACGCCAAACGATATGTTATTAAAGAAGTTATCGTTAAAGAGTATAGGATCCTGATTAACATTACCCATAATTGAGCGCAGCTGCTTTAGGTCGTACTCCTTAATGTTTATACCATCAATAAGAATTTCCCCCTCCATTACATCGTAAAAGCGGGGTAGCAAATCAACAAAGGTACTCTTACCTGAACCAGATTGACCAACCAGTGCCACCGACTTTCCTCGAGGTATGGTTAGGTTCACATTCTTAAGAACGTACTCCTCTTTATACTTAAAGCTAACGTTGCGGTACTCTATGGAATGCTGCAGATCTAATAAAGGCTTTGCGCCAGAACCGCTTTTTATGGTGTTTTCGGCACTTAGAATCTCATCTATACGATCAGCCGAAGCCAAACCCTTAAGTATGTTAAAATATGCGGAAGAGAAGGATTTTGCAGGGTTCACAATCATATAAAAAACAGCCACATAACCAATAAGTCCAGCTCCATTTAAACCGCCCTTCCCTCCATCAAGAATAAGCACACCACCGTAAAGCAGAATTAGTCCAATAACAATTGTACCAAGGAACTCACTTAGCGGAGAGGCCAAGTCGCGCCTGCGCCACATCTTTGTCATCAGCAAAGAGTAGAAGCTATTAACGCTTTGGAAGCGGGAACTCATTTTATCCTCGGCATTAAACGCCTTAATAACACGAAGCCCCCCTAAGGTCTCTTCCATTATGGAGAGTATAGCTCCCATTTTACGCTGCCCCTTGAACGAGGTTTTTCTAAGCGACCTACCAATACGGCCAATAATAAATGCAGCCGTGGGCAAAAGCACAAACACAAAAATGGTTAACCCTGGACTCATTATTACCAGAGCCGTAAGGTGAATAAGAATGATTATTGGATCCCGGAAACACATCTCGAGAGAGCGAATAATAGAAACCTCTATTTCATTAACATCGTTAGTCATTTTGCTAATGATGTCGCCCTTACGCTCATCGGAGTAAAAACCGATAGGCAAATCTAACACCTTTTGGTACAGAGAATTTCGGATGTCGCGTACTACACCTGTACGAATTGGTGCAATTAGGTAAAGAGCAAGGTATGCAAAAAGGTTTTTGAAGAGCGACATTACAAGTACAAGGCTTAGAATCATTATCAAGGAGTACATTGCTCCTTGCTCAACCTTTATCTCTGTAACGTAGTAGTAAAAGGTTTGCTTAATTACCTCTACGGTGTACTCAAACTCAGGCTTTACCGTAACCTCAGGGCTCTCACCAAAAAGGATATTTAAAAAGGGAATTGCAGAGATTAGAGAGAAGAGTGAAAAGAATGCACCCAAAATATTACTAAAAACGCTACCAAAAACGTTCATTTTATAGGGTGCAAGGAACCTGAATAGCTTATAAAAATTCTTCATCGATCAAGGTTTATCGTCACAATATGTATTAAACAAAAATAGCACAGCAGCTGTACGCCAACCACTTGCTGCTACACCTTTCTTTTAAACGGTATTTTTTTGGCGTAAGCAGCAAAGGTAAAAAAATAAGCACCCCTTTTATCGCATTCAACCAGAATAGCGACAAAAGGGGCGCTTTATAAAATAATTTAACCTTTTAAAGGCTAATACCAGTGTAGTTAAACGGTGTTATGGCTAAAAGTTCGGCCTTAACATGAGGATCTACGTTTAGCCCATCAACAAACAGCTTTAGCTCTTCTTGAGTAATAGGCTTGTTTGTTCTGGTTAGCTCCTTAAGCGCTTCGTAAGGATTTGGATAGCCCTCGCGCCTTAATATGGTTTGAACGGCTTCGGCAACTACACCCCAGTTCTTATCCAGATCGGCATTAATGGCATCGGTGTTAATAATTAGCTTATCGAGCCCCTTAAGTAGCGACTTAAATGATATAACGGTATGAGCCAAAGGAACTCCAATGTTACGAATTACCGTACTATCGGTTAAATCGCGTTGCAAACGCGACAAGGGAAGTTTTGCCGATAAGTGCTCAAATACAGCATTGGCCACGCCCAAATTACCCTCGGCATTCTCAAAGTCGATAGGGTTAACCTTATGCGGCATTGCCGATGAGCCAACCTCGCCCTTCTTTATCTTTTGCTTAAAGTAGTCCATTGAGACGTAAGTCCAAATATCGCGGCTAAAATCAATAAGAATAGTATTGATGCGCTTAAAGCAATCGAATATTGCGGATAGGTTATCGTAATGGTCTATTTGAGTGGTTATTTGCGAACGCTCGAGGCCAAGAACATCGGTAACAAAGTTGTTAGCAAAAGTTACCCAGTCAATGCCTGGATAGGCCACATGATGCGCGTTAAAGTTACCTGTAGCCCCACCAAACTTAGCTGGAGCAGGAACTGAGCGCAAAAGGCTAAGCTGCTTATTAAGCCTCTCTATAAAAACCTTAACCTCCTTACCCAAGCGGGTTGGCGAAGCGGGTTGCCCATGGGTTCGGGCAAGCATAGGAATATCGGCCCACTGGTCGGCCAAATCCTCAAGTTTATGAATAAGGTCGTCAAGTAGCGGGTAGTACACATCGTGAACCGCCTCGCGCAACATATATGGGAAAGCGGTATTATTAATGTCCTGAGAGGTTAATCCAAAGTGAATAAACTCCTTGTGCTCTACGAGTCCCAACTTATCAAACTGCTCCTTTATAAAGTACTCAACCGCCTTTACGTCGTGATTGGTTGTTCGCTCTATATCCTTAACTAGGGTAGCATCGTCAACAGAAAAATTGCGGTAAATGTTACGCAGCTCCTCAAAACGGCTCCCATCAAACCCTTTTAGCTGGGGTAAGGGAAGTTCGCAAAGGGCAATAAAGTACTCAATCTCTACTAGCACTCGGTACTTTACCAGTGCATACTCCGAAAAGTATAGAGAAAGTTCATCAACCTTATTCCTATAGCGTCCATCAATAGGCGATACAGCTGTAAGCTCAGTAAGTTCCATGGTTCAAAGATTTTGTTCCCAAAAATAGTAATACCGTGTGGATTTAGCAAAGGGACAAGGTGAAAGGTGAAAGGAGAAAAACATTAGACGTTAGGCACTAGCACCAAAGACTAGCCCCCAACCGACAATTACACAAAAAGCAGCCCAGCTGCCTACATATTTTAACTAAATTATTACCTTCGTGGCACCAAAACCACAAACGGAGTAGAATCTTGTAACCTCTTAACCTAATAAAGGCATGACCAGACAAATTAAAGTGTCGGCTGTATCGTACCTAAACTCGGCTCCGTTCGTGTATGGGTTGCAGCAATGGGTTATGCAGGGCGATATTGACCTCTCGTTAGATTACCCCGCAGAGTGCGCAAGGAAGCTACAATCGGGAGAGGTTGATTTAGGGTTGATCCCAGTAGCTGTAATTCCCGATATTTCTAACTACCAAATACTTAGCGACTACTGCATAGGTGCAGAAGGGCCTGTACGGTCAGTGGTTCTGCTCTCCAACAGCCCCTTAGATAAAATTGACCAAATTTATCTCGATTATCAGTCGAGAACATCAGCAATGCTAGCAAAAGTACTAGCACAAAAGCTGTGGAAGATTAGGGTTAACTGGTTACCCCTTTTGCCCAAACACCCTGCAAACGCGTTTGAGAAAGGCGATGGCATTGTTGTTATTGGCGACAAGGTGTTCGACTACGAAAATAGGTTTAAGTACTCGTACGACCTTGCAACGGAATGGCGACAGCTGACCTCGCTCCCATTTGTATTTGCCGCTTGGACTGCAAACAAGCAGCTTCCCAACGACTTTATAAAAGGATTTAACAATGCGCTTACCCAGGGTATTGAAAGCATTCCTTTGGCAGTTAACTTTTTTGCACCCAAAAACATATCGGGTTTTGAGGCCGAAAGGTACTTGAAAGAGAACATATCGTACCGATTAACCGACCAAAAACGGGAAGCACTTAGGCTATTCTGGACCTTTGGCCGAGAAATAAAACCAGGTTAAGGCTCTTTCTCCAAAATAAACGCCCAAAAGGACAGAGAGAAAGAAACAGATGGTTAACACTTAAAACTATCCGCCCGATGATTGCAATCTTTTACAAAGCATTTAACAAGATTGTCCACGAAATCGATGTAAAACGCTTGGCGGAAATCGATTACGAAGATTTACTTTGGATAGACCTTGCATCACCACTACCTACAGAAAAACAGGCTGTGGAAGATTTTTTTAGCATCAAGCTGCAAACCCGTCAACAGTCGGAGGAGATTGAAAGCTCCTCCCGATACTCCGAAACGGAAACGCTAATTATAGCCAACTCAAACTTTCTAATTCAGCAAAACGATGAGTTTATTACTGAACCCGTGTCGTTTGTGCTTAAGGATGGTATCCTTATTTCATTGCGCAACATTGAGCTAAAGGCTTTTGCCGATACCATTAGGAAGTTCTACATCAACTACAAAGCATTCCCAACCGGATACCACATACTTATAGCCCTATTCGAAACCCGAATAGACCTTGATGCCGATATGGTGGAGAGCACTGCAAAAGAAATTGCGCAGCTTAGCCGCAAAATTACCATTGCCGATGATCTTGACGAGGAGCTAATCCTTTCCATTAGTAAGCTACAGGAGAACACCATGCTTATTAGGGAGAATTTTATTGATAAGCAACGCGTAATTAGTGGCATTCTGAAAAGTGAGCGCTTCCCCAACGATACCTACCCAAAGCTCACCATAATTATAAAGGACATTGGCTCGCTTATAAACCATACCGACTTTGGTTTTGAGCGTTTGGAGTACTTGCAAAACACCTTCTTGGGTCTTATTAACATTGAACAGAATAAGATTATCAAGATATTTACCGTAGTTTCAGTAGTATTTATGCCACCAACGCTTATTGCATCAGTGTACGGCATGAACTTTAAAATATTCCCTGAGCTAAACTGGCAGTATGGATATCCGTTTGCATTGGGAATAATGGTAGTATCGTCCATACTAACGCTGTTTATATTCAAAAGGCGCAAGTGGCTATAACAAACACCACCTATTAAACTTACTATTAAGGAGATAAAAACTATGCGAAAGCTAATTCTAATTTTGGTTGTACTCCTTTTGGGCTACGCTGGAATTGCAAGCGAAACCGATACCGACACTACCCACAAGGTGGTTTTTAGGATAAAGATAATGGAAGACATTATGCCTGCTGCTTGGCGCACCACCCAAAAAGGGTTTGCCGAGGCAAAGGAGAAAAATGCCGATATCATTCTAATCCACATGAATACCTATGGGGGGATGGTAAACATAGCCGACTCCATTAGAACCAAAATCCTGAATAGCTCCATTCCAGTTTGGATGTTTGTTGATAACCAAGCGGCTTCGGCAGGAGCGCTAATCTCCATTGCGTGCGATAGTATTTACATGCGCAAAGGAGGAAGCATTGGTGCTGCAACTGTTGTTGACCAATCGGGGAATGTGGTGCCAGACAAGTTCCAATCCTTTATGCGCAGCACCATGCGTGCAACTGCCGAGGCCAAAGGAAAGGACACCCTTGTTACCAACGGCGACACAACCTACAAATGGCGACGCGACCCTCATATTGCTGAGGCCATGGTTGACCCCTCGGTATTTATTCCTGGAATAATTGACTCCGGAAAAGTGCTAACCTTTACCACCGAAGAGGCCATACTAAACGGCTACTGCGAGGGTAAGGCAGAATCGGTTCAGGAAGTACTTAACATTGCTGGTGTTAAAAACTACACGCTGCATGACCTACATTTTTCTTTTGTAGATAGAATTATTGGCTTTCTTATAAATCCCATTGTATCTGGACTTCTAATTATGCTAATAGTTGGCGGCCTTTACTACGAGCTCCAAAGCCCCGGTATTGGATTCCCACTAGCAGTAGCGCTTATTGCAGCAACAGCTTACCTTGCGCCGCACTACCTTGAAGGACTTGCAGAGCACTGGGAAATTCTAATTTTTGTAGTAGGGATAATTCTTATAGGGCTAGAAGTGTTTGTTATTCCCGGATTTGGCATTGCTGGCATTAGCGGTATAACGCTAACCATTATTGGGCTAGCGCTTGCCATGATAGATAATCAGCTATTTAAAGGAGTTGGCCCGCTCCCATGGGTATATATCCTTAGGCCGTTTGTTGTGGTTACTCTTTCCCTTCTATTTGGGCTAGTAGGCTCTATACTACTTAGCAGAAAGCTGCTAACATCATCGGCATTCCCCAACCTTGCGCTAAACACCAACCTGTCGGGCGACGATGGTTACATAGGCATAGACCAGCACCAAAAGGAGATGGTAGGCAAAACGGGAACAGCACTTACAGTGCTACGCCCATCGGGGAAGGTTGGCATTGAAACCGAGGTGTTTGATGCCATGTCCGATGAAGGGTTTATAAATAAAGGCGAAAAGGTTATTGTTACCAAAGATGAAGCGGGCCAAATATACGTGTCGCGCATAGGCTAAAACAACCTTAAATAGGATCTGCACTATGTTACAAGTAAGGGACTTTTGCAGAGATGATTTTGATGAAGTACAACACGTTTGGGCTCTAACCGGAATGGGAGGAGCCCAACGTGGTGATACCTTTGCCATTATTGAGCAAAGCGTTGCCATGGGTGGGAAACTGCTTGTTGTAGAAATTGAAGGAAAAGTTATTGCCACCTCATGGATGACCTTTGATGGCCGACGCATTCACCTACATCATTTTGGCGTTCACCCAGATTACCAAAGGCAAGGCATTGGACTTGCACTGGTAAAGCAGTCGCTCCTTTTCGCCAAGCAAAAGGGCTATCAAATAAAACTTGAGGTGCACAAGGACAATCAAAAAGCAATAAACCTATACACCAAGCTCGGCTTTACCTACCTTGGCGATTACGATGTTTATATTATTAGAAGGATAAAGGATTTAGAATAGATGTAAGATTTTAGACGTTAGATGTAAGACAACCACACCAAACACTAAACACCAATACCTAAACACTAAACACCAGTTGCACTGCGTGGCTAAACCCGCAGCTATCGTTTGAGAAAACAACAGGGTAAGCCCTTTGCAAATCGGGATGGGCATTGGCTACAACAAAGGATTTCCCAGCAAAATCGAGCATATCAACATCATTAAAATCGTTCCCTACAGCCATTACATTTTCTGCCGATATGGCCAACAGGTTGCAAAGCCAAGCAATACCCGATGCTTTAGAAACATCCTCAGGGAAAATCTCCATCCAAATAGATGTTCCATCCATTGGCGAGGTTGTACGGATAACCTTAACTGCTGGGAAGTGCGCCTTAAGCTCTGAGAACCAATCCACATCGTTGGGTAGAACGGCTAAAAGCTGTGTGGCTTCCGACTCAAACTCAACCCCAGTTACAAGCGGACGGCAGTACTGACGGTAATGCTCTATTCGTCTTTTAAAATCGGGATTTTCCTTACCGGACGCACGGTACAAAAAGCAATGGTTATGCGGAATTGGCTCATGAACCATAAAATCGACATCGTGAGAGCAGAGCTCATCAATAATCCCGCGTACCTGATATGCAGAAAGGGCTCGCGAGTGTAAAATCTCCTTAGTGCTCCACCGCATTACTCCTGCTCCCGATGAGAACACCAAATAATCGATAGGAAAGTTAGCCGGAATAACCGCTTCGGCCGACCATAACGAGCGCCCAGTTGCAATTACACGCGGCACACCCTTTTTAGCAAGAAGGTGAAGTGTATCTAAGTCCAATCCATTAGACTCCCCTTTGGAGTTATACAGCGTGCCATCAAGGTCGGTAACAACCATTTTAATATCAACCATTACTAATCCATTAACTCGTATGTAGTTTGGGAAACAGGTGCATTAAGCGCAGGAAGGATACGCTCCAGAAGAATACCCTCGGCGGGATTATAGCTGTAGCCAAAAGTAGCCCTAACCCCCATTGATGCAAATTGCACCGCCCTATCTAAAGCAATGGGAAGGCTATCGCCCTGCAGTAACGAACCCGTAATAACACTAGAAAAAGTATCGCCAGTTCCAGGGAAACTTGCTGGCAAGTAGTTACAGGTAACCTTCCAGAAACGCTTATCGAAGGAGCTGTATGCAATAACCGATGAGTAATTGGGTCGCTCTGGCTCAGGTACACTGGTAACAATTACCACTCGGGGGCCTTGACTTGCAAGGGTTAAAATGCCCTGCTTTATCTCATCAATGGTAAAGGAGTTCTTATAGGGAATATCAAGCAACAGGCAAAGCTCCGTAATATTAGGAGTAATAATATCGGCACTGGATATAAGCCGCCGCATTTCCACCACCACCTGCTGGTTTAACGGGGTGTAAACACGGCCATTATCGCCCAAAACAGGATCCACAACCACAAGTGTGTTGGGTTTCCTAAAATCGGCAATAAACTGCTCCACAATGGCTATTTGCCTATGCGAACCAAGAAAGCCACTATAGATACCATGAAACGATAGATCCAGCTGCTTCCAATGATCAATAATTGGTTGTAGATGATCGGTTAAATCAACAAAATGAAAGTTCTTATAGTGGCTATGCGTTGATAGCACCGCTGTGGGTAAAGGGCAAACCTGAATGCCCATTGAGCTAAGAATTGGGGTTACAACAGTTAAACTAGCTCGACCAAAGCCAGATAGGTCATGTATAGCAGCAACCCTCTTTACCGGGTTTAGCATTTGTTCCATTATATCGACATTTGATCAAAACATTCAACAATAAAATCCGTTTAAGATATAAGAAACAAAGATAGGCAAGCCGCTCTAATGACCCTAAAATTGTTAATAAATAGCGTTTACAATTTCCATGTTTACTTTTTATTAAGGAATCATTTTTTTATCTTTAAGGACTTACAAACCCAAAATAATTTCCGCTATGACCAAGATTATAACATTTAATGAGCTCAGGAAGATCAAGGATAATCTTCCTGAAGGCAGCATGCACAAAATAGCAGAAAAGCTAAATATTGATGTTGAAACCGTACGCAACTATTTTGGTGGAACAAACTACGCTAAAGGTGGAGCCGTAGGTTTTCACCTAGAACCAGGACCCGATGGTGGTGTTGTTACCCTTGACGATACTACTATTCTTGAACTAGCTAGAGAAATTATTGCTCACAAACCGGAGGCTAAAGTGTAGAAAGCACACAATTTTACTACACATAATAAAGAGCAGGCTTATAAATTAACCTGCTCTTTTCTATTTTTGCATGATACTAAAATATAATGAATCCCATAGAAGCAGCCATACATCAGGCAGAAGAAAAATGGCTTAGTCCAGTTAATCTATTTATTACAAAAATATTTACCAAAGTAAATATTCCCTCGCACGACGCACTACACCACCATAGAGTGTGGGCGTACAGCAAAATGCTAATTAAGGAGCTGCACAGTGCCAACCTAGGCATTTCCCCCGCTAGCATAGAAAGCACTCTTGTTGCCGCCATGTTTCACGATACAGGCTTAACTACTGATTTAGGCGAAAAGCACGGATCCTTGGGGGTTGCCATCTGCAAGCAGTTCCTAGTGCAGAACCCACAGCTAGGCCTTACCCTCCAACAAGAAACCTTTGATGCAATTGAAAAGCACGACGATAAATCGTTAAAAGAGAATAGTAGGTACACGGCAACCCAGCTAACCTCGCCCCTATTAATAGTATCAACTGCCGACGACCTTGACGCCTTTGGGTACATAGGCGTTTTTAGGTACCTAGAGATTTACCTAAAAAGGGGTATCGCAATGGAGAGTATCCCCAAAAAGGTTATTGAGAACATAAACAACCGCTACGCCAATTTCCGAAATAGGTATTTCAGCTTAAACAGCTTTACGCATCAGCAAAGAGAACGGTTTACTATAACCCTAGATTTTTTTAGTAAGCTTGATGATAGGCATTCCCCTCATTGGCAAATAGCCCTTTTTATTGCATCGATACTAAAACATCAGCACACCAATATAAACCAGCTAACCCATTACGCTACAAATAATTGCAATGGCGATACAGCCATACTTAACTTCTTTAGGATTATAGCAGAGGAGCTAAACGCCTCTTCTTTTACATCTAAGTTAAACACATTGCCCTAAAATTAGTCATACCAATGCATTATTGCATAACCCAAGAAACAAACCGACTAAACCATTCAACATGAAGAAGCTAGCTATTGCCTACTTATCAGCTATTGTGCTATTTATGCTAGGTTTTTTTGCATACAACCAGCTAAGCCATACAGGAGTAAAAGGAAAAAGCATAGCCCTTGAGTTTGCCAACAACCAAAGCGTTACCTACAAACAAGCCATTGAAGCATACCAATATCTAGACAGCAAGTACCGCAACGCAAAGCTATTCACCTATGGAAAAACGGATAGCGGCAAACCGCTGCATCTGTTCGTAATATCAAAATCGAAGGATTTTAATCCACAATCGCTCAAAGCCAAGGGGTATAGAGTAGTGTTGGTAAATAACGGCATACACCCAGGGGAACCATGTGGAATAGACGCTAGCATTCTGCTTGCACAGGAAATTCTGGAAAGAAAGGATTCCCTTTGGAACTACCTGGACAGCACCGTTATTTGCTTTATACCCGTGTACAACATAGGCGGAGCGCTAAACCGCTCGCCATTTAACAGGGCAAACCAGAACGGCCCACAGGAGCAGGGCTTTAGAGCCAATGCACGGTTCCTTGATTTAAACCGCGATTTTGCCCCCATGTTTAGCCTTAACGCCTTTAGCTTTGCCCATATTTTTCATGAGTGGAAACCCGATTTACTTATTGATACACACGCCACAAACGGCGCCGATTACCAATACGTAATGACCATTATATCCACCCATCATCAAACACTGGAAGAGCCGTGGAGCAAACTCTACATGAATAGCATGGAGCCATTTCTATACCGAGAGATGCAAACCAGAGGGTACGAAATGACCCCTTACGTTGACCCTATGCAGGATACTCCCGAGAGTGGCATTGCCGAGTACGTTAGCTCACCGCGTTACACCGTGGGCTACGCAGGTGCCTTTAACACGCTAGCCTTTTTCACCGAAACACATATGTTTAAACCATTTGCCGATAGGGTACTATCAACAAAAGAGTTTATTGCTGCTGCAATGAAGTATGTTCACCATAATGGCTCACAAATAGCTTTGGCCAAAAGCCAATCAGTGGAAATAACCAAGCGCAAAGAGGTATTTACCCTTAGCTGGACACTCGATTCAACCAAGGTTAATGAGCTTAACTTTAAGGGTTTTGAAGCATCGTACCTTCCCAGCAAGGTTACCAACGGCAAAAGGCTTTTCTACGATAGAACCAAACCCTTTACCAAGCCAATTCCCTTTTACAGATACTTCACACCCAATATCACCGTAAAAAAGCCAAACTACTACATTGTACCACAGGCATGGAGAGAGGTTATTGAAAGACTAAGGGCCAATAATGTTTACATGGAACAGGTAAAGCATGACACGTTGATGCTATGCGGGGTTTACTACATTACCGATTACAAAACCTACCCTCGACCATACAACGGCGCTTACCTTAACTACAACGTTAAAGTTATGGCAACGTCCGATACTATAGCCGTAATGCAAGGCGATTACATAGTTAGAACAAATCAGGAGGCAAATGAGTACATAGTGCAGATGCTTGAGCCTCATGCTCCAGACTCATTCTTTGCTTGGAACTTTTTCAACTCAATACTCCAACGCAAGGAGTACTTCTCGCCATACATCTTTGAGGAGTTTGCAGAGGAGTGGCTAAAGAAGAATCCAGAGCTAAAAAAGGAGTTTGAGCATAAATTGGCTACCGATAAAACTTTTGCAGCAAGCACTTACGCTCAGCTAAGCTTTGTTTACCAAAACTCCCCCTACAGCGAAAAATCGTTCATGCGTTACCCTGTGTTTAGGAGTAGGGAATAGCCTCGGGAGATAACGGAAGTTACCGGAATTAGAAGCAAGCAGATGACGCAAGAAGACATAAGAGTTATCGGGAGCTATCGGAATAAAACAGCAAGAAAATAACAGACCCAAAGCATTGCAACCCCCGAAGGGCGGAATAGGATAAGGAAGGTGAGGAAGGTGAGGAAGTAAAAAGAAAGAAGAGAGAAGAAGTGAAACTCCCTTTAGTGTCAGCAAATACTGTAGCCATTATTAATGCTTATCTTTGCCACGTCTTAATTGGCATTTTGTAAAACATAACCCAGAAAAGAGTTGACTAAAAGTTACGACGTTATTGTTATTGGAGGTGGCCCTGCAGGTATAATTGCCGCTGGTCGTGCAGCAATGCTTGGTGCCAAAGTGGTGCTTTTTGAGAAGATGGAGAAACCAGCCCGTAAGCTTCGTATCACGGGAAAGGGACGCTGCAACATCACAAACACCAAAAGCATTGATGATTTTTTTAACGAGATAGAGCCAGAACCAAGATTCCTGAGACAAGCATTTCAAGCCTTTTTTAACAATGATATTATTGAACTACTCAACTCCAATGGTCTAGAAACAGTTGAGGAGCGCGGTCATAGGGTTTTTCCCGCAAGCGGGAAAGCGTGGGACGTTGCCGAAACGCTAATTAGCTGGGCAAAAAAACAAGGAGCAACCATTGAGTGCAACACCGCTGTTGATGATATTCTTGTAACCGAGGGTACAGTTTGTGGCGTATCCATACTCCGCAAGGGAAGCAAAACCGTGCAGAGCGTTACCGCCCAAAGCGTGATTATAGCAACAGGAGGCCTATCCTACCCTGCCACGGGATCAACTGGCGATGGGCTTAGCATTGCCTACGAGCTGGGGCACACCATTATGGAACCCATACCCTCGCTGGTTGCTTTGCACACCAAGCCCAACGCGCCATATGCCGATAAGCTAATTATAAAAAACGTAAACGTTTGGCTAGAAGTTGATGGCAAAAAAGTTGCAGAAGAGTTTGGCGAGGTATTCTTCACCCCCGAGGGTGTTGATGGTGCTACAATTCTTAGGTTAAGCAAAAAAGCAATTGATGCACTTGACCACAACAAGAAAACCCATGTTGTAATTGACCTAAAGCCAGCCCTAAGCAACGAGAAGCTAGAGAATAGGCTACAGCGCGACTTGACCGAAGCCTCGAAAAAAACATTCAACGATTTGCTACGCGGATTAATGCCAGCTCCCATTGCACGCTTCTTTTGTACTCAGCTAAAAATATCGCCAACAAAACCAATAAGGGCAATTACTGCTGATGATTGCAAAACCCTAGTAAACATGCTTAAAGGCGTTAAGCTACGCGTAACAGGCTATGGCGGATGGAACGAAGCCATTGTAACCTCCGGAGGAGTTAGCATAAAGGAGATAAACCCCAGCAGCATGGAGTCGAAACTAGTTAACAGGCTCTACTTTGCCGGCGAGGTTATTGATGTTGATGCCAATACTGGTGGGTACAATTTGCAAATTGCCTACTCAACAGGATGGCTTGCAGGAGAAAATGCTGCAAAAAAAACAGCTAAGTAGCTATTCTGAACCCATAAAAAAATCGCCCAGCACTATTCCAATGCTGGGCGATTTTTATTGTTATGTTAGCAGCAAGGCAAGAACAAAAACTATACTTTTACGTTTAAGGTCATAGTTATTATTGTATATTTGTACAAATAGAAATTGCTATGGATCTGAAAACTAGAAAACTAAATGCAATTAAATACCTAATTGGTCTTCAAGATGAAAAAGTCTTTAGTAGAATAGAGGCAACGATTCTTCAGAGCAAGAAAGATAGAGAAAGGGAACTCAAACCACTTTCGCAAAGACAACTTATTGAAAGAGCAAAAAAATCTAATAAAGATTATACTTCTGGAAAAGTAAAAACGCAAGAAGAATTAGAAATTGAATCCGAAAACTGGTGATTTAATGAAAATTATTTGGTCTAATTTTGCTTCTGAATCTCTTAAGGAAATATACCTCTATCATAAAGAAGTTGCCAGTGAATCGATTGCAAGAAGATTGAAAACTAATATATTTAACACTACAAGGCAACTAATTAAGCACCCACTTTCTGGCCAAATTGAAGAAATATTAGCGATGCTAGAACAAGAACATAGATACCTCGTGAAAGGAAACTACAAGATTATCTACAGAGAAATTAAAGAAGGAATATTAATCACTGACATTTTCGACACTCGTCAAGACCCAATTAAGATTAACAATCAGAGTAGAACGCCTAGCCGCTAACAAGCAGTTAGTTTTACTCGGGCTGATGATACAGATGTAGATATTTTATTGCTTTTAACTAACTTTTTAACGGCGGATAACGCCGCTGACGGTTAACTCACCAGCGTAAGTAACTGCCTACCGATATGGGTAACTACCTAATCAAAAAATCGAGCATAAGCCTATCGCCAAGGTAAGCCGTAAGCCTATCGCCTATTACAACAGAGCCAACACCAGCAGGGGTGCCAGTAAACAGCAGGTCGCCAATACGAAACGACACATATCCCGAAACATAGGAGATAAGCTTATCGAAGCTAAAAAGCATATCGGCAGTATTTCCACGCTGAACAACCACACCGTTCTTTTCCAATCGGAACTCAAGGTTAGTTAGGTCGCCCAGCTCCTCCTTGGGAATAAAGGGGCTAACGGCAGCAGAGTAATCAAAAGCTTTGGCTATTTCCCAGGGTAACCCCTTCTCCTTACACGTTTTTTGCAAATCGCGAGCAGTAAAGTCAATGCCCAACCCCACCTCGGAGTAGTACCTGTTTGCAAATCGCTCGGAGATGCTTTTGCCCAGTCGGCATATTTTTAGTACCACCTCCAGCTCATAGTGCAAATCGTTAGTAAAACTGGGGTAATAAAACGCGTTGTTGTTCCTAAGTAAGGCTGTATCGGGCTTAATAAAAAATACGGGAACGTCAGGAACTGGAGAGCTCATCTCCTTTGCGTGCTCAGAGTAATTTCGTCCTATACAAATTATCTTCATAATAGGTATTCGAATAAGGATTAATGGATTAACGCAGTAGCTCCATAGCCACACACGCCACTACTTATTCCTTAGCTTAAGGTAAATATTAGTTAGCACCTTTTTGGTGTAAAGGGGAAAGTCGCCATTCATCATCCAAGCGTAGTAGCTGGGCTCCTTTTCAAAAATCTCGGCAACAGAACGGCCCTTGTACTTACCAAAGTTAAACACCTCTACATCCTTGTCGTCAAGCACTATTCTGCCAGCAAAATCCACGTTACGTGTATGCGAGCTGAAAGAGGCAAGCCACTCCACATCGTTCTCTAAATCTGGATACCTATCCAGCTGAGCCTTTAGCACCTCATAGGTGGCAACGGTATCGGCTTCGGCGCTATGGGCATCGGTTAAATCCTTTTGGCAGTAGAACTTGTAAGCAGCCTCAAGGGTACGCTTCTCCATTTTGTGGAAAATGGTTTGCACATCAATAAACCGGCGTTTGTGAAAATCGAAATCAACCCCAGCGCGCAAAAACTCTTCGGCTAGTAGGGGAAAATCGAACTTATTTGAGTTAAAACCAGCAAAATCGCATCCTTCAAGCGTCTGTGCCAACGACTTGGCAATTTCCTTAAAGGTAGGCTCGTCCTTTACATCCTCATCGGTAATACCGTGAACCGCCGTGGCTTCCTTTGGAATAGGAATGGTTGGGTTAACCCTACGGCAACGCACCTCCTCTTTCCCGTCGGGAAAAATTTTTACCACTGCAATTTCAACAATTCTGTCGTTGGTAACATCAATACCAGTTGTTTCTAAGTCGATAAAGGCAAGGGGATTGCGTACATTAAGTTTCATTGGGATAAGGAGTATGGTTAAAGGATTGAAATAGACGTTAGATGTTAGACGTTAGATAAAAACAATATTAATTTGACCGTCTAAAATCTAGAATCTAGAATCTAGTGTCTAAAATAAAAAACGCCGTCCTACCAGTTTACCTATGCAGGACGGCGTATAGTGTAGCCATTATAAAATTAAGAACCAATCATCATTGGCATTAGTAGCATAAGAATATCCTCATCGGCATTCTCTGTTCCCATAGGGAAAATAAGACCTGCGCGCGATGGATCGGAAAGTGATAGCACCACATCAGATGATGGAATGTTTGCTAGGATCTCTATTAGGAATACCGATTTGAAACCGATTTCCATATCGTCGCCCTCGTACTGACAGGTTAGTCGCTCCTGTGCAGAAATGGAGAAGTCTAGATCCTGAGCCGAAACCACAAGCTGATTACCAGTTAAGCTAAGCTTAATAAGGTTACTTGCCTGGTTTGCGAAGTTAGCAACACGACGAAGCGAGTTGTAAACATCAAGCCTATCGGCTACAACCTTATTGGGATTATCGGAAGGAATAACCGAGTTGTAGTTTGGATAAGTACCTTCAACCAAGCGGCAAATCATGGTGTAATTGGCCATGGTGAAAATGGCATTCTTATCGTCAAAATCAACAGCAACAGAGCCAGTTTCCTTTGCAAGAACGTTCTTTAGCAGCGATGCAGGCTTCTTGGGTAGAATAAACGAAGCGGTTTCATCTGAACGCACATCCATTCTTCTGTAACGCACCAGTTTATGAGCATCCGATGCAACAAATGTAATATGCTCTGGAGAGCATTCCAGAAGAATACCATTCATTACAGGGCGCAACTCATCGTCGGCAGTAGCAAAAATGGTTTTGGTAATACCAGTAAGCAGCGCATCGGCAGGGAACTTAACGCCAACCTTCTTTTCTGCCTTAATCTCGGCACGAGCAGGAAAATCATCGGCAGGTTGCCCTACAATGTTAAAGTGACCGTTCTCTGAGTTTACAACAATTGCGTAAGTATCCGCATTGATATCAAAGGTAAGCGGCTGCTCTGAGAACTCCTTAAGGGTGTCAACCAGAATTTTATAGGGAATAGCAATTTCGCCGCCCTCGGTAACATTCTCAAGGCTAAGCTTAGTTACAAGAGTTGTCTCCAAATCGGAGGCAGTAATTTCCAGCTCATTACCCTTTAGCTTAAACAAAAAATTATCGAGAATTGGCAGGGTGTTCTTGCTGCTGATAACCCTGCTAACCACCATTAGGTGGCTAAGCAACTCGGTGCTAGAAACAACGAATTTCATCAGCTGATAGTTTTATTTTTTTGATTTAGTAACTTTTGCTTATTCTTTTCCTATTTCTTCGATACTTAGCTGCGTTATTCACTGATTATCAGACAGCCTTTTCTCCTAAAAATAGAAACCAATATTACGAATTTTTAGGCAGAAGGACAAACGCCCCTTGGTACTATTTAGGAATAAAAGCCGAAAGATCTTTAAGGATTGGGTGGATTGCCACGTAACGCACTATGTATAATGTAGAATCGGCATTAACCGAGACATAGATTCTATCCAGATCGAACTTCACTGGCCGTCCAAACTCATCTAAATACTCATCAACGGGAATAGGGTAAGTGCGTATGGTTACCATTCTGCCAGCAGTAGTTTGGGCATTTAGCATATGCTCTGGCTCCGAAAGCTTAACAGCGGCAACGGTTTGGGCATCGGTTTCAAATTCAAACCTTTCCAAGGTGATATCGGCTAAGGCTTTTAGGAAGCGCTTTACAGCCAGTGTATCGAATGGAGCAACGGCCGTATTGTGATACAAGTTTCGCAAAGCGATGTTGGGCTGCGTTACCACAGAGAACGACATCTCCGGATTACGAATAACATCTACATCAACCTTAGCAACAGGTTCCCCATTGAAAGGGGCCAGAGTATTTCCTCTCCAGAAACTGGGGTTGGCAATAAAGAAATCGGCTGCAATACCTTTGGAACCAGCCACTCGCAGCGCAAAGGGACGTTTGGCTCCATCTACCAAACCAATAGTGCCCATATATAGCATAGATGTGGCCATAACCCTAAAACTTCTAATCACCCTACTTCCGCTATACAGCTTAACCTGAGTACCTGCAGAATAAATAGTAGAAATTATGCTATCGGCAACAACTGAAGGAACAGGTGCTCCGGTCTCGATCCGTGAAAGGGCGACCAAAAAGGTTGCCATTACCTTGTGGCTAATAGAACTGTTTTGCTGGGATAACCACTGATTGCCAACTCTTTCCAGCGCTACACTTTGCGATCCAGAAGCCATAGTAATCTTAGTAATTGCTGCAGTATCGGAGATGGCAAAAGCTCTTTCTGTGCGGCTCACCGTTCCGTTTCCCATTCTAAAAAATAGAAGGGAAACTGCAATTGCAACCAAAGCAAAAAACCACCAGTAGCGAAAGATTTTCATTTTACAAGGTTAAAAAGAAAGATTTTAGATGTTAGACTTGAGACGTTAGAAGTTAGACTAACTAAACACCAATCACAAAACACCTGTTTTAACGAGTCTCAGGATTTAAAACTTTAAATTCAGATAACGCTCTATCTTTTAACGTCTCACGATTCACTATTCACGTCGACTAAACCTATAGCGCCTAACGTAAAACCAGGCTACACCTAGTAATACTAATAGTAACGACGGGAGTGCAAGGTTTATTACCTGCCACTTAAGGCGCTCCTCCGAAATCTTCTTTTTGTCCAACAACCTTAGCTTAAACTCCTTCGATCTTAAACCTAAAAGACCTGCATCATCGGTTAGGTACGACACCAGATTAACCATAAACTCCTTATTACCGAACGTTTGCTTTGTGTACCTATCGTAGCCTAAGGGTGTTATAAGTGCCCCATCGGGGCGCAGGCGAACGTCGTTACGAATAATATCGGCATCGGCAATAACGGCCATCTTTGTGCTCACCCCTTTAGGTTTTAGGGTAAAGGGAGCACCATTGTTATAGGGCGATAGCGGACGATTGGTAAAATTGGAGGGAAACTCGCCCTCAAGCACAACCGCAACAGGCAGGTTCGAAATGTGGTAATCGCGTTCGCGAGGGCTCATCTCTATTTGCGAAAGGCTCACAAAAAGTGGTGCTTGCAGCTCACGACTATTCTGCGATGTGGACAATAGCACCGTTTTGCTTATGCCATTCTCATCGCTCACCAAATCGATGGAGCTTATAAACTCAGTTTTTACCAAATTCAGGTTTCGGGTAACCGGATGATTAGCAGGTGGTGCTAGCAGCGGATAAAAAGGCCAAGGTGCAGGAGCAAAACGAGGATCTTGTCCGGCCAAGGCCACGTTAACAGGAATTACAGCGCATTGAATATCCTGCACAAGCCGTGAGTTAAGCCTAACACCATAACGGAATAGCATGTCGTCCAGGTTATGCTGATTGGGCATTGCAATGGTACTAGCTCCACGCGAAAGGCTATCGGCATTAACCCGAACAGGATCAACAAGCCAAATCATTCTTCCTCCCTGCATAACGTACTGATCGAGCACAAGCTTATGCGTTTCGGGAATTGGAGCAGTTGGTCCAGCAACTACCACAATGCTATAATCCTTTAGCTGCCCAACGTTACCATTTAGCTCCACATAATCAACCTTAAAACGGCCCGAAAGGGTTTGCGCCAAATCGCCCGTTTGGAACTGATTCAGCTCGCCATGCCCCTCAATAAAGGCAAGCTTAGGGAGAGTATCGATGCTTAAACGCTCTATGGCATCAATAAAAGTAAACTCAAAAGCCTGAATGGAACGGTTTATATTCTCGTCACCCGATAGGGCGGGGTTATTCTTTAGTAAGTTCAGAGGCAGCTCTTTTCCCTTATAGCTTATCATTGCGCCAGGGAATAGAACCTTTTGAATGCTGCCACCCTCCTTGTCCCTATCGTAAATATTGGTAGGTTCAATACCTCGGTTATACAGCTCGGCATAAATAGCCTCGCGCTCCTTAGCATTTCCCGACTCCGAAGGGTTTACAAAAACGTACTGAAGGTTCTCATGTGCATAAATCCTAAATTCGTCCAGCGTTTCGCGCAGGCTTCGCTGCATTTTTGAAAAGCCTATGGGCAGTTCCCCTTCAAGGTAAACCTGAATATAAACAACGTCGTTTAGGTTAGATAGTATTTGTTTGGAAACAGGCGAAAGGGAGTATCGCTTTTCAGATGTTAAGTCGATTCTCCAAAACAGCTGTGTTGAGATAAACATCAGTAGTAGCACGGTTGCTGCCGATACCAAAAGGTTCACCATGCTTTTTCTCTTTTCTGAACGTTTGGTCATATATATAAGACGCTAGATGTTAGATTTTAGACATTAGAGGTGAGATGTGAGCGAACGAAACACTAAACACCAAACACCAATTAACCCTACCATTTTCTACTTTGCAATTTAGCCTTAGTCCCAATAAGGAAAAGAGCAGAAACGCCAATAAAGTAGGCCACATCGCGGGTATCAATAACACCCCTACTAATAGACTTGTAATGTGCCTCTATGCCCATGTTTACTATTGATATGGCCTTTCCGCTTAGCGGAGCAATGTTGGCAATTGCCTGAAAGCCGGAATACAAAAAAAACGCAATGGCCATACTTAGGATAAAGGACACTATTTGATTATCGGTTAGGCTCGACACAAAAATTCCCACCGCAGCATATACCGATGCCAGTAGGAATAGGCCTATAAATGATCCCCAGGTTGCACCAAAATCAATGTTACCCTTTGGGCTCCCCAACTGGCTTACGGAGTAAAAAAAGATGAGGGAAGGAATAAGTATAATAAGCACTAGCACAACTGAAGCAAAGTATTTCCCAAGAACCAGCTGAGTGTCAGAAATTGGTCGGGTTAAAAGCAGCTCAATGGTACCAGTACGCTTCTCCTCGGCAAAGGTTTTCATTGTTACTGCAGGTACTAGGAATAGGAATACCCACGGAGCAATAATAAAAAGAGTATCGATTGTTGAATAACCGCTATCGAGTACGTTAAGTTCACCTGGGAAAACCCACATCAGCAAGCCATTTACCAGTAAAAAAACTATGGCCGCAATGTACCCTGTTAGCGTTGAGAAGAAGCTATTAATTTCTTTTGATAGGATGGCGTACATGGAATAAGGTTAAAGGGTTAAAGAATTAAAGTTAAAGGTTAAAGGATTTAAGTTAAGGGTTAAAGGTTAAAATTCAAGATTGAGGCAGTGACCAAATCTTTTAACTTTTAACGTTTAACGTTTCACTATTCACTATTCACGATTTAATGTATCAACAGCAATGCTATCGGTTTCAAGGTTCTCCTTGGGTTGAATATCGGAGAAGTTTACTATGCGAACATCGGTATAGTAGAAGTGAATAATCTCCTCGAAAGTACGCTTTTTACGTGCTTGCTGCATGGCCCCTTCTTGGCAAAGGCCAACACCGTGTCCATAACCTCGCCCACGCAGCCTAATTTGGCTCTGCGATATATCAATAGTAAAGAATGTGGAGCGCAAATTAAACTTACTCCTAAAGTCGGCAAAGGGAATGGTTACGCCACCTATAGTGTAGTTCACCTTACGTTGCTTTTCCTTGTAAACATAATCATCGGGAGATAAATTGGCAACCTTTACCCCTTTTTCCTCTAAAAAGGCTTTCCAATCGTCCATTGGAATACGCGCTTCCCATGTAGCGCCCCGCGAGCTCCGGCAGTAGGGATCGTTAACGGCCTTAAGATAAGGAAGCGATTTTAGCCAAACATCTTCGGAGTTCACAGTTTCACCGCCACAGTTGGCATGGAATGCAGCCGTTATTGGCTCATTGTTGGAATCAACAATAATTAGACCTTTGGTTTCCTGTGTTGCTTTTAGAATTTCAGGATCGCGAACAGAACGGCCTTTGTATGCCTGGCAATGCACATTATCGCAAAGGTTAAACCCCTCTCCCACATGCTTATCCAAATGACTAAGTGCAAAAGTACGGGCAATTAGCGACTGCGCCTTGTAGAACTCCAGCTCAGCACCAGGCCCAGCCTCAGAGTCAACCACACCAGCAATGTACTTGTCCTGTTCGACCAAATTTATGGCCATTAGCCTGTTAAACTCAACATAAAAGGTTAGGTTATCGTCGTAAACCCGGAGTGGCTGTGCCGGCATTATGGGTTTAAATCGGATAATGCCCTTATCGGTTTGAGCAACAATAGATGCTCGGCGCCAAGTACCATAATTCTTTGAAACATCACGAACAAGCACCGAATCGCCCGAGCGAGAGATGTAAAGAATCTGATTCACCTTTAAATCAACTGTCAAATCGCCAGCAATAAGCTTGTACCCTTCGGTTTCGGGTGTTATAAGTACCGTTTGAAGCGCAAGGTCGTTAAATAGGCTAATGCTTAGCTTTTGCGCCGATACGGTTACCGCAACAAAGGCAAAAACAAGGAATACTAGGCTCTTTCTCATTCTTCTCGGGAATAGTTAAACTGCTAATACTAACCGTTAGATATCTCGCTCACAATAGCGCTGCCAACTCGTTGCGAAGCTCCGCTTCCGCCAAGCATCTTCTGTAGCTTCTTAAAGTCGTCGAGCATGGTCTCCCTATGTCGCGAACCAGGGAGAAGGCGGCTAACCTCATCGCGAAGCCTATGCTCATTCAGCTCAAACTGTGTTAGCTCCACAACGGCCTCTCTATCCATTATTAGGTTTACCAGCGATATGTACTTAACCTTAATAACAATCCAAGCAATAAGCACCGATATTAGGCTTCCTTTATAGCAAACCACTTCGGGCGTATTTAGCAGTGCCGACTCAAGAGTTGCTGTTCCGCTGGTTACCAAAGCAACGGTGCTATGCTTAAATAGCGGGTAGGTTTGGTTGTAGATAAGGCTAACGCGACTATCGGTTAAGTAGGGCTTATACACATCAAGGCCTAGCGATGGAGCTCCGGCAATAACAAACTGATAGTCGGGGAAGTGCTTTACCATAGTAAGCATAACGGGAAGGTTATGCTTAATTTCCTGCTTACGGCTGCCAGCCACAAGGGCTATAATTGGCTTAGACAAAAGCCCGTTGGATTCAACAAATTCGGCAAACGACTTATCCAAGTCGGTGCGTTGCTCAATGGCATCAAGCAACGGGTTACCGTAAAATTCGGCCGTTACTCCATGCTTTTCAAAGTAAGGAATCTCAAAGGGGAAAATAATAAAAAGCTTATCAACGTGCTGCTTAAGCTTCTTAACGCGCCCCTCTTTCCAAGCCCAAACCTTTGGCGCAATGTAATAGAACACCTTAAAGCCTTGCTCCTTTGCAAACTGTGCTATCCGTAAGTTAAAGCCAGGGTAATCTACAAGAATAACAGCATCGGGCTTAAAATCAACAATATCGGCCTTACAAAGATTCATGTTTGCCGATATGGATTTAAGGTTCATCAAAACCTCAACAAATCCCATAAAGGCCATATCCCTATAGTGCTTTGTAAGGGTTCCCCCTTGAGCAGCCATTAAATCGCCACCAAAGTAACGAAACTCAGCCTGCGGGTCGCTGGCCTTTATGCCGCGCATTAAATTAGATGCATGAAGATCGCCAGAAGCCTCTCCAGCAACAATATAGTATTTCATTCAAACCTTTATTTTGATTCAAATAGCAAGTGTTAAGCGAAACTTAAAACACATAGTGCTGCTTACCAGGTTTATACGCTAAACTTTATGCGGTAAATTACAATAAACTTAACGCTAATTACACCAAACAATACAGCCCAATTACGTTAAAAAGCATGCCCGTGTAGGATGTAGCCAAAATTCGACCCGAAATATACTACCTAACTTTGAATTAGCAAGGATAAATGGGTTTTAGGATAAAAACTTTATAATGATAATGGTAGCTGCAAAAATTATGGTGGACAGCAATGTTCCCCTCGCTGAGTATAGCTTGTTGGTCCAGATAAAGATAAAAAAGATTAGCAGGTTAGGTACAACCGCTAAGCTTAGCACTTTTGTTATGGTTTGTTGAATCCACATGATTTCAACAAATGCAGTAAATTTTTGGCCGGGGTACCAAACAAGGAAAATGGTAAAAAAGGTTATAACTGGAGCTAACGTACCAAGTGCAAGTCCTAATTTTTGAGAGTCGAATTTTTTCATCTGCTTGTGCTTTAATTACTAGTGACAGATGGAACTCGCCATAGCTGAAAAAACTATTGTTAAACAGCAATGGGGCACCAAAAGAATTATCAGAAAACGCCTTTAACAAAAACCTAACTACAACGCATTGTGCTTTACATTGGGCTTAGCTAACGATTGGGTATCTGCAGAAAAATCCCACTGTTTAATGCGCTCCAATTCGGCATACGCAGTAAGGTCTATGTGAATAGGCACAACCGAAACGTAGCCGTTATTCAGCGCCCACTCATCGGTATCGGTAGCGTTAGGCTCGCTGTTGTGGAAATAGCCGGTAAGCCAAAAGTAGTCGTAACCATGCGGGTCGGTACGCTTCTCAAACTCCTCGCGCCATACTCCCCTATTCTGGCGACACACCTTAATCCCTTTTATAGCATCAACAGGCAAAACGGGAATGTTAACGTTAAGACAAGTGTCTGTAGCCAAACCCTTTTCAAGAACCTGCTGTACAATCTGCCTACCAAAGGCAACGGCGCCGGAAAAATCGGCATCGGATGAGAAGTCGAGCAGCGAGAAGCCTATTGAGGGGATTCCGTACAAGCAGCCCTCTATGGTGGCCCCCATTGTACCTGAGTAGAAAATGCTAACCGATGAGTTTGAGCCGTGGTTTATACCAGAAACTAGCAAGTCGGGCTGAACGGTGAATATCTGGTTCATGGCCAGCTTTACGCAGTCGGCAGGAGTTCCATCGGCCGAGTAGTACTCAACGCCCTCAACCTCGCCTTTACGTTTCTTAAGTCGTAACGGAAGCTTTGAAGTTATGGCATGGGACATGCCAGAGTTCCCCTCATCGGGAGCAACAACTACAATGCGCCCAAAAGGTTTTACCATCTCCACAAGAGCCTTAATGCCCTTTGCGTTTATACCATCGTCGTTTGTAACTAGAATTACAGGTGTTCTATCCCCCCTTTGCTGTTCGCTCATTTCTAAAAAAATATTTTTTACAAAGATAGTGATTTATTGGCTTACAGCTAAATACCACTAGTGTTAACGTCCATTAAATATCAAAATAACAATACCTTACACTACCAAAAAGCATGGCAATTTACACGTTAGGCATCTGCCTTTTCCTGTAGTGCATAGAATTCCCCTGCTCGCCGTAGCCCACCTCATCGCCAGTAAGGTGAATGCGCGCCTCGAGGCAGTTTTTGCAATCGTCGGCAGCATCGTCCATACAGGGCTTGTTGTCGTACAGTTTGTAATCGTTGCGGTAGGTTCCAGGGGTGATATTGGGCATAACTACATTTGCGCCAACTTTTATTCCCTTTTCGCGTCCAAGCGGGTCTATGGCTTGTAGTGCTGTTGGTGCGGCAATGTTTATATCCTTCATGATGATTCTAAGAAGGGCTATCATTTTAATTCCTAGGTTAAACCGCTCCTCTAGGGGAAGCAGCTGATTCCGATACTGCCACAAAGGGGTATCGGGGTGCTCAACGTATGGCCCCATGCCCACCATATCGATATCCATGTTTCTGAGCCACATTAAATCGTCGGCTAGGTCGCCAATGGTTTGAAACGGAAGCCCAATCATTACACCCGTTCCAACCTGATACCCTGCTCTGCGCAGGCTATGCAGGCACTCTATTCGCTGCTCAAAGCTGTGGTGCTTGTCGTTGGGATGGAGCTTGTAGTACAAGTTGCGGTTAGAAGTCTCAATACGAAGTAGGTACCGTGAGGCACCATGCTCAAACCACCTACGGTAGGTCTCCTCTGTTTGCTCGCCCATTGAGAGGGTAATACCCAGCTCACTATTGGTTGCCCTATGAATTTTGTCGAGTAAGCGTTCAACCCTAAGCACAAACTCCTTTGTATCAACCTCACCAGTTTGTATGGCAAGGCTACCATACTTATTCTCCCATGCGAATTTTGCAACATCAACAATCTCGTCATCGGTAAGGCTATAGCGCTTAGGACTAGTATTCCCAGAGCGAATACCGCAGTAAAAACAGTTTTTGCTACACACATTCGACATCTCAATTAACCCGCGGAAGTAAACCTTTCTCCCAACGTACTGCTCCTTAACCTGAGCCGCCTTTTTGTAGATAATATTACGCTGTTCGGCATCGGCTTGCAGCAGCATTACTAAATCCTCTCGCGTAAGCTCGTCCTTGGATAAAATACTCTCAATCATTGTTATACCTATTGCAAAGTTGATTTTTGGGGCTGGTAAAGATAGCACTATCTAAATTAGAAGAAACGCTGAGTAGGGCTATTGGTTCAACCATCATCAGAAAAAGTTGTAACAAGCTCTGCAAAACGAAAATACGAACTAAACGGCTGTTTAAAAGATTAGCACAGGCTTGCCAACACAACATTCAGGAACACCTGTTAACTGGGTATTTTAAATTGGCAATGCCACAAAACCACATCTCAATACCATGTTATTAAACCACTTAATAAGCCTTGGCAATTTGCCGAAATTCGGTTAGGTTTGCAATCGTTTTCGAGTGAATAAAAAAGATAATCATGATTAACAATCAGTTACTAAACCCTCGCAGCATTGTTGTTGTGGGCGGTTCCGACGATATTCAGAAACCAGGTGGTAAGGTACTTAAAAACCTTATCGACCATAACTTTAAGGGTTCTCTTTACGTTGTTAACCCTAAGGCCGAAACAGTTCAGGGGATTGAGGCGCATAAAGATGTTGCCGCTTTACCCGAGGTTGACCTAGCTATAATTGCCATTGCGGCTAAGTTCTGCCCTGCAACGGTTGAAGTGCTTGCCAAGCAGAAAAACACCAGAGCTTTTATCATTCTATCTGCAGGATTCCATGAGGAGAGCGAAGAGGGTGCAAGGCTTGAGGAGCAAATTGTTGCCACCATCAATTCGGTTAATGGTTGCCTAATAGGCCCTAACTGCGTTGGGGTTATGAACTCTAACTACGCTGGGGTGTTCACCACTCCTATTCCCGTGCTAGACCCTAAGGGAATTGACTTTATATCGGGTTCAGGAGCAACCGCCGTTTACATTATGGAAACAGGTATTCCTAACGGACTACCCTTTGCCTCGGTTTACTCAGTAGGTAACAGCGCCCAAATGGGTGTAGAGGATGTTCTGGAGTACCTCGATAACAGCTTCGACCCACAAAGCAGCTCGCGCGTAAAGCTGCTTTACGTGGAAAGCATCAACAAACCAGAGAAGCTGCTTAAGCATGCATCGTCGCTAATTCGCAAGGGGTGTAAAATTGCCGCCATCAAATCTGGTGGTTCCGAGGCGGGTAGCCGTGCAGCAAGCTCACATACCGGTGCACTAGCAAGCAGCGATGTTGCCGTAGAGGCCTTGTTCCGCAAAGCAGGTATTGTACGTTGCAATGGCCGCGAGGAGCTTGCCACAGTTGCCGCTGTATTCCTTCACCCAGAGCTACAGGGTAAGCGTGTTGCCATTATTACTCACGCTGGTGGCCCAGCAGTTATGCTTACCGATGCCCTTTCCAACAACAAGCTAGAGGTTCCATCTATTACTGGACCAAAGGCACAGGCGCTGCTATCGAAGCTATTTGCCGGTTCATCGGTTGCAAACCCTATTGATTTTCTTGCAACGGGCACCGCAGAGCAGCTAGGCCATATTATTGATGCCTGCGAAAACGACTTCGACAACATCGACGCAATGGCCGTAATATTCGGAAGCCCAGGGCTATTCCCTGTTTACGACGTTTACGACCTACTGGATAAAAAGATGGGCGAGTGCAAAAAGCCTATCTACCCAATACTTCCATCCATTATCAACGTTAAGGATGAAATTGCGCACTTCCTTGCAAAGGGTCGTGTAAACTTCCCCGACGAGGTTGCCTTTGGTAACGCCCTTGCTAAGGTTTACCACACACCAAAGCCAGTTGCCCAGAACATTGCCCTTCCTAAGGTTGATGAAAAGGCAATTCGCAACGTTATAGACAATGCACCCAATGGCTACCTAACGCCCGAAGCCGTTCAGCAGCTACTTGATGCAGCTGGCATTACCAGAGCAGGCGAAGCAGTTGTTACTACACGCGAGGATGCAGTAAAAGCAGCCAAGCAACTTGGATTCCCTGTAGTGATGAAGGTTGTTGGACCGGTTCACAAATCCGATGTTGGCGGCGTTGTGCTAAACGTTAAGGATGAGGAGACTGCAGCCCACGAGTTCGACCGCATGATACAAATTAAGGACACCACAGCCATTCTGCTGCAACCCATGCTAAGCGGGGTTGAGCTATTTGTGGGCGCTAAACGCGAAGACAAATTTGGGCACATGGTTCTTTGCGGACTAGGCGGTATTTTTATTGAGGTTCTTAAGGATGTAAACGCAGGTCTTGCCCCTCTAACAAAAGAGGAGTCGCTAGACATGATTCACCGCCTTAAGGGTTACAAAATACTACAAGGCGTTCGCGGACAAGAGCCCGTTAACGAAGAGCACTTTGCAGAGATGGTAACCCGCGTTTCGGCACTAGTTAAAGTAGCTCCAGAAATTTTTGAGATGGATCTTAACCCGCTACTTGGCCGCAAGGAGCGCGTTGTTGCCGTTGATGCACGTATCAGAATAGAAAAATAGCACGCCATGAAGCTACGGGAAAAAGCAAAAAACCTCACAACCAACGAGCGGTTACTCCTAGGCATGGTACTAGTTGCCATTATTTTGGTTGCCATGCGATGGAATACCATTTCGGAAGAGGTGGTAGAGAGCTTCTCGCGGCTTTTCGGCGGCAGTTCAAACTAACAACCAGCACAATCCCCTTACCCTCTATGGATAAGGGGATTTCTTTAAACGCACGAAATAGCCATAAATAAAGTCTCACATACCCGCGCTAGATGTTTATTTACGGTCTATTTCCCTAGCATCACTTTTACAAAAAATAAGCAGATGAAACGTAACGACTTTATTGTACTCCTTGTTGTAGCAATAGTGCTTCTCCCCTTCTTTATATCAGCAGAAGTATTTAACACCTACGAAACCTTTAACGCCGAGCACGGCATGGTAATGAGCTTTATAAAGTTTGCCATACTTGCCACCTTTGGCGAGGTTATAGGCCTTCGTATTCGTACAGGGAAGTACAACCAACCCGGATTTGGGATTGTTCCCCGCGCAATAGTATGGGGATTCCTTGGTCTAACCATAAATATGGCATTCGCCATTTTTAGCAAGGGTACCCCAGCCTTTTTACAGTACATGGGCGTAACCAATGCCACCCAGCTACTACAAGAATCGTTATCGGTTGGGAAAATTCTTGTAGCCCTTTCCATTAGCGCTACGCTAAACCTAATTTACGCGCCAGTAATGATGACCCTCCATAAAATAACCGACACGCACATACTAAAAAATGGAGGAACAGTTAAAGGACTTTTAAAACCAATAAACGTTGGAGAGATAATGGCCTCCATGGATTGGCGCGTACAGTGGAACTTTGTTTTTAAAAAAACGATTCCCTTTTTCTGGATACCTGCACACACAATAACGTTCATTCTACCACAAGATTACAGGGTTCTGTTTGCAGCAGTACTAGGAATTGCGCTTGGCGTTCTATTGGCAATAGCTAGCTTGAAAAGCCGCAATTAATTGTTATATTTGCTTCTCTCGATTTAGTAAACCCAAAAGCAGTAATAGTAATAGGATACAGATAGCATTTCATTGCACACCAGCATGTAACTCACTCTAAAACCTGTTACTCCAAACCGAATTAATTGATTTGCTTTATGAAAAAAGTAGGTATTTTTTATGGCCCAGTAGGCGGCTCAACCGAAAGAGTTGCAAAAAAGATTGCCGAAGCATTTGGCGCCAACAACGCCGATTTAATTCCTATTAGGGATTGCAAGGCTGCTGATGTAGAGAAGTACCAGAATATTATTTTTGGCTGCTCAACCATTGGCAAGGAAACCTGGGATGCCGACAGGCCAAAGCCAGACTGGGATGCGTTCCGCTCTGAGCTAGACAACATTAAGTTTGCGAGCAAAAAGGTTGCACTTTTTGGCCTAGGCGACCATATTACCTACGCGCTTCACTTTGTTGATTCTATGGGCGAAGTTGCCAAAATCATTACCCCCCTTGGTGCAGATATTGTTGGTAAAGTGCCTACCTGCGAGTACGATTTCCGCGAATCGGAAGCTGTTATTGATGGCGAGTTTATTGGCCTACCCATTGATGAGGATTTTGAAGCAGAAAAAACCGATGCACGCGTTAAGAACTGGGTGCTTCGCTTAAAAAACCTTTTCGAATAAACATTCTGGAAACCAAAACTATAAAAGCCAACCTTTAGGGGTTGGCTTTTTTTATGCTACAAGCCCAAGCCTAGAACAAGGGTTATGAACTCATAAATATTCTACCACTTTGTTTAACAAACAAAAACACCCGCACTGTTTCTGTTTCACTTTTCAAGAATAACGCTAAAGATTACCTTAAACTGATTCTAAATTTATGTTAATCAGTAACAGTTTGTAACGAAAAGCCCTTAAATTCCTTTTATCTTCAAGTAATCTTTGCTATTATTGTAATCTGAAAATTAGGGTGACTATACACAATGAATCCCCCTTGTAAATAGTTTGCAAACCACAGGTAAACAGTACATTATCATGAAAGATACTCCAATCCCATTTAGCTTAGTAAAAGAAAAGATTGCAGCCTCTGGGTTAGCCAAGGTTGGTCGTGCATCAATAAGGGAAACCGTTCGCTTAGTAAGCGAAATTGAAGCAGCCTCTGGCATTAAGTTCGTTAGAATGGAAATGGGCGTACCGGGCCTAGCTCCTGCTAAAGTTGGCATTGATGCAGAAATTGAAGCCCTACGTAGCGGTGTTGCTCAAATTTACCCTGTTATTGACGGACTTCCTGCGCTAAAAAAGGAGATATCGCGCTTTGTTAAGAACTTTATTAACATTGATGTTGATGCCCGCGGATGTATCCCAACCGTTGGCTCCATGCAGGGTGGAATGGCCAGCTTCCTTTTAACCAACAGGCTACACGCCGAAAAGGACACCGTTCTATTCATCGACCCAGGATTCCCTGTACAGAAGCAGCAGCTTAAGGTTTTGGGTATGAAGTACGAAACCTTTGATGTGTACAACTTCCGCGGCGAGAAGCTAAAGGCAAAGCTGGAGCAGTACCTTTCTAAAGGTAATATAAGCACCATTATCTACTCAAACCCTAACAACCCATCGTGGATTTGCTTCACTGAAAACGAGCTAAAAACCATTGGTGAGCTAGCCACGCAGCACGATGCTATAGTTATTGAGGATCTTGCATACTTTGCAATGGACTTCCGTAAAGATCTTTCAAAACCAGGGCAACCACCCTACCAAGCCACTGTAGCTAACTACACCGATAACTGGATGATGCTTATTTCCAGCTCAAAGGCATTTAGCTACGCAGGCCAGCGCATTGGCTGCTTGGTAATAAACAACAAGCTATACTCGCGCCGTTTCCCCGATTTAAAGCGCTACTTCTCATCCGATGAGTTTGGGCACGCCATGATTTACGGTGCGGTTTACGCCCTGTCATCGGGAACCACCCACTCAACCCAGTACGGCTTAGCCGCCATGCTAAAAGCGGCAAACGATGGCAACTTCAACTTTGTTGAGGAGCTAAAAGTGTATGGGAATAGAGCTGCTGCAATGAAAAAAATGTTTACCAGCAACGGTTTCAATATAGTTTACAATATGGACGAGGATAAGCCATTAGCCGATGGATTCTACTTTACCATATCGTACCCAGGCCTTTCTGGCGAAGATTTGATAGAAGAGCTGCTATACTATGGCGTAAGTGCCATATCTTTGGCAATTACTGGAAGTGAGCGCACCGAGGGCTTACGCGCCTGCGTATCGCAGGTTGCAGATAGCCAGCTGCCCGATTTGGAATTCCGTCTTAAGAAGTTCCATGAGCACCATCCAGCTAGCGCTTAGTTTTAAACCATTACCGTTTTTTCGTTCTAACAAGATAGTTTCAAATAAACTTTCATAATCAACAGATAAGTTATGGCAAAAGTTAAAGGTGCAATCAAGGTTGACGTTGAGAAGTGCAAAGGTTGTGGCCTATGCGTTGTTGCCTGTCCGTCCAAGGTTATCGACCTTGCAAGAGAGGTAAACGGCAAAGGGTACAACTATGCATATATGGCTAATCCTGATGCTTGTATCGGATGTGCGAACTGTGCTATAGTTTGCCCCGATAGCGTAATTGAAGTGTATAAGGTTAAAGCCGAAATGGCTTAGTACCTGAGTTCACGTAATGTGATTTAACAAAAATACTCATAAGCAATGGCAGAGTACAAACTAATGAAGGGGAACGAGGTTATTGCCGAGGCAGCCATCCGTTGCGGATGCGATGCATACTTTGGCTACCCTATTACCCCACAATCAGAAATTCTTGAAACATTAACACTTCGTCAGCCTTGGCTAGAAACCGGAATGGTAGTTCTACAAGCCGAGAGCGAAGTGGCTGCAATCAACATGGTATATGGCGGTGCTGCTTGCGGTAAAAAAGTAATGACCTCATCATCAAGCCCAGGTATAAGCCTTAAGCAAGAGGGTATTACCTACTTAGCTGGTGCTGAGCTACCCTGTTTAGTTGTTAACGTGGTTCGTGGAGGTCCCGGTCTTGGTACCATTCAACCTGCACAGAGCGACTACTTCCAATCAGTAAAAGGTGGTGGCCATGGCGACTATAAGCTAATTGTTCTTGCACCAGCATCGGTTCAGGAGATGAACGACTTTGTTGACCTTGGCTTTGAGCTAGCATTCAAATATCGTAACCCAGCCTTGATTCTATCTGACGGTGTTATTGGCCAGATGATGGAAAAGGTTAAGCTTAGCCCCGTTAAGCCACGCTGGACCAACGAAGAGGTTATTAAGCTAAACGGTTCATGGGCAACAACAGGTAAAACTGCTGATCGTCCACGTAATGTTGCTACATCACTTGAGCTTGACTCTGCCCGCCAGGAGCAGTTCAACCACAAGCTGCAAGCAAAGTACAAAGAGATCCAAGAGAAAGAGGTTCGCTTTGAGAAAATTGCATGCGACGATGCCGAGTACCTTTTCGTAGCATATGGCTCATCGAGCCGTATTTGCCAAAAAGCAATTGACCTTGCTCGCGAAAAGGGTATCAAGGTTGGACTACTTCGTCCTATCACCCTTTTCCCTTATCCAACTAAGGCAATTCAGGAAATGGCCGAGAAGGTTAAGGGTATCCTAGCCGTTGAGATGAGTGCGGGCCAAATGGTTGAGGACGTTCGTCTTGCGGTTAACGGTAAAGTTAAAGTTGAGCACTTTGGTCGTTTTGGCGGTATGATTCCTAGTCCTAACGAAGTAGTTAAAGCGCTAGAAGATCTAATCATTAAAGGGTAACGAACAATGTCAGACATTAAAGATATCATAAAGGACGAGAACCTAGTTTACAAAAAAACTAAGGTTTTAACCGACAACGTAATGCACTACTGCCCAGGCTGTAGCCATGGCGTTGTACACAAGCTCGTAGCCGAAGTAATTGAGGAGATGGGCATTCAGGAGAAAACCATTGGTATTAGCCCTGTTGGTTGCTCTGTACTAGCATACAATTACTTGGATATTGACTGGCAAGAAGCGGCTCACGGTCGTGCGCCAGCCCTTGCTACTGCGGTTAACCGCCTACATCCAGAGAAGTATGTATTTACTTACCAAGGCGATGGAGACCTAGCATCTATTGGTACTGCTGAGATCATGCACGCATGTAACCGTGGCGAGAATATCGTTGTTATTTTTATCAACAACGCTATCTACGGTATGACCGGAGGACAAATGGCCCCAACTACCCTAGAAGGTATGAAAACCGCTACATCTCCTTACGGCCGTGATATTAAGTTGAACGGACATCCACTTATTATTACCGAGCTAATTGCTCAGCTTCCTGGCACATCGTACGTAACCCGTCAGGCTGTTCACACTCCTGCTGCGGTTCGTAAGTGCAAAAAGGCTATCCGCAAAGCATTTGAGAACATCGGACAGAAAAAGGGAACCTCGTTTGTTGAGGTAGTTTCTACCTGTAACTCAGGCTGGAAGCTAAGTCCTGTAAAATCTAACGAGTGGATGGTTGAGAATATGTTCCCTGTTTACAAACCAGGTGATCTTAAGGACGAGTAGTATCCTAATGGTTTAACCAGATTAACACTAGAGAAAAATGACAGAAGAAATCATCATAGCAGGGTTTGGTGGCCAAGGTGTACTCTCAATGGGTAAAATTTTGGCTTACTCTGGAATTATGCAGGATCAGGAAGTTGCATGGATGCCATCATATGGCCCAGAAATGCGCGGTGGTACTGCTAACGTAACCGTAATTTTGAGCGACAACCGCATTAGCTCTCCTGTTCTACAGGAGTTTGACACAGTGATCATTCTTAACCAACAATCGATGGACAAGTTTGAGAAAGCTGTAAAACCAGGCGGTGTGCTTATTTACGACCCCAACGGCATTGTCCGTCACCCAAAGCGTAAGGACATCACAATATACAAGGTTGAAGCGGCAGAAGAGGCAACTCGCATGCAAAGCGCAAAAACTTTTAACATGATTGTTCTTGGTGCGTACCTAAAGGTAAGGCCAATTGTTAAAATGGAGAACGTAATTAAAGGTCTTGAGAAATCGCTTCCAGAGCGTCATCATCACCTAATTCCGCTTAACAAGCAAGCAATTGACCGTGGAATGGAGATTGTAAAGGAGGCTTAACTAGCCCTTCCCTTATAGGAATAAACAGCCCAGCGAAAGCTGGGCTGTTTTGGTATATAATATACTAACAATAAGCGCCTAGCGTAAAAAAATCAAAAATAATTTTCAAGCATAAGCACACAACAGGTTACTCCACCTCAACAACATCAAGTCCAGAGTGTTTAGCACGGCCTACCCCCTTGTTCTTCCAGTTACCAAAGCGGTAGTAGATCATAGAGCCAACCATTCCGCTAAACCAAGCAATGGGAATGGCCCACCAAATGCCATCCTCGCCCATAACGCTGCTTAAGGTATAGGCCAAGGGGATACGAATTATCCAAAGGGAGAAAAGGCTAATAAACATAGGTATTAGGGTGGCTCCTGCACCACGCAGCACTCCTCCAAAAATAAACATGGTTGAGTAAAACACATAGAACACGCTCACAATAACCAAGTAACGCTGCCCTATTTCAACCACATGCGGATCGGTTGTAAAAATGCCCATTAACCACTCCCCTTGTATAATTATGAAGATGGTCATTATAACGCAAATGGCCAGAGACATTTTTAGGGTAGCAATAAGCCCACGCTTAACCCTATCAAAACGCTTAGCCCCAATATTTTGGCCAACAAAGCCAGCCAATGCTGCGGCAAAGTTCATGGCAGGCATTGATGCCAGCGAATCAATCCTACTTGCAGCGGTATAAGCGGCAATAACGTTGGTTCCAAACGTGTTTACAATGCCCATTAGCGCCATCATCCCTAGCGCAACAAAGGTTTGCTGAAAGCCAGAGGGTAAGCCAATACGAATACTCTCAATAAAAAGCGCTTTATCAAACTTCATCCCCTTTACATGGAACCCAAAAAGGTAGTGCGTTCGGTTAAGGTGAACTACAGCCGTTGCAAAAGCACCCGCTTGCGCTAACACCGTTGCCCAAGCAGCACCTGCAATACCCCACTTAAAAACTAGGACAAACAGTAAGTCGAATGCGATATTAAAGATGGTTGAAATAATTAGGTAGTAGAGCGGTGTTTTTGAATCGCCTATTCCTCTAAGTATCGATGCGGTTCCGTTAAACCCGAAAAAGGTAACCATCCCTGCAAGGTAAATGTTAAGGTAGGTTTTTGCCTGCGGCATAAGCTCCTCGGGTAGCTGGAGTAGCGTAAATAGCCACTCGCTACTTAGAATACCAACTATTGATATAAAAACACCAGCAAACAGCAGGAATATATTTATGGTATCAGCAGCGCGCTTAACCTTATCGTAATCCTTTGCACCAAAGTACTGCGATATTACCACCGATGCGCCACTACCAATTCCAATTACAAGTGCAATTACAGCATATATTATGGGAAATGAAGCACCAACTGCAGCTAATGCCTCTTTGCCCAGAAACTTTCCAACTATAACGCTATCAACAATATTGTAGAGCTGGTGAAAAACGTTTCCAAGCAGCATGGGAACTGCAAACTGAAATATTAGCTTTCCTTCGTTACCTTCGGTTAAATCCTTCATCTCATTTTAGTAGCCTGCAAAGTTGCCGATTTTTAAATGGAATCAAAAAAAAGATTGGAGATTTTAGTGGGGGAAGATTCAAGATTTAAAGTTCCAGGTTTAAGAGAACTATACACTACCAAACACTATACACCATACACCATACACCATACACCATACACCAAACACTATACACCAAACACTAAACACCAATCACCAAGCACTATAAACCAAAACAGCCGCCCTTGTAACGGAGCGGCTGTTTATATAGGGTTTAGGGCTAAGGGAAACAAATAATCTTCCCGCCATTAGAAACTACTTACATCTTTCTAGTTCAGCAGTAAAGTGGCGCATAATTGGCGCTTCCCAGGTAATTTCGAACCCACGGGTAATTTGGTTGCGGCGGTCGAATACGTTCTTTAGCGCAACAGCTATAACTTCCATGTGGTTATTGGTGTACACCCTACGGGGTATAGCCAACCGAAGAAGTTCAAGCTTAGGGTAACGGTTCTCGCGAGTTTCAGGATCTCTATCGGCTAAAATGGCACCAATTTCAACACCCCGCACTCCTGCCTCAAGGTAGAGTTCAATGGCCAGTGTTTGCGCACGGAACTGCTCCCTTGGCATGTTAGGAAGCACCTTATTCGCATCAACAAAAATGGCATGGCCACCCACTGGCGTTTGGAACGGGATACCAAACTCCGTTAACCTGCTGCCAAGGTACTCTACCTGCTTAATACGGGTTTCCAAGTACTCAAACTCGGTTCCCTCGTCAAGCCCAACAGCAAGAGCGTTCATATCGCGCCCCGACATACCACCATAGGTTACATACCCCTCAAACATAATGTTAAAAGTGGAGCAGGCTCTCCATAGCTCTTGGCTACGCATGGCAATAAATCCACCCATGTTAACAATAGCATCCTTTTTTGAGCTCATGGTCATAGCATCGGCGTAGGAGTACATCTCGGCAACAATCTCCTTAATGGTTTTGCTCTCGTATCCCTTTTCGCGAATCTTAATAAAGTACGCATTCTCGGCAAAGCGAGCCGAGTCAAATACTACAGGCTTACCGTACTTATTAGCAATTTCGCGGGTTTTACGAAGACACTCCATAGAAACGGGTTGCCCGCCTGCGGTGTTGTTAGTAACGGTTACAATGATAAAAGGCACCTTGCTAGCGTTTTGCGCCATGTAGGCTTCCAGCTTATCGGTATCGATGTTCCCCTTAAATGGGTGGTAAGCCTCGGTATCGGAAGCAATATCAATAGTTAAATCTACCGCATGAGCCTTACGGAACTCAATGTGCCCCTTGGTGGTGTCAAAGTGGGAGTTACCAGGAATGTAGTCGCCCTCTTTAATCATTGCAGAGAAAAGAACATTCTCGGCAGCACGCCCCTGGTGTGTTGGCAAAAAGTGATCGAAACCTAGAATGCGCTTAATGGCATTTTTTAGGTTATAGTATGATGAGGCACCAGCATAGCTCTCGTCGCCAACCATCATTGCCGACCATTGCCTGTCGCTCATTGCGCCAGTTCCCGAGTCGGTTAGCAAATCAATAAAAACCTGCTCACTTTTTAGGTTGAAAAGGTTGTACTTTGCATCCTTAATCCACTGCTCGCGCTCTGCGCGGGTGCTTTTACGGATTGGTTCAACCATCTTAATTTTAAACGATTCTGAAAAAGGCAGTTCCATGATTCTATGTTTTATACGGTTATACAAAATTAGCCCCTACACCAAAGCTGGATAGGAACATAAGTTACAATAAAAGGATAGATTATCGGGCTAGAAGGTATCCCGATTCTTAATGTTAAGGAAGGTGTACTTTGCCCTAAAACCTATGGAATAAGAGATGTCCATATTTGGAAGTTTAGGTTTATATCTTAACTGCAAACCTAAGATTTAGAGAGGAAAAAAACAAGGGAAGTTAAAAGTAAAAAGTGAAAGGTTAAAGGTGTGAATTCAATATAAAGGCAATACCCAAATCTTTTAACTTTTAACTTTTAACTTTTAACTATTCTCGATTATCAACTCACGTCTCACTAATGCACTAATAGTAGAAGCTAATAATGTTGAATACCATAAATATTATGCTTGCAATTCCATTTAGGGTACCAAAAGCTACATTAACTCGGCTAATATCCTTTGGGGTTACTATTAGGTGCTGATAAATTAGCAACGCAATAAAAGCAGATGCCCCAATCCAGTAGAATAATCCAGATGCCTGAGCAAAACCAATAAGCACCAGAGCAGCCACAGAAACTAGATGCAAGAAATTGGCTATCCATAACGATTTTAGGCGGCCAAAATACGCTGGAATGGAGCGCAACATCTCGTCTTTATCGAACTCCTCATCCTGCAATGAATAAATTATATCGAACCCAGAAACCCAGAATAGCACCAGAATTGAGTACAGCACAGGTATTACATGAAAGTGCCCCGTTACCGAAAGGTAGGCACCAAGCGGCGCCAAGGCCAACCCCAAACCAAGTACCAAGTGACACAAAACGGTAAAGCGCTTGGTATAGCTATACCCTAGTATTACCAGAAGCGCAACTGGCGAGAGTAAAAAGGTAAGCAAGTTAATATGATACGCCGCAACCACAAAAAGCACAGAGTTTAAAATGGTAAACAGCATTGCCGAACGTGGGGTTACCTTTCCTGCGGGGATTTCCCTTATAGCCGTGCGCGGGTTGCGCTTATCAATAAACCTATCCACCACCCTATTGAAGCTCATGGCTGCATTTCTAGCAAACACCATACAAAAAAGCACCAGTGCCAGCAATCGCCAGCTAAAGGGGGTATCGGTGAGGTAGTAAGCCAGAAAAAACCCAGAAAGAGCAAAGGGCATTGCAAAAACAGTATGGCTAAACTTTACCATTGAGAGGTAATTTTTAGCTGATGATATATTAAAAGCAGCCATGAAAAATCAGTTCTATGTTTTCGAAAAAAGAAGCGCTAAGGTAGGTTTCCATCATCAATTTTCAAAAGTTTAAAAAAATGAAAGCCACTTAATGAAATACTTATTAGATTAGTATGCGTAAAAGCAATGTCACGCTCCTTTTGCAAATCCTATTACATAAACTTATTACCATGCGCTACAAATACATAGCACTACTTATACTACTCAGCTTTTGCCTACAAAGCGCATGGGGACAAAGCCATATAGATTCTCTCCAGCTGCTAGCCAAAACCGCCAGCGGAGAGAATAAGCTACGCTACACCCTTGAATTGGGGAACATTTACGTCACAAGCAATCCCGACGAAGCGCTAGAACTTGGGCTAAACGTTCTAATGCAAGCCAAAAGGCAAGGCTATAAAACGATAGAAGGCGATGCCCTAATACTTATGGGACTAGCAAGCCACAGAGCAGAGGAGATGGAGAACGCGCTACGCTACTACAACAAAGCTCAAAGTGTATTTGTTGAGATGCGCAATAAAAAGCGGCAGATTGACGCCCTAATTGGCATCTCCGAGATATACGAGATGGCAAAAAACCCCGAACTTGCGGTTCAATACCTTAACAAAGCCCTAATTATTTCCTCGTCGGAGGAGCTTACTAATGACCAAATATTTCTATACTTTAAAATAGGTAAAATTCTTGTTGGGCAGGGGAAGTACACCCCCGCATTTAACAGCTACGCAAAGGTTTTAAACCTACTAAACGCCCAAAACGTTGAGCCCAATTTACAAAGAGAGTACAAGGCATTTACGCACCGACAAATTGGGAATATATACAAAAATCTGGGACAGTTTTCCGAGAGCCTTAAAGCCTACAAGGAGGCGCTAAGAATTCATGGAACCACAACCGACTCTATTGATATATCGCAAATTCACAGAGAAATAGGCTTAGCCTTTTTTCTCCTACAACAACACGACAGCTCCTTTACCTACTTCTCCAGCTCATACCGAATTAGCAGCATAATTGATGACGGAATAGGCATGATAGGTGCCTCAATGGGACTTGGCGACATTATGTATGAACAGGAGAAGTTTAATCAGGCTATCTTCCACTACAATAACAGCGAACGGATTTCGAGGCTAAATGGCTACACCGAGGGGCAAATCAACAGCCTTGTAAAAGCATCACGAGCATACCAGCTCCTGGGCGATTACCACACATCAACCAACTACCTAAACACGGCGCTAAACGTTGCCAACCAGAAGGGGCTAAGCAGTTCCATTGCCGATATCTACAGAAACCTATCGGAAATAAGCGAACGAGAGGGCCGATACAAGCAATCGCTGGAGTTTTACAAGCTATGGTCGGATCTCCGCGACTCTATTTATAGCGAGGAGAGCGGACAGAAAATAGCCAAGCTGCAAATCCTCTACGAGATATCCCAAAAGGATCGGGAAAATGAGATATTAAGGCAGAACAGCGAGATTCAGGAGCTCCAACTTGCAAAATCGCGATACCAAAGACTTGTGCTTATTTTTGTGCTAATGGTGTTTTTAGTTATCACCATATCGCTCCTTTGGCTATACAATATTAAAAGGAAGGAAGTAGAGAAGCAGCGCGAAACCGAACTCCGCATTGTTGAGCTAAACAAGGAGCTGGAGCGGCGCATGATATCAGAAATTAAGAAGCAAGAAAAACAGCAGCTACTGCTGGCTCAGAAATCAAAGCTAGAATCGCTAGGTACCATGGCTGCAGGCATTGCCCACGAAATTAATCAGCCACTAGGGGGTATTTCAATGGGACTAGACAATATCCTACTCCGCCTAAACGACAACACACTAAGTCCAACCTACCTAAAGCATAAGGTTGACACACTCTTTCAGAATGTGGATAGAGTAAAGCGCATCATTGACCATATTAGAAGCTTCTCGCGAAGTCAAAAAATAATATCGTTCGACAGTATTGATGCCAACTTAGTAATTAGCAACTCGTTACTAATGGTTGGCACTCAGTTTAAAGATCATGGAATTGACCTTTCAGTAAACCTAAAAGAGAACATGCCGCTTGTTATTGGCGACAAGTATAAGCTAGAGCAAGTGGTTCTAAACCTTTTATCCAACGCACGGCATGCCGTTGAGGAGCGAGAAGAGCAATCGGATCCATTCAACTACAAAAAACAGATTACCGTTACATCATACGACGATGAAACCAACGTTTACATCTCAATTAAAGACAACGGAGTGGGTATTAGCCAGCAAAACATTGATAAAATATACGATCCCTTCTTCACTACAAAAAAGGAGGGAGTTGGAACTGGGCTAGGACTATCCATTGCATATGGTTTTATAAAAGACATTCTTGGCGATATTAAGGTTGATAGCGTTGTTGGCCAGTACACCATTTTCACGCTTGTTATTCCCAAATCGTAGTACAATGATGTAACCATTTTGCCTTTTGGCGTAAATCATTTTGGAACACGGAAGGCAATACGTACCTTAACCAATTACTACAGTTTCTACAACTCTAATACGAGGCTATGCTAAACATACTTGTTCTTGACGATGAAAAGGTTTTTCGTGACGAGATAACCGAATTCCTTGAGAATGATAATTTCAAAGTGTTTTCCGCCGAGAAACCATCGGAAGCCTTTAGCATTCTTGAAATTAACGAGATAGACGTAATGATACTTGACCTCAGGCTTCCTGAGATGGATGGTATCCAAGTGCTCCAAAAAGTTAGACAAGCATGGCCCGACATTGAGGTTATAATGATTACCGGCCATGGCGACATGGATGCCGTTATTCAGGCCATGCGGAACGGAGCAGTTGAGTTCTTTCCCAAACCCTTCCGTTTGCTGGACATGAAAGCAGCCATCCAACGCACCAAGCGCTTCATCAACCTAAACCATCGGCTTAAGGAGATAAAGCAATCGTACAACTTCCTATCAAAAGAGCTAAGAGAAAACGTTGGTTACGAGATAATTGGCAACAGCAATGCCATTCGCCAAGTAGTTGACCTAATGAGCCGTGTTGCTAAAGCCGACTCCACATCGGTTCTTATTACAGGCGAAAGCGGTACAGGGAAAGAGCTTGTAGCACGGGGCATTCACTTTTTAAGCAACCGTAATAGCGCATACTTTCATGCCGTAAACTGCTCTGCTATACCCGACACCCTGTTTGAAAGCGAATTCTTTGGACACAAAAAGGGCTCATTTACCGGAGCAACCGAAGACAAGGAGGGCTGGTTTGAGATTGCCCATGGCGGAACCCTTTTCCTTGATGAGGTAGTAGAAATCCAGCCCAACATGCAAAGCAAGCTGCTACGCGTTCTTGAGGAGCGCAAAATACGCCGCATTGGTGCAGCAAACGATATTCCCGTTGATGTACGTATTATTGCAGCCACCAACCAGAACATAAAAAAATTCCTTGAGGAGGGGAAGCTTCGAAACGACCTGTACTTTAGGCTAAACTCCTTTGAAATAAATATTCCTCCCCTACGAGAGCGCCGCGAGGACATTCCCGAACTGCTCAACTACTACGTAAAGATTTTAAGCACAAAGCTCAATAGAAAAGTCAAGGGCTTTGAGGCGAGCCTAATACGCCGTTTGCAATCGTACGATTTTCCGGGCAATGTACGCGAGCTCCGCAACATGGTTGAACGCGCAATTATCCTTTCCGATAACGAAACGCTAACCATTAAGGACTTCGCATTCATGGGCATTTCCGACATGGAGGAGCTATTTTTACCCGAACCTGAACTTGAGATTTTTGACCTTGACGAAATTGAGAAGCGAGTTATTCTAAAAGCGCTTGAACGCTCGGGTTACAAGAAAACAGAAGCGGCCCAGCTGCTAAATATCACACGCCAAGCACTGGATAGACGACTAGAGAAGTATGATATTGATGTGTGAGGCGTGGGGAAAGGTGAAAACCAAAAGGTTAAACAACTAAAACTAGTCACTAAACACTAACCCCTTATATAAGGTATAGTTCTCATCATCAAAACAAACAAGAACTACCTTCTCGGGCAAAAGGTTGCCTAGCAAAAAGTTGCGAATGGCACCAATGGCAACTTTGGCAGCCTCAACTTTTGGATAACCATAAATGCCAGTGCTAATACTAGGAAACGCTATCGTCTTTATGCCATTATCCCGCGCCAGAATAAGGCTATTGGTATAAGCACTAAACAGCAGACTCTCCTCGTTACTTCCGCCTCCCCGCCAAATTGGGCCAACAGTATGTATTACATACCTAGCCGGTAAATTATAACCATGGGTTAACCTAGCCTCCCCTGTGGGACAACCGCCAATTGTCCTGCACTCAGCAAGCAGCCCCTTACCAGCAGCGCTATGTATAGCCCCATCAACGCCACCACCACCCAATAAACTTTCGTTAGCGGCGTTCACTATAGCATCAACATTTACCTTGGTAATATCTCCTTTCAAAACATCAATGTGCACCATAATCCTCCATTCCTAGTTTTGATAAATAAAAATAACTGATTAAATTGATATCATCTAGCCAATTCACTATCTGTTTTTTACAAAAACAAAAACCATTTTAACAGGATATAATGTAAAGCAAAACAGCCGCGTTTTAACTCTCGGTAACAAAACAAAGGCCTGTACGCTGTTGTTCTAAGAGCAAAACTTTACTAACTTTGATAAGGATTTACTAAACCACAAAAATTTGGAAAACATGAAAACATGGAAACTACTATTAATGGCACTTTTCGCAAGTATATTTGCGCTAAGTAGCTGTTCTGATGATGAAGAAGATGTTACCGATGCACTAGAACCCGTTATCACTCTAAGTGCAGGCAGCAGTCAACAAATCGACTTCCCATCTCTAACCAGTGCAACAAAGAACATTACCTTTAACGTAATGGTACAAGCCGATGGCAAATTGGCCAATTTCGTTATTAACCAAAAGAAGATGTTAGGTGATGAAATTATTGAAACAACCCCAATTGCTGCTTCAGGTTATGCCGATTTAACAGAATTCACTTACTCATTTAACATGAACTTTACAAGTGAGCACTTTATTGGCATAGATAGAATTGTGTATGAGTTTGTTGCTACCGACAAACAGGGTCAAGTAGGCGACGAGAGTTTTACTGTAACCAGCAAAGCGTATGAATCGCCTGCAATTGGTTTTGGCAACCAAAAGGATGAGGTTTCATACAACTTCGAAGCACAGCAACAGTACACCTTAGCCTTTGCTCTTCAGCTTGATGCTCCTGGCAAAATATTCGCATTCTCGTTACAAAAACGTGAAGTTAGCCAACTAGGAACAGAGGGCGAGTTCGAAGAAGTTAGCGTTGGAACTGGCTTTGAGGGACAAACTGCATTTACCTACCAATTCTCTCAAGAGTTTACCCAAGTAGCATTCTCTGGTTTAAGCAAGATGGAATTTGTATTTACTTTGGTTGACTGGACTGGAAAACAGGTTAAAGACACCCTAGAGGTAAAACGCATTCTTAAGTTCGAAACGGTAAACAATGGCTACATGTATCATATCCTTGCCCCAGAAACTGGAGCGTGGGATCTTGATGAGGATAAAGCTAGATCTGCTTCAGATGAGTACACCTACAAATCTATGGTAAACGACGACGCAGCTGGCTCATTCACAGGAAAGTGGAAAGCAACCATCCCTGTTAAAAATGGCAATGGAACTACCTTTGTAAAAGCCAATGACTACGACTACGCAGATGCAACCGCATACGAAGCTCACCAAGCCTATACAGCTGGAACCCCAAGCACCGTTGTAACAGCACCTGCAGTAAACGATATTTACATTGCACGTAGAGAGAACACCTATTACGTTATAAAAATTACCAATATTGATGCTACTGCTGGTACAAGTACGTTGGGTAATAAAGGAAAGATTGAGTTTGAGTACAAGAAGTAGAGTACTTCACTCCATAAAATAAAAAAACCGCCAAATGGCGGTTTTTTTATTTTGGTATAAATCCAAGGTTAACGAAGCTGAGCACCAATCTCCTTCTGGAATGCTTTTACTAGGTTATCCATGGTTTTATCAATCTGATTATCGGTTAGAGTTTTGGTCTCATCCTGTAGGGTAAACGAAACCGCATACGACTTTTTATTTGTGCCTAGGTTTGCACCCTGATACACATCGAACAGGTTTACGCGCTTAAGCAGCTTTCGCTCCGTTGCAAAGGCAATTTTGCGTACCTGTGCAAATTCAACATTAGAGTCAATAAGCAGAGCAAGATCACGACGTACCTCTGGGAAACGGGCAATCTCCTTAAGGGCAATCTTCACCTTACCAGCCTGTGCGGTTAGCAAATCCCAGCGAATCTCCGCAAAGAAAACCTCTGGCTTAATATCCAGCGCATCGCGAAGCTTGCTGTTCACCAAACCAAACCAAACAACTGGCTTTCCGTTATCCATAAGCTGTAATCCGTAATCGAAAACATCGTCGGGAGCCTCAACTGCTTCTAGTGAATCGGCATCGTAGCCAAAACGCTTAAGCAGAGCATTTACATAGCCCTTAAGCATGAAGAAGCTTACTTGCTGCGACTTTCCTGTCCATGTCTCCTCTGCCCTATCGCCAGTAATCCAAATACCCATCCTAAGCTCCTCGGAGTACTTTTTAAGGGCGTTATCGGCATTCTCGATATTGGTAAACTTGTAGCAGTTACCAAACTCGTAAAGCTTTAGGTTTGGACTCTTATGGTTGATATTGCGCTGAATGGTCTCCAAGCCTCCAAACAGAAGGGTTTGGCGCATTCCATTTAAATCGTTGCTTAGCGGATTTAGTATTTTAACCACATTCTCGGGTGTAAAGGTGGTTAAGCCATCGTAGTATGAGGCTTTGGTTAACGAGTTACACATAATCTCGTTAAAGTTCATACCCGTTAGGTAATCCGATGCTAGGTTTACAATCTTGTTCTTATCGGGATGGGTTGAGTACGAAAGCGATGCGTTCACCTTCTCCGGAATCTCGATATTGTTATAGCCATAGATTCTAAGAATCTCCTCAACTACATCGGCCTCGCGCTGTACATCAACACGGTACGGGGGAACTACAAGCTGCAAGGTATCGCCATTCTCGCTTACAATTGCAATATCAAGCCCACTTAAAATGCGCTTAATGGTAGCAAGCGGAATCTCCTTACCAATTAGTGAGGTTACACGCTTTAGGCTAATGGTAACGTCAAAGTCCTTAACGGGGGTTGGATAAACATCAACAATTTCCGATGATATCTCACCACCAGCAATCTCCTTAATAAGCATAGCAGCACGCTTAAGCGCCCAAACGGTGATGTTTGGATCGCTACCACGCTCAAAGCGGAACGACGCATCGGTATTTAGCCCGTGACGGCGCGCTGTTTTACGTACCCATACTGGGTTAAAGTGCGCACTCTCAAGAAATATGCTTGTAGTTGATTCTGATACACCAGATTCACTTCCGCCAAATACACCCGCAATGCACATTCCCTTAGTAGCGTTGCATATCATCAAATCCTCGGCGTTAAGCTTACGCTCCTGTCCATCGAGGGTAACGAATGGGGTTGCCTCTGGAAGAGTGCTTACCACAACCTTTCCGCCCTCAATCTTATCGGCATCAAATGCGTGTAATGGCTGACCAATCTCGTGTAGCACGAAGTTGGTAATATCAACAATATTATTGATTGGGTTTAGCCCTATTACGCGAAGGCGGTTTTGCAACCACTCTGGCGACGGAGCCACCTTTACATTGCTAATGGTAACACCAGTATAGCGAGGGCAAGCCTCGGCGTTTTTAACCTCAACAGGAATAGTTCTGCTTGTGTTATCCACCTTAAACGAGTCAACAGATGGGCGCAAAGCCTTAACCTCTGACTCCTGAGCAAGGTAAGCCGCCAAATCGCGGGCAACACCAAAATGGGAAGCCGCATCAATTCTATTAGGGGTTAAACCTATCTCAAGTTGGTAATCATCCTCAAGCTTAAAGTACTCCTTGGCAGGAGTTCCAACAACGGCATCGGCAGGAAGCACCATAATACCATCGTGGGATTTGCCTAATCCAAGCTCATCCTCAGCACAAATCATCCCCTCCGATGGCTGACCACGGAGCTTTGCTTTTTTAATCTTAACCTCATCGTCGCCAAAGTAAAGGGTTGTACCAACAGTAGCCACAAGAACTTTTTGTCCTTTTGCTACGTTTGGCGCACCACAAACAATGGGAAGGGGCTCTCCAGAGCCAACATTAACGGTTGTACAGCTGAGCTTATCGGCATCGGGATGCTTTTCGCAGGTAAGAACCTCACCAATAACAACACCCTCTAGCCCACCTTTTACTGCTTGGTGCTTTTCAAGGTTTTCAACCTCAAGCCCAATTGAGGTAAGAATTTCAGCAATACGCTCTGGGTCAAGCTCTACATTTATGTACTGCTTAAGCCAGTTATAGGAGATTTTCATCCGAGTATATAGTTTATATTATTAACATTCTGGTTATTACACACAAATCGTTCTTCAAGCAACAACAATAGTGAGTTAAAAGAAATTTGATCTGCACAACAAAAGTAACCGTTTATACAATACTTCATTTTACTAAAAAGCAAAAATAGCAAATTAGTTTTAGTGATGGGAAGGGGAAAAAGAAAGACGCTAGATTTTAGACGTTAGATTTTGATAAAAACACTAATGGCTAAGCTTCTTCTTTAACAAGCACCAGCGGGGGCGACAGCTAAATTTTAAATCTTCAAGGTTTATACGCGATCTCGCTTTCGTCTCACGTCTCACGTCTCACGTCTCACACTTCCCGTTTTCACCGATAAACTTCCGCCATTCACCGATAGTACCTTTTATAGACCTATCAATAGCCATACTTTTGTTTCGTAAGCTTTAGAAAGGCTCAAAAGTACAGTAAAACTAATTTTTCACACTAATACCTATTCACTATGGAACGAGTTGATAACATAGCACCAAAAACCAATAACCAATCGCGCATTATATTGGGTATTGTATTCTTAACCCTAGGAGCACTTCTATTTGCCGATAATTTCGACCTGATTAACTGGCACTGGCATCGCATTGTATTCACATGGCAAATGCTGCTAATTGTAATAGGTCTTTTTAGCCTAGTTAAGCCAGAATCGAGAATAACGGGTATAATCCTTATTGCCATTGGCGGATTTTTTCTTGCTGCCAAACTTTACCACTTCCCATTCACCATTCGCCAGCTATTCTGGCCAACCGTTTTTGCTGCGCTGGGTTTAATCCTGATATTTAGCCGCAAGGGCTCGCACAAAACCTTTGCTGGCGGTAAAAGCCTAAACCAGGCCGACTTTATTGATGAGGTAGCTATTTTTGGTGGAGGCGAGCAAAAAATCACCTCAAAAAATTTCCGTGGAGGTAAGGTAACCAACATCTTTGGTGGCTCAACCATAGAGATGCTTGAAGCCGATTTAGCCCCAGGATCCAACGTACTAGATATGTTCTGTTTGTTTGGCGGCTCAAAGTTTATTGTGCCAACTAACTGGAAAGTACGCATTGAGGTTGTTTCCATCTTTGGAGGATACTCCGATAAGCGCAAATTCTTAACCCAAAATCCAGAAGGCACTCCAGAAAAGGAACTAGTTATTAGAGGAACCGTTATATTTGGAGGAGGCGAAATAAAAAGCCTCTAGCAAATGGATAACCCAATTTTAAAGAAACAGTACGGCATATTACTTTATGCAGCATGGTGGATCCTTGTTTCAGGGATTCACTTTGCTGTTTTACACTATTTTCATAAGCAGGAGATAGCCGTATCAGTAATAGATAGCCTTACAAGTAACATCCTTTTTGCCATACTTTCCATTGGCCTTTGGTTTTGGGTTAGATACTCTGATATAGAGCAGAAAAGAATCTGGGTTCTTATTATAAACCACGCAGGTACAGCAGCACTAAGCATTTTTGCATGGGTATCGCTATCGCAGCTACTGCTGGCGTACATACAACCCAGCAAACCCAACTACTTGCTGTTTTTAAGCGATTCTACACCATGGCGTGCCATTACTGGCACCTTTTTGTACATAACCACAATTCTATTCTACTACCTTACAATTTACATTAGCAATTTTAGGGACAAGCTAAGCAAAGAAGCAGAGCTAAAGGAGCTAGCCCGCGATGCGGAGCTGAACTGGTTAAAGCTGCAAATAAATCCACACTTCTTGTTTAACAGCTTAAACTCCATAAGCTCATTAACCCTATCGGATCCAGATAAGGCGCAGGATATGATAATAAGGCTATCGGAGCTGCTACGCTACTCGCTAAAGCAAGCCCCTCAAAGCGCTGTTCCTGTTATACAGGAAATTGAAAATTGCACAAGGTATCTCGATATTGAACGCGTTAGGTTTGGTTCCCGCCTAACCTACAGCATCAACCTAAGCAAAGATGCCGAAGAGGTAAAAATCCCATCGATGCTACTGCAACCGGTATTTGAGAATGCCATAAAGCACGGCATTGCATCAACCATTGAGCCAGGGCATATTGACGCCAACATACAGAAGCAAGGGGGCATTTTATCCATATCCATAACAAACACCTATAACCCTGAAATTATCAGCAGTAAGAGTACAGGCGTTGGCCTGACAAACATAAGGCGCAGGCTAATGCTTTTCTTTGAGCGCAACGACCTACTATCGGTAACAAAAACCGAAAAATCATTTACCACAACCCTTAGAATTCCAATACTTAAAAGCGATGCAAACATATAGAATTATAATAGTTGAGGATGAGGAACCCGCCAGAGACCTACTAAAGCGCTACCTATCAGCATCAATAAATATTGAGATTATAGGTGAGTTTGCCGATGGCTTTGAGGCAGCCAAGGCCATCAACAGCCTTAAACCCGACTTGGTTCTGCTTGATATACAGCTACCAAGGCTAACCGGGTTTGAAATACTTGAAATTATTGAGCACCCCGCAGCCATAATATTCACAACGGCCTACGACGAGTATGCCCTTAAAGCCTTTGAGCGCAACGCAGTTGATTATCTCCTAAAGCCTTTCTCCAGGGATCGGTTTCTCCAGGCACTAGAGCGTGCTAAGGAGCGAATGGCAGCCAAAAGTGCACCTAACCTAGAAACGCTGGCCGAAAGCCTTACCCCAAACGAGCCACTTAACCGCATTGTTGTTAAAACAGGAAAGGCCATACAGGTTGTGCCCATTGAGCAAATTGAGATGATTGAGGCTAGCGACGATTATGTTTCCATTTACACAAATCAGGAGCGCTTTGTTAAAAAGCAAACCATGAAGTACTTTGAGGAGCGGCTTAACCCCGAAACGTTTATTCGCACCCACCGATCGTACATAGTAAACATTACCCAAATAGCATCCATAGAACTCTACGAAAAAGATTCGTATATTGGTATTCTGCGTAACGGCAACAAAGTGAAAATAAGCACAAGCGGTTACAAAGAGCTAAAGGAGAAGCTAGGTATTTAGCAATTTTACACCTCCCCTTTCAACTTTTTTGGCTTACGTTTTGTTAGAAAAAATATTGAAAGTACTTTAGGCAAGTTTCAACAACCATCAATCATACAAGGCTATGTTGCAAAGAATTTGGGTAGTAATTTCCCTTGTAGCGCTTTTGGCTATTCCCGAAAGCACAAAAGCACAGTACTTTGGCCGGAACAAGCCACTTTACAAGAAATTTAGCTACGATGTTTACCAAACACCTAACTTTGAGATATATCACTACTTCAAGAGCGACTCACTGGTAAACGCGCTATCGCAATCGGCCGAGAAATGGTACTACATGCACCAGCAAGTGTTTGGCGATACCATAAAAGAGCGTAACCCCATAATTTTCTATGCCAACCACGCCGATTTCCAGCAAACCACAGCCATAATGGGCTCCATTGGAGTTGGTACGGGCGGCGTAACCGAAGCGCTAAAGAACAGGGTTATAATGCCTATAACCGAAACGTGGGCGCAAACGGATCACGTATTAGGTCACGAGATGGTTCATGCCTTTCAGTTTAATTCGCTAATAAATGGCGATTCAACTTCGCTTAACTCGGTTCGTAACCTTCCGCTATGGATGGTTGAGGGAATGGCCGAGTACCTTTCCATTGGCAGCACCGATGCGCAAACATCTATGTGGATGCGCGATGCAATACTTAACAACGACTTCCCCACCCTTGAGGATATGACCCGATATCAGCATAAGTACTTTCCGTACAGATACGGGCACGCATTCTGGGCATTCCTTGGTAGAACCTTTGGCGATAGCCTTATAAACCCCATTTTTAAGGAAACTGCTAAGCGCGGCTACGACTATGCGCTACGCAAGTACATTGGCCTCGACGAAAAAACCTTCTCCGTACTGTGGAAAAAAGCGTATGTGGACCACTACAAGGATATGATGAAGGACACAGTGGATAAGCCCGTTGGCAAAAAAATCCTTTTTGAAGATAACGCAGGGCATATCAACATTTCGCCAGCAATTAGCCCCAATGGGAAATACGTTGCGTTCTACTCAGAAAAAGACCTGTTCTCTATTGATCTTTTCCTTGCCGATGCGCACACGGGCAAAATCATAAAAAAGCTATCGAGCGTAATTCACCAGAACGAGGTTGATGCGCTTAACTTTATAGAATCTGCTGGAACCTGGTCGCCAGATAGTAAGCAATTTGCCTTTGTAGCCTTCTCTAAAGGAAAAAACCAGCTGCTTATTGTTGATGTGGAAGAGGATAAACTGGTAAACGAGATTATAATTCCCGGACTTCCCTCCTTTAACTACCCAGCATGGTCGCCCAACGGTAAAACCATAGTGCTATCGGGACTTAAAGAGGGCGTTAACGACCTTTATGCCTACAACTTGGAATCGGGTGCGATAGAAAAAGTAACAAACGACCCTTGGTGTAACGTTCACCCAACATGGTCGGGCGATGGCTCTAAGCTGGTATTTGTTACCGACAGACCCTTTTCTGGAACAGGCATGCCCGACAAAGGCTACTACCTTGCCGAGGTTGACATAGCCACTAAGGAGATAACCGTACACTACAACGTTTTTCCCAATGCCAATAACCTTAACCCTGTTTACTCAAAGGATGATGAAAAAATACTGTTCCTATCGAACAGCGATGGGTTTAGGAACCTATTTGAGTACAACATTGAAACGGGCGAGGTAAACAGGCTAACAAGCATTCTAACGGGAATTAGCGGGATGACCCCCCTTGCACCCGCAATGAGCATTGCCCGAAACACAGGAGAGGTAAGCTACTCGTACTACTTTAAAGCGAACTACTCCATTTACCAAGCAGCAGAAACGGAATTTGAAAAAACTCCCGTAGAACCAAGCACTGTAAACTTTGTTGCCTCAACCCTACCTCCTTACAATAGGGCTGTAAAAGGAATTATTGATCCACATGTAAACAACCTAGCCGAGGTAAAAACACAACCTGTAGATTCCTTTAAACGGGTGCGGTTTAAGCCACGTTTCCAGCTCGATTACATTTCCAATATTGGCGTTGGCGTATCATCATCGCCAATGGGAGCAGGCATGGCTGGTGGTGTAGAGATGCTTTTTAGTGATATTACCGGTGGGCACCTTTTACACACAGGCCTCTCCCTTAATGGAGAAATATACGACTTTGGCGGACAGGTAACCTACGTGAACAGAAAGAATAGGGTGATGTGGGCAACAACCATATCGCATATACCCTACTCATCGGGTTACTACGAGTTTATTGATGGTGCCCCAGTCCAAACAGATCAGGGTCTGTTAGACTCTGATACCATTAACATGTACCATATTAGAACGTTTGAGACCCAAATTGGGGGCATGGTCTCCTTCCCCTTGTCGCAAACAATGCGACTAGAGGCAAGCAGCGCCTTAGCTTGGTACAACTATCGGGTTGACGTGTTCTCACACATGTACTATAACGGATACTACGGAGGTTCTAAGCGACGCAAAGCCGATGCACCTGATGGCTTTAACATAATCCGCAGCCACCTTGCCTATGTTATTGATAACAGCAACTTTGGAATAGCCTCGCCCATGAAGGGTACTCGTATAAGGATACAAGGAGAAAAAATTTTTGGTGAGGTTGACTACTGGGGAACGCTTGCCGATTTTCGCCATTACATATTTGTTAAGCCCATAAGCTTTGCCTTTAGGGGGTACTACAATGGTAGGCACGGCAACCGAAAAGGGATTGACCGCATATACCCACTATTTCTTGGTTACCCTTGGCTTATTAGGGGTTACGAGAGAGGTGCACTCTCCGATCAGATAACCCAAGACCCCACAAAGGTTAATATTAACCAGCTACTTGGCGAACAAATGGGTATTGTAAACTTTGAGATACGCATACCGTTTACTGGCCCCGAAAGGCTATCGCTTATTAAGTCAAGCTACTTCTATACCGAGCTGGCTATTTTTGCCGATGCAGGTATTGCCTGGGACAGGGATCATGCCCCTAGCCTTAAGTGGAAACCCGACAGCTTTGATGATAGAATCCCAATGGTTAGTACGGGTATTAGCCTACGAGTTAACCTATTTGGAATGCTTGTTCTTGAGCCATACTATGCCATTCCTTTCCAGCTTGGAGGATTCAAATCGGGTGTGTTTGGGCTGAACTTCTTACCGGGATGGTAGGAGGAGACGTGAAAGGTGAAACGTTAAAGGTGAAACGTTAAAGGTTAAAGGTGAGAAGTGAAACGTTAAAGGTGAAAGGTTAAAAGTGAAACGTGAGAAGTGAGAAGTGAAACGTGAAATGGAGAACGGAAGTCGTTGAGAAAAGCTAACTCAAGGCGAGGAAGCAAACGGTTCTTAGACGAGATTAAATGATTGGCTTACAAGTAAACACATAACCGCCAACACACACCTTACTATAATTGAACAATCAACTACATTGAACAATCAACTACTTGTAAAATGACCTGCTAAACAAATTAAACACCATACACTAATAACTAAATACAGAAAAGTAGCCCCCTAGCGTTACGGCTAGGGGGCTGCTTTTTATAGATAGGTAACACTAAAAGTACAAATCTCTCTCGCCCTGCTTAATACGCTCAATGCGGTTACGAATCTCTGCCACATTGGCTTGCGACTCAAGATCGACAAGAGAGCGCTCTATCAGTTTCCATCCTTTTTCCTGAACCTCAGGGGTAGCATAATCAATTAGATACTCTGTAAGGGTTAGCATGGCATTGGGCGAACAGAAACGCTTGATGAACCCCGGAACAGAGAACTCCATAAAGTGCTCACCCGTTCTACCCAAACGGTAGCATGCGGTACAAAACGATGGCAGGTAGTCATTATCAACTAAATCTTCAATAATCTCGCCCAACGAGCGGTTATCGTTAATCATAAACTGCTCACGGTTAAGGTTCTGTTCTTCATTCTTAGTTTGGGCATAAGAACCAAGCTCAAGCTTTGTTCCGCCATCAATTTGCGATACGCCAAACTGAATTACCTGACGGCGCACAGCAACCGACTCACGGGCAGTAAGTATCATTCCAGTATAAGGAACAGCAAGCCTAAGTATGGCTACTAGCTTCACAAAATCGTCGTCGTTAACCACATACTCCGCAGGAGTATTAACCGATGATGCATCCTTAATACGGGGGAACGATATGGTGTGTGGCCCCACGTTGTAACACGCCTCTAGGTGGTTGGTATGGCGCACTAAGCCTAGCACCTCGTAGCGCCAGTCGTAAAGACCAAACAGCGCACCAATACCCACATCGTCAAGTCCTGCCTCCTGTGCCCTATCGAGCGAGGTTAGGCGCCAGTTAAAATCCTTCTTCTTTCCCGAAAGGTGGTAATTGGTGTAAAAATCAGGATGATAGGTCTCCTGAAAAACCTGATAGGTTCCAATGCCCGACTCCTTAACTATTCTAAAGCCCTCAACATCTAGCGGAGCGGCATTAATATTCACCCTGCGTATCTCACCATTGCCCTTTTTCACCCCATAAACCAAGCGCACATTATCGGCAATAAACTCTGGTGAGTAGTCCTTATGCTCACCATAAACAAGAATAAGGCGCTTTTGCCCATTATCCTCAAGTGCCTCAACCTCCTTAACCAGATCCTCGTCGGCAAGGGTCATGCGCACCGCATCCTTGTTGCTGGTTCTAAAACCGCAGTAGGTGCAGTTATTGGTGCACTTGTTGCCAATGTATAGCGGAGCAAAAAGCACAATACGATTCCCGTAAACCTTCTCCTTTAGGGTACGCGCACCTTGTAGAATCTCCTCAACCAGCTCTGGGTCGGTTGTGTTAACCAGCACCGCTGTTTCTTCAAGGTTTAAGCGCTCCTTGTTAAGCGATTTGGCTATGATTGCACGAACCCTTTCCCTTGTTGGTTTAGCGTTATTGATGTAATCCCAAATCTCCTGCGAATCGATAAACGGTTGCATTGGCTCATCGGCAATGCGGTACTTTTCTGGAGTGAATTTCATGGCTCTGTTTTTTTGTTGATGATTGGTAACAAACAGCACTCAAACCTATTGGCCAGCATTGCTTGAAATCAACCAGTATCAGTTAAAAATCAATTTTTACTTTTACAAAGATGTTGCGACCCGCCTCTTGGCTTATTGCACCACGATTGGTTGCAAGGTGGTTACGATAGACCCTATCGCCAATATTCTCAACCCCGCCAAACAGCTGGGCTTTGGCAAATTTTAGGTTGATGCTTGACGAGCGCACCGTAAAATCGTAACGCGCATAGCCGCTAGTCTCCTTCTCGCCGGTTGCCACCTTGGTTTGGTCGGCAGCACCAACGGCTACCAGCTCCACACCAAAGTACTTTGGCAAGGTGTACCTAACACCAATACGCCCATTCATGGGAGGTATAAGCGGTAGGTTGGTATCATTCTCTGTATCCTCGCCCCTAACGTACGCACCAGCACCAAAAAGCACAAGGTTATGGTACACGTTATACTGAAAACCAAGGTCGAAGCCATAAAGCAAAGCCTTGCTAACGTTAGCGTTTATAAATGCGGCGATAGTATCGGTTGTTCCAGCATTAGCACCAGTGTTAAGCGTGTAAATAAACTCACCGGGAGCCTCAACTATCATATCCGATATCCAATTTGAGAATAGGTTAACGGTAAAGCTAAAACGAGGCTTCCATACGCGGAAACCAAGGTCTAGGGCATAGCCCTTTTCTGGGTTGAGCTCTGGGTCGCCCAACCTAACAAAGTTGCCAAGGTCTATATACTTAAAGCGCTCCTCAAGCGATGGTGCACGGAACGAACGACCAGCGCTTAAACTCAAGTCCATATCGCTGGTAAGCGAATAAATGGCGCCCACATTGGCACTCCACGAGAAATCGTTCACCGTTCCCTCCTCAAAAGTGATTCGCTGGTTGGGAGGCGTATCATTCCTTACGCCATTCACAATTAGGTAGTCAATATCGTAAGCCCTATCGTTCTCAACCCGTATAGCATCAAACCTACCGCCAATGGTTAGCTTAAGGCGATTATCCATTAGCCTAAACTCATCCTGAACAAAAAAGCCTGCGCTACCAAATGTCGATTCTGGGTTTGGGGTTTCGCCCCTAACCATGTTATTGGTTTTAACAATATCACCATTGGTATTTAGGATATCAACCTTAATGTACTTTTCCCTCTGGGTGGTTAGCTTGCGCTGCCACGCATCGATACCCGCAATTAGGTTATGCCCATTGGCAAAGTTCCAGTTTGACTGTACCTGTACGCTATGCGTGTTATGCTCGCCCGTTGGGGTAAAAAGCTGCGGAGTAACTATTTGGGTTGGGGTTGTGGTTACGGTGTTGGGCTTTAGCTCCACATCGCGCAGAATGTACTGATTAAAGTACTTAACGCTAAGTGAGGTTAATGCCTCCGATAGGTTCTGAAACTCATACGAGGCAGAGAATAACCTACGATCGATATTAGTATAGGTTGCCTCAGCTGGCCCAGGAAACACTGCCCCGCCAGGTATTCCCACATCGTTGGCGCTATACTGCTGGAAGTTTAGCTTCACCACCTGATTAGCAAAGGGCTTTGCGCCCACCGATGCCGATAGGTTACCACCCTCAAACTGGCTATTAGGCAGCGTACCGCTAGGTGTTTTAAGGTTAGAAGCATCGTACATTGAGCCGCTTACGCGAGCATACCAACGCTCAGCTCCCGAGTTAAGAGTGAGCTTGCGAGTAAACAGTTCGTTTACCGTGCTATATCCGCTGTTTACTCCACCACCAAAGTAGAACTTGGAACCAAAGTAACCATCGCGGGTAATAACATTAACAATACCGCCCATGGCACCAGTTCCATAAAGCGATGAGGTTGCACCCTTTACCACCTCAATACGCTCAACATCGTCGGGGTCAACCATGGATAGGCCTGCCGTTAGGTCGGTAGCGGTTTCAACCCTGTTACCATCAACAAGGGTAACCAAGCGCTGCTCGCCCATTCCCCTAACGTTTACGCTGGTTGCCCAAACGCCATCGCCGCTAAGGCTAAGCCCAGGCTCATTCTGCAAAACATTGGAAATGGTTACTGCCGATGAGGCATCAATCTGCGTGCGCCCCACAATGGCCATGGGTGCAGCCACCTCTTTTAACTTCTGGTTTACGCGTAGGCTCGATACCACCACCTCGCCAAGGGGAATAACCTGCTCCGATAGTAAAATGGACAAATCCATATCAGCAGAAACTGTAATAGATTTTGAGTAGCCGTTATACCCCACAGAACTTAGCACAAGCGTGTAGCGGCCATGCGGAATAGCGCTAAAGGCAAATGTACCCTGCAACGAGGTAACGGTTGAGTAGGTTTTGCCGCCCACCAGCTGCACGTTCACGGCGCTAAGCTTCTGGGTTGTGGTAGAATCGGCTACAGTACCCCACACGCGGGCAATCTGCGCAAATACCGAAACAAAACCTAAAAGTAGAAATGCAATGGAAAGGCTAATCTTCTTCGTCATTCTTCTTATTCTTAAGTACTACCGATTTCACCTGAATACCCTTTAAACGGCCCATTTGACCGGTTAAGGAGCCAATCTCATCGGTTGTTCCTTCAAGAACAAGAGAAATAACGCTTTGCCCGTTGCTACGAGGCAAACCCTGACGCCCAATAATAATTAGTGAGTGCTTTGAGATGATGTCGTTCAGCTGCTGAACGTTTTCTTTACTCTCAACTAGGATAAGTGCGGTTCCAACTCTCTTTTCCATCAGACAACCTCTGGATTAGATTCTAATTTGATTTTGATTTGCTGCTTACACCTTGAAGTAGAACGCATTCTGCTTCGCAGTCATAAACAGAAAGTCTGTTAATGAGATAACAAAAGTACGGGTTGTTTTTTGATTTGCAAAATGATTTATGTCAGGAAATTTGCTTAGAATCCCTAAATCATCAGTAAGCAAAGCACCCTAAACCACTTTTAAAGTCAGAATAAAAGTATCAACCGAATGAGCAACAAAACATCCTGCATTTTTCCTCCACTTCTCTATCTTTGCACAAACAACAGACTATGCGAGTTAAACTAGCAGTTTTTGCACTAATCATCTCACTCCTCTCTGCTTGCCAAAGCAATCGGAAAGCAGAAAGTAGCACGGAACACTTCACCATTGCCACGCTTAAAGGGCCTTCGGCAATGGGAATGATTTGGGTTGTTGATAGCCTTGCCCAACTTGGAACCAACGCCACAGGGAAAGCGGTAATCCTTAACGAGCCGCTACAGGTTAGGAAGATGATGCTTGAGGGCGAAGCCGATTTTGCTGTACTGCCCACCACCATGGCTGCCATTATGTACAACAAAAAGGTGGACTACCAGCTGCTTGCCATTCCCGTTTGGGGAACGCTTTACCTTTTTGGCAGCGATACCACCATACATACCTGGGAGCAGCTAAGGGGCAAGCGCATAAACGCCATGGCAAAGGGCATGACCCCCGATGTGCTATTCCGCTACCTATTGCAGCAGCACGGCATAAACCCCGAAACCGATGTTACGCTCGACTACTCGTTCCCAACCCACATAGACCTAGCCAACGCTGTGGCAGCAAACCGCGCATCGCTTGGCGTAATATCCGAGCCGCTTGTAAGTCTGGTTGCCCACAAAAACCCTAGCGTTAAGGCAATAATGGACCTTAACAAGGAGTGGATTGAGGCTACAGGCATGGCCATGCCGCAAACCGCGCTTATGGTTAAGCGCCAATTTGCCCAGCAGCACCCCGATGTGGTGAATCAGGTATCTGCGGCCTTTGCGCACTCAACCCAATGGGTAAACGCTAACCCCGTGGCCGCTGCCGAGCTAATTGTTAAGTACGATATTCTACCCAATGCCGCGGTTGCCCAGGCATCAATCCCTCGCTCAAACCTAAGCTACGTTTACGCTATCGATATAAAAGAGCAAATAAATGGCTACCTTGAGCTGTTTTACAAAATGAATAGCGATATAGTTGGAGGAAAAGTACCCGATGATGGCTTCTACTACAAGAAATAAGCTGATAACTGCGCTCTCCATCCTCATTTTGATAGGAGTTTGGAAGATTGCTTCGGGGGTAATCGCCTCCGATTTGGTGCTACCATCGCCAGAGCACACGCTTGCAAGCACATGGCACCTGCTTATATCTCCCGATTTTTTGCTGATTGTTGGAGCCACAATATCACGGGGCGTTCTGGGCTTTATCCTATCCTTTATCCTTGGGCTGGCCATTGGAATACTAGCGGGCATGAGCAGCGGTTTCAACGCATTTTTTAAGCCCATTCTGGTAACCATCCGCTCCATCCCCATTATTGCGCTAATACTACTGGCGCTAATTTGGCTTCAGGTTGATATGGTTCCCGTTTTCATTGCCTTCTTAACCATGTTCCCCTTTATTTGCACCAATGTAATAGAGGGTATAAAAAACGTTGACCCCGATTTGGTTGAGATGGCGCAAACCTACCGCATATCCCGTTCACGTATTGTAAAGGAGGTTTACATTCCGGCAATCACTCCCTATATTTTTAGCGGAGCATCAAGCGCAATGGGCATTGGCTGGCGCGCCATTATTATTGGCGAGGTGCTTAGCCTTCCCCAAATGGGCATTGGTACCTTTATGCAGAATGCCCAAACCTACCTTAAGGTTGATGTGGTTATTGCCTGGACCATTGTTGCCGTTGTTATAAGCTACCTTTTTGAAGTAATAATCCGCCGCATTGAGCGTGCCATTGTAGTTTGGAAGAAACCATGAGCCTAACCATACAAAACCTAAGCAAGGAGTTTAACGGTGTTACCCTTTACAACGATTTTAGTATCGATATAAAAGAGGGTACCATAACTTGCATACTTGGCCCATCGGGATGCGGAAAGACTACGCTGCTAAACATGATTAGCGGCACGCTAAAACCCGACCAAGGAACCTTTACTGGCTTTGATGGCAAAGTGCAATCGTACATTTTTCAGGAACCCCGACTACTCCCGTGGAAAACCGTTGAGCAGAACCTAGCCTTTGTGCTTAACCACATTGAGGATACCGAGACCAAGGAGAAGCTAATTAAGCAGTTCTTGCGCCTTGTTGAGCTAGATAAGTACTCCCACTATTACCCATCGCAGCTTAGCGGAGGAATGAAGCAACGGGTAGCCATTGCCCGTGCCTTTGCTTACCCATCGGATATAATCCTTATGGATGAACCACTTAAAACCCTCGACTTTAAGCTTAAGCAAACGCTAATGAAGGCCTTTGGCAAGCTGTGGCAGCTAGATAAGCGCACCGTGCTGTTTGTTACTCACGATGTTGAGGAGGCGCTTACCCTAGGCAACGATATCTACCTATTTAGCAAGCAACCCGTTACCATAAAACAGAAGTTCACCATTAACACCCCTATTGCAGAACGAAGCATTGATTCCGATGAACTTGTACAACTAAAAAGGAATATACTACGTGAGATGGATTAGATGCTTTCACTACTCCTTTAATCGCTCATAGCCCACGTAAATACGCCAAACACCCAGCACTATTAGTATCACTGCACTAATAGGGAATCCACCCGTACTACTAAGCGTCAGTAGGATAAACACGGAGCCCAGAATTGCTAGGGTGTAACCAATAGTTAGGTTTTGCTTGCCGCTATTCTTAATCTGAACCTTGAGCATTTCGCTATCACTCTTATCAATGGCGAGGTTTTCCTCAAGTTTTTCGGTAATTTCCCCTTCTTCAAAACCCTCCTTTTTAAGGTAGGTCATGTACTCAAAGGCGCTCTCTTTAAGGTTATCGTTCTCGTTGAGAATTGCGAAGATATCAACCCCATTCTCACGCAAATCGAGCTTGATGCTCTCAATGGACTCTCCTTCCTGAATGCGCTCCTTAACGTGATCCTGCATCTCATAAAGAGACATCTCGGCATAGTTGGGCCGTTCTGGCTCATCCTTTTTTACACCCACTAGAAAATCGGTAATAAGCAGAGCTTCAGCATTCATCCCCCTTCCTAAAAGTTCCTTCTGTAGCAAGGGAATTGCATCCAGACGTAAATCCTGTGGGCGTTGTGCTATTTGGAGCAGTTTCTCATTGGATACGCCTTGGTAGTAGGCCTCAATATCATTCAAATTACTCATATGTGGAGCAAGTTACGTTGAACCAAATGTGAACTAAAGATAATCACAAAATCTGTCGATAAACAGGTGATATCAATCAAATAAGTTGTTTGGGTTTTAGCTCAATGTACCCATTATGTTTTGTATGTTTGCATCACAAAAGTTCACAATTTACTTATTGATGCTAAAGGGTATATGACATCACATCTTTTAATCACCTATGTGGTTCTTGTAATAATTACCACCTACTCACCAGGACCTGCCGTTTTCTTTATTCTAACCAACTCTACCCTTTATGGCTGGCGCAAAGCGCTATACGCAGCACTAGGTAATATTAGCGGCTTACTTTGCCTTGGTATTATATCCTTTACCGGATTAGGCACAGTTCTTACCGCATCGCAATCCATTTTTGATATAATAAAGTATGCTGGTGCGGCTTACCTAATTTACATGGGCGTTAAGATGCTGATGGATAAGAACTCAAACTTCTCGGCTGATAATATAGGCTCTGGCGCACTAACCATATCATCCCGAAAGCTTTACTTTAAGGCCATGACGGTTGCGCTTAGCAACCCTAAGGCTATCGTTTTTCTCACCGCACTTTTCCCCCAGTTTATAAACACTAGCAACAGCCTCCTACCCCAATTTGTAGTGCTTTTAGGTATCCTGATACTCTTCTCGTTCACAGCGCTAATGACATACGCCGTATTAGCTCATCAAGCAAAGGGTTGGATTACCAAGCCAAGTAGGGCGGGCTACGTAACCAAAACGGGTGGCTCGGTATTTATATTCTTTGGTATTATACTGGCACTTTCGGGAAGAAAGAGCTAGGGCATTCTTGCTATGTCATATATTTTAAACAATAAGGGGTGTAAACAGCAATGCTTACACCCCCTTTTCTTTTGCACCAGCCAACTAGTTTGTAGCCAAAGCATACCACTTTGCCATATACTTTTTAGGATTTTCTACTGATATTTTATCAAACATCGCTGCTCCAAGAGTCTTCTGCATTCGTTGCAAGTACTGCTCAAAGGAGTCGTTAAAGAACATATCAAGGAAGAAATCGGAGCCATACAGCACCTTATCCTGTATATCGGGATTGCTATTGTAAATGGCTTTGGCCGCCTCAATGGTAGGCACATCGCTCATGCACGACAAGTCGGTGTAGCAGTTGGGGTACTTCTTTAACAGCCTAAGGATATCAGCCTGCCAAACATCGCTACCGCTACCAAAATGGGCTAAAACAAGTATCAAATTGTTGTACTTCTCAAGCACTTTTTCCCACACAAGCGGATTATTAAGCACACCGGCACGCTCGCGTACCATCACCGTAAAACCATCCCTAAGGCCTTTGCTAAAAGTGTAGGCACCACTGTAGGCTACAGCCTCAGCCTTTCCGTCGGGAACTATATACCCGTTCACATCAATACTCATTGCTGGGGTGGCAAAACCGCCATAGGAACAATGGGATACCACAGGAATTTGATTCTTGCTACAGAACTCGAAAACGGAATCGGGGCCAACCAGAACCTTATCATATGGAGAGAAACCATTGGGAGGGTACACCTTAACACCTGCAAAGAGCTTGCCGGCACCAACATTACTCAGGTACGACTTAACATTGGAGCGCCGTGGGTCAACGCCAAGAAAAGGAACAAGCCTATCCTTGTACTTTGCATTTTTTGCTAGCTGCTCTATCTGCTCATATTGTATGGTAAAGCCATCCTTTGATGCGCCCAACATTTTGCTTGGAGCCGACTGCTCCGATAGCTTTGCCAGAAAATCCATTAGCAGCTTACCATCGTTATCGGCAAGGAGCATAAGGTTCTGAGCAACGGTAGGACTACCTTTTGTGGCACTTCCTTTTAGTAAACCGCTCTGCTTGGCATCGGCAAGTAGCTGGTGTATTGGCTGCATATGGTCGTTGCTTGCCGAATCTAGCAAAAAATCGCCATCAAACATCAACGGGAATAGCTTATACTGGCGCTTATAGTTCTTGTCCAGCATATCGAATATCTTCTCGCTGTCGCCAGTAAAAATCTTGATAAGCTGCACCAGCTTTTTAATCTTAATCTTAACCTTTTTCTGCTTATCGACCGAAACCGCATTTAGGCTAAGCGTATTTCCCTTTTCATCGGTCAAAAGGCTAACCGACTCGTTAAGTTCCTCCAGGATGGCTTTCCATCCAACGGTTAAAATGTTAAATACATGGCAATGGCAATCGAAACGTTCCATAGCATTGGGTTTTAGTTAATTGTTGGGATAAGAAAGAATTATATGAGTGATGCTAAATATCCTATGCTGTATAAATATTACGAACAAACACCTGCACTAAATATCAATACTCCTTTTCCTCCTCTTAATTCCACTGTTGAGCAGAGAATCGGCTATGGCCTCGGAGATGGGCAAACCTGGGTTCTCCTCCAACCAAAAGAACTCGCCCGAAGGATTTACCTCAAGGAAAATGTACCTATCATCATCTGTAACAATCATGTCAATGGCACCATAGTTCAAGTTAAAGTAATCCATAAGCTTTAGCAGCTTGTGCTCGATATCGGAAGGAAGCGTAAACACTTTCCAATCGCGAATAAGGGTGTGCCCCATTTTTCGCCAATCGTTCTTAGCCCTATCGTAATCGGCAGAGTTTATTGAGGCTGCAAACACCCTATCGCCCACAATGGTAATTCGCAGCTCCAATTTTTTAGCGATATTGCGCTGAAAGGTCATTGGGCAATACTGCAAACCCTCTAAATCGCTCAAATCATCGGCAGTAATAGGATTGGTAAACACAACATTTTCAACGCCTTTATCATATATAGCAAAGGATGCCTGCATTTTGGTTATCACCTCGCCATTAAGCTCATGGTAAAACGATGGTACCGCTTCGGCACTATTGGTAATAAGGGTTTCGGGAATTTCTAAACCCAGTGCAGCGGCAACCTTTAGCTGCAGCTGTTTGCATCCTGCTTGCTTTAGATCCCAGTAGTTATCGAGTTGGAACGCATCAAGGGAACTAAGCATCCCAAAGAAAGTGCGGCGGCTCTCCTCAACAGAAGGAACCTTGAACTTATCTTCTAAAACTGTTCCTAAATGGCTTCCTAGGGCTAAACGGCGGTACCAAACCGATTCCAAGTTGGTTAAATCGAAGCACTCTCCATCGGCCAGCAGCTCTATTTTCCACCTATTGTTTACATACTCAATATTTAACGATGAGGCTAATGGGTACTTATCGGTATTAAAGCGTATAGGAATGCCACCCTTTTTTATAATTGCTTGCGACACATTCTCTATACAGCTATTATCGTTGGTTTTGGTTATAATCAGTACTTTCTTCATAAATTCTAGGTTATTTATGGGCTTTTCTAATTAGGGTTGATGCAATTGCTTGAGCAATGGGAAGATTCAGGTCTCGCTGGAGCATTCCCCATTCGCCAGTAGGATTAACCTCAAGGAAAACGTACTCTCCCTTTGCTGATTTTATTAAATCGATAGCACCAAAAAGTAATCCCATGGATTTCATGTAGCTATCTAACTGCAGTTTAATGGGCTGCGGTAGCTCATACGCCTGCCAGCAGAACTCATCAGTAGCTGCCAACCTACAATCAACCTGTCCGCTCTTTGAGCTTGATGCATCCATTTTTCCTGTAAAAAAGGCGCCATCAACATATATAACCCTTAGCTCATACTCCTTTTCAATGAGTTCCTGAAACATGAGTGGACAAAGGCTAACTAGAGCGGCATCTTCTAAATCGTCGGCAGTAACCCTGCTTGTATGCAGGAACAATCCCCCTCCCTGCATTGATGTGCTAAGGGTTGTTTGCATTTTAACTACAATATTCCCGTTGTTCGCATTGTAGAAGCTACGCAAATCTTGCTGGTTGTTAGTAATCATAGTCCTAGGTATTCTCAACCCAATGCGCTGGGCTACCTGCAGCTGAACCGACTTGCTGCTTGCGTAGGAAACTACATTTAGCGGGTCTATCCAGGTAACATGATTAAGAGTATAGAAAAAACCCTTAAGGGTTTCCAGCGACTCGTGAAAGCAGCCCTTGCGGTAGGCTTCGTCTATAGATGGGTCAACCTTTGGGGAAAAGAATTTGCGCAGCCATACACCTTGAACATCGCCCGGTGCAATGCGCTGCTCCTTATAGCAAATGGTGCTAGAACTAGACCCATTAAAGGCTTGGGTAAGCTCAATGCTCAACGGGAAATCATTGGTATTTATGCGAATAGACTCAAAACCTTTCTGTTCGAGACTTGATTTAACCAGGTCAACTGTGTAGTAATCCTGCTGATGGGTAAAAAGGAGAAACATAGATTATTCCTATTAAAAAAGTTATCGTTTTACATTATTGCTAAAAGCAAAACATAAAACGATAACAACAAATTAGTCCAATGACCTTCTACATCAATTCTTCTTCAATGCCTTCATCATCATCAGAAGGATACTTCATTGTTACATTCTCATCATCGTCAGATGGAGCTTTCATTGTAACTTTAGGTCTAGGAATGCAAATTGCTCCTTTTACATTTTTTTCTTCTTCTTGGCTCAACTGATTTTCCAAAAAGCGTGCGAAAAAAGGCTTTTTCATAATTAAGTTAATTTAAGGGTTAATAAAGAATGCTTAAATATAACACCTTTTGTCGCAAATTTACACTTAATGATCATTTTTAACACACAATTAGCATACAGATAATATTGTGCAGAAGAAGTATTATCAAACTAAAACACACATAATCTATGATAAACAAGGGAATAGGACTGCAACGTTTTAGGCTAGTATAGCCATAAAAAAAGAAAGGCTACCCAACAGGCAGCCTCAAAGCAAATGCCATAAAAACTATACTAAAAGATGATAAACCGATAGCCAAAAGTAACGCCAATAGGACGTAGCCTCCCCTTGAACTCAACACCCTCATTCAGTTCTAAATCGTCCATGTAATCGCGGTATTCAGAACTTCTAATTGGGACTAATAACGACACAGTCCAATAACCAATAGACTCGGGCTTTAGCTTAAAGTCCAACCCAACGCCAACGGTTGGTCCATAAAAAATTTTGTTATGCCTGCTATCGCCAACCACTACCACAACGGAATTGTATCCATACATTGCAATACCAGAAAAAGTGAGTGCCGATTTAGGCTTACCAGATAAGAACCTAACCTTAACCCCTGCATTGTAGCCTATACCCGCAATTGCCCATCCAGCACCTGCAAATAATCCTACGTTTTTAGTGGGATATGCCGTTAAGTTACCGCCTATTCCACCATAATCAAAACCAAACCCAACTCCGAAAGAGAGTACATCGGGCTTTACAGGATGTGAAATAGAATCTTGTGCGCTAATTGCACCTGATAAGAAAAAGAGCAAGACAATAAATAAAACTTTTAGAATCCTCATAAACAAATAATTAAAATACATTACACCTGTAATAAATAACTAACAAACCTAATAACCTATTTAAAGCATAGTTAATATCCAACGTAACACGTTCTATTTCTAAAATACAGCCAATTACGTTCTACATAACTGGTTTTAGCATCAGCACAAAATTCTTAATGCGCAAATTGGAATACTCTAATAGCAGCTCATGCTAGCCAATTAACCGTCAACAAGCACTACCATATTGTTAGTGTCCTGAACTTGGGCATAAAAAAAGCGACAAAAAGCAATGTAAGGGGCTAATCAGGGCTGTTTTTTATAATGAAGAGCCTTTTTTGCATATATCGCTAGCTATCTATATACTAAATACTTAAACAAATATACTGCCAATACAAATATGGTAAGCATCAGTCCAATAAGAGAACCAAAACAAATCTAATAAATTAATTCATCAACCTCACTAAGCCCAGAGCTAAGCTGCTCCTTTAGTACGTGCGGATTTAGCAGGTTAAGATTAAAGCACACAGCCTTTTGAAAAAGCAGAGTGCCCTCATCGCTATGTAGAGTACCATCAAAATCTAATATATGTATCTCTACGTCCGCTTCGCGCTGCGCATCAATTGGGGTTCCCCCGCTAATAATGGCCATGGCTTTGTAGCTGCGCTGCCCCCACAATAGGGTTACGGCATAAATTCCCGTTGGAGGAACTAGCTTTCCAGCCTCCTCTACCTGAACCCGCAGAGAGGGGAAGCCTACCTGAGTAAAGATATTGCTTCCGCGCCCTAAAGCGCCAATTATCATATACTGATGGTCGAGATAGGCGTTGGCTCTTTGAATACGCCCCTCCTTTAGCGCCTTGCGAATGGTTGTTGAGCTAACCGTTTCGTGATGAATATCCTGCTCCGGAATCTCCTCAACGCCAAAGTTGAGCTCCTGGCTCAAGGTGTATAAATTGCTAAAATCGCCCTGCCTATTGTGCCCAAAGTGGTGGTTAAAGCCCACTATAATATACTTGGCATTTAGCGTGCCCACAAGCAACTTGCGAATAAAATCTTCGGAAGTAACTTTTGAGAATTCAAGGGTAAACCGTACTAGTATAAGATGCTTTAGCCCAGCCTTCTCAAGCAGTACTATCTTCTCCTTTTGCGAGCAGATAAACTGCAAATCGCGTCCCTGCGTTTCGGGATAAAGCACCTTGCGCGGATGCGGATAAAAGGAAACCAGTACCGACTCGCCATCAATTTGCCCGGCAATTTCGTTTAATCGGTTTAGTATGGTTTTATGGCCTACGTGAACACCATCAAACGCCCCTGTTGTAACAACGGGATTCTTTATTCCGGTAGCATTCTCAAACCCAAAGTGGACTTGCATTAAAAGCGGATATTTGATGCGAGTAAAAGGAATACACTACAAACATGCATGTCATCAAAAGTAGAAAAAGCGGCCCTACAACTAGTCTCTGCGTAGCCAACACTAGCTCTCTATTCTATTTCTGCTCCTTAACAAAGTAGGCTACCTTTTCCAGCGAGGTAATCATATCAAACTCCTCAAGAAAAACGGATGAAGGAACGTTAAGTGGCGTTGTGGTAAAGTTTAGTATTCCCTTTACTCCGGACATAACAAGCATCTCGGCTATGGCTGTAGCGGTATCGGGTGGCGAGGTAATTATACCAATTGTAATACCCTGCTTCTTAATTACGTTTTGCAGCTCCTTAATTGGAAAGCAGTTAACGCCCGATATTACGCGGTCAACTTTATTGGGGTCAATATCAAAGGTAGCAACAATGTTAAGCTTTGGGCGCTTGCCGTTAAAGTATGTGGTAACGGCTCGGCCAAGGTTTCCCATGCCTACTACAGCTACGTTTAGCCCATAAGGATGGTCTATTAACTTTCCAATAACCTCAATAAGCTCGTGCGCATCGTAGCCCTTCTTTTTTAGGCTTGAATAGCCTATTAACATTAAATCTCTACGAACCTGAACGGCAGTAATATTGTGCAAACCAGCAAGTTCGTGAGAATAAATATGCGTCTTGCCTTTCCCTAGGCATTCTAGTAAGGTGCGGCGATACTCGCTCAACCTCTCAACGGTTTTTTCAGGTAGCTTCACGCTGTTTATATTTGAATAAGGTTATCAACACTAAAATACAACACTCTTGTTATTAGGCGAGCGTTCAACTTACAAAAATGCAACTTTTAAGATAAATAATGCTAAAAAGGTTTAATGTAGTACCAATAAAGTTTTGCGCAATGCAAAAATCATTAGGTATTTACCCCTCTACCAGTGGATTTATTGGTAGGTAAACACTAAATACAGAGCCCTGTCCTAGCTGGCTATCCACCTCAACCCTACCATTATACATTAGAACCAAGCGTTTAACAATGCTTAAGCCCAAGCCGCTACCCGTTACCTCGCGGGTTTTGGCATTCTTTATTCGGGAAAACTCATGGAAAAGCTTTGGAATATCGGCATCATCAATACCTATACCTGTGTCCTGAACCGTAATAACAACATTGGTATCCTGTTGCTTTATTGTGCATAAAACTTTTCCCCCAACATTGTTATACTTTACTGCATTCGATATTAGGTTGTTAAACACAATCACCATCTCATCGGAATCGGCATTGTAGGTGCAGCCATCATCGGCAGCAAGCGACATGGTAACGTCGCGCTGTATGGCAAGGGGCATCATGGTATCCATTGCCGATTTGGCCACAAGGCAAAGATCCAGCTCGCGAAGCTCACGCTTCTTCTTCCCCGACTCAATGTGAGTAAGGTCAAGCAAATCCATAATCATGGTTCGCATGGATTTTACCCGTGCTAGGGAGCGGTCTATCATCTCGTCGTAAGCAGTCATACTGGAACCCATTTGCTTCTCCTGCATAATGTTAAGGTACCCCTCAATGGCGTTAAGCGGAGCTTTTAGCTCATGCGATAGTACCGATAGGAACTGGAAGCGAACCTGTTTTCCTTCCTTGTGCATTTTACGGGTCATCCGCCTAAGGAAGTAGTGCTTTGAGATGTTTTCCATTGATGATTTTAGCTCCTGAGGGGTAAAGGGTTTAGGAACAAAATCATATGCACCAATGGTAGTTGCTTTAACGGCAAGCTCCAGCGATGCGTACGAGGTAATCATCATAACCAGAATATCAAGCTGGTTGTTATTAATAAACTCCAAAACCTCAACGCCCTGTATGCCTGGCAGCTTATTATCGAGCAGTACTATGGCTGGCGGAGTTTTCTTTATAAACTCAAGCGCCTCCTCGCCAGTTGCTGCTTCAATTACGTTAAACCCAATATCATCGTCCATAAAAGGGTACGATACGGTGAAGTTTCGTAGTATTCTTGATACTCCAGAACGAATACCGGGCTCATCGTCAACCACCAGTACGTCTAACGCTTCCATGCTATAGCTTTAAGAGTTTAAGAATATCCTTATGCAGCTGCTCGGGCCGAATGCCCTTTTCAAGGTACAAATCGGCACGTATCCACTTGCGCTCCTCCTCGGAGCTTATGCCAAAGGACATTCCGGTTTCCGATGAAACGGCCGTTGCTATAATGATGGGCACATCGGGGTACTTCTTCTTCATCTTATAGCTAAGGATAAAGCCGCTATCGTCGTTCTCCATCATAAGATCCAGAATGGCCAAATCGGGTTTTAGGTTTGCAAGCAGCTGCTCGGCTTCCTTTTGGCTCTCGGCAGTAACCACCTTAAAGCCGAATCGTTCTAGCTGAAATTTTATCTGAAATAGATAGTCGATATCGTCATCTACCAGCAGAATTGTTTTTTTAGCCTCTACACCCATTGCTTTTGATTTTTACAATCCAATTATTAACTATCCGATTATGAATCAGCTTCCATAGAATCTCGGGGCAGTATAATCCGGAATACGGTTCCGGTTTGCCCCTTGTGCGAATCGGTATTGGACTCTACCTCTATCCGCCCCTTGTGCATTTTAACAATCCCATAGGTAGTAGCCAGCCCCAAACCCGTTCCCTTTCCAATCCCCTTGGTGGTAAAAAACGGGGTGTAGAGCTTGTCCATGTTCTCCTCTGGTATGCCCACACCAGTATCCTTTACGCTAAAAGCAACCTCGGTATCATTACCCTCAACCTCAACTACAAGGATACCCCCATTGGGCATTGCCTCTATAGCGTTCTTATTAAGATTGGTAAGCACCTGCATCATCTGCTCGTAGTCCAAGTTTGCCTTTAGGTTGCTGCCCCTACAAATAACTCCCGTTTTAATATTATCGGGCTTAACCACTGATGCTAAGCTATCCTCGGCCAGCTTTTTAAGGTCAATCTCCTCCAGCTTAACCTGATTCTTACGCGCAAAGTTAAGCAAACCGCTTACAATCTTCTTGCAGCGCTCTGCTTGGGCCGATATTAGCTCCAAATCCTGCCTAAGAGGGTCGGTTGTGGCACACTCATCAAGCAGAATATTGCTATACATTAGCACCACACCCAAAGGGTTGTTCAATTCATGAGCAATGCCCGCCGATAGCTGCCCCATATGCGCGAGCTTCTCGGAGTGCTTAAGCGCTTGCTGCACCTTAGCAAGCGTTTCGTTAGATATGGCCAAATCCTTTATTGAGTCGTGCAGCTCCTCAATGGTATAGGGCAAGCACATCTCAACCTCGGCAAGCCCCTCAACAATGGCTATGGCATGTTCTAAGCAGGTATCGTAGCCACAGGCGCCACAGTTTAGGTGGTCGCGGGGCGAAAACTTGCCCATTGAGGCAAGCACCTTATTAACCTGTTCCTCTGAGGGTAATGGCATTCGCCTATCGTTGGGACTAAAGGATTGTGTTAGGTTGATATTGGCAAACTCGTTAAAATGAGCCTCCCACTGCTTCCTCTGCTGGGGCTGTAGCTTATGCTGAACATAGGAGCTAACGTAGGTTCTGCGCTCAAAGCGCTTACCGCCAGCGGTCATCCCTGGCCCCATAATACACCCCTCGCAGCAAAGTAGCTCAAGGTTCTGACTCTGCAAATTACCCGATTCAAACTCCTTTATAGCCTCCTGAAAACCAATGCGCCCTTCGGCAACAAGCACATTTCCCTCAACAATATCATCAAGAATATTAACGGTTTGAATCAAACCCCGGCTAACGGGGAATATTGCCCCACGTCCTGCGCGAGGCGGGTCAAAATCAGAGGCGGTAACCGATTGGGAGTCGATACCTGCATGCTCCAGCATCCCCCTAAGCTCACGGAAGGTAAGCACCTCATCAACCTCAGCCGATTCGGCCTTTTTGGCAATGCATGGGCCAATAAACACAACCTTTACATCGTTACCCAGCATCTGCTTTACCACGCGTAGCATGGCCACCATGGGCGATACTATTGGGGCTAAATGCTTTACCAAATCGGGATGATAGTATCGTATGTACGAAACTATTGCGGGACAATCGGATGAGATGTAACCATTACCAGTCTTCTCGTTAAGCAGCTTCTTGTAGGCGCTGGCAACCAAATCGGCACCAAACCCCACCTCAAAAACATGGCTAAAGCCAAGCGCCCGCACCATGCCAACAAACTTGCGGTAATCCTTTACCTCGGAGAACTCGGCAGGAAACGACGGCGCTACCATTGCCACCACTTTTTGCCCCGATTGCAGTAGCTGCTTTACCTCGAGCCGCGAAAGAATAAACACCTTTGCATCCTGACTGCAAACCTTAATGCAGTTGCCGCAGCCAATGCAACGATCGGCAATAACCTCAGCCTGCCCATTAACTATTTTAATGGCCTTGGCTGGGCACTCGCGCACACAGGTGTAGCAAACCCTACAGAGCTCCTTTACGGTGTAAACTAGCTTTTTATGCTGATCCATCTAAGGATTAAGGTTAAAGGTTAAAAGATTAGGAGAAGATGTTTGATGTTAGATAATAGATATAAGGAACTAAACACTATACACCAAACACTATACACTACATCAGCACATCGCGTTTGGTGTAACGGGTGTGGAGGTACTTTTTACTTAAGTCACTACCAGGAGCTTCCAAAAAGCGCTCGTACATATCGGTAACCATTGGATTTTTGTGAGCTACCTTAATGGTTTCCACCTCATCAATCTCATAAATTGATTTGGTGCGCGCTTTCACATCCTTCTCACTGGATCCAAAGGGTTGTCCTCCTCCGTTTACGCAGCCACCGGGGCAGGCCATAACCTCAATAAAATGGGCTTTAATCTCACCCGCTGCAACGGAGTCTAGCAGCGCTCTAAGGTTTCCCATTCCTGAAACCAGAATGGCCGTTAGCTTCTTATTCCCTATTTTAACTTCAACCTCTTTTATGCCTCCATTTGAGCGCAAATCGGCAATTTTGGGCTGCTGCATCTCCTTCCCGGTTATATAGTAATGGAGCGTACGGAAAATTCCCTCCGTTGCTCCGCCCGATGCGCCAAACAGCTTCCCTGCCGAGCTGCGCATGCCCAGTGGGCTATCGGGCTGCTGCGGCTCTATGCTATGAATATCAATGCCATACAAACGAATAAGCCTAGCCAGCTCCCGCGTAGTAATAACTGCATCAACATCGGATATGGCCTTTTGGGTCATCTCCTCCCGCTGCGCCTCAAACTTTTTGGCAACGCATGGCATAATGGCCACGGAGTAAATACCGTTTGGGTTTATCCCCTCAGCTGGTGCAAAGAACGATTTAATGATACTTCCCATTATCTGCTGCGGCGATTTACAGGTTGAAATCAGGGGCAAAATCTCGGGTTTAAACTGCTCGGCATACTTTATCCATGCAGGGCAGCAGCTGGAGAACATGGGCAAAAACTGATTGGTTTCGATACGCTTTTTAAGCCCCATTGCCGACTCCAGTATGGCCACATCGGCACCAAAGGTAGTATCAAAAATGTACGAGAAGCCCATTTTGCGTAGCGCAGCGTTAATTACGCCGTTTATATCCTTACCTGCCTTAATACCAAACTCCTCGGCCAACGATACCGACACCGATGGGCCATACTGCACAACAACCTTTTGATGCGGGTTATTTAGCGCATCAAGCACATCGTCGAGGTTGGACCGCTCATGCAGCGCACCCGTTGGGCATACCATAACGCACTGTCCGCAGCTAATGCAGCTGGAGAAGTTTAGATCCCGATTCATGGCCGTTCCCACAACCGTTCGGCTCCCGCGGTTAACAAACTCAAGGGTTGACACACCTTGCACCTCATCGCAAATCCTAATGCAACGGCCACAGAGTATGCACTTTGCAGGGTCGCGCACCACACCTGGGCTTGATAAGTCTAGCCTGTGCTTGCCCTTTTTACCTGATATGCGGCGCTCCCTAATGTTTAGCTCAACGGCCAAATCCTGAAGTTCGCAGTTCTCATTGCGTTCGCAGTAAAGGCAATCGTCGGGATGGTTGCTAAGGAGCAGCTCCAGAATGGTTCGGCGCGCCTTAACTACTCGTGGCGAGTGGGTTTTAATCTTCATCCCCTCCTCAACTGGGTGCGAACACGATGGTACAAGCCCGGCTTTCCCCTCAACCTCAACCACACAAATTCTACAGGCGCCATTGGGCGAAAGCCCCTTAATGCTACAAAGGGTGGGAACACGTATTCCGTTGCGTAGCAAAGCCGATAGAATGGTTTCGTCTCTACGCACTTGTAATTCCTTGCCGTTAACCTCAATATTTAGCTGCATATCACTCACTTTTTACTTAAAGAAAACTGCCGAGAACTTACATACATCCTGACAAACGCCGCAGCCAATACACTTATCCTCAATAATAAAGTATGACGACCGTGGCGTACCAATAATGGCATTGGAAGGACACTTACGAGCACAGGCCGTACAGCCCGTACACTTCTCAACATCAATATAAAAGGTGCGCAAATCGCGGCAAACGCCGGCACGGCACTTTCTATCAAAAATATGCTCCTCGTACTCCTCCCTAAAGTGCTTAAGCGTGCTAAGCACAGGGTTTGGTGCTGTTTGTCCTAATCCGCAAAGCGATGTGTCGCGCATTACCTCTGCAAGGCTTTCAAGGTGAATTACGCCCTTGAATCGCTCTAAGGTGTTATGGCCGTTCTCATTAACTGGTCGGCGGGTAATGTTCTCCAGAATTTCGAGCATACGCCGCGATCCATCCCTGCATGGGATGCACTTTCCGCAGCTCTCCTTCTGTATGAAGTTCATAAAGAACTTAACCATATCTATCATACACACAGTATCGTCGAGAACGGTAACACCACCAGAGCCCATGGACAAGCCAACATCGGCAAGTGCCTCAAAATCAATTGGCACATTCATATTTTCGGGTACTGCGCAACCTCCAGAGGCTCCACCAATTTGAACGGCCTTAAGCTTGCGCCCGTTAGGTACACCTCCAGCCAGCTCAACCACTTTGGATAAGGGGGTTCCCATGGGAACCTCAACCAAGCAGGTGCTGTTAATTTTACCTGCAACAGAAAATATTTTTGTTCCTGTTGATGTTGCTGTTCCAATAGCGGCAAACCACTCGCCCCCCTTTTGTATAATGGTTGGAATATTTGCTAGGGTTTCTATGTTATTAATAACGGTTGGCTTACCAAACAGGCCTTTTTCGGCAGGGTATGGGGGTTTTGACTCTGGCATCCCGCGTTTCCCCTCAAGGCTTCTAATTAGCGCCGTTTCCTCTCCACAAACGTAGGCTCCAGGGCCTTTTCGCAGCACAACATCAAGGTTGTAGCCACTATCAAGAATATTATGCCCAAGCAATCCGTACCGATAGGCTTGCGCCAGGGCCTTTTCCAGCCGCTCAACGGTTAGCCTATACCTGTTACGAGTATAAATAATGGCCTTACTTGCACCTATGGCATAGGCACCAATGGCAAGTCCCTCAATAACTCTATGGGGATCGCTCTCCATAAGCAGCCTATCCATAAAGGCTCCGGGGTCACTCTCATCGGCATTACAAATAAAGTACTTTTGGTCGGCAGCAGCGTGCAACGCCATCAACCATTTTTTTGCGGTTGGATACCCTCCGCCCCCACGCCCTCGCAGCTTGCTCTGCTCAACAATATGGCACACAGCCTCGTGTGTATGCTTGCGCAGCACTTGGGCAAAAGCAGTGTAACCTCCCCTCGACAGGTAATCGTGTATATTCTGCGGATCTATAACCCCACAGTTCTGCAAAAGCAAACGCCGCTGGTTGTGAAAAAACGAAATCTCATCCATATATGGCACACCGGGCCATGGCTGGTGTATTGCCTGTCGGTATTGCCCCAACGCATACTCTGTAGGAATATAGTTATTTAGCGCCCCATCAAGAATTGGCGATACCATTTCTGGCGATACCTGCTGAAAAACGATACGGCACTTCCCGGGCAGCTGCACATCAATCATGGGTTCAAAGGAGCACAGCCCAAGGGAACCAACGGTTATGATATCGGCATCAACACCTGTTTCGGTAAGGTAATGCTGCACCTCACTATAGGTATCAAACGCACCGGCCACCTCCGATGAGCTGGTAAGCCCAACGTAAATTACCGGTTTCGTAATTTTTAACCGGCGGTACTTGTCCAGAGCAACGTCTTGGGAAAACGAAGCGGCAATAGGATCGGGAGCATTAAGCAGCTTCGTAAAGAATTCCAGGTCAATTTGGTTTGTATGCTGATCCATATTCGCGTGTGTGTTCTAATTAGTATCTACTGCTGCCTTAGCTCCTCAATAACCTCCTTTAGCCGCTCCTGAGTGAGCTTACCGTAAAACTTGCCATTAATAGCTATGGCAGGAGCATGCGCGCACGCCCCAATACACGACATAACCTGAAGGCTAAACTGCCCATCGCGCGATGTTTGCCCCTCCTTAATCTTTAGCATCTTCTCTAAAAGGGAAAGAATTGACTGCGCACCAAGCACGTGGCATGCCGTTCCGTGGCACACCTGCACATGGTATTTTCCCTTGGGCTCAAACCGAAACTGGTTATAGAAAGTGGCCAAACCGTATATTTGGCTTGTAGGCATGGATAAATGCTTGCCCACTAAAACAACGGCTTCTTCGGACAGATACCCTAAATCGTCTTGAATTTGCTGAAGAATTGGGATAAGGCTATCGCGCTTTGAGTGCGTATAGTTTTCAAGTAAAGACTCTATTCGGCTACGCATTGAACAATATTTTTTGAGTTAAAACAGGCCAACTAATCAGCTAAAATCCTCTAAAGAGACGCTAACCATGCTTACTGCCCACTTTACCTACTCAAAACCTGGCAAACTACCACTGTAATAACCAAACACGAATTTGCATCTCTACCGTATCACCAAAATCGAAATAATTACCTTACAAGAAGCAGAGCTGTAGAACTATCATCAACAAATGTAAATGTTAATAAAACATGCTTAATAGCAACTTTTACCTTAACACTGTTTGCAAAATAACAGACACCTTGCTGATAATCAACAATATCAACAACAACAACTCATTATAAAGCGCAATCAATTTAGTAAAAGGTGAATTAACCTCCAATTCAGGGGCTAATTTGGAATGGGTATAAAAAGAAGCGAAACTATTAAGAAATGCATAAGTAGGTAATGGCTGGCTATTAATAAAAGTATGAAACGCTGTAGCATTAATGGGAACCATCACTTTAAATGGTTTAAGTTTTTTTATCTTTGGTGCAGGAACAAAGCAATAAACGCAATGAGCGACATAGTAGATGTGGTAATTTGCCTCGGCAGTTCGTGCTTTGCTAGGGGCAACAAGAATACGCTGAGGGTTATTGATAAGTTCATAAAGGACAACAACCTTCAGTCCAAGGTTCATTTTCACGGAGGGCACTGCTTTGGCGATTGCGCCAATGGGCCAATACTAAAAATCAACGACCAGATTCACACGCACGTTGATGAGAACAAAGCCCTAGAAATACTTCGCACCGTGTTCGAGAACTCAAAGTAACCAGTAAACCAGCACTCATGGATCAACTTTTTAAGATAGATGAGAAAACGTGTATTAACTGCTACGCCTGCGTAAGGGTTTGCCCTGTTAAAGCTATTGAAGTAACCGCAGAGAAGAACTATGCGGTTATACTCCCCGACAGGTGTATTGGGTGCGGTAGCTGCCTTAACATTTGCCCTGTAAGCGCTATAAACTACCGCTCATCAAAGGAAGAGGTAAAGGAGCTTATAAAATCGAATCATAAGGTTGCCGCAATTGTTGCCCCCAGCATATCGGGCGAATTTGTTGACATTACGGACTACCGCAAATTTGTAGAAATGATTCGCACCCTTGGGTTTGAATACGTTTGCGAGGTAACCTTTGGTGTTGACCTTGTGGCTAGGGAGTATAAAAAGCTGCTCGAGAATTTTAAAGGAAAATACTTTATATCGGCAAACTGCCCTGTTGTTGTTTCTCTGGTTGAAAAGTACCACCCCGAGCTAGTGAATAACCTTGCCCCCATTGCCTCTCCCATGATAGCTACCGCCAAAGTAATGCACAAGCATTATGGCAACGATACCAAAGTGGTTTACATTGGCCCCTGCATACAGAACAAGGAAGAGATAAAACGGTACAACGATGAGGCTAAGATTGATGCCGTTCTCACGTTTACTGAGCTTAGGGAGCTATTTAGCGAGTTTAACATAAAAGAAGCCAAGGTTGAATACTCCGAGTTTGACGAGCCAATTGGCTACAAGGGCTCCATTTATCCTATTAGCAACGGTCTTTTACAATGCGTTGATATTGATGAGCACCTGCTAACGGGTAACATAATAAATGCATCGGGAAGAAGCAATGTGCTTGATGCCATTAAGCAGTTTGAGAGCCACACCGAAACCATAAGCCGCCACTTTAACGCATTTTACTGTCAAGGGTGCCTTATGGGACCAGGAACATCAAAGGGGGGACAAAAATTTATTAGGCGCACCATGGTTGTGAACTACGCCAACAAACGCCTAAAATCATTTAATCAGAAAAAGTGGGAGGAATCCATAGCTAACCACGAGGGCAACGGATTCAATGCCGTGTTTATAGCTAACGACCAACGCCTTAGCACTCCGCCCGAAGACAAAATACAAGAAGTTCTAAAGGTTATAGGCAAAGCCAACATGGGTAAAGACTCTGGTTGCGAAGCCTGCGGATACTCTTCGTGTAGAGATTTTGCCGTTGCCGTTTCGTCGGGATTTGCGCATACCGATATGTGCCTAAACTTTACCCTTAAAAACCGCTACGAGTACATCAAAACCCTGAGGGCAACCAACGATAAGCTGGCAAAAACACAGGAAATGCTTCGCGAATCGGAGAAAAAGGCGCGGGAGGAGCAGGATATTGCCCACGAAGCGTCCGAAACCATTACCACCATGCTAAAGAAATTGCCTTCGGCAGTGGTGCTGGCCGACAAAAAGCTTAAGATTATGCAGAGTAACCAGAGCTTTATTGATTTACTTGGCGACGATGCTGTTGAAATTAACGACATTATTCCTGGCCTTGTTGGTGCCGACCTAAAATCGCTACTCCCATATAACATCTACAACCTGTTCTCCTACGTAATACAGAACAACGAGGATATTCATAATAAAGATATTCACTACAAGGATAGCCTTTACAACATCTCCGTTTTCATAATACGAAAGGGAAGCGTTGTTGGTGCAGTTATTAGGGACATGTACGCACCTGAGGTTAGAAAAGAAGAGGTTATTAAACGTGTTACCGATGTAATAGATAAAAACCTTGCAATGGTCCAAAAAATTGGATTCCTGCTTGGCGAAGGCGCATCGGAAACAGAGCAGATGCTAAACTCCATCATAAAAAGTTACAAAGATGGCGACAAGGGATAGCACAGTAGCTTTGTGTTGGTTTATCTAATGTTTAAAATCTAACACCTGTTTTTATCTTTAACCTTTACCTCACTCCAATGCCCGATAGTTTTTTTATAGAAGTTAATTGCCAGCAAAAGAATCATGACGGAGAGCGCATTTGCGGAGATGTGTTCCTATCGCAACGCGTTATTGGCGAAGACAGAACTATTGTTGTACTTAGCGATGGCATGGGACATGGCGTTAAGGCAAACATACTGGCAACCCTTACGGCCACAATGGCCTTGAACTTCACCAAAGAGCATAAGGAAATACATACCATTGCGGAGATAATAATGAATACACTCCCCATATGCTCTGTGCGGCAAATGAGCTACTCCACGTTTACCATTGTTGACATAGACCATCATGGCGAGACCCAAATACTTGAGTACGACAATCCCGAAACATTTATAATGCGAGGGAAAGAACGGTTTGAACCTCATTGGCAGTGCGTTGTGCTACAAAGCAGCAAAAATGCAGGCAAAGAGCTAAAGTACTGCAGCTTTAAACCCCAAAAGGAGGATAGGATTGTTATGTGGAGCGATGGCATTAGCCAGTCGGGAATGGGCTCAAAGGAATACCCATTTGGGTGGAAGGTTGAAAGCGCAAGGGATTTTGTTGAGAGGATAGTGAAGCACGAGCCCGACATATCGGCACGCAAGCTTAGCTCAAAAGTGGTAAACATGGCCTTTGTTAACGACGGCTACCACCCAAAGGACGACACTAGCAGTGCAACAATCTACTTTAGAGAGCCCCGCAAGCTCCTAATTTGCACAGGCCCTCCATTCGAAAAGGAGAACGATGCAGTACTTGCCAGTACCTTTAAGGAGTTTAGGGGCAAAAAGATAATCTCTGGAGCAACCACTGGCGATATCATATCGCGTGAGCTTAAACTGGAAATTACCGATTCCTTTGAGTTTACAGATCCCGACCTCCCTCCCATCTCATACATGGACGGAGCCGATCTTATTACCGAGGGTATTCTTACACTAAGCAAAACAACCGAAATACTTAACCAGTTTAACGAATCAACTACGCTAGGCAAAGGGCCTGCCGATACCATTGTGAAGCTTATTCTGGATAGCGACGATATTGATTTTATTATAGGGACGGGTATAAATATTGCCCACCAGGATCCTAGTTTGCCAGTAGAGCTAGAAATTAGACGAACCGTTGTAAAAAGAATGGCACAGGTGCTGCAGGATAAATTCTTAAAAGAGGTAAAGCTTACTTTTATTTAGCGCTATACAAAGTGGGTATTCCCCTTTACACATTTAGTAAAAGCGGGGTTAGCTGTAGCTAACCCCGCTTTGCGCTTTATGCGCTTTTCCGCCTACCCCTAACTAAACCCTGAAAGAAAGTATTGCTTGGTTTAGCTTCTCAATCTCATCGGAGAATTCCTGCACCAAGCTGTTTATATGCTCTGCCGATTCCGCATTGCCCTGCGAAACCCTATCGAGCTCCATTATTGCTTTGTTAATTTGATTTGCTCCTGAGTTCTGCTCGGCACTGGCAGCCGATATTTCACTAACCAAACCCGCCGATTTCTGAATATCGGGAAGCAAGGCATTAAATATATCGCCGGCCTGACGGGCAATGTTAACAGAACCACTTGCCAGCTGATTAATTTTAATAGCCGACTCGCGGCTCCGCTCGGCCAGTTTCCTAACCTCTGCAGCAACAACAGCAAACCCTTTACCATACTCACCAGCACGCGCAGCCTCTATGGCTGCATTAAGTGCCAAGATGTTGGTTTGCCGGGCTATTTCCTCAATCACCATAACATTCTGGTAAATATCCTCAATTGCCTTAACGGCATCCTTTAGAATTGCGCCACCAGTCTCGGCACTTTTGGCCGCCTCTACAAACAAACGCTCTGTTTGATGCGCATTATCTGCATTAAGGCTGATGTTTGAGGTCATCTGCTCCATAGATGCGGAAAGCTCCTCGGTTGAGCTGGCCTGCTCAGATGCGCTTTGCGATAACGACTCCGACGATGCTCTAAGCTTTTCCCCTCCCTCAATAACTGTACGCGATGCATTTCCGGCGTACTCAATCATCTCGGCAATTTTAAACTTCATATGGGCAAATGCTACAGCAAGAGCACCAAGCTCATCGGTACGCGAGGTTAACTCTGTATCGGGGTCAACAGTTAAATCTCCATCGGAATATTTTGCGGCAAGGCTTTGCAACGAGAGAATTGGCTTAATAATACTGCCCGAAATTAGCACTACCATTATAATAGTAACACCTATAAAGAGTAACCCAAAGAGTAAACTATTAACCTTTATTGGATCTAGCACGGCTATTAGCTCCGATGTTGGCGATAGGCTAACCACCTTATAACCAGTAGTACCCACGTCCATTACAGCAACATCATGCTCGTTGCCATCAACCTCAATTGCAGGAAACACTTTTTTCCCTACCGATTGAAGCACCTCATTGGTAGTAGCCTGCGGAACAAAATCCCTTAAGTTCTTGTTTATAAACTCTTTTTCCTGTGCAATAAGTATATTTCCAGAGCCATCAACAATCCACAACTCGCTATTGGGTGTTATGCTGCGCTTGCGAAACTCCTCAACCAACAACTCGGGGTTTAGCCCAACACCAGCAGTTCCCAACGGATTGCTAGGGGTACCCATAAGTACATTAAAAAAGAATAGGGTTTGATCCAGCTCTGCATTGTAATCGTAGTTAAGCACAGCCTTGTTTCCTGCTTTCATCAGGTCAAAAAACCACGAGTCGTCAGGATCCGACTCTGTAAGTATATCGAGCAGCTTACTATTCTCCTGGTAGTAATTCTTAGTAACGTTATTTACCGCAAAAACGGTAAGATAGTTTAGCCCCACTTTTGTTTGTGTAAGCTTTTCAAGGGCAACTTCCTTAAGCATAGGGTTTACTTCCCCTTCCTTAAACCATTTAACCAGCGCAGGATCTTCGGCAAGGGCAATTGAAGTTTCCATACCCTTTTCCAGATCGGCTCGTATATTACTCTGTGCTGCCTCGAGGAAGGCCAATAGCTGCTTGCTGCGAATATCCTCCTGAAGAGTTGACTTAATAGACTGATAGTTAATCAATCCCGACAGTACAACAATTACTAAGATTAGTGTACCAAAGTAAAGCATCAATCTACTCCGCAATTTCAACATCTTATTCATGTGTGGTTTATTTAAGGTTATAGTCTGCTCAATGGGCTACATTATTACCCTGAACAAGTTAACGCAAAAACACACAGCATGTTAGATGACATGGATCACCCACACTATTAAACGTTTGTTTTACTGACAATTAGCGCAGTAGCACGTTTATCAAAAAAAACAAGGAGGAACCTAAATTACTAGAAATGTTTAGAATAAACGTTACTATTTAGCTGTTTTATGCCAATGGAGCTGTAGCCTAACCATAACGGCCCCCCACCCCTTGCGTTAACCTCATAAAAAAACCGAGACGGCTGCCTCGGTTTGTACTAGGAGATACTGCAATGGCTACTTAAGCATTGGCAAGTACTTGTCCCTATTCAGGTACATTAGATAAGTATTAGCGGCAAAAACAAATAGTGCAGGAGCGACTCCTTCGGGCGTAAAGGCCAAATTAATACCTACAAAGTTTATGCTTAGTGGGGCCAGTAGAACTAGCGAAAGGGCAACGTAACGGTTTACTATTAGCAAAACTCCAATAAGCACCTCTACCACAGCAACTAAAGGCATTATGTAGCCAGCGCTAACCAGAGCCATCATAAAGTTACCAAGTTCGGGCGTTGCAGGCTCCATCGGGATAAAGTTTAGGAACTTATTTGCCCCAAAAACGATTAGCATTAATCCTACGATTATGCGAATAATACTATTTACAACCTTCATTTTCGTTCTAGTTTAAGTTTCAGTACTTAAACAGCGAGAAGAAGCATTTGTTTATAATTCATCTAAATAACAAGGTATGTATTCCAAAGCTCCCAGCTGGGAATCCTCTTGCTTTAGGATGATGGAGAAAGAATACTGTGAAAAACAAGAGGCACTACATACGCATATTAAATATGTAGCAGCACTAAATAAAGGTATAGCTCTACGCTAACTTACCTTAGGTAACAACCCAGCACTACAGATCAAATACCTTTCTCAGGGTATCGGCATCCACCTCATCCTTCCTAATGTAAAACCGAGCGCCAGCCTCTAGCATAAGCTGCAGGTAATCAAACTCTTTATGGAACGAAAGAGCTATTATTTTGATATCTCGGTTATTACGGGTTGCAATGCGGGTTGCATCAATGCCATCCATTTGGGGCATGGAGATATCCATAAAGATATAATCGTAACGCTTTGACTCTATGGCACGCAGAGCCTGCTCTCCATCAAAAACGGAATCGATAAAGGCAATCTTACTGCCAAGCAGCTCCTTAATTTGAAACGTTAAGGCGTCAATAAACTGGTGATTATCGTCAACCAGAAGCACCTTATACTGCTTATTTTGAAGTGTAGTCATAACATTAGTAGATATTAGCAAAGTTAGTAAACCTATGCACTAGTGCCTATAATCAGCATAAAAAACGCTGCGCTACAAAGCACGGGGTTTAATTAGAACAACAAGTTCAAAGTAAAAGCCTCTCCCCTCCGAAGTACTAATTTTGTACTTACCATTAACCATCTTTACCCTATTCATTATGCTGGTTAGGCCTAAACCAAAGGGTGTTGTTGCAAGGTTAAAGCCTATGCCACTATCGGAATAGCTCATGGTGAGCACTCCATTCTAATAGGAGAGCTGCAAATCGGCCGATTTTGCCTTGGCATACTTAACCGTATTGTTAAGCAGCTCCTTTGCCACCCTGTAGCATACGATTTCGATTTTAGAGTCAAACCTAGGGCTTTCAATATTTGTGCTAAACTTTACGGGAAGCAACCGCTTAACGTGCTCAATCTCGGCCATTAAAGCCGCAACCAGCCCGTAACGCTCTAGCATTAAAGGGCTTAAATTATTGGAAATAACCCTAACATTATCAATAGAGTTACGAATAAGGTTATACATTACGGTTAGGATCTCGCCCGTTTCTGAGTCGGGATATTTACGCATGAGTGACGATGCGTACATTTTTAGGCTTGATAGCTGCGGGCCAATCTCATCGTGTAAGTCGGCAGCAAGTAAACGCCGCTCCCGCTCTTCGGTTTCTATGGTTGCCTGAATAATTCGGTTCTCAATGCTCTTTCGCTCAGAGATATCGCGCACCACACACAGTATGGCCACCCTATTTGCTATTTCGATAACTCTGGGGCTTATCTCAATGGGAATGCTCTCATTCTGGGCTTTTGTAAGCTCAACCTCAAAGTTCTGAATGGCAAGCCCGTTAAGCATCTTATTCATAAGGGTGGAAACCTTATCCCGTTCACCCTCTGGGATAAACTTAAGAATGCTTTGGCCCATCATCTGGCCAGCATCAACACCAAAAATAGATTGAACCGATGGGTTAACGTCATAAACCGAGAGGTCGGGGTTGAGTACGGCGATTCCATCCTTACTCCCATCAAAGATGCTGCGGAACTTGTGCTCCCGGTCGGCCATTTCATGCTCAAGCGCTCTATGAGCCGTAACATCGTCAAACATTACTGCAACGGTTTGCTCGCGGGGTCTAAACACAGAATAGGTGATGTGCAGCTGCAATTCGGGAAGGTAAACCTCCTTTGTAACCATTTCGCCCGACTGCAGCACCAAGCGCAAATCGGTTGCAATGCCTCTATTTAACGATGGCACAACCTCCGATAACAGGTGCCCAACAATTGCATCGTACTCCAATTCTAGTTTTAACAGTAGACTGGGGTTTACCTCAACAAACTCAAAATTTGGAGGAGCGCCCAGCGTATTTTCTACCGGCTTAAAAACCGCTAATGAGCTGTGCATGCTTTCAAAAAGCGTACGGTACTGTTGCTCGCTCTCAGAGAGCTTTAGCTCTATTCGTTTAGAGTTGGTAACATCAACACCCGTAGCTATTAAAAATTTAAACTCGCCATAATCATCAAACAAAGCCCTGTTTTTCCAATAAATCCAACGCAGCTCCCCACTTTTAGTAAACCAGTGACTCTCAATATCGGTGGAGTCAAGCTCACCCGAAATTAATGTGCTAAACCTAGCAATTAGCCTCTCCCTTTGGTTTGGGGGTGTAACCGCCAAATTCCAGAACTCCATTCCCTCTACCTCCTTGCTAGCATAGCCCGATAAGCGCTCGCACTCCCCGTTAAACCGTACAATACGCCCCTGACTATCAGTTACCACCACTAAGGTTTGAAGCATATCAAAAAGTGCTGCAGTAAAGGTTTGCTCATCCCTTACCTTTGTGTCGTAGCTTATGTTTCGGGAAAAGCCGGCAACCTCAACAATCTTCCCATCCGAATTGAACAGCGGAATAAGCGACGTATTATAAACAACATCTACACCGTTTAGCTGGGTTGAATCGATGTAGTTAATTGCTTTTTGGCTTTGGAAGCACTGCTCGTATTGCCGTTTAAAGTATTCTGCGGCCTCTTTATCAACCAAACCGGATAGAGCAACAGGGTAGGAAACGGAATCTGGGTCGAGACCAAGGAACCTTAGCTGCATAGGGTTAAAGTAGGTATAAAGAATATCGCCCGCGGAGTTACGCTGAAAAAAGAAAACGTTATCGGGGGAGCTTCGGAGAATCTCCTTAAACTTAAGCGACAGCTCATTGGCCTCTTTGGTTTTTGCATTAAGCAGCTCTTCTAGCCTAATGCGGTACCCCTCTAGCTCTAGCTCATTAGCTCTAGCAATAGATATGTCGCGGGTTATACGCCCCATAAATCGCCCCTGCGAGGTTTCAATTGGAAACACGTAGGAATGAAGCGTTTTATGTGGGATTCCGCTCCCGCCACAGGTCATCTCGAACGACAGAACACCAGCATTTACAGAGTGGGCGCTATAGCTTAAGTAGATATTCTTATGCTGCTCCAAAATGTGCTGCCTGTTATCCGTCCCACTGTAAATACATTCACTATCAATATCGTAAACCCTAAAACCAACCGCTTGCGACTTGGCAACACCCAAAAGTTGCTCCATTTGGGCATTCCACTCAACAACAACCCAATCCTCATTGGTAATACAAATCCCTTCAACCGCTTGGGAAATAAAGCTGCGAAACTTCTCCTCCGATGCAATGAGCTTCTCTTTAAGTGAGGCTCCCCTACTAATTTCCTCAGTAAGCTGCTCATTGGCAGCAGCCAAATCGGCATTAGCTGCGGCTAGCTCCTTATTCATTCGGATATACTCATTATTGAGCAGCTCCAAACTTTGAGTTTTTTCGGCAACAAGATCCTCTAACCGTTTCCTGTACTTGGTGAGCTCTGCATTCAGATACTTTTGCAGCGTAATGTTGCGCCAAAATACAGAGATTAGGGAGTGGGTTCCCACTCGGAACAGGTTAAGATTTACCTCTACAATAAACTCTTCGCCATGCGAGTTTAAATGCACCCACTCAAACGTTTGGGGTATTCCCCTATAAGCTTCCTTTATTAAAGCCTCGGCTTTTTCCGATGAAAGCACCCCATCGGGCTGATACTCTGGCGAAATCTCAAATGGGGTACAGCCAACAATATCGCGACGCAACATGCCCAACATCTCCTCAGCGCTAGGGTTGCACTCAATAAAAACGGTTCCGCTAAGAATAAGAATTGGCTCCGTTGCCTGCTCGTAAAGAGCCTTAAATGCCCCAAGATGTTCAGTTAGGTTAAATCCTTGCTGATCCAACATGCTATTGTCAAAACCATCAACTGCCATAAGTAACCCTTTTATTCAAACCAAATTCAATTTAACACAGGAAGTTGATTTATCATCACATTTAAGTGAAAATATAAGCAGCGCAAAACAATTCTGAAAACAATTCCCAAATTCCTAACCACTAGCATCCGAAACTTTTCGAAAACAAGGAAAAAAACAGATGAAACCCCACTGAATACGCTAAATAGAATCGAGTTATCCAG
>JAFGDZ010000070.1 GCA_016931855.1 Bacteroidales bacterium
CTGGATAACTCGATTCTATTTAGCGTATTCAGTGGGGTTTCATCTGTTTTTTTCCTTGTTTTCGAAAAGTTTCGGATGCTAGTGAAAGATTATCAAAGAAATATTCTATACCTTGATTTCAATAAGGTGAGGATTGATAGAATTGTGCATAGCGATAGTATTAATTGTTGCATTGAAATACCCTTGATAGAGACTTCTATTAGGAAACGATATCAAAGAATAAAATCAGAAAATTGGGATTTAATAACAGAGATTGTTGATGATGGATGCCAGGATACTCATTATTCGAACCTAGAAGTTACTAACACTAATGGCACTGTAAAATTTAAAAATCTTAATAATATCAGGGGATACGAATTGGATTGGTTCAAAGATAGGAGTAGTTTAATAGTTGTCTCAACAAGATTATGTAGAAATGAGATAATTATATATAAAATTGAATAAACGACTTTGCGCATCAACAGGTTATTCCCTGCTGTCGCACGATTAATGTCATTAAGTTAAGCTTTTTTACAATGCATCCTTTCTGGTTTTTAGCACCTTAGGTTTTGTTCTCTTTCTGTACTTATCCACGTCTCGCTCAAATTTTCTGTTGGGACGTATAGGTATTGTATGCTTTTTAAAAAGTTCTTTCAACTCCGCTGTTATTGTAGCCATATCCTTGTTTGAAAAGAACAATGTAATCACTCTATCTTTTAAAAAACCATAAGATAAGTTGGCGTTCACCTTATATTGATATTTATTGCCTTCTGTTTCTTTTGCCAATTCTTCATTAACATCTCTTACGATCAAACTCTGAACATTGGAGACAAAAAGAGCAGCGTAAAAATCTTGCATAATACTATGTTGTGAATAGCCAGAAAAATGCTCCGCCTTTATTTTGTTTTTTAGTTCATCATAAAACGTTTCTACCCCCCATCTCCTATAATACAATTTCTTGAATAGTTGATTTGGGAATTTAGCTGAGTCCACCAAAGAGGTCATGAGTATTTCGGTTTCTCCGCTTTTTAGGTGTACACGCACTAATCTAACTTCTCTGTATGCATTCTTTGTGTACGACTTATCTGAAAGTTTACTATTTTTTCCTGGGTATATCCTAACAATATCAGTACTTAAGCCACTTTCATAAAATTCACGAGTTGCATTATTAAAGCTTATTTTAGTTCTTACTAAAAACTCAATTCCTCTATCATAATGCTCGTTTATTAAGCTAAATGAAGGATATCCTCTATCATAAATAATTAGGTCTCCGCTGGTTGAGCAATCAAGGTGCTTTAATGCCATTGCATTTTCTCCTGTAGACACAGTAGAAAGACTTCCGTCAAGGACAAAATTATTTATAACATCATATAATACAGATATTCTTGCTTGTATCACACCTGTTTTTGATTGGTTCTTAGTTCTCCCATAACTGCTTTCCAGCTCCTTTGTGTCAGGTAATGTCATTCTAGAACCATCAACGGCTAATAATCGAAATCCATTCCATAATTTTATAGAATCATCATTATCCGTATAGAACTCTTCTGTTAATCTGTTTGATAGATACTTAAAGACTTCTGGATTTATCTTTTTTCTGCATTGAACAAAAGCGCTCTTTGAGAACCATGAAAAAGAAGTAAAGCCCGAAAAGGAACGGATATGTTTAATGAAATTTTCAATTTCCAAAGAGAGGCTTTTGCATAGAAAGTTCATCATAAAAAGCAGGGTTGTTGTAAATGTTTGTTTTCGAACCCTCGTAAAATCATTTTTTGACACCCTGAAATTACTTGAAAGTTTTGGATCCAGAATTTCCGATTTTATAACCGAAAAAATAAGTTCGGGCGTTTTTTTTGCATGATAATAACTATTTGATTACCATGTAAATATACAAATAAATATTAACAAAATGAGTTATTGTGTTGATTATTAATACATTAACACCTTAACTTAATGACATTAGTCGCACGATTGCATCGTGTGACTTTGCGCAGCAAAAGGATTTAAAAAGTTGTTGAATTGGCTTCGCCGAGCTCGTCCTTCATTCTCGGTTGGCTGCGCTGCGCTAGCTTGGGTTTAAGCGTTTTTCTATTGCAAAGCCATATGGTAGGACTCGTGAGGTAACGGTGCTTTTAGCTGTACTGCTTCCAATATTCTTCCTCTAGCAACCCCATCTAAAAAAGTATCTGTCCATCAATATATTACCCGCGCCTAAACCTAATAAAGAAACGTACCATTATTTCCCTCCTTCTAAATTTTTTGCATGCTAATGCGTTGGGCATATAACCTCTTTTAACCTTTCTACAGGGTGTTTGCTTGCCCAACCTCCCAATTATTGCTTCCTTTGCAAAAAATTTCTCGGTTTGAATAGGTTTCTCGATATAAGGTCGTACTTCCAAAAGGTTGGATTTGCGTTTAGAGCCCTACAGAGCCGCAACTTCCGACTCTTCTTTTCTGGGCAAATTGTTTCGCTGCTGGGCACTTGGATTCAGAACCTTGCGCTGGGCTGGCTGGTGTATCGTATTACGGGGTCATCGGTGCTGCTGGGCGTGGTGGGGTTTGCTGGGCAAATTCCGGCGCTGGTGCTAACGCCCATTGCTGGCGTTTTTGCCGATAGGGTTAACCGCCAAAAGGTGCTTATTGTTACGCAGATTATCCCCATGGTTATGGCGTTTTTACTGGCTTGGCTGGTGCTAACCAACAGGGTGCAGGTGTGGCACATCATTACCCTTGCGGTGGTTAACGGTATGGCCATGGCGTTTGATACTCCTTTTAGGCACGCCTTTCTGCTGGATATGGTTGGCGATAAGCAGCTGCTACAAAATGCTATTGCCCTTAACTCCACGCTTATAAACTCGGCTAGGTTTATTGGCCCTACCGTGGGCGGCTTTCTAATTGCCATGTTTGGCGAGGGCTACTGCTTCCTAATTAACGGCATAAGCTTTTTGTCGGTAATTGGTGCGCTAATGTCCATGCGGGTTACGCAGGCCAATAGGGGCAAGGAGCACGCCTCGGTGCTAAATGAGCTAAAGGAGGGGCTTAGCTACTCGTTTAGCTTTAAACCTATACGGTACCTGCTTATACTTGTTGCCGCATCCAGCTTTTTGGGCATGCCATTTCAGGTGTTTATGCCCGTTTTTGCCAAAGATATTTTGAGTGGCGACTCGCAGATGCTTGGTTTGCTAACGGGCTCAATTGGTGCGGGTGCGCTGGTGGGAGCGTTTTACCTAGCATCGCAAAAGAGCATGAAACCCATACCCAGCCTAATATTTATTACCTCGGTGGTGTTTGGTGTTGGCCTATCGGCCTTTGCCATGTCGCGCAACGCATACCTCTCCATTGGGCTGCTGTTCTTTGTTGGGTTTGGGATGATAGTTCAGTTTGCATCAACAAACACGCTGCTACAAACCATTGTAGATGAGGATAAGCGTGGCCGTGTGGTGGCGCTATACAGCATGTCGTTTATGGGAATAACTCCTTTGGGCAGCCTGTTACTTGGCTCACTTAGCGATGGGCTAGGGGTGCCAATAACCATTCTTATTGCTGGTGGATGCTGCTTGGTGGCCTCGTTCTTCTTCTTTAGAAAGCTGCACGAGGTAAAGGCTGTGGTAAGCTAGCTGCTGGTGGTTAGCTTTACTAGGTCGCTGGGGCAGTCAACGCGCGCATCAAACTGGGTGTAGGAGCGTATTCCAAAGGTACTCACAACATCGTTAATGTTCGATTTTCTAATGCACAGCACAAGGGCTATGCTCTTTCTCTGTAGCGCATGTGCTAGCGCATTGTGCCATATTTGCCCGTTAACCTCGGCTTTACCAACCTCATCAATAAAAATGATGGCGTTGCTGGGTGCCTGTTTCAGCTCGGCTTCGCCTAGGCTAATGGCCTCTGGGTTAAAGTAGAATGGGCCACATTTAATCCAGCCGCTGTTGTGCCTATTGCAAAGGGGAACGGTTGTGTCGGTACTAACTAGTTGCAGGTCGAAATGGCTACGGTTACCCTCCTCATCCCAATGTCCGTTGGCAACAAAACCAGCAATGGTAGCCGCTTGGGTTTTAAGTTCGGCAATGGCTTCCTGTGCAAAGGTTGTTTTGCCATCGCCCTTTTCGCCAGTAATAATTAGCACTTTGGGTTGATGTAGGGCGTGGTTATGGTTGGCCGCAAAGGATTTGGTAATGGCATCGCCAAGCGTGGCTACCGATTTTATTCGGCTCTCCTGTATATGGGTTATGATGCTGGGAAGCGTTTCGAAGGCAATTAGCGTGGCCTGATACGCTCCACTAAAGGTGTTCTTTGTAAAGTAAGCCCTTATGCGCTCGTTGCCCAGTTCCTTTCCAATGGCGCTAAAGGCTATAATTACAATGGCTGCACGGCTAAGCATGGTAAGCCCTGGGGTAATAAGGGCAAGGCCACCCGTTGCGCTCTTGGTTAGCAGCGTGGCGGCTACCGATACGGCCACAATGGGAATCCACAGCTTTGGCTTGCGTAGCATATGCTTAAGGCTTGGATAAGCAATTAGGCAAAGCGCAATGTAGAGCGTGGCCAGCGCTAGGGAGGCAATAATGTGCATCCTATCCTGAAACGCTAAAAAGGTTACAAGAAAAGCAAAGTGTAGGACAAGCCATCCAAAGCCTCGCCATTCGGCTGTTTGGCTGCCATTGGGCGTATTGGGTTGCGTCTTTTGGTTCTTATTTATGTTGATGTTTAGCGTTTGGCTTCCTATGCGTTTGGCAAGTCTGGCGCCAATTAGCGCTGCGGCTGCGCCAAGGGCAAAGTAAACTGCCGCCAGCAGCCATACGGGCCACCAGTAGCTGTTTTCGGGAATGGGTAGCTGCTTGGTTGCCATTTGGTAAAGCGATTGGTAGATATCAACCAGCCCAAGCCCATAAATTAGCACCATGCGCACAAGCTTAAAAAACAGGGTGGATATAACCGCCAGTCCGCCACCAAGTGCCAGTCCAAGCAGGTTTACACCCAACAGCTGAACGCCAATCTCCATAAGCAGCCCTTCCAGCAGAATGCCTATCATGGGGGTTAGTATAACTGCGCTGGGCGACACCGATTTTATTACGGCTGCAATGACTGCGGTGCGCCAGAATAGCCCTTTCTCCCGCCATTGGGTGGCTCCCAACGACATAATTACAACCCCAATAAACGATAGGATTGTACCTGCCGCCAGCGGGAGTGCTAGGTTGTGGATTATGCTTCCGGCAATAATCTCAAAAGCACCCCATATGCTCCCTAGCATGGCCGCTTTTTGCCAAATGGGGGAAAGGGCTCGGTTTACCATTTGTGCTACTCAACGGGGATTTTAAAAACCACTTTGCAAATGGTTTCGTCGGCAATAAGGGGTGCGTGGGCATCGTTGGGGAAGAAAATGGCAAAATGCCCTGGCTTTACCTTAAAAAGGAAATCGGGCTCATCATCAAAAAAAACAATGTCGCGTTCCGTATCAAAAGCGCTGCGGGACTTTTGGCAGTCGCCCCTATGCTTCCATCCCATGTACTCGGTGCCCTCTATGCATACCTGTATATCAATATACTTGTTATGTGCCTCAAGTGGGGCATTGGCTGCGGTGCGACCAGTTTCAAGCGCTGGAATAGCTGTAATGCCGTGTCCTATATCAACCTTCTCGCCCGGAGTAAGGGTTTGTATATTGTTTAACCACTCCTGTACAAACTCAAAATGCTTGTTAAGGCTTATGTAGGTGCTAAATTCGGTTAAGGGTGCAGTTATCATGTGTAATCAGATTTTGACACAAACTTAGCTAATGTTGCAAAATAAATGTGGCTGCGTTTAAACTTGGCGGTTATCTTTGCATAAAAAAAACCATGAAGCTGGTTGCCGATGCCCATATTCCTTACCTAGAAGGTGCGCTTGAGCCCTATTTCGACGAGGTGCTATACCTTCCCGGTGCCGAAATAGCCAATCATCATCTGGTTGATGCCGATGCGCTGCTTATTCGCACTCGTACCCATTGTAACAGTGCGTTACTAGAGGGAACGGCGATTAAGTTCATTGGCTCTGCAACCATTGGTTTCGATCATATTGATACGGCCTACTGCGCCGCAAAAGGCATTACGTGGACCAATGCTCCGGGGTGTAACGCAGGTGGTGTGCAGCAATGGGTGTTTGCGGCTATGCTAACGCTGCTAAAGCAGCAAAACAGGCTGCACAGCAACTTAACGCTTGGTGTGGTTGGTGTGGGTAACGTGGGTAAACGCGTTGTGGCAACAGCAAGGGCAATGGGTTTTAAGGTGCTTTGCTGCGATCCTCCACGGCAGCGTACCGAGGGGATTTCTGATTTTGTTGATATTGATACCCTTGTGCAGCATAGCGATATTGTTACCTTTCATGTTCCGCTAAACAGGGCGGGTGCCCATAAAACCTATCACATGGTAAGCCATGAGCTGCTGGCTAAGTTTAAGCGGGGCGCTGTGCTGCTAAACTCGTCGCGTGGCGAGGTGGTTAACACCAATGCCCTTAAGGATGCCATTGATAATGGCACCATATCGGCCTGTGCGCTTGATGTGTGGGAGGAGGAGCCGCATGTTAATGCCCAAATGCTAGGGCGTGTATCCATTGTAACTCCGCACGTTGCGGGTTACTCGCTGGAGGGAAAGGTTAACGGAACGGTAATGGTTGTTAGGGCGCTGTCGCAGTTCTTTGGATTTGGGGCAGGCAGCTGGTTCCCAACGCCCAATCCACTTGTTCCATTACGGGAAATTTCCGTTGCCTGTGGTGCCCAACCAACTCTTGAGGACGTTTACACGGTGGTAAACCAATCGTATCCCATCCTTACCGACGATGAGGCGTTACGTAAAAATCCAGAAAACTTTGAGATGCTACGCAACAGCTACAACCTCCGTCGCGATTTTGACGGCTGCCAGTTTGATGCGGGCTGGACGGAGCTGTTTAAACCAGCTTAGTACCCAATAACCCAAAGCACACGTTCCTGCTCAACGCACGAGTCGGTAAGGCGAATAATCTGCTTGTTTATTTGGATTAGCTTACGCAAGTAGGCTCCCCAGCGCATTTCCCAACAGGAATCTTGTCGCTTTAGCTCATTCAGAAGGTTTTTTCCAAGAAAAATAGAGGTTACATACTCTTTAAACTGCTCAATATCTCTAATCTGTCCCAGTACGGTTAGGTTATCTAAAAGTTCATTTTGTAGGGGTACAATTTTGCGTACGTTGTACATGTTCTGCCCCGGAATCTCAAAGAGGTGGTTGCTACGTTCAAAGCAGCATGCAAAAATATTGAATAGGTTCATATTGAGGAAGAGGGACTCGGGGTCGCACTTATTATAGTTCTCGCCATCGCCTGTGATGTTGAACTCTACAAAGTCGATACACTCATCGCGGGTCATTAATCCTAGCTTCATGGTGGCCTTTTTTTCAAATGTAGAAAAATAGTGCAGCTAAAGCAAGGTGTGGGCGCATTTAGTTTAAGGTGTGGGTGTGGGAGAACAAAAAAATCCCTGCTACACGGGGCAGCAGGGATTGGGTAGTTGGTTAACTAACTTTGCTATACAAAAAACTACTTTAACGATGCATCAACGTGGTTAACAAGTCGGGTAAGGAAGTTAACGTAGCTTCCAAACTCATTGTCGTACCAGCCAAAAATTTTAACGTGGGTAACAGGGATGTTAATCTCATTGGTTGCCTGCACACCATGTTTTGCTAGCGATTCAACTGGCAGCTTAATAAAGCCTGTACGGGTGTGGGTTTCGTGTCCCTCAATAACCACCGCCGCTTTGTATCCCATTAAATCGGACGAAACATTCTGCTTGTCGGAGAACACCACCATTTCGCGTTGTGGCCCTTCGGCAGCATCCTTGTAAATGTTGTTAATGGTGTTGCGGTTGATTATGGGGTTCCCCTTCTCGTCTATTCCTGAGTAAAAGGTAAGGTTAAGCGTAATAAGCGATACGGTGTTGGTAGGAATACGCACCGAATCGGCCATGAATCCAATCTCCTGTATTTGAGGAATAATGGCGTCCAGCGCCTTTGCAGCCCCAGTAGTGGAGAGGATGATATTGTTGAAAACCGAGCGGTTCTTGCGCATATCGGAGGTGCCAGCTTGTGGAACGCCATCAAGAACCGATTGGGTGTTGGTTGCTGCGTGCACTGTTGACATGGAGGCGGTGAGGATGTTTGATGTGGCCTCGTTGTCGAGCAGCGGCTTAATCATGTGCGATAAGCCTGTTGTGGTGCAGCTTGCCGCCGAAATAACGTGATGCTTCATGGGGTCGAACTCCATGTGGTTTATGCCGTAAACCATCATGATGCTATCGGCAGGCATCTTTTTAGATGAGTCCTTGATTTTAAAAGGTGCAGAGGCAATAACCTTTTTTGCGCCACCAGCAAGATGCCCGCGAATGCTGCCTTTGGCAGAATCGGTATCGGTAGTAGGATCAAGGAACTGGCCAGTGCAGTCAACCACAATTTGAACGTTCTCCTTTGCCCAAGGTATGTTCTTTGGATTGCGCTCTTTGGTAAGGATTTTAACAGGCATACCATCAACTTCGAAAAGGAAGTTTTCGCGATCAATAATCTTAAATTCCGCTTTTCTGCCTGTGTAACCATAAAGGAAGTTGTCCAAACGGCCATAGGTTGAGTCTGACTCAAGGGTTGCAATTATGTCCTCGGGCTTTTTACCCACTTCGCGGCCAAGGTTTACCACCACGCCATCAAAGTTGCGGTTAATAAGCTGGTTCCATAGCATTAATTTTCCAATTCGTCCCAAGCTGTTTAAGCCAAGGTAATTCTTGCTATTGACCTTAAGATCCATGATTCAAGGGGATTAAGTTAGTGTCAGAAATATGTGGATATGGTCTTTTAAAAATTTATTCAAATATCAGGCTTATTTAAGTTCTGCACAAATTATTTCTGCTGCTAATAAGCATCGAAATGCTAGCTTGCAAACGTTGTAGGGGTCTATTTATTTGTTATATATCAAATTGAACTGCGAGTGCATTAAATTTCAAATCATCTTTTAAAAATGCGTTTAAAAGAACATCGAAGCGTAGATAGTGCTATTTTTGCACATCTAATTTTATAGGATAAAGAAAGGTTTACGGATGAAGAGCATTAGGATTGGCATTAACGGATTTGGACGCATTGGAAAGGTTTTCTTCAGACTTCTTATTGATCATCCTGAGATTGACTTGGTAGGTATTAATGATACTATGGATGAGCAAACGCTGTTGTACCTTTTGCGCTTTGATACCGTTCATGGAAGGTTAAACCACGATCTTAAGCTGGAGAATGGTAAGCTGTACATTGATGGCAAGGGGATTAACGTAGGGCACTTTGCCAATCCTGCCCAAATTCCATGGAAGGAGTGGGGTGCCGATATTGTGCTGGACTCATCGGGCCGCTTTACCACTAAGGCCGACCTTGCTAAGCACATTGCCGCAGGGGCAAAAAAGGTTATCCTCTCTAATCCTCCCGATGATAAGTTGGATAACGTTGTAATACTTGGTGTTAATGATAATACGTTAAATGCGCAGCAGCAAATAATATCCAATGCCAGCTGCACCGCCAACAGCGTGGCTCCAATTCTTCATCTGCTTAACAAGGAGTTTGGAATTGTAACCGCGTTTTTAAACACCGTGCATCCGTACACCAATAACCAGCGTATTATTGATTCGCCACATGCCGATTTTAGGCGTTCGCGCGCATCGGCTGCCAATATCATACCCACATCAACCAGTGCAATAAAGGCCATTCATACCGTAATGCCAGAGCTGGCCGATAGGTTTCATGGTATTTCAACCCGTGTGCCCATTATTAGCGGGGCGCTATCGGAGCTGGTAATTACCTTTGAGAAATCCGTATCCGTTGAGTCCATTAACGCAGCGGTTGAGCGGTACGCCAACAGCTCCTTGAAGGGAATTGTTGACTACTGTACCGATCCTGTTGTGTCCAGCGACATTGTTGGTAGCCCATTCTCCAGCATATTCGATTCGTTGGCTACTAAGGTAATTAACGGCAACACCGCGCAGCTAATTACTTGGTACGATAACGAGTCGGGCTACTCCAACCGTTTGGTCGATTTGGTTATTCGGCTCGATGAGCTGGGGTACTAGACGTTGGGGGCTAGTGTTTGGTGTCTTGTGTTTAGTGTTTTGTGTTTGGTGTTTTGTCGTTTCACGTCTCACTTTTCACGTGCCCTTATGTTAACGGATAAAGAGATTAGATGTTAGTGTCTGGTGTCTAGTGTTTGGTGTTTAGTGTCTTGTCGTTTCACGTCTCACTTTTCACGTTTCACTTTTCACGTTTCACGTCTCACGTTTCATTACTATCTTTGCACAAAATAGCAATCAATGGTTCCATATCTACAGGTTGAAAACCTTACAAAGTCTTTTGGCGATTTAGTCCTTTTTGAGGATTTAAGCTTTACTGTTGGTAAAGAGCAGCGCGTTGGCCTTATTGCCCGTAACGGAACGGGGAAAACAACGCTTATGCGTATTATCTCAGGGCAAGATTCTCCCGACTCGGGCAACATTATCTTTACCAAGGATCTTAGGTATGGATTTTTAGAACAGGAACCACAGCTAGATGTTAACGCAACCGTGCTGCAGAACGTGTTTGCATCAAACCCTAAAATTGCCGAGGCTATTGCCAAATACGAAGCAGCGCTAACGGCAAGTGCCGATAGTGAGCTACAAAAAGCGGTGGAGGATATGGATAGGCTCGAGGCGTGGGACTACGAGGTTAAGGCTCAACAGGTGCTTAGCAAGCTGGGTATAACCGATTTTACGACAAGGGTATCCACCCTATCGGGCGGACAGCGTAAGCGCATTGCGTTGGCATCGGTGCTAATTAATGAGCCCGACATTCTGGTTCTCGATGAGCCAACTAACCACCTTGACCTGGAGATGGTGGAGTGGCTGGAGGAGTACCTAACCAAAGGGAAGTTCACTATTCTGATGGTTACCCACGATAGGTTTTTCCTTGATAGGGTTTGTACCGATATTATTGAGATAGACCAAAAGCAGCTCTACTGGTACAGGGGCAACTACGCTTACTTTACCGAGAAGCGCCAGGATAGGCTCGATGCCAAGCAGTCGGAGGTGAACCGCGCCATTAACCTCTTGCGCACCGAAACCGAGTGGATGCGCCGCACGCCACAGGCTCGCACCACTAAATCCAAGTACCGTATTGAGACCTTTTACGAGCTACGCGAAAAGGCGCAGCAGCGCGTAGATAAGCGCAGCGTGGGCATTCACGTTGGTGCAGCCCGTTTAGGGAAAAAAGTACTGGAGGTTAAGCACCTTAAAAAGGCTTTTGCCGATAAGAGGATACTAAACGACTTTACCTACACCTTTAACCGTTTTGAGCGACTGGGTATTATTGGGCCTAACGGAACGGGTAAATCCACGTTTCTGAACCTAATAACGGGCAAAATACAGCCCGACTCAGGAGTTATTGAGGTTGGCGAAACCATTGTTTACGGCTATTACCGCCAGGAGGGTATGCAGATACGTGAGGACATGAAAGTTATTGACGTTGCCCGCGAGGTGGCCGAAGTGGTTACGCTGGGTAATGGTAGCACCATAACCGCATCGCAGTTTCTAAACCAGTTCCTTTTCCCTCCCGAAACTCAGCAATCGTACGTTTACAAGCTCTCGGGTGGCGAAAAGCGCAGGCTTTACCTGCTAACCATACTAATGCGTAGCCCAAACTTCCTAATTCTGGACGAGCCAACCAACGACCTCGATATCCTAACCCTTAACGTTCTGGAGGATTACCTCCAAAGCTTTGATGGCGTTGTACTTGTAGTATCGCACGACAGGTTCTTTATGGATAAGGTTGTTGACGGGTTGCTTGTTTTTGAGGGCGATGGCGAGATTAGCGGTTTCCCAGGTTCCTACACCGAGTACCGCGAGTGGGCAAAGGAGCAGGAGCGGGAAGAGGCGAAGCAAATTGAGGCAGCCGCACCAAAAACCGAAAAAAAGAAGCCAGAGCGCGTTAAGGAGCGCAAGCTATCCTTTAACGAGCGTCGGGAACTCGATACGCTAACTGCCGAGATTGATGCCCTTGAAACGGAGAAAGCACAACTTGAGGAGCAGCTGGGATCTGGTAATCTTAGCGTAACCGATATTACCGCTAAGTCGCAGCGCATAGCCCAAATTATGCCGCTGCTTGAGGCCAAAGGCGAACGATGGTTTGAGCTTAGCGAGCTAGAGTAAACTAGTTGGAATGTTCGATATTGAATATTACCAATGCTCGTTAGCATACAAATATCTTTTGTGCATATTTTCCCCAAATAGTTAACCCTAACGGAAATATTTCGTAAATTTCGATACACCAAGCAAAAACGCTTTTGCTTTTGCTATAGATGAGCACCCAAGTTGGCTCTAAGTAATTGTTCATTTACTTACTTGTTGATGCTTAACTTTTTAGTTGATTTAGGGCATTAACCGTTTTATGACCATATAACTACAAGCTGATGAAAAAGTTTTTAGTAACTCTGGGGTATATTGTGGGGGCGGTGGTACTGCTGTATTTAATACTTGCTTCCATACGGCTTTTTGAGCCTAGAAAGCAGCTAAATATTTATGTGCTCGACAAAACCGTTACCGATTTTAGCCGGCAAGAGCACCGCTCTTTTAATTGGATACTCAATAGGTATCGCTATGTAAACCCCGATGGGAAGCCCTACTCCTATAAAAAGGATTACTACGGCTTTTTCCCCGTTAACCTAGAACAGGAAGTTTTTGATTTTAGAAGCTTGCGCATTAATGAGGTTGATGCGTTTGCTGCATCGTACGATATTGCCTACTACACCGATTGCTATGGAGTTTACTCTTTTGAGTGGTATAAAGGGAAAACTAAGCCCATTCGCTCGCAAAAGGTTTACGGCGGATTAAACCAGAACGATTACCTGCTGCTAAAGGGAATGCTAGATAAAGGGAAACTGGTTATTGCAGAGTATAATATGTTTAGCACACCAACAAACTCGTTGGTACGTAACAAAACCGAGGAGCTGTTTGGCATTAGCTGGTTGGGGTGGAGCGGTAAGTACTTTAGCTCCTTTAGTCCTACCAATGAGCAGGGCCCACCAGAGTGGATGCCTAACTTGTACGAATCGCAGCACCTTGGTGCCTGGCCTACCGATAAGTCGGGTGTTGTGCTCATTAGTAACGATGGGTTAATTGAGGTGCTTATTGATGGCGTACACTTGAACGCCCCCTTCCCAACACTAGTTGCCACAAACGATGCCACACAAAAATATGGCATCGCCAGTAACGTTAGCTATACCAACTGGTTTGAATTTATAGGAGCCAACAGCAATGAGGTTGCTGCTTCCTTTAACTTAGATATAACCGATGAGGGTAAGCGCATTTTAGCTAAGTTGAATCTTGATGCAACCTTTCCTGCGGTAATTAAGGGCGCAGAGCTAAACTACTACTATTTTGCAGGCGACTTTGCCCAAAACCCCGTATGTATGCCTGCTTCTCGAATTGCGGGAGGACTTGCTGTTAATAGGCTTTTTACAGGGTTTGGTACAAGCTACGAGTCAATGTTCTTCTACAACTTCTACGCACCACTAATGAGCACCATCCTAAACGATTCCTATAGCAACAAGGAATAGGGTTTAGTATTTGGTGTATAGTGTTTAGCATTTAGTGTATAGTCATTTTATCTTTAACGTTTAACATTTAACTGGTTAGTGTTTGGTCATTTTACTATTCACTTTTAACGTTTAATCTCGCCTAGGGGCAGCTTGCCTTCTCGTCATAGCCGAGACAAGCTGACCTCAAGGCGAGGAGACAAGCGGATTCACCTTTCACTTTTCACCTTTCACCTTTCACTTTTAAAAGATGATCAACCCCTTAGATTCCACCCAGTATTTTTACATTCATAATGGTAATGTAGCTCCAATTTCGCAGTTTGTAACTTCACTTTTATCAGGCGAAAAAGTCCTTTACGAGGTTATTCGGGTTGTTGACTCGTGCCCTGTGTTTTGGCGTTACCACATGGAGCGGTTTGCACGTTCTGCCGAACTTAGCGGATTACCTTTCCCCAGTGCCAATGTGCTTACAGCTCAGGTAAAGGCGCTTTTGGCGCAAAATCCTGTATCGGAAAAAAATATTAGGCTGGCACTGGTTTATGGTAGCGATAAGAAACTACCAACATTCCTTGCCTACTTTATAAAGAGCAGTTACCCAGCAAAAGAGTTTTATGAGCAGGGTGTACGGGTTGAACTATTATGGGCGGAGCGTCCTAATCCGTTGGTAAAAGCAGAGAACCACACACTGCGTGAGGCAGCCGATGCAATTATTGCTAACGGTGCATACGAAGCGTTACTGGTAAATGGCCAAAACGAGATTACCGAGGGTAGCCGTTCCAATTTTTTCGCGGTTAAGGATGGTTACCTGTTTACATCGCCATTGGGTGCAGTACTTGAGGGAATTACCCGCAAAATTGTTTTGCAGATATGCCAGGAGAATAGTATTAAGGTTGTTGAGCGCTCTGTTGCAGTAGATGACCTTGATAGTTACACATCGGTTTTTTTAACGGGAACATCGCCCAAAATACTACCTATTGCTCAAATCGGCACAAAAAGATATGAGCCACAAAGAGATATTGTGACTCATATTCAGCATCTGTTCTATGCAAAGGAGAGGGAATCTATCTTGGAATGGTTCGCTGCATTAAATAGTACTCCTGCTTAAGCGAGTCGCTAGCGGGTTTGCCATTGTACATAAGAGTAAACTTCCCATCAATTTGTTTATAAGAGAAATTTTTGGGATCAACCATTGCGCTGTCTGCAATAAGGTTGTCTTGGAAAAAAAGCTTTTCCCTAATTTTTTTCACCCTGAACTGGGCATATTCAATTGTAGGCTTATTGGCTAGCTTTGTACTATCGCTAGTTATAGTATCCTCGTAAAGGGTTATGTAGTTTTGGTAGCTTCTAAGTGCATTTTTGGGTTCATCTATGAGCTCCTGGCAGTATGCAACGTTGTAAAGCAGGTAGAATCGGCTTGGCGTTATATTTATTGCTTTTAGGTATTTCTCTATAGCAAGTTTTGGCTCTTTATTCTCTTTATATAGATATCCCATCTCCTCGTACATCATGGCCAGCTCGTTCTTGTCGGGATTCATAAGCAGCGTGTTATTCTGTAGGAGTTTAATGGCCATTGGCCTGTCGCCAATTTTTCTCAATGCTTTTGCCAGAACAAAGTTTAGCGGAATATCTGTTGTATCAATTTTATAGGCGGCCTCCATTAGTCCAGCACTTTTGTAGAATAGGCCGTTGTGATACTCCGTTATACCATAGTGCTTTAGCGTAAAGCGCGTAGAATCGCCCAGCTCAAATGCCTTGCTAAACCACTTTGAAGCTGATGCGTATTGCTCTTTCCTAAACTCGGTGTAGGCTTTGGTTCGGAGTAAAGGAACATAGGTAGTGTCAAATGTTAATGCCGTGTCTATAATCGATTCCCATAGGTCAAAAGGTGCACCTGATATGTTTCCAATTTGTCCAATCTTAACGGCAATGGGTAAGTTGCTTGGATTGTTGTAGTGCGACATAAAGTAGCAAGCCCATGCGCTATTGGCATCGTTATCCTTATAGTAGCAGTCGCCAATTTGCTCCCATATAAAGTAGTTGGTAGAGTCGGCCTTAAGTAAATCCTCCCAAATGGCTCTGCTTTTCTTAAACTGATTCTCTCGTTTAAGCAAACGTGCCAGTTCAATTTTTGCATACCGGTTAGTGCTATCGAGCGCAATAGCCTCATTATATGTTTTTATTGATTGGGTTATTCTTCCAAACGATAGTAGTGCTCCTGCTAGTTCCTGTTTCGCTATGCTACTTGTTGTATCAATTTTACAAGCTTTGCTAAACGCTATTGCAGCACTATCGTACTGGGTTAAGGCATTGTACGCATAACCAAGCAGCAGCTGGTTTTGGGCGTTTGTTGTATCGTTTGCAGCTCTTTTTTTAAGCAGGGGTATGGTATTACTGCCATTCCCCTGAAGCATTAAAAGCTCTAGTGAATTGTTTGTGCTATCCTGTTGTGCAAGTGCCCAATTGGCAATAAGGGCTAGTAGTATTGTTGCTGTAACCTTAATTTTCATAGTACTATCTAATTTTATAAGAACCCAAGGGAACTCCTTTCAAAGTTCCCTTGGGAGCTAATCTACTTTTTTAGTGTAAAGACTATTGGGAATGTAAAGCTTACGTTAACCTCTTGGTCGCGTTGCATGCCAGGAGTCCAAAGACCGTCCGATAGTTTAACCACATCAATGGCAGCTTGGTCAAGGGTAGAATCAACACCTCTAATAACCTTTACATTGCCTAATCTACCTGATTTTGTAATAACAAATTGAACAAATACACGTCCTTCAATACCCTTTTTCTTTGCCAGTTCTGGGTAGCGAAGGTTTTTTGCAATAAAATTCCTAAAATTATTTACGTCTTTTCCTTCAAATTTGGGCATTTGTTCTGCTACTAAAAATACCTCTCCATCAATGATAGACCCTTGAACCTCAGCGGCACCCTCCGATTTGGCAGTAACTACAACCTCTTCCAGTTCCGAAGTCTCAGGTGCTTTTTCGCAAGCGATTGGGAATAGAAGCGAACCCAGTATCATTAACGAAAGGGAGAAACGGATTACAGCACCTTTGCGCTTTTCATTTAAATTCATCATGGCTAATCGTTTTAGTGTTAGTGATTTGTTAAAACAGTTGCCTATGGGTAGCGCTATCCCATTAAAGGCAAGGGAAACTATAGATTCCTGGTACGCGTACAGGTCAACTCGCTTTCTCAGTACTCCCTCGTCGGCTTGATACTCGTGCACTTCAATTAATCGTTTCTTTAGCTGCCAAAACAAGGGGTTAAACCACTGAAAAATAGATAGTATTTCGAAAAGTATAATATCTAGGCTGTGTAGCTTACTAAAATGTGCCTTTTCATGATCCAGCACATCCTGAATGGAGCTATTGGGAATATTCTTTTTGTTTATAAAGCATAGGTTTAGGAAGGAGAAAGGTGGTATGTCTCGTTGGTGGTTTACAATAATCCAACTGCCATTGCGCTGCTTGTTTGCCTTGCTGTATAGCGCAACAATGCTTGCCAACCGCCTGTTAAACCTAAATGCAAAGAAAAGAGATATAGCTCCGTAACCCATTAAAAACCAAGGTGTGTTGGTTCCCCCGTTTTGGGCGGTAACGGCTATCTCCTTTAGCATAACCATGTAAACCTCTTGCTGGTTGGTTATAATGCTATTGGTTGTTAGGCTTATTTCTGGGGCAATGGCAGGTAGTATTGCCGATAATGCTACTCCCAGTAGAATGAATAGCCGCGACAATGCAAAGTTATTCTCACCACGCATAAATGCGTGCCAAAGCAACCATACTACTGTAACGCCTATGCTAACTTTTAGCAAATAGCTAAGAATTTGTAGCGCTTCCATCTTCTTTTTGTTTATCTAGCTGTTTTTGTAATACGTTAATTATCTCCTCCATTTCGCCAACTGTTAGCTCATCCTCTTTAGCAAAGAATGAAACAAGCTGGCGGTAGGAGTTGCTAAAGTAGTTTTGGATAAATCCTTTTAGAAAAGTTCCTGTGTACTCCTTTTTGCTTACTACAGGAAAGTACTCGAATGTTTTACCGTAAGCATTATGATCTACAAAACCTTTCTTCTCTAAAATTCGAACAATTGTAGATACCGTGTTGTATGCTGGTTTAGGGTTTGGCATGGCATCTACAATATCTTTTACAAATCCCTTTTCCAGTTTCCAAAGAATTTGCATAATTTGCTCCTCGGCTTTTGTAAGCTCCTTCATAGTAGTTACCCTTTTTAAAGTTCTTTAATACAAATGTAAACTAAAAGTTTAGTTTATCAACTAAAAGTTTAGTTTATTTTTAAGTGAAATGATTAACTGGCTAAATATAAATTATATATGAGAGATTTGTTGCGGGTTGCAGCAGTGCAACAAAATATTATTTGGGAAAAATCGGAGGCAAATAGAGATGCGTTGGAGCAGATTCTTGCTGCTCAAAAGGGAAATGCCGACATTGTTATACTCCCCGAGATGTTTACAACAGGGTTCTCAATGAGCCCCAAAAGTTTAGCAGAGCCAGAGGAGGGTGAAACCCTTAAGTGGATGAAGCAAGTGGCCACAAGTGGTAGCTTTGCCCTTTGTGGTAGCATAATAGTGGAAAGCAATGCAAGGTACTATAACCGTTTCTACTTTGTTGAGCCTTCGGGGCGGGTGTCGTGGTACGATAAGCGTCATCTTTTTAGAATGGGCGATGAGCACAACCATTATGCACCTGGAAATGAGCGAAAGATTATCTCCTACTTGGGATGGCGCATAATGCCCCAGATATGCTACGATCTTCGTTTCCCAGTGTTTAGCAGAAATAGAAACGATTACGATTTGCTTATATACGTTGCCAATTTTCCCGCTTCGCGCAGGGGTGTTTGGAATACGCTCCTTCCAGCTAGGGCTATAGAAAACCAGTGTTATGTGGTTGCTGTTAATAGAGTTGGAACTGATGGTGTTGGACTAGATTACTCTGGAGATTCGGCTATTTACAATCCGCGGGGGAACGCGATGGTTAGGGCTGCAGAGAATAAGGAGGTGGTGGTTATGGCAGAGGTAAGCCTCTCTGAGCTTAACTCCTTTAGGGAGCGGTTCCCTGTTTGGCTCGATGCCGATGATTTTACAATCAAACTATAAGCAGCAAGGCTAGAGGAGACTCTAGCCTTGCCGTTTTATTAGCTCTTTACAATACGCTTTGTGTAAACCTTGTTACCCGATTTTACCTTAACAAGGTATATTCCTGGTTGGAGTTTTTCAATGTTTAGGGTTGTACTACTGCCTTTAACATCATTGCTTTGTATGGATACACCATTTATGCTTATAATCTCGGTGCTAAACATACTGGTGTTGGAAGGTATTGTTATGGTGATGCTATTGCTTGCTGGATTAGGTGATATTGTTACATCAATGTTGGAGTTAATCTCGTTAACACTAGTTACGCTTTCCGTTTGCTTAAGAATCCAGTTGTTTGGATCGAACTCTACCGATTTAACAGGGTTGCTAAAGGTTAGGTTGAAGCTTTGCTCGTTTTCGCTCACAAAAATGCGTTGTGTCTCAACCCCACTTTGAGTTGTTGCTACAACTTCCATCGATGTTTTAAATAGCGTGGTTAAGTAGCTGCTTCCGTTATGCAATACATTAATATTAAGCGTATTGCCCTGTATGGAGTACTCAAACCTATAAATAGGATATCCAAAACCATAGTACCACTGGTCGAAGAACCATTGGTAATTAGATTGGGTTACCTCGTTAAGTACGTTTAAAAAGTCGTTTCCTGTTGCAGTGCTGTGGGCATATCTATTAAGAAAGGCTTTAAGAACGTTAAAGAAAACCTCATCGTTGTTAATTTCGTGCCGAATCATGTGAACTAGCGATGCCCCTTTTTTATAAGATAGGCTATAATCGAAAATACGGCTCTCGTCATAGGCCTGCGCTTGGTTTATGTACACGCTTCCATTGGGCTTATTCCTAGCGTAGTTGTGGGCAGTTTTTAACCAATTGTCGGCATGAGACTGCGAGAAAAGGTGCTGCAGGTGAAGGTACTCTCCGTATGAGGCAAACCCTTCGTTAATCCATATATCCTGCCATGTACCACAGGTAACATAATCGCCAAACCACATGTGTGCAAGTTCATGAGCCACCAATCCGGGTGTAAAGTAACCCAAAGTAGTAATGGTTTGGTGCTCCATGCCACCTCCAAAGGGTGCCATTACATGGCCATACTTTTCGTTGCTAAAGGGGTATAGTCCAAAAAGTTCTGAGAATAGCTCTATTTGTAATCCTGTTTGGTCAATAACCGCTTGGTTAGATTCAAGGCAGTTGGGGACGTTGTAAACAAAGTTTTGAATGGGCATTGGATTGCTCATGCCAGGAAGCGTTAGGTATCCAGTGTACTCATGGTAGTTGGACACTGTTGCTGCAATAAGGTAGTAGGCTATGGGGTAACGCGACTTCCATTCGAATCGGGTTTTACCATTTCCCAAATCTACGGTGCTAGCCAGCACTCCATTTGATACTCCAATTTGGCCTGTTGGAACAGTAATTAGAATATCGGCACTATCGGCCTTATCGGTTAGCTCCTCTTTAGCAGGGAACCAATCCTTAGCGTGAAACGATTCTGAAAGAGTCCAAGTAACCCATACTCCCCAGTTGTTATCAAAAGTATTGGATAGCCCTTCGCCTGGTGTGCCAGCATAGGTTATATCGGCTGTAAATATCTCATTCTGAATGAATGGGGTGGTTAGGTTAACCGTTATTAGGTTGTTGCTATGGCTAAACGTTACTGCGTTTCCATTAATTTTTACTGAGCTAACGTTAAGCTGATTTATTAGCTGTATGGTGAATGTACTCATACTTTCAACCACCGATTTTGCCTTTATGGTAACTGTTCCGCTAATTGCAGCAGTGCTGTTACTAAGATTTATGTCCAGCTTATAGTACGATACATCGTAGCTGTCCATTTGGGTGCTGTAAACACCCTTTTCCACGGAAGCACGATGCGTCTTATGCAAATCGTATGATGTATTCTGCTGCGCTGTGCCCAGGTTAACCCATGCAATGGCAGTTATTAGTGAAAGGAGAAGCCGCATAAGCATTTTGATTTTAGGTAATTGGTTACTTGAGTAAAGATAACCAATTAACACTCTTCTATGCAAGCAACATACTTTGCAAAGCAATAATTATTGGGCTAGCTAAGGTGTAGAGAAATGTTATTTGTACTTCTCCAAAAACTTGCTGCAAAAGGAGTGGAGAAGGTTAATATCGGTGGGCGAGAGGTCGTTTAGTCGCTCCATAATTCTACCATAAATTAGCAGTTCTGGAGATATTCCACTTAGGGTAAGTACTTCCGAGGCCTTTCCCATAAGGGCTTTTAGGCTCTGCTGGTTGATATTTTCGGTTTGTTGGGGAGGTGTATCGGAATCGGTATTGGGCGTAATTCCAAATTTGGAAAGGCTATATGCGTACACCATTGCACTTTGCGCCAAATTTATTGATGGGTAGGGTGCCGCCAACGGCACGCTAGATGTGCGGCTGCACATGGCAATCTCCTCATTGGTTAGCCCCGATTCCTCGCGACCTAACACAATGCCCACGCTTGAAATTAGGTGCTCGCGCTCCTTTAAAAAGCTGTAAAGGTTGGTGCTATCTATAGGTTCTAACTTTACCCAGCGGAGCTTAGCCGATGTTGCCACTGTAAAGTCCAAATCGGCTATGGCATCGGCAAGGTTATCAAAAACCTGAGCGTTCTCAAGAATATCGTTTGACCCGTGGGCAAGCATTTTGGCTTTAAGCTCTAAATGGTTGCATGGGTTAACCAAGCGTAAGTTGGTAAAACCCATTGTTTTTATGGCTCTAGCTGCTGCGCCAACATTTTCGGGAACTGCGGGCTCTACAAGGATAAACGATACTTTCATTGTGTGGTTTATTACGTGCTACCAAGGGGTATAAACAGATGAAGCTAGCATTTCTACTAGCTTCATCGGAGTGCAAAAATAGTGAGTTTTACTTAATAACCTCAAGTGCTTTTGCTGCAGCCTCAAGTGTTGGCTCAATGGCAAGCGGTTGGCCTACGCCACCCTTCATCCAAAGTTGTGGAATTAAGCGTCCTTGTTCAAATATGCGCTGTACCTCGGTTGCAAAGTTTTTGCCTTGGAACTGCTTCTCAAGTTGGAAATCGATAAGGTGTCCAAGTGGGTATGCCGATAGGTAAAGTGGGTTATCAATCATGTGTGAGTAAATGGCTAAAATTGTTTCGTCCTTTGTGCCAAAAACATCAGCGTAGTACTTGTTCCAAACATCTTTAGCAATGGTTATTGTCATTTCCTTAACCTGTGCGGGAGTGGCGTTGGGATTAGCGTATAACCATTTCCATAGGCTGATATCAACAAGCGATACACCCATAATCTCGTAGCACGACCAAAGGTTATCTAGCGCCATTAGGTGCTCTTTCTCTGGGTTATTGTCCTTAATGCCTAGCACATCGAGGTCGCGTTTCTGGAAAACGAAAGCAAGAGCCTCAGTAAATGCTGTGTTAGGAACACCGTGCATGGTGTAGAAGTCAACGTCGTGTAGGGTTATGGTTTGCTCAACGGTGTGACCAAACTCGTGCATGGCTATGTTAAACCCTTTGTAGTTCATTCCAGAACCAGTGATTCGGGTGCGGAGTAGGGCAACATCCTCGCGCATTTCGCCTCCCCATGCATGACCAGCACCACGAGAGCCTTCAACCTTAATCTTCTCGCCAAAGAAGTTGGCTTTTTCCTTGCTCCAGCCAAGGTTAACTAGCATGGCAGGAATCTCCTTCTCATATGCTGCTGCGCTGGTAAAGCGTTTTGCTGTTGCTGCATCGAGCTTCTCGGCAGGAATGCTGCTACGCGATTTAAACCCATCGTACCAAATATCGTAGGGTTGTAGTTCGCGACCTAGGCGTTTGCTAATTAGCTTGCCCGCTTCGCGAACCTCTTTTGATGATACAAATGCGGTGAATAGCGCCTCAACATCCTCTACAGGAATTTCAAAGTTTCCCTCAAACTGACGCTGAATGTACGTTGGCATGGTTGGGTTAAACTCGTCCATTGCCTTAAGTGCACCAAAAAGGTTCACAACCTGTTGGTAGCGAGTATCAGGCTCGGGTTTTGCTTCAACCTTAACGCCATTTTCGGTTACCTCGTTGCTGTATGGGTTCCAGGTAAGCTTGTCGCTGTTTATTACATCTAGTGGAATAGATTGGTCAATAATGCGTTTCATTACCTGATAAATCATCTTTTGGCTCTCAATGCCACTTTCGCCGTTGGCGTACTGCGATTTAATCTCGTCGCGAAGTCCCCAGTGGCTAATTAGCTTTAGGTCGGCAGGGAAAAGGTTTTCGCCCTTATCGTTAACCAGTTTGCCTAGCTGAATGTTGTACTCGCTAATATAGGTATCGGCTTCGGTTGAGAACTTGGAGTAGTTCTGAACCAGTTCGGCAGGTACGCGTGAGGTAAACATGTCGCCCATGCGAGCGTATGCCCATTGTAGGCGGTTCCAGCTCTCGCCCTGTTCTGTTTTCTCCTTTAGGCTGTAGTTGGGGAAGTTAAGAGCTGTTATAAAGGCAATTTTATTGGTAAATAGATCCTCGGAAAGGTGAGCACCAGCGCTAAATCCACCAAAAATCATATCAACATTGGTTACTGGACCCCAATCCAAATGGAGTGGGCGCATAAGGTCTTTACTTATGCGTAGAAAATAGCCATTTAGGATTTCGAATCCGTACGATAGCTTGTCGAACAGGGTTTTTACCTCTGCCTCGCCAGAAACAAAGTTCTCGGTACAGAAGTTTTCAAACTCCGTCTCGGTGCCATCGGTTGTGCGCCAAAGCGATGCTGCTTGCAATACACCACGGTCAATACGGAACTTCTCCGCTTCGCCGTACTTTTCAACTAGCTGTTTTTTTACCTTTTCCACGGTTGGTTGGGTTATTGGACTGCCAATGGTTTCTTTTTTCTGGGGGGCGTTGCACTGGCTAAATAGTATAATAGCTGCAGCACCAATCCCCATTAGGACTCTTTTCATAGGTAGGATTTTGGTTTATGTTGTAGATTCTGGTTTAGTTGTTAAAACATCTGCAAACATAGCATTCTGCTTGGAGATAAGGATGATTTTGGTCATGTGTAACTCTGCACTAAGATGGGTTGTTATACAACTCTTTTTCCAAAAGGAGTTAGCGCCAATCCGGCAAGTTTAAAGTGCTGTGTTGCAAAGGGGATTCCAATAATGGTTATTGCTAATACTAGTCCAACGATAACGTGGCTAAGGGCAATCCAAATTCCGCCTATCAAAAGCCATATTATATTCATTAGCGTATTTAGGCAACCATTGCTTGTTGGAGTAGTTTCTATTTTCTTACCAAAAGGCCAAAGCGCCATTAACGATAGCTTAAATATTTGGATTCCAAAAGGAATTCCAATTATGGTTAGGCACATTACAAAACCGGCAATTAGGTACTCAAAAAATATAAATATGCCGCCAAATAGTAGCCAAATAATGTTTCCTAGAATGCTCATAACGGGTGTTTTTTAGTTAGTTGCGTATAAAATTACGGTACGGGTGTAAATTTATTAAAGATAATTGAAAACTCGAGCGGGTATTGCTTTGCAGAAATACTTATGTTGATATTGCAACTGCCTAACCATTAATTAAGTTTAGGTGTGTGCGTGGCTGGTTACAAAAAAGAACCGATAACTAGCGCTGTTAACTGCCAATTATCGGTTCCAACTTATTGAGGTTTAGGAAAAGCTACCAAATGGTTGCACGCTTTTCGGGTGCAATGTATAGTGGTTCTGTTGGCTCAATGGTAAATGCCTGGTAGAACTCGGGGATGTTAAATAGCGCACCGTTAACCCTAAAGCGGCCGGGCGAATGCACATCCTCTTTAACACGGCGCATTAGCTCCTCATCGCGAATTACCTGCCGCCAGATGTTTCCGTACGATAGGAAGAAGCGTTGGTTGGCGGTAAAGCCATCAATAGGAGAGGGCTCGTTATTCCCTTCAAGCGATTTGCGGAAGGCATGGTATGCAATGGTTAGCCCACCGTAATCGGCAATGTTCTCACCTAGGGTAAGGTTGCCATCAAGGTGCATGCTATCTATGGCAATAAATGCATTGTACTGGTCAATCAGCGGTTGGGTAAGCGCTTTAAACTTTTCGGCATCCTCAGGAGTCCACCACTCTTCAAGGTTCCCTTCCTTGCTGTATAACCGTCCTTGGTCATCAAAACCGTGAGTCATCTCATGGCCAATAACAACCCCAATTCCACCGTAGTTAATGGCATCGTCGGCATAAAGGCTAAAGAACGGAGGCTGAAGTATTCCCGCAGGGAAAACAATCTCGTTCATGGATGGGCTGTAGTACGCGTTAACCGTTTGTGGGTTCATAAACCACTCGTCGCGGTCCACGGGCTTACCCAGCTTGTCCATATTCTTTCTGAACGAGAAGGCTAAAGAGCGCTTAATGTTAGCAGCGTAGCTATCCCTGTCTATTTCAAGGTTTGTGTAATCGGTCCACTTATCGGGATAACCAACCTTAACGTTCATAGCGTTAAGCTTATCAATGGCTTTTTGCTTGGTAACCTCGCTCATCCAGATAAGATTCTGGATACGCTCACGGTAAGCATCCTTAAGGTTGGCAACAAGGGTAACCATCTTCTCCTTTGCTTGGGGAGGGAAGTTTTCCTCTACGTAAACCTGACCAATGGCTTCGCCAAGAGCCATATTTGCAGAGCCGGCAACGCGCTCCCACCTTGGCTTATTAGTTTGGCTACCAGAAAGTACTTTTCCGTAAAAGCTAAACTGCTGCTCAACAAATGATGCGCTAAGGTATGGGGAGAAACGGTTAACTAGGTTCCAAGTAAGGTATGTTTTCCAGCTATCAATGGGTAGCTCAGTTAGCATTTTGCTCACTTCGGCAAAGAAGGCTGGGTTGTCTATAACAAAATCGGAGGGAACATCAATGCTGATATTGGTAAAGTAAGCATTCCAGTCAAAGGCAGGTGCAATGCTCTGCATCTCCTGTAAGCTAACCTTATTGTAGGTCTTATTTGGGTCGCGACGCTCTAGGCGGGTCATGGAAGCCTTGGCAAGGCGACTCTCTATTTGCATAACCGCATCGGCGGAAAGTGCTGCTTGTGCTTCATCCTGATTAAGCAGCTTAAACACTTGGGCTAAGTGGTTTTGGTACCCTTCGCGAATAGTTATAGAGCGAGGGTCGGGCGACAGGTAGTAATCCCTATCGGGCAAGCCTAGTCCGCCTTGGTAAAGGTTCACAATAATTTGGTCGCTTTGCTTATCGTCCTGTCCTGCATACACAAAGAAAAGGGGCGATACCCTAATGGTGTGAAGCAAAGCAATTTCCTTTTGTAGCTCGCTAGTGTTAGCAATCGCAGCAATGCTATTAAGGTTATCCTGAATAGGGTTTACGCCTAGCTGCTCAATGGCCGTTGTATCCATTCCCGAGGCATAGAAATCGCCAACTTTTTGCCAGCTGCTTCCTTTGGGAGCATCGGTTTTGCTAGCGGCTTTCTCAAAAATGCTCTTTAGGATCTTATTATTTTCCTCTTGAAGGATGTCGAACGAGCCGTAGCGCGATTTATCGTCGGGGATAACAGTATTCTTCATCCAAGTGCCGTTTACATACTCGTAAAAGTCAACGCCTGGTTTTACCGAAAGATCCATTTGCTTAGGATCAAATGCTGTTTTCTCACCCTTTTTTGATTCGCAGCTGCTAAATGCTATTGCTGCAAAGGCTACTGCTGTCATTAGGTAAAATAGTTGTTTCATTGTTAAACAATTTTCAAGTATTGGTTGGGGGTATTTTTATTGCACGTACAAAGAGAAAGAATCCTTTGTAACTGATGGGTTTGATTGTTCTATTCTTTTATGGTTTAACCTCAATCTGTAAAATGTTAAAATCTTATTTTATTGATAATGAGTTTTGTTATCCCATGTAACCTTTTACTCTTGATGCTGAGTGCTGCTTAAATAAACAGGAAACGAGCTCTCTGTACTGTGCGGCATGCTTAAACAAAATGTTATAGCCAATAAAAAGAGGGGCATTTTGCCCCTCTCATAGTATTGAACTGCAATAAGAATTTATTCAAATTGCTTAAACGCTTCCTTAATTAGGCCAATAGCTTCGCGAAGTTCAGCCTCTTTAATAACAAGCGGAGGAGCAAAGCGGATAATGTTTCCGTGAGTTGGCTTAGCTAGTACGCCCTTCTCTGCCATTGCCATACATACATCCCAAGCTGTTTTGCCAGGTTTGTTGCGGATAACAATAGCGTTAAGAAGACCTTTACCACGAACAAGCTCAATCATATCGCTTTTAACGTTACTCATCTCCTCGCGGAATATTTTACCCATCTTCTCAGCGTTCTCTGCAAGCTTCTCCTCTTTTATTACTTCAAGAGCAGCCATGGCAACTCTACCTGCAAGAGGGAATCCACCAAAGGTTGAGCCATGCTCACCTGGTTTAATGGTTAGCATAATCTCATCGTCGGCAAGAACAGCAGAAACAGGAATAACGCCACCCGAAACGGCTTTACCAAGAATTAGAATATCAGGACGAACGCCTTCGTGGTCGCAAGCTAGTAGCTTACCAGTACGTGCAATACCAGTTTGAACCTCATCGGCAATAAACAGAACGTTCTTTTTCTTACAAAGGTCGTAAGCTTTCTTTAGGTACCCCTCGTCTGGAACAAAAACACCAGCCTCGCCTTGAATTGGCTCAAGAAGGAAACCAGCAACGTTAGGATCTGCTAGTTCGCGCTCAAGGGCAGCTAGGTCGTTGTATGGAATACGTACAAAACCAGGGGTGAATGGGCCATAACCAGCATATGAATCCGGATCGTTACTCATTGACACAATGGTAATGGTACGTCCGTGGAAGTTTCCATCGCAAACAATAATCTTTGCTTGGTCATCCTTAATGCCTTTTTTATTGTATGCCCACTTACGGCAAAGTTTTAGCGCAGTTTCGTCGGCCTCTGCACCAGTGTTCATTGGAAGAACTTTGTCGTATCCAAAGTATTTGGTGATGTACTCTTCGTACTCTCCAAGCACGTCGTTGTAGAATGCCCTTGAGGTAAGTGTAAGCTTTTGTGCTTGATCTACAAGTGCTTTTACAATTTTTGGATGACAATGTCCTTGGTTTACAGCAGAATACGCTGACAGGAAGTCGAAGTAGCGCTTGCCTTCAACATCCCACATATAAATACCCTCTCCACGCTCAAGTACAACAGGAAGTGGGTGGTAGTTGTGGGCTCCGAATTTGTCCTCTCGTGCAATGTAATCTTTTGAGGTCATCTTGCTCATAACAGTGGTTTTTTATTGATTTAATAGGTGTTTAGAAGTCATTGTAAGGGTTTAATGACGGTTACAATCTTACTGCTTGTTTTTCAAATTTCAAAGTTATTGAATTGCTATACAGCTATGTTAAGAAACATGCTGATTTTTTTGTGCCTTTATTTGGTTATTCTGATTTGGCGCTGTTTGGCAGGATACTTAATGAACAGCCAGACTTTGCTAGGGTTTTAAAACCTCCCATAGATGAATTATGAGCAAGCACATTGATTCTGATTGTGCTGTTTTGATTTATGCGCAGTCTGTTTGCTTTTTTGATAGCAGCCCCTACGGTTTATTCTTTTTTATGTCCCTGAACAAGTATAACTTAGATGCGTTAAATACTAAAATACAAACAATGGAGCAGTCTAGTGATAAACAGACCCAGATTACGATGCGACGAAGCGAAATGGCTTTTTCGTTAAAGGAGCTCCCAACCGATACGCTTTTTGAGCTGTTTGAGGCAGCACGTTGGGCTGCATCGTCATATAACGAGCAGCCATGGCGTTTTTACTACGCCAAGCGTGAGGATCCTGAGGCGTTTGTTGCTGTGCTTAACCTTTTGGCCGAGGGGAATAGGGTTTGGGCAAAAGATGCGTCGGTGCTAATTGTTTCAGCAGCAAAAAAAGAGCTGCATCGTACTGGGAGGCAAAACTTTTATGCCATGCACGATGTGGGTATGGCAACGGCCAACCTAATGATTCGTGCTACCGAGCTGGGGTTAGCAACGCACCCTATGGGTGGTTTTGATCATAAGCTAATGCACGATACTCTAATGATGGACGATACAGAGTATCCAGTAGCTGTAATTGCGGTTGGCTATAAAGGGAATGCAGCAGCTCTCCCTCCCGAACTGCAGAAGCGGCTTAATGCTCCTAGGGTTAGGTCTAACATAGAGTCTTTTACCTTTGATGTGAACGATTTATAAAAAAAGGGGCTATAGCCCCTTTACTTTTTTCAATCCCAGCAGTTTAAGCATCCAGCGTGGTAGTCGTTTTTCCGGATCGCGTTTGTCTAGGTTTATGAAAAGGCCAAGCTTTTTCATAATGGGGATTTTATGCGTTTCAACAAACTCAATAAGTGTTCCATCTGGATCTTCAATGTAAGTAAAATGCCCAGCCGCTTCTCCCATATCAAAGCTTCCGTTGGCATTGTGCTTAACGTTTGAGTTTACTGTAAAATGGTATCCAGCCTCGTTGCACTCCTTCTCAAGAGCGCTCATGTGCTTTACGTCAAAGCATAGGTGAATAAAGCCTAAGTCGCCCCAGAAACGGTTCTCGAAAATTTTGTTTGCTTTGTCGTTAATTAGCTGTACCAGCTCAATTTGGCTGTCTCCAACAAGTTCGCTAAGCGCTCCTTTTCGGGGTGCGCTGTGCGTTAGTACAACCCTACGCATTTGGCGTGCACCTCCGGGGAGATCTTTTAGGTCGTTATAGGAATCAACGCCATCAAATACTACTTTGTCGTACCCTAAAATATTTTGGTAAACCGCTAACGACTTATCAATATCGGAAACGCCAATTATTGCACCATAGGTGCCACCTGTTGGTTTATTAAGGTTGTTAAACCACGATGTGCTCTCTATTACCTGAAAGTGGTTGCCAAAGGGGTCTTTTACAAAGAAGTGCAGCTTCCCATCGGGGCCCGAGTGAACATCGCCAAGCGGCTCTATTCCCTGCGATTTTAGGTGATGATAGGCCTTGGTAGCATCGAAACACTTAATTTTGGCTGCAAAAATGCCTAGGTCGCCAAGCGTAACATCAAAGGTAGGGGCAAGGGGAGTTCTTTGGGAGTACTGCCATATCTCAAAACCGCCACCACCTTGCATGTTAATTGCAAGCGATGCGTGGCGCTTTTGGGGCTGCCCACCTGTATAGGGAAGCATTAGCTCGGCTACGGTGTCGTCTTCAAAAACGCGAACATCAACACCAAATGCCTTAATGTACCAGTTCCATGCTTTGTAATTGTTGGCAACACCAATGCCAATTTGCTGTATGCCACAAATTATCTTTTCCATTGCGATGCGGTATATTAGGTTTAGGTTGTTTTAATTTTTCCAATTATCCTGTAAAATATCCTGGGGAAAAGCCTTTTTACATGCACCATTGTTAGCTCCTTGCCTCCGATTAGTACCTCTGGTTTGCGCTTTTTAATTGCCCTAAGGTAGCGCTGTGCGCATACATCGGCAGGAATACCGTTGGCTTGTCCTGGATCCATTTTTCCATGGGGAGAGCCATCCTTTTCCAGTGCATTTAGCGAGATGTTGGTTTGTACCCTACCCGGATAGGCTATGGTTACAAAAATATTGTGGGGCAGCAGCTCCAGCCTAATGGTTTCGAAAAAACCCTGAATGGCGTGCTTAGCCGATGCGTACATGGAGCGTAGCGGGAAACCAAACTTGCCCGATATGCTACTTGTTGCTGCTATATATCCCTCGCCAGCCTCAATCATATTTGGGAGAATGGCCTTGGTTAGCACCACGTACGAAAAAAAATCTATCTCCATAATCTTTCTGTCGAGGGCAATGGGGGTATCAATGGCTAGGGCGCGCTGGCTAATGCCACCATTGTTAATAAGCAGGTAAATGGCTCCATGCTTTTGCTGCACTTCGCGGGCGGTTTGCTCAACAACCTCTGGGTTTGACAGGTCAAAGGCTATAGCCTCACAAAAGGAGGTGTGCTGTAGGCATTGCTCTTTTACCGTTAGTAGCTCGTTCTGTTGATTTGAGGATATGATTAACCTAGCGTTTTCTTTTGCAAGTTCAAGCGCTAAGGCCTGACCAATTCCCGATGATGCGCCGGTTACCCAGCAAAGCTTATCTTTAAAAATATTCATGGCGTAAGACTTGAAAAAAATGAAACGTTTGGGATGAGGTTGTTCTTTGCTACAGCACTCATGCTAAACGCTTTTAATGAGAAAAAGGCTGAAGGAAAACCCTCAGCCTTTGCAAAGATTGTAAAAATATTCTCATTCGTAGCTTTTTTCGCTTAGGATATTCCCTTGGGCATCGTAAATTATCCATTTACCTGACTTCTTTCCGTTGGTGTAGGTCATATCGTACCGCATGGTGCCAGCATCGTCCCAAACAAACCATTTCCCATGCTTTACGCCATCTTTAAAGCTGGCTTCGGCGGTTTTTTGTCCCTGGTCGTTAAAGGTTTCCCAAATGCCATCCATCTTACCCGTTTTGTAGGAGCGAATTTCGTTAATGGAGCCATTCTCAAAGTAGGTTTTGTAATCCCCATCAAGGTGGCCCTCGCTAATACTCATTTCTATACGAAGGTTCCCATTGGGATACTTTTCGCTATAAAGGCCTGTGTATGGCTTCTTATTCTTATCAAAGTATCTGCCATCATCGCTTTGGGTAAGCTGAGCAAACGTGTACTGTGTGGCTAAAAGTAGCGCTATTAGTGTTATAATTCTTCTCATTGTAAAATGGTTATGTGGTGAGGGGAATAAATGCATTATACTCGTTTCCTTTGTACTCAATTTTTGTACCAATACTAGAATGAGTACGAAATACTGAACGAAAATGTTCTACCTAACGAGTAGCTGCTAAAAACATACTCCTTACCACCGAACTGATAGGTTTGCTTGTAGGGTGAGTTGAGTAGATTTTTGGCCGATAGCTTTAGCGAGTACTTCTGGGCAAACGTTTTGCTGATGTTAAAGTCCATTTGTCCGCGGGGCGACTCGTAAACATCGGGCACGCCTGTTGCATTTACTAAGTATAACCTTTCACCAGATATATTGTAGGCTAAGTTGGCGCTTATTCCATTCTTCTCATTGCTATAGCCCAAGTGTGCATTAATAATATATGGCGACTGCCCAAACATAACACGGGTGTTGCTAAAGGATGGGTCGAAATGGTGCTTTAGCTCCAACTCCTTGCTATCTATGCTAACCTGAGATTTTACCAGTGTTAGGTTTAATCCAACCTTAAAATCTTTGGTGATTTGGGCAAAATCCAAGTTTTTGCGAAGCTCAATTTCCAATCCGTAAAGGCTAGCCTTATCAACATTACGAAGAGTGAGCTCGGGGTTTGCGGCCTCGGTGTTAAAGGTGCGCTCTATAGGGTTGTGAAACGTTTTATAGAAAACGCTAAGGGAGATTATTTCGCCAGAGTTCATAAAGGTTTCCCAGCGTAAATCAAAGTTGTCAATTAGTGTTCTTTTTAGGTTTGCATTACCCACAAAAACAAAATCGCCAACAAAATCGAGCGATGCGTATGGCGCTAGCTCCCTAAACGATGGGCGCGCAAGGGTTCTGCTTGCCGCAAAGCGGAAGTTGGTTTTTTCTGTTGCCGAGTAGGTTAGGTTAAGCGCTGGGAGTACGTCGGTTGATGTAATCTCGCCCTTGGCAACATTTGCCCTTAGGCTCTGGGTTAGAATATTGGTGTACTCTACGCGTGCACCAACATTTGCTCGGAATTTGCTGGTTAGGCTAAGGTCTAATAACGAGTAACCTGCCGCAACAAGCTGCTCGCCATCGTAGCTGTTCTTCTCGTTTGTGGATTTTGAGTTGGATATATAAATTCCATCGGGAGCGTGTAGGTTCTCGTCGGCAAAATACTCGGTAATATCACCATTAAAAGTATTCGCATTCTCGCGGTAGGTAAAACTTTTCTCCCTAAATGCCCTGTTTTTGAGCACTGCAGCTCCGCCAAGCATCACCTTTCCTGTTTTACCTGCAATTTTAACGGGGACTTCAATATCGAGCTTGTTGTCCCAGTTCGACTCCTCCATGTTACGGAAGTAACGGGTAGGAACGGGGTAAAGCGTTGGGTTTATGCTGTAAACGGTATCGGTACCATTAACGGCATAGCTGTTGGTGAAGAACCGTAGATCTGGCTCGTCCTGTGTGGACACGGTGTACGACGAGAGCCACTCAACCTTTGTTTTACCTAGTGTTGGAAGCACATGCTCTCCCTTTAGCTGGTACGAGGTAAAACCTCTTTGCAGGTATTGTAGCGTGCGGGTTTGGTAGTGCATGTCGCCATCGGAGGGTTTGCGCCCTTCCTGCATACGTGCCGATGACTGGCCCGCTTGGTTGTGAATTAGCACAACTCCTACCTTACTATTGCTGTTTAACTTGTAGTTTATGGTTCCCATTGCCCCCCATAGCACTTCCTGGTTGCCCTTTAGGTCGTAAGGCAGCACTAGCTCGGGTACAAGGTACTGTGAGTTCTTGTCGGTTAGCTTGTACCTATTGGTTTCGCCATCGTTGGTTTGTGAAAAGTCGTTTTGGTAGGTAAGGCTAAAAAGGTAGCCTAAATCTCTTTCCCAAAGTTCTTTTTTGTTACCCATTGATATTGAGTAGCTCTGGTTAAGGAATGAGCTAACCTGCTCTGGTGCCATTTGCTTACCAAAGGAACGGGTAATTTGCGTTAGCTTAGTGTCGTTCTCGTAAAGGTAAGGGATTTGTCCCTTTGCATCGGATGGCATGGTGCGTGTACCATCGTCAAACGCTAACCAGTCTGTTTTTCCTCCCTTGTATAGTAAGAAGTCGTTCTTTAAATTGCTGTTGGTGTTGTACCCCATTCCCATGGATAGCTGGAAGGTGAACTTCTCAGGAAAATCCTTTGTAACAATGTTTACATACCCACCAGAGAATGAGCCGGGCAGCTCTGGCGAGAAGGTTTTGCTAATAACCATATTCTCAATAATGTTACTAGGAAACAGATCCATTTGTACTGTGTTGCGGTTGGGATCTAGGCCTGGTATTTCCGCTTTATTTAGGGTGGTTATGCTGTATCGGTCGCTAAGTCCACGAACGTAAACGTACTTGCCGCCTTCAACCGAGATTCCTGTAACGCGCTTTAGTGCGCCAGCCGCATCATTATCGCCTAAGCGGCTAATTTGCTGTGCCGATATGCCATCGAGCACCGTTGCCGACTTGCGTTGTAGGGTGAGTAGCGCTTGCTCCGTTTTTTGCACTGCGCGTGCCGATACCACAACCTCTTCTAGTCCAATGGTAGCCTCGCGTAAGCTAAAGTTTACAATGGCAGGGGAGTTGGGGGTTACTTCTATACCGGTAACCTTAATTGGCTCGTAGGAGATAAATGAGCATACAATGCTGTAGGTTCCAGGTTTTAATGCTTTTAAGGTGTAGTTGCCGTCAAAATCGGTAGTAGTTCCAGTTGTTGTGCCCTCTATAATAATGGTTGCACCAATAAGGGTTTCGCCTCTATCCTTGTCGATAACATTACCCGTAATGCTGCCATTCTGCGAATAGCCAAAGCCAACAAAAGCTACGATAAAGGCAAGGGTAAGTATTAATCTGTTCATTATTAGGTGGTGTATTTGTTAATGCTTAAATGCTTTAAAAATCAAAAGAGGTGTAAAATTGATTATCGGGAATCAGTCGTTGAATTGTATTCGTCCGACTAATTCCCGATTCATGTTGTAGGTTAACTAGTTAGCAAAGGTCTTTGTCCAGCCTTTAGCCCAATGGTTTGCAACACCGGGTTCAAAGGCGCCCTTGTAGGCCACGTTCATAAACCAGCTATCGGTAGATTGGGCTGCACCGCTAACGTTTCCTGTTGGAACAGGGTTGGTTGCAGATACGCCTGGGTCAACATCGCTTACGTTATTAGCCGAAGTCCAGTAGGTGGCAACCCAGCTGTTTGCTGAAGTAACCGTAGCATCGCTAATGGTGGATTTGCTCTCCTTTTTAACGTAAAGCAGCTTTGCAGCAGAGTTGTCGGCAACACCGTAGAATAGGTTGTTCTCAATTTTTAGGTTGCCATCAACCATTTGCTTGTAGGAGCATTGGGAGTAGCTGTCGCCATCGCCAAGAATCTCAATGTTTATACCCTTAGGGAAGCCCACAAAAATTGAGTTGTAGTAGAATCCACCTGCATTGTCGCGGAAAATGATTAGATCGTCCTCACCAAGTGCATTAGCAGTTCCTTTACCAATGTAGGTTGCATTGCGGATTTCGGGTTTAGCGTAAGGCTGTCCATCTTCTGGGTTTGTACCACCATCGTGCTCACCACCACGGTTTGCCGCTGCTGGATCCTGAATGGCAACCCAGAACTGACCTTTACCACGGAATCCTTCGTCGTAGTCGTAGCTGTCGTCGCCGCAGTTAGATACAAGTATGTAACGGGTGTTAACGGTACCACCAAAGAACTCAACTCCGTCGTCCTTGTTTGCAAGAACCTCTACGTACTCAATGGTAGTTCCAGAACCAACACCGCCAAGGGTTAGGCCGTTAATCTCGTTACCCTCGCCAATATCGGTACCCCCATGGCGGATGGATACGTACTTAATAATACCGCTATTGTCGGTATCGTTGCTTCCACCGTAAAGGCCTCTAGGCTCGGCGGTAGGAATCCCCTCAATGGCTGTTTCGCCTGGTGTAGAGTTCAGCTTGGCCTTACCAAGAACTATTAAACCACCCCAAAGTCCACGCTTATCGTTAGAAAGGAGAGTCCCATTGTAGTTGTCGGCCTCAGCAGTAAAAACAATGGGTTTTGCAGCAGTACCCTCGGCGTATATTTTGCCACCACGGGCAACAATTAGTGCGCTTGCGTCCTCCTCTTGGCCTGGCTTACCTTTTACTAGTGTGCCAGGTTCAATGGTTAGGGTTTGGCCAGAGTTAACAAATACAAGGCCGTTAAGAACCCAAGTTTTATCGGCAGTCCAAGTAATGGTACCTGTACCTTCGCCTAAATCCTTAATGGTTACAACGCCATTAACCTCGGTGTACGATGTGTTAAAGTTGTCCTCTTCATCATTACCTTTATCGTCGCAAGCGGTAAAGGTAACCGCTAAGCCCAGTAGCATTGCTGAAAACAGCTTAATGTAGTTTCGTTTCATTTTTACTTATTTGTTAGTTAATTGAATGTTCATTTTTACATTAGCAAAAGTATTGGTACAGTTTATCTAGGTGTTTAAGCGTGAATTATGCATTTGTTAACTTTGGTGTACCTATCTTTAATCCAATGTTAAATAATGGTTAATATCCACGTTACTATAGTAGTGTAAAAGCTTACTATGCTTAACTTTGAATTGTTAAGTAAGCATGTTTATGGCTGCTTAACATTAATCAGAATCCAAACGCAAAAGAAATATCTTTCCCATGGATAATAGTTCGTACAAAATTCTGCTGGTTGACGATGAACCCGATATTGTTGAGTTCGTTAGCTATAACCTAAAAAAAGAGGGCTTTGTGGTACACGCCGCAAGCAATGGCCGCGATGCAATTAATTTGGCAGAGGAGATTAGGCCGCACCTTATACTGCTTGATGTGATGATGCCCGAGATGGATGGCATTGAAACCTGTGAGCAGATTAGGCAAAGCGACCGCTTAAAGGATACTCTGGTTGCCTTTTTAACGGCAAGGGGAGAGGATTATAGCCAAATAGCTGGTTTTGATGCGGGTGGCGACGACTACATAACAAAGCCAATACGCCCCAAAGTGCTAATTAGCCGCATAAAGGCTCTTTTAAAGCGATTGGGAACGGTAATTGAATCCAGCAATGCCGATGAGCAAGCTGCACCCAGCGTAGGAATAATTATTGATAAGGAGAAATACCTTGTTTATAAGGATGGCGTAGAGCTTGTGCTCCCCAAAAAGGAGTTTGAGCTGCTGGCGTTGCTATACAGCCGTCCGCAAAAGGTTTTCTCGCGCGACGAGATTTTTTCTAGCGTATGGGGCGATAATATTATTGTTGGCGATAGAACCATTGATGTTCATATTAGGAAGCTACGCGAGAAAATTGGCGACGACCATATTAGAACCATCAAGGGGGTTGGCTATAAATACGTGGAATAGCTTACGTATAGGTTACTTTATTTTATATCTTACGCCGTTTAAAAATGGCTTATTATGAAAATGTTTAATTGGGACGAAAAATATAGCGTTGAGATTGTTAGCATAGATAGCGAGCATCAGGTACTTTTTGAATTGATTAATAAGCTCTACGAGGCAATGAGCCAAGGTAAGGCTAGAGATGTTATATCTGGCATCATAGAGGAGCTGTATGAGTACACAAAAACTCATTTCCGCCGCGAGGAGTTTTACTTCAAGAGCATAAGCTATACCGAATCGGAGGAGCACAAAGCGCAGCACGATGCTTTTGTGGAAAAAATAAACCACTATAGGCAGCTCATAAAACAGGGCGATACCAGTTTCTCTGTAGAGGTTTTAACCTTTCTGAGAGATTGGCTTATTACGCACATTCAGGGAACCGATAAGAAGTATGTTCCGTATTTCAAAAAGTACGGTATCCGATAAACACTTTACTATGTCGTATTTTTTGTGGGATGATAAATATGCCTTTGGTATTGATTCTATTGACGAAGACCATAAGGTACTGGTTAGCCTAATTAATCAGCTCTATGTGGCCATGAGCCAAGGTAAAGCGCGTGCTGTTATTAGTGGAATAGTTACGCAAATGGTTGACTACGCTAAGGTGCATTTTAGGCGTGAGGAGTTCTTTTTTAAAGGGATTAGCTACACAGAATCGGCAGAGCATAAAGCCGAGCACGATGCGTTCTCTAATAGGGTTGCTGATTTTAAAACTGAACTTGATGCTGGTAATGTAGGTATATCCATTGAGGTTATTAGTTTCCTGCGTGAGTGGCTAACCAACCATATTCTTGTTTCGGATAAGAAGTATGTTGCAGCATTTAAGAAGTTTGGCATAAAGTAGTAGCCCTGTGGGGATACCAATCCAGTATAAAAACAAAAATGGCAACCAAACACTGGTTGCCATTTTTGTTTTTAGGTACTAATTGGCTTAGTCAACGTTATTAAGAATAAAGTCGCGCTGCGCCTTAAGTAGGTTAACAGTATGAAGCATAATATTCTTTGTCTCATTAATAATGGCAAGGTATAGAACACTATTACGTGTTCCTGCCTCGTTCTGCTTAATGCGCTTAATTTGCTTTTTGCGCGCATCGTTAAGCATTTCAAGTACTGCTTGTTGCATTTTAATTGCTTCAGGAACAGCCGTGTAATCGTTATCCTTAACCATAACCATTATAAGCTCAAATAGTTTGGAAATCATGTTGCTAATTTCAATAAGCTCTTGGTTCTGACTTTTGGTAAAACCTTTGTGGTTATTATCAATATGTTCAAAGCTTGGGCCTGTAACAAAGGTTAGGGAGTGGGCTATTTCGCGTAAGTAGTCTATTACCTGAACGTAGTAGTGTCCTGTTTCAATGGTGTCGGCCTGTAGCCCTTTTAGCACAGAGTAAACGTTGTACTTTAGCTTTTTGGCTTCAACGTTAAGATCCTCAACATCCCTATCTAGCTGCTTTAGCAGCTTCCTATCTTCAAGGGTAAGACCCGTTACGGTTTGGTTGTATATTCTTAAAATATCGTTAAGCGATTTGTTAACATCCAACGTGCACTTCTGGATTAGGCTATCGTCCATTGCAATTTCCTCAAGTGCGCGTTCGCTTGCCTTTAGCTGCTCCTTCTTTTTATGGGTTAGGTACGATTTTATGATTAGTGTAACAGCAACTAGAATCATAATAACAACCGCAAATACTCCTCCATAGTATAGTATTCCTGCAATTAGGAAGGCAACGGTAAAAGCAATAAATGCGGTAAAGAACCATCCTGCAATTACCGTTAGCACACCAGTTATACGATATACTGCGCTTTCACGTCCCCACGCTTTGTCGGCCAAAGAGCTACCCATTGCCACCATAAAGGTTACATAGGTGGTTGATAAAGGTAGCTTTAGTGATGTAGCGGAGCTAATAAGGATACTTGCAACAGTTAGGTTAACAGAGGCTCTAATTAGGTCGAACGATGGAGCATCAGCTACTTTCTTAGAGGTGCCTTTAGTTGGAACAAAACGGGAATCGAGGAATTTGTTAATCCTAGTAGGTAGTATTTTTTCTGTGTCGCGGCTAAGGTTGCGGAATACCCTAACTACGGAACGGGAAAATTGGGTGCTACCAAATCGTTCGGTTCCAGCATCTTGCCGAGAAAGGTTAAGCTCGGTTTCGGTAACCGTGCGAGCCTTACGCGATAGCCAAAGGGTGATAACCATTATTAGCCCGGCAATCATTAGGTAGAAGAAGTTTGTAGATACTGGCTTGGTTAGGTCTGTCATTAGCAGCTGGTCGGCAGGAATTCCTGGATTGGCAATATGAATTTGGTACGATTTTAAACCAGCCATAAAAACCCCAATAAAGTTAACCAAGTCGTTACCCGCAAAGGATAGTGCTAGTGCAAATGTTCCAACAAGAACAATAAAGCGTAGCGTGTTCCATTTTAAAATGCTAATACACAGCTGGAATATGATTGTCCACAGTACAAACATGTATAGCAGAATGGTAGATGTATGGGTTTTGATGTACTCCATTACCTCTGGCTTAATAAGAGAAGAACCCTCAATGCCTTTCATTAGAATGAAGTAGGTGATGGCTGTTAGCGCAATTCCCCCCCAAATGCTACCAAAGAACTTGTAGTTCCGCTCATACTGGAATGTAAATATTATCCTAGTAATATACTGAACTATAGAGCCTGCTATAAATGCCACCACAACCGATATTAGAATCCCCGATATAATAGCAAGAGCCTTAGCGCTGTTGATGTAGTTACTAAGGTTAGCAAACGATTCCCCGTTATTGGATATTTTTATTAACGATATGGCCACTGCAGCACCTAGAAGCTCAAACACCAATGAAACGGTTGTAGAGGTTGGCAAACCAAAGGTGTTAAAGATATCCAGCAGCAGTACATCGGTAATCATTACTGCTAAGAAAATCATCATCAGCTCGGGTAAAAAGAACTGGTCGGGGTGGAAGATACTTTTGCGGGCTACTTCCATCATGCCGCTTGAGAAGGTTGCTCCAATAACAATACCTATGGATGCAATAATCATGATAATGTAGCGTGGGGCAACTTTACTTCCTATTGCAGAGTTAAGGAAGTTAACGGCATCGTTACTAACACCCACTACTAGGTCTAGTACGGCTAATCCCATTAGGACAAGCACAATAATCAGGTAGTAATTCTCCATCTTGTAGAGTTTTCTATGTTTGTATTAGGCGCTGTAAAAGTAGTTCTAGTAAGTAGTTCTTTAATAGGCAACCTATTTAACATTACCTTAACTCAATGTTAAGAAATTGTTAAGCGGATTAAGATATTTGACGCTCTACTATAGATTATTGGCCATGCCACTTTACACCAAACACCAAACACTAAACACTAAGATTACCCTACCGTCCCTCCATCTGCTCAATAATGTAGTCCTTTTTTCTTACGGCAACAGGTATTTCGGTGTCATCAAACATTGTGAGCTTTAGCTGGGGAAACCGTTTTAACTGCTTAATAAACTTCTTATTTACTAAATGCGATTGATGCACCCGGATAAAACCTGAAGGTGCCAGCAAGTCGTCGAACTCCTTTAGCGTTTTGGAGATAAGGATACTTTTGCCAGTTTCAAAGAAGAATTGGGTATAATTGTTTTGAGACTCGCACCGTACAATGCTATGAATATCAACAACATGAATGTTATCGGATGTTTTGAGTACAATCTTATCGGGTTTACTGTTGGGGTTATCAACGTTTGAGAGTAGGGTGTCAATCTTCTTTTTGTTCTCCTCAAGGTTAATGGTTCTGGAGAGCTTCTCTACAGCAGCATAAAGATCCGATGGGTCAATGGGTTTTAGTATGTAGTCAATTGCGCTATACTTAAAGGCTGCCACGGCGTAATCTTCAAAAGCAGTAATAATTACAAAGTGAAACCAAACGCTCTCGAATCGCTTTAGCAGGTCAAAGCCAGTTCCATCGGGCATTCTTATGTCGAGGAATACCACATCGGGTTTTTCTTGGTTAATTATAGCGTATGCACTTTCAACAGAATTGGCCTGTCCAGCTATAGTAACCTGTGGGCAGTAGGTTTTTAGCATCTCTTCTATGGTTTGACGAGCCTTGCTTTCGTCATCAACAATAACTGCCTTTATCATATACTAAACGTATTTGTATGGGATTGTTAATTTAACTAAAGTACCGCGTTCCCCGCTATTGCGTTCGCTTTTATCAATAATGGTTAAATCAATTTTGTAGCCTTTTGCTTTTCTAAGTTTCCTTAGGCGTTCGGTGGTAATATTTGTGGCAAGTGATTGGTACTTCTTTCCTTTCTCCTTTTGTATCCGAATAGATTCGTTAATGCCAATGCCGTTATCTTCAACTTCGAGTATAATGTTTTTACCTTCAAGTGCAAAGCGAATGGTTATAAAGCCTTTCTCCTGAATATGAGAGATGCCGTGCTCAATGGAGTTCTCAATAAGGGGCTGGGCAAGCATTGGTGGTATCCCCATCTCGTCTCTAAATATTTCGGTATCAACCACAATCTCGTAGTCAAACTTATCCTCAAAGCGCATGGATTGGAGCTCAAGGTAGTACTCAAGGGTTTTAACCTCCTTGTCTATGGTTGCAATCTCGCTTCTTGAGTTTTCCAGAATAAGTCTAACCAGCTTTGCAAAGCTAGCAAGGTATTTGCCAGCTTGGTGCGGATCTTTTCTGAAAATGTAGCTCTGGATGGCTGTGAGCGAGTTAAACACAAAGTGTGGATTCATTTGGGAGATAAGGAGCTGCTGCTCAAGCTCCATGTTGCGCGTTTTATACCGTACTTGTTTTGCTCTGCCATATATGGAAAAAATAATAATTCCAATAATTAGCGCTATTGCTATTGCAATGGCAACGGGTAGTGGCTTTTTGGGAATGTGTATTACAAAAAAATCTTGCCGAGACACAATCCAAGCTTCGTTTTTTCCTCGTGTTTTTAAATCGGGGCAAGGTTTTGAGTTCCTATAGGTTGTATCCTGAGGGGTGTTGCCTCCAACGGAAATTGTAGGGCTTGCTATAAACAGTAGCAGGTGTAGTATTACTATAACTAGGCGCTTTGCAGTCATTGCGTCAGGGGTATTTTAACACAAGGTATGTAAAAAAAGAAAAAGCCCTTACACATGTAAGGGCTTTTTTAAGGCAATATGCAAAACTAGCTGTTTTTCTCAGTGTATGCTCTACCTGCTCTAAGGGCTTTAAGATTGGTTTCAACCACATCGGCACCTTTGCGACCAAATAGTTGGCGAATACCCTCCTCAATGCTCTCAAAAGGCATGTTAAGGAATGGCGATGCCGCACCTAGCATTACAATATTTGATGCTCTTGATGAGCCTGCCTCTTTGGCAATGGCATCGGCATCAATAATAATATGGTTTTTAATCTTTTTAATCTCAGCAATGATACTCTCTGTTGAGGGGTAGTCATTGATGTTGTTAAATGGGGTGCAGTTGGTTACTAACCATCCACCTTCTGAAAGGAATGGAAGGTAGCGCAAGGACTCCATTGGCTCAACTGAAAGGATTAGGGTTGCCTTTCCTGCGGGAATTAGATCCGATGCTATAGGCTTGTCGGAAATACGTAGGTTCGATTGTACATCGCCACCACGCTGGCTCATACCGTGAACCTCGGCTTGCTTAATGTATAGGTTCTCTTTAACAGCGGCTAACCCAATTGCTGCTGCAATGGACAGAATACCTTGTCCGCCTACACCTGCTAAAATGATATCTGATTTCATCCTTAAGTGCTTTTTTGTTGTTTAAACTAGTTGCCATAAATGGCACGTCATTGCTCCAATCCAGTATTTATCCAGATTATGCATTCTTCTTCTCTTCGCGCTTTCTGCGAGCAAAGGTTTGAATGCACTCACGCTGAGGAATGATAACCGAAACGCCTGGGTAGGCTAGCTCCTTTTTAATTAGCGCTACGTTCTCCTCATGGTTCTTGTGAAGCGGAGTGGTAACGTGAATGTGCTCAGGATCAACACCAATGCCTTTGCAAATTTCAAGGATTCTACCCAGAGCGGCAGAATCCTGGCCACCGGTCATACCTGTGGTTGAGTTATCAGAAATAATTACAGTAATAGGAGCGTTCTCAAGCACTGCGTCAAGTAGGCCTGTCATTCCGCTATGGGTAAAGGTTGAGTCGCCAATAACAGCAACAGCAGGAACTAGTCCAGCATCGGCAGCACCTTTGGCCATGGTGATTGATGCGCCCATATCAACAGTAGAGTTTATAGCATTGAATGGGGGTAGTGCACCTAGGGTGTAGCATCCAATATCGGCAAACACGCGGCCGGTGCCATACTCTTTAATGGCCTCGTTAAGGTCGGCGTAAACATCGCGGTGGCCGCAGCCTTGGCATAGTGATGGTGGACGGTTCTTTACTACCTCGGGTATTGCGCTGCCCTCGTAGTAGCTCATTCCAAGCGATTTTGCTACAATATTTGGGTTGAGCTCGCCGTCGCGTGGTAGTAGGCCATTTAAGCGACCATGAACGGGTTTTCCTAGGTTTAGGAATCCTCTAATCATCTCCTCTATAACAGGAGCACCCTCTTCAAGGATTAGCAGCTCATCGCACTCGTTGTAAATTTTAGAAACCAGCTTTTGTGGTAGAGGGTATTGGGTTATTTTAAGCACAGGGTATGGGCAAACTCTGTCGGGGTAGTTCTCCATTAGGTAGTTAAAAGCAATACCTGTGGTAATAATACCCATCTTTTTGTTGGCGCCCTCTATGTACTGATTAAAAGGAGATTTCTCTGCTTCTAGCTCCATGGCTGCTTGTCCAAGTAGGAGCCTTTTGTAGTTCCTACGGGCAATAGCTGGTAGCAGTACAAACTGACGTGGATCGCTAGGTAGCTTAACCTCATTTTGCTGCTTCATGGCTTTACGCACAACGTCGGCACGAGAGTGCGCCAAACGGGTGGTAATCCTAATCATTACGGGTACATTTAGCTTTTCCGATAGCTCAAAAGCAATGTACGCCATATCGTAAGTCTCTTGCTGGTTTGATGGTTCAAGAATAGGAATCATGGCAAACTTGGCGTAGAACCGTGAATCCTGCTCGTTTTGAGACGAGTGCATTGATGGATCGTCAGCCGAAACCACAACTAAACCGCCGTTAACGCCGGTTACTGCTGCGTTTACAAACGCATCGGCAGCAACGTTTAGCCCAACGTGCTTAAAGCAAACCATGGCGCGCTTTCCTGCGTACGACATACCAATGGCTGCTTCCATTGCCGTTTTCTCATTTGTTGACCACCTGCGATGGATGTTACGCTCTGCGGCTAGCTTTGAGCCTTGAACGTATTCCATAATTTCAGTAGAGGGCGTGCCAGGATAGGCGTAAACCCCAGATAAACCAGCGTCAATTGCACCTTGAGCAAGAGCCTCGTCACCTAAAAGAAGTTGTTTTTCCATGACAAATATTTTACGTAGATTTTTGAAAACGAATGAATTGGTTGGGTGTTGATTTTTTTTAAAAATCAAAGCCCCCCAAAGCGCTTTAGATAGCCAACGTTAAGTGCAACGTTATGTAGGAAAAAGACAAAACTGGTGTTCATTTCAACCTGATTTGCTTTGTTATGTTTTGTTACCTAAAAGTCCTGTTTTACGAAAATATTGAAAGCAAAGGTATCAATATTTTTAATAAAACAACCGTTTGCGCCCCATGTGCTTCACTATTGAAAGTGAATTTAGAATGTTTCGAAACAGGTTGGTTTTGTTAATTTATGAAATTAAGCCTACGCTAATGTTGGAGTGTTGGCTTATGCTGTTCCTGTGCTGCTTTCCACATTAAAATGCCCCTTGTAAACGGAGCCGGTGGCTGCATCAACCGACACTTTATCGCCAGAATGCAGTGAGACTTCGCCAAAGCGGCAGCGCTTTTCTGTCCCTGAAACCTGAAGTCTGCTACAGCTAAGCACACATGTTTTACCCAGCCTGCCAGCCGTTACCGCTGCATGTGATGTGGCTCCCCCGCGAGAGGTAACAAGCCCATCGCACTCCAGTATTATGCCAATATCGTCGGGGGTTGTATCGGCGCTAACAAATACTGGTTTGGCATCGGGGTTATTGGCTTTTAGCTGCTTTAGGTCATCAACATCAAAAACAATTACGCCGTTTAGAATTTGATTGCCAATGCCAATTCCTTTGCCCAGCAAATCGGTTGTAGCGGGTTGCTTTACGTAGAACGTTTGTAGCTCTGGAGTGTAGATATCCTGATCGCGAACCTGTAGTATGTATAGGTCGTACGGGTTGTCGGACTCAAAGGTGAACTCAATTTCCTGATGCCCAAAGTTTAGCTTATTAATTAGCTCTTCTGATAGCTGGTAGAGCCGTTGGTAAATGCGGGGTAGCACAGTTTGCAGCGATCCCTTTTTTCCATTTGTTTGATGCTCCGATATTGGTAGCACATTGGTGGTTCCGCCAACCACATCTTCGCCCTGACTAAGTAGCGAGTAATCGCCATTAAGCCTAATTCCAGGGTTTGCCATGCTGGTATCGTGAGTAAATACAACGCCCGTTCCCGATGATTTGTGCAGGTTTCCTAGTACCATCTTCTGAATTATTACGGCAGTTCCCCACTCATCGGCAATTTGTAGGTGTTTGCGGTAAACTTGGGCACGCTGGCTGTACCAGCTGCTGTGCACGTTTTTAATAGCCTCAAAAAGTTGCTGCGTTGGGTCGCTGTGAAGGGGAACATCCCTGCCCTCTAGTACCTTTTTAAAGCCTAGCGCTATGCGCTTCATTTGGTCTGGATTAAAAAGGTCTCTAACCTCGGCGCCAAATTTTGACTGGTTAATGGCTACCACATGATCAAAAGCGCTACGCTCAATGCCGAACGACATGCCCCAGCTTTGTAAAAAGCGCCTGTAGCAATCCCATGCGGTCCATGCCATATTGGGTTGCATGCTTAGGGCTTGCGCAATGGTATCGTTCATGCCCACATTTAAAAAGGTGTTCATGGCACCTGGCATTGATATGGCTGTACCAGATCGGACCGACAGCAGAAGTGGGTTGTTTGGGTTGCCGTACTCCTTGCCAGTTAGCCGCTCTAGCTCTTTAATATACCTAAGTACAAGGCTCTCAAAATCGGATTTAAGCGGCTTGTGCGATAGTATGGTGTGCTGCTGCCTAAACACCTCTGTGGTTAGAATAAAACCAGGAGGCACGGGTAGCTTGTTAAGGTAAAGCTGCTTAAGGAAAAAGCCCTTTGAGCCTATAAACACCCTGTTGTCTAGGTTGATGTTCTCTTTGTATAGCGGGCTAACCATCATGTCGATATCGAAGCTCATTATGTTGCTTATGGTTTCGGGAGTGTACTGCGCCGACATTTGGTTAAGGCTGGAAAGTATGGTGGTGATAAAGGTATCGAGGTTTTGGAGCAGGAATGCCGACGAGAGCATTTCCCTGTAAAACTCTTCGGTTCGTTTATTGATGCTAATTACTGGGTTCTGCTCCTCGTTTTGGGTTAGGTAAAACGGAATAACCTGCTTAAGTGCGCTGTCGTACCTTCGGTAAAGCGTATTGCGTATTATTTCCTTAACGTTATTGCTTAGGAACTGGAAGATGTTAATGTACTGGTGCAATGAGAAGCTGCGCGACGAAAGGCTGTACTTAAGCATTTTTAGGTTGGACTCAAACCCTTGGTTGGTTATACCATCAAGCTTAAGGCCTTGATAGAACAGCATTAGCAACTCGGTGGTTTTTACCAAGGTATCGGCAGTAATGTAGCTTAGGTTTAGCTCTGCTACAGCTTCCTTCATTAGCTTTGATACCGCTTTTTCGAGCTTAAATATTAGCCCAAGTGCTTCGAACTTGGCTTCGTGGTACTCGCCATACATTGAGGGGATTCCAAAAGCTACGTGGCGCTTGTAGTAGATGTTCTCCCACCCTTCGCTCTTCTTTTTGTCGGTAACAACCTTGTTTAGCTTTCCTAGACAGGTGTAAACAAACCTAACCATTTGGAGCTTATTCCCCTTCTCTGCTGCGGCGTTAAACTGCTTTAAATCGTCGGGGCTTAAGCAACCGTAAAGCTTTATCTCGGTAATAATGTCAACCGCATCGGCATAGTACTTCTCTTTTAGAAGATGATAAATGCGATAGAAGTGCTCAAACTTCTGCTTATGAATGGAGGCAACGTTATCAATAGAATCAATGGCGCTTTTTAGCGCTTCTGGTTTTACGTTAAGGGTATGAGTAGGCTCAACGTTTAGCTTTTCTGATACCTGAAGTATAACCGACCTTATGGGAGTAACCCACTCGTTGTTGGCCGATACCTTTTCCCTAATGTCAGAAGGCAGGAGAGGAGCAAGGGGGGTAATGTTGCCATCAACCCAAAATTGTAGAATGGTTTGCAAAAAGCCTAGGTGCTTATTGTTGCTGTCGATATGTATTTGCTTCCGCAAAAAGTGCATAAGCCTATCCTGACGGTTAGAAAGGGTATCGAGTGCAGTAGAAACATCGCGTAGCTCACCTTCGGCTCCTATTTGGTTAAAGTAAACAGGAAAAATGCGACAGAGCTGTTTTACGGGTTTATATATGCTCCCAATCTCGGCGTTAAGGAGTTTTGATACATCGCGTTGAAAGAGATCGGTATCAAAAATAAGTATTCCACCTAGTTTAAGGTTTACAACCAGTGCGGCCAAAAGCTTCTCAAATCGTTTAGGAGCAGTTTCCACTAGCTCTAGCCACACCCGTATGCTTTTAAGGTGATTTGGATCGGCTTTAAGCTGCCAATCTTCGCTCATGTACACATCTCCTGGTGCGGTAAAACCAATTCTAATTACGTGCTCTTCAAACTGGTTAAGCAGCTTCTTGTTAAAGAATCGGGCAAACTCTTTTCCTAACGTAGAGATGCAATCGAGCACAATTGATTTGTGGGTTAGCTGTAGCTCCTCAAACAGCGCAAAGATATCGTTAACAAAACCCTCAATCTGATTATTGGGTATTTCGTTTAGAATACTGGTAAGGAGCTTATTCAAATCCCAAATCAAGTAATCCTTAAGATGCTCCATGGTGGGTAACTTAAGGAGGTAAAGCAAGTAGTGAAACTGGCTAATGGGGCTCTCAAAGGCCTCAATTTGCTGCCTGTGGTAGTTTGCTATATCGGAGTAAAAGGGGACATTCTCATTAAACTCTGCCCATGTGTTGGAGGCACTTATAAGCCTGTTAAGTTCATGGTAAAAATCCTTACCAACCTTTTGGGGTACTAGGATATTATCGTCGGGGAAGTGCCGTTTTTCCTTGGTAAGCCATTGCTCCACGTTGGAGTGCCGCTCCCAGTAAATAGCCGTTTCGTTGGCAATTGTTTTAAGTAGGGTAAAGTAATCCTGCTCAATATCGGGTAGAGAGGCTAGGAATGCCAGCTTCTTTTTTATGCTGCTGGCATTTTGTAGCATGTTAAGCTTATGGGACGTGAGCGCATGCTGGTAAATGGTTAGGCACTTTTGTAATATCTGATAGTACGGCTTGTTTTCCTTCCCAATTAGCTCTGCAAATGCTGCTATGGTAAGCAGTAGCCTATCGGTAATAGGATCCTTTGTGCTCTTGCTTAACAGCTCGCCCATTATATCTACAATAGTTGAGAGCGCTTTTTCTGCCTCGGGATGCTTGGCGTAGAACCAGTAGTCGGTTAGGGCTACTTTACGTACCTCCTCGCTAAGGAACTCAAGGTTTAAATACGGATGGTTAAGCTCCTGTATAAATTCTGTAGTATGCTGATTTATGCCATACTGATTAGCCGATAGCGATAAAAACCACCGATGGGTGTCGGGGAGGGTTATGGTTACATTACTAGTTTGTTCAAGATTAGCCTCAAGGGCTTTTGATTTTAGCTTTATATCCATACTTAGCAAACAATTTGAAGCATTGGTTTTGCTCCAAATAATCCTTAAAAATACGAAAGAAATGCTAGTGTTGGATTGTTTTTATGGCTCAAGAGCTACTTATAAAGTATCATTTCCCCGTTCGTTTTACAAAAACCGACTGGTTTACAGCGGCCTTAACGTCGTTAATCTGGGTTAGGGCTTCTTCGCGCGACTCGTACCTCCCGTAGGTATATCTAAATAGTTTATCGGAGCCTTTGCTATACGATACCTCTGGTAGATTTGCAAAGATGGAAGGATCGGCTGGTTGTACTAGTGCCATTAGCTGAATGGTGTAGCTTGGGTAGCTGTAAATGCCCTTAACAAAGCAGCTTATATAGCCGGCCTCTCTTAGTAATTTGGCTGCCTCGTTGGCCTCGGCAAGGGTTTTAAATATACCCGTAGTGTAGCGGTAAAGGCTGTCGCTTTTGGTTAGGGTTACGGTTACATCAAAGTCGTTCTCAAAAAATTCCAGGTTAACGGGGTTTTTAAGCGCAAGCAGCTGTACTGTGTATGCTCTAAATGCTCCTTTGCTTGAGGTGTCGGCTTTAATGTGCAGTGGCTTTTGTTCAATAGCTGGTTTTGGCGCTTCTGCTACTTTCTTTTCCTTAGGCTTGGGTTGTGCCTCCTTTTTAGGCTCTACTTTTGGTTTTACTATAACCTCTGGTTCTGCCTTTTGGGGTTCTTTCTTGGGCGCTTCTACTGTTCTTGTTTCTGGTTGCTTTTCCTCTGCTTTGGGTTGCTCTACTGCTTTTGCGGGAACAGGAGTAGGTTTAACTTCCTCCTTAATAGCGGTAGTAGCGGGTTCGCTTACTTGGGCTAATGTAACGGGAGCCTTTTCGGGTTCCTTTAGCGTTGCAAGTAGCTTAAACTCGCTTTGCGAGTAGTTTTCGGGAATGCTTAGCGGGCTAACAAATGGTGTAAACCCTGTGCTTGTTACCAATGCCGAGTAGCTGCCCGCAGGCACTCTGGTGGTAATGGTGTTGGGTTTACTTGCAAGTGCGCTATAGGTTTGCGATTTACCTGTAACTTCATCTTTTAAGGTAAGGGAAATGGGGCTTAATACGCTGTTACTTACCTCGGCAACAAGCTTAACGCTTGGCGTTATTGTAACTTTATAAACATCATTCTGCCCAACGCTATTGGCATCGTGTGTGGCAACTAGGCCGCTCTTTAGGTGTTCAATGGGACTGTAGAACTGATTATCCTTAGTGTTATTAACAGGGTATCCTAGGTTTACAACCTTTGTTGGGCTATTTATATCGATGTAAAAAATATCAAACCCACCCATAGAGTTGTGCCCCTCCGAGGCGAAGTACAGGTACTTCCCATCGGGTGTTAAAAACGGACTAGTCTCGTTAAACTTTGTATTTATAGCGGCAATGCTCTCTGCTTCGCCCCACTTGCCCTTTGCATCCTTTTTTGAGCGGTAAATGTCTAATCCGCCAGCACCGCCTTTTCTGTCGCTGGCAAAGTATAGTGTTTGCCCATCGCGCGATACCGATGCGTGCGTTTCGTTATACTTGCTATTAACCGTTTTATCTAGCTTCTCGGCGCCGCTCCACTTGTTCTTTGTAAGCTTACTTACATAAATATCTGCGTTTCTGGGGTCGTCAACGCTTAGGTAAAGCGCTGTGCCATCGTATGACAAGCCAGTGGTTTTAAGGTAGCTAACCCTTAGCTGACGGCCAATCTTTTTAGGCTGACCCCACGTGTTGTTTACTTTTTGTGCAACATGAACCTCAAAGCCAAGCCTTGTTATTGATGTAAAGGCTATTGTGTTGCCATCGCCCGAGATTACGGGGTTAAAGTTTGAGTTTGGGTCGTTAAGCGTATCGCCAAGGTGTGTAATGGAAGCAAGAATTGGATCCTGCTGAAAAATGGCGGCATTATCGCAGCTCTTAATGTACTGGTCAACCAGCGGAATTAGCTCATCGTCAGGTTTAAGCATCAATTTGTACTTGGCGTACATCTCCTTGGCCTTGCCTAGCTGGTTGGTTATTCTATAGGCATTACCCAATAGGAAAATGGACTCTATAGGGGCTTGGGTTTCCTTTACGGAGCCAGTTTTGTTGTCGGGCGAAACATCTTGAGAGGCCTCTTCAAGGTAAGGAATGGCCTCAGCGTAGTTAGCATCGGTATTAAGCAGGCAGTAGCCAATCCTAAACTTAACGTTTGCATTGCCCTTTAGCTCCTTAAGTATAGAGATGTAGTTCTTGGCAGCTTTGTCAAATTGCTTATCCATTATTAGGAACTCCGCTTCGCGGTCGAGCTCATATATCCTGTTCCAGTTTTGCCCAACTGCAAAATGAATGCTAAGTGTAAATACTAGTAATGGTATAAGTTTTTTCATGTGACTGAAATTGTTCACTAATTTAACAATTGAATTAACGCAAAATCCATGTAAACACTATAAAAATTACACCACCGTAAGCTATTATTGCTTGAATAGGTTAAAAAGCTATACCAAAAGTTGGCTTTGTGTAGAGCTAAAACAGCAGGAATGGCCATGTTTTGGGGGCAATTACATGTGCCCTGCGAATTGTTGCACCTAATTCCTTTTTTTTGTGCCAAGAAATGGAATACTAGCTGTTTGATATATAGCTCATTAAATGTATTGTTTTTAAAGCACAATCGCTACTCCTGCATATTTTTTTTATGGAAGGTTTTAAACTATCAAATTATTGATGTAGTTTTAATTAAGAATTGCTAAACCTCAATAAAAGCTCATTCAGCTTAATGGGATCATTAAGATTGTAAATATTGTATAAAATGAAATCGAAATTAGTTCTTGTACTTCTTTTAATTAGCGTTGCTTTTTGCGCTTATTCAAACACAAACCATACTTGTAAAAATGGGATTTTAGATATTGGGTTCATTCACTTAAGTGAGGTTGAACCCATTAAGTTACAGGGGGATTGGGAGTTTTACTGGAGTCAGAACCTTACACCCGCCCAGCTAAACGACTCTACAGTACATAAAAGCCCCATGTTTGTATCTGTACCAAAATCATGGGTAAACTATAAAATAGATGGAGAGAGGCTACCAAATCAGGGGTTTGCAACTTATAGGCTGGTAGTTAAAAAGCGTAAGGATACCGATGTAATGGTTTACGGACTTAAAGTTCCCTCGGTGTTTTCTAGCTATAAGCTATGGGTTAATGGGCGTTTAGTATCGGAAGTGGGCGTTCCCGATACCGATAAGGACAAGGCAAAGCCTCAGTTTAAATACCAAGATGTTTCCTTTGTGTTAGACCCACGTGTTGATAGCACTAGCACTATAGAGATTGTGTTTAACGTGGTAAACTACTCACACCAACGCGCAGGCTTACAGCAGCCTGTTTACCTAAGCTCCTTTAAGCAGCTTGCTTCCGAAACTAGGTTTATGGATATTCTAAACCTAATTATTGTAGGAATAATCTTTGTTATTGGGATTAATCACCTTAACATGTACTTTTTTAGGAGGAAAGATAGGTCTAACCTCTACTTTAGCATTGTTTGCTTGGTAATGATTTTCCGTAATATTACCACTGGCGATAGAATTTTAGCCTATGTTTTTCCCAATATAAACTGGGAGTTTCTGGTTAAACTCGATAACCTATCTGGTTTTGGTACAATTCCCCTGTTTGCACTTTTTATTTACTCTCTGTTTAAAACCGATTTCCCCAAAAGGGTTATGCAAACTCTTATAGTACTAGGAACCGTAATTTCGCTATTTGTTATACTAACCCCAGCAAATACCTATGGTAAGTTTAGGTTGCTGTATGAAATTTACATCCTTGTTGGTGGGCTTTACCTAACATTTGGGGTATTACTTGTGGCAACCTTCCGCCGCCGCTCGGCTGCGCTACCAACTTTTATTGGTATGTTTCTGCTTTATGCAACGGCTATAAACGATGTGCTTAGCAGCATGGGCATTATTCAAACCGCTTATCTGGCGCAGTACGGATTGGGTACGTTTATGCTTTTGCAATCCATTACCATTACCCGAAAATCGGCTGTTGCCATTAATCAGAACGAGAAGCTAAGCGTAGAGCTTACACATGAAAAGGAAACCCTTGAGCAGCGCATAGAGGAGCGCACTACACAGCTGCAAGCGCAGCACGATGAGCTACTTGTGCATCAGGAGAAGGAGCGGATTCAAACCTGGGTTAACAATGGCATTGCGCTGGTAAACGAAATTGTATCGCAAAACAAAAGCGATTTTAAAATGCTAAGCAACAGGGTTCTTGTTGATTTGGTTAAGTACGTTGATGCAAGGGTAGGAGCAATGTTCCTTATGGCAAAAGATGCTGAGGATAATCAGGTACTAGAAATGGTTGCAAGTTATGGTTGTGGTAGCGACTATAAATCGGCTAACGGCACCGTGTACCCCGGTAACGGATTGGTTGGCGCTACATTCGCCGATATGGAGATTCGCTGCATTACCGATTTGCCTAGCAACTACTTAAAGGTGGCCTCCGGGTTGGGTAAGTCGGCTCCAAAATCCTTACTGCTAATTCCCATGATAAACGAGGAAAAAGCGCAGGGTGTTATTGAGATTGCATCGTTTAATGAGTTCTCCGAAACCGAAATTAACCTCCTAAAGCGTTGTGCAGAGGTTATTGCGGGCAGCATTAAAACCGTTAGAATGAATGAGGAGAACCTAAACCTAGTAGAGCAGTTTAAGGAGCAGGCAGTGCTGTTGCAGCAAAAGGAGGAGAATATGCGCCATAGCCTTAATGAGCTGGAATACTACCGCGAAATGTACGAAAAGGTTAAGGCTAACTAGCCAGCGCGTAAGAGCTTACGCCATCTGTTAGCACAACTAGTTCAAACTGTATTGTAATAAGGTTTTTTACTTTGATTAACCCCATCATGGCCGACGGTGGGGTTATATTGTAATCGGTCATTTTAATGCTTTTACTTCCCCTCACTAGCATCCGAAACTTTTCGAAAACAAGGAAAAAAACAGATGAAACCCCACTGAATACGCTAAAAATAATCGAGTTATCCAGAA
>JAFGDZ010000071.1 GCA_016931855.1 Bacteroidales bacterium
TCGTTATCGGATGACATAATCTTGGTGTTTTAAACACCGCAAAGATTATGTTTTAATTATTTCTCCACAACTTTTTAAAGTGATCCTTTTTTTTGCTTTTGAGCCTGGCGGAGCTTGGCCTTAGCCGCTGCTCAGCCCCCCCGGCACGCGGGATTGGCTGGGGGGTGTGCGGGTATCGGTAAGCTGTTGCATCCGCTGGGGGTATGCTTGGTTGCTCTAAAACGAACAAAGCCCCGCAATGCGGGGCTTTGTTCGTTTTAGAGCAACCAAACTTACATCATGCTTTCAATAATTCTTTGGGCGTGTGTTACCTTTTGGTCTAGCATATCGCGGGACTTTGCCTCGGCAATAAAGCGTAGGTAAGGCTCTGTGTTAGATGGGCGAATATTGAACCACCAATCGGGAAACTCAACGCGGTAACCATCAAAATCAAACGAAGCGGTTGGTTTCTCCTCGTTGATAAAGAACTCCCTAACGGCATCCATAGCACCCTTCTTGTTCTCTATCTTAAAGTTTATCTCACCAGAGTTGGCATAGGTTTCAATTTTGCCAATAAGCTCCGATAGGCTAATACCCTTTGCTTTCATCTTGCTAACCACGTTAAGCAGGATTAGGCAGGCAAGTATTCCTGAATCGGAGTAGAAAAAATCCCTAAAATAGTAGTGGCCTGCAAGTTCTCCTCCAAAAATACCGTCAATCTCCCGTAACTTGTGTGCCGCAAAGGCACGTCCTACGCGCCAGGTATGCATTTGTGCACCCATTGGGCTAAGGTATTCGCCAACGGCTTTTGATGTTCTAATATCCTGTAATACGTTGCCTTTTAAGCCTTTCTCCTCAAGAAAGTAGTGGCCAAGCACGGCAATCATTAGGTCTGGAGAAATAAAGCGTGAGTTTTCATCAACAAACATAACACGGTCGCCATCGCCATCAAAAATAATCCCCACATCGCAGGTATCCTTTTGAACTAGTGCCTGTAGGTCGCGTACGTTATCAAGTACTAGCGGGTTAGCCTCGTGATTCGGGAAGGTGCCATCGAGTTCGTCGTAAATGTATAGCGGGGTATTGCCTAGCACATCTTTAATAAGTAGCGCAGCCATGCCATTTGAGCAATCGATACCAATTTTTAGGTTTGAGTAGTCGCCCCTATATGAGTTTAGGAATGCGGTGTACTCATCTCTAACATCAAGGTTAATAATTTTACCCTTTTGTGCAGCGGCAGGAGTTGGTGTATTCTCCTTTATTTTGGCCTCAATATCTTTAAGCCCTGTGTCGTAACCTACAGGAAGCGCATTCTCGCGCGAAACCTTCATCCCATTATACTCACGTGGATTGTGCGAAGCGGTAATTTGTACCGATGCGTTAAATCCGTTCTTTGCTGTTGCGTAGTAAACCATTGGGGTTGTGGCAATACCAACGTTGTACACATCGGCTCCAGCATCGGTTATGCCTGTGGTTAGGTAGTTGTATATCTCGTCTGACGATGCTCTAACATCGCGTCCAACGAGTACTTTGTTCGTGTTTAGTACTGATACGAGGTGATATCCAATTTTGTAAGCATCGTGCTTGTCGAAATCCTTGTTGTATATCCCTCTAATGTCGTATGCATGAAATGCTCCCATATGAAGAAATTTTGGCTAAAATAAGAAAAAGATGGGAAAGTTGAGTTGTAGTTTATTTAGTAGGGGCACAATTGTGGCCAATGGGAGCTAAAGGAATAGGGCAGCCGTATGGAAAATCGTTTTAGAGAAGAGGGGTTATTGTGGTCTTTATATGGTGTACCCGCAGAATTGAGCGAGTAAAGCGCCTGTTTATATATCAAGCACTATATATACTTCTGTATTAAACCTATTAGTTCGCTCTCCTTAAAGGGTTTTGCAATGTAGTCGTTACAGCCAGAGCTTATGGCTCTATCCCTGTCATCGGCCATGGCGTTGGCTGTTTGGGCAATAACGGGGAGATCTGGCCTAATGGATTTTATCATGCTGGTGGCTCTGTAGCCATCAATAAGCGGAAGTTGAAGGTCGATAAGAACTAGGCTTAGTTCTGGTACTTCTTGGCAGTAGTCTATGGCTTCCTGTCCGTTTATGGCGGTGTAAACCGTTGCTTGGGTTGGTTTTAGTATTTCTAGTAAAAGCGACATAGATACTTCATTGTCTTCAACAACGAGGATGTTTTTACCTTTGAGATCAATATTCTGCTCAATTACTTGTGGAATGGGTTCTTCCGCTTTTGTTTTTGCTGCTTTAATGGGATTGTATGGAATTTTAAACCAGAATGTTGAGCCTTGGCTCTCAATGGATTCAACGCCAATTTCTCCCTTCATGCGTTCAACAATTCCCTTACAGATGGCAAGTCCAAGGCCAGAACCACCATATTTTCGCGACGTTGATTCGTCTATTTGACGAAACCGTTCAAATACAAGCTGCTGCTGTGCTTTGGGTATTCCTATTCCCGAATCGGAGACGTAAACGTACATTTGATTTTCGTTAACCTCGTAGCCAAACTTAATGGTGCCTGATTCAGTAAACTTAAAGGCGTTGTTTAGCAGGTTAATTAGCACTTGTCTTAGCCTATCGCCATCGGAAAAAATGGCATCGGTTTTATGCTCTTGAGGCGTGTGAAGTTCTAGTTTGATATTTGGTTTGCCTAGCCTAATGCGCTCCGAACTAAACATGATATAAAGCTCAAGCATAAGCTGGTTTATATCAACGGTATCTTCCTTAATGCTTATTTGGTTGGCCTCAATTTTCGAGATGTCAATAATATCGTTAATAAGGTTAAGTAGGATGCCCGAATTGGTGTTGATTATATCAATATACTGTTTTATTTTTTCGTGGTTAAGCTTATGGTCATCGCGAAGCAACCTGGCAAAGCCTACAATGCCATTCATTGGGGTTCTAATTTCGTGGCTCATATTTGCAAGGAATGCCGATTTTAGGCGGTTTGCCTCTTCTGCTTTTTCCTTAGCCTCTTCTATTTGAGCCTGCTGCTCGGTTAGTACCTGCATGTGTTCCCTGCTAAGATTAAGCAACCGATGCCTGTTTCTCAGTATTGTAAGCAGAAGTACAATTGTTAGAATTAAAAAGATTACGGTTATAATAATGGTTTGGAATAGCGCTTTATGCTTGTTGTAAAGAGAGAAAGGGGTGTTAATTACAATTGCCTTATCGGGTAATTGGCGTTGCTTAATGCCAAAGCGTTTCATCTCGTCAAAGTTGAAAGCGTAGCGTGTTGGCCCATTTGTTGGTTTTATTAGCTCAACAGGATATCCTTTAAGGATTTCGATAGCTATGCTTGCCGCAAGGTTCCCATGCTCGGCTCCACTAATAATTTTACCACCAACAATGCCATGACGAAGGTAAAAATCCCAAGTGCCATAAATGGGAGCTTGGGATATTGTTCTTATTTCAATAAGCGCTTCTTCATAGGCTAAGTACTTTCCGTTTCTATCAACATTGAAAAGTAGGAAAAGAATGGCGCTGTTTTTATCAATATGTCGTGCTTTCTCTTTTAGCTCATTAAGGCTGTAATCTATAAGGAATTCGGTTCTAAATGGCCATTGTTTTTTTATTATCTCCTCTGCCCTTTTTGTAAGGAGGGCTCCCGTTGTGGTTCTGTCTAGTACAATGTATAATGTTTTAAGGTTGGGGTGTAGGCTTTGTATTAGCTTCATGTTTGCTTCAATATCAACCTCTTCCATTATTCCTGTGTAGTTTGATTTAAAGCGTTTTATGTTGTTTATTCCGCAAAAAACAACTGGTTTGTTTGGGAATAGCTCGTCGCCAGTTTGCTCAATAAAGTATAGGGCATCGTTATCGGCTGCAAAAACTAAATCGATGCTGATATTTGCGTACTTGGCAGCAATGAATGTTTGCAATTCGTTAAAGGTTTTCTCAAGGGGTTGCCTTTTTGCATCAAGGTTTTCGGTGTATATTTCAAAATCGAACGCTTCTTTGTGGAGCCTGCTGGTAATCCCTTTGTTTAGGCTGTCGCTCCAGCTTAGGTAGGGGTGATAGGAGTTAATGATTAGTACGTTTTTTTTTACTCGTTGCTGTGCATGAGGTTGAGCACCAGTGTTTGTGGTGATGAGGATGAAAAAAAGTAGGATGTAAAAAAGTGCAAAGCCTCTTGTTTTATACATAATGATTATACATTTGTTGAGGTTCAACCTTATAGCAAGATAGTAATAATTGGGAAGTTTTTATTTTCTGATCAATAGATAATTGTAAAAAAGATACATAATGTCGAGTTTCATTAAGCAGGAGCATTTAGATCTTATATCAGCAGAGCTGAGCATAAAGAACTGGCAGGTTTCTAACGTGGCGCGTTTAGTTGAGGAGGGGGCTACCATTCCTTTTATTAGCCGTTACCGTAAGGAACAAACGGGCAGCCTTGATGAGGTTGCAGTTGCCGCCGTTAAGGATAAGTTGGCTAGGTTTGAGGAGCTGGAAAAGCGGAAGCAAACCGTTTTAAGTACAATAGAGGAGCAGGGAAAGCTTACGCCCGAACTTAAACAGCGCATTGAGGGGTGCTACGACAGTACTGTGCTGGAGGATATTTATTTGCCCTACAAGCCCAAGCGCAGAACCAAGGCAACCATAGCAAAGGAGCGAGGGTTGGAACCTTTGGCCGCCCTTATTATGAAACAGGTTGATAAGGGTATTGAGTCTAAGGCCGAGCGCTTTTTAACCGATGATGTTCCAACTGTAGCCGATGCGCTTCAGGGTGCTCGCGATATTATTGCGGAGTGGGTTAGCGAGAGCGAAAAGGCTCGTAACGTTGTGCGTAGGCATTTTAGCCGCTTTGCCATTATTAAATCGAAGGTGGTAAAAGGCAAGGAGACCGATGGCGTTAAGTATTCCGATTACTTTGCCTGGGAGGAGGAGGTAAGGCGCTGCGCATCGCATCGTTTTTTGGCTATGCGCCGCGGACAGGAGGAGGGTTTCCTTAAGGTTTCTATAGTGCCGCCCTCTGAACCTGTGGTTGAGGATATTGAGAAAGCATTTGTTAAGGGAAAAGGCGAGGCTGCCCTACAGGTAGAGCTTGCCGTTGCCGATAGCTATAAGCGTCTGTTGGAGCCTTCCATTGAGAATGAGTTTACCGCATCGCTAAAGGAAAAAGCCGACGTGGAGGCGATTCGGGTTTTTGCTGAGAATCTTAGGCAGCTGCTACTTGCGGCACCCTTGGGCCAAAAAACGGTGCTTGCCATAGACCCAGGCTATCGTACAGGCTGTAAAGTGGTTTGTTTGGATGCTCAGGGAAACTTAATCCATAACGAAACAATATACCCTCATCCGCCGCAAAGCGAGCAGGGAAAGGCCATGAGCAAAATATCAGCCCTGGTTGATACCTATAAGGTTGATGCCATTGCTATTGGTAACGGTACGGCTAGCCGTGAGACGGAGAACCTAATTAAGCACACCCGCTTTAACCGCGAGGTTCGCGTTTTTGTGGTAAGTGAGGATGGTGCTTCGGTTTACTCTGCGTCATCGGTTGCGCGGGAGGAGTTTCCCGAGTACGATGTTACGGTTCGTGGTTCCGTGTCAATAGGTCGTAGGCTTATGGATCCGTTGGCGGAACTCGTAAAAATTGACCCCAAGTCCATTGGCGTTGGCCAGTACCAGCACGATGTAGATCAGGGTAAACTTAAGGCTGGCCTAGACCAAGTGGTGGAGAGCTGCGTTAACCATGTGGGCGTAAACCTGAATACCGCTAGTAAGCACTTGTTAACCTATGTGTCGGGATTGGGGCCACAGCTTGCAAAGAATATTGTGGAATTCCGTAAGGAGAATGGCGCGTTTGCCAGTAGGAGCCAGCTTAAAAAGGTATCCCGCTTGGGCGATAAGGCGTTTGAGCAGTGCGCAGGGTTCCTTCGTATTCCCGATGCAAAAAATCCGTTAGATAACAGTGCGGTTCACCCAGAGAGCTACGGTATTGTTGAGCAAATGGCTAAGGATGCCGGTTGCTCTGTGTCCGATTTGCTTAGCAACGAGTCGCTTCGCAAAAATATCAACCTAAATAAGTATGTAACCAATACCATAGGGTTACCAACCCTTAGCGATATAATGAACGAACTGGCAAAGCCAGGTCGCGATCCTCGTCAGGGTATTAAGGTGTTTGAATTTGCCGAAGGGATATACTCTATAAACGATTTAGTGGTTGGGATGGTACTGCCTGGTATTGTTACCAATATCACCAATTTTGGTGCTTTTGTTGATGTTGGGGTTAAGCAGGATGGACTGGTACACATTTCACAGATGGCCAATAAGTATGTTTCTAACCCCGCCGATGTGGTTAAGCTGCATCAACATGTAAAAGTTAAGGTTGTAGAGGTTGATGTGGCCCGCAAGCGTATTCAGCTATCCCTTAAGGATGTGGAACAGTAAAATTTGATTCTATTCTTACTTGATATGGCCTAGGCGAAAAACCTAGGCCTTTTTTTTCAAAAATAGCAACGTTGTAGCAGCGTTTTTCAATCTTTTGGCGTAATGAGTAGTATATGCACGGCTAGCTGGAGTGCTTAATGGTGATATTATAATCAAATAAGTGTAAATAAAACTCATTTGCAATGAAAAGGATAATAACGTACTGTGCTTTAGGTTTACTAGGTTCTTTGTTTTTGAACGGTTGTGAACTAGATGATAGTAACTATGTTGAAACCTATATTCTAGACGCCGAGGTCACATCTATGAGCGACTGCAAGGTGCACATTCTGGAGAAAACGGCATCAACCGATTTTAAAGCGGATGCAAAGGTTTACTACCAGTACAACGAGGAAACTAAGGAGCTAACCCTTACTCATGAGAACGCTGCGTTTAACTGCTGCCCAGGCGAAGTAGAGTCAAGGGCAATTTTGCGTGGAAGTAACATTGTAGTTGCCGAGGTGGAGCAGAAGCAAGGCTGTAACTGCACTTGCCTATACGATATTACAATTGTGATTAAGGAGATTGAAAAGAAGGGCTATGTGGTGAAGTTTAACGAGCCCTACCTAGGTAATCAAGTGCAAATATCATTTGTGATTAACCTAGCTGAGGCTACTTCGGGCTCAGCTACGTTTGCTAGAGATCTCTATCCTTGGGTTGGGTAGATAGACTCTTGTTAAATTGGGAGGAGGGGCTGTCCGTTTGGATAGCCCCTCGTGTTTTTTAGAACAGGAAGTTCAATCCAATGTACGTACCTGCGTTGCCGTCTCTTTTGTCGGTGGCTCTTCCGTGGTCAACGGCAATAATAAAGTTCTGGTTCATTACAATGCGTAACCCTGCGCCCCAGCTAACGTGTAGCGCATCGTTGGCATCGCCAACATAGTCCAATGCATTAAAGCCTACCTCGGTGGAGGTTACCTTTTGCTTGTCAAAATCTATAGATTTAACAACCTTTCCAGCATCAAGGAACGTGTTTAACGATAGGTAAAAGTTCTGTTTGATAAAGTAAAAGCGGGCAAACTTCCAGCGAAACTCAAGGTTTCCGTAAGCAATGCCATCGCCCATAACCCTGTTGCGTAGTATTCCGCGTAACGTTTTAGCTCCACCTAACCCCTCGCTGGTTGCACCGCGTAGGAATAGGGTGGTCATGTTAGGCTGAAGGTAAAATGGCGTTTTACCAAAAAGGGTACCCTGGTAGCCTAATCGGTAAACAAAGGAGAGCTTTTCCTTAACAATGGTAAAGTACTGACGGTGGGTAAGCGTTAGCTTTGCATGCTCGTACTTGCTGCCTACACCTAAAAACGATGGGGCATAGGTAACAATGGCCTCAGTCCAAACTCCCTTCATGGGGTTGGGCTCGTTATCGCGGGTATCAAATACTGCTCCAGCCTTGATGTATGTGGCAAACCCGCCATCTTTTTCGTCGCCATCAATTAGTCCCCACTGTACGTATTTGTCGTATAGACCATCTATCTCGGGAAGCTTATCCGCATCATCCTTACCCTCGTTTAGCTTATTAACGTCAACTGGGCTAATCTGAAAGTTATATAGGCCAATACCACCAACCCAGCCAAAGCGCTTGTCGGATAGTTTTCCCTGAAAATCGGTGGTGAAACGGGTTAGCTTGCGGTCGTACTTATAGAAAACACGGCTCCTGTACACATCGGTTGGTTCTGTATCGTCGGTCCAGGTCTTATTGTAAACCGATTGGTATCCGTTAAACCCGTAAAAGTCGTAGGTTTTATCGGTAAGGTAGGCCAAATCGGCAGTAAGCCTAATGTTGGGAATAAGGTATTTGGTGTCGTAGTACAGTCGGTTAATGCCGCTTCCCTTGGTGTATCTGGAAACCTCTGCGTACAACGAGTGGCGGTACTGTGGGTAGGTTGAGCCATCGCCATAGTGGAAAAGGTTAACCAGAAGACCATACTCAAAACCTAGGTCGGTATCGTAGGCTACTACGGGAAGGCCGCCAATGTTAAAGCCCTTTTTTACCTTTTCCGTTTTTGTTGAGTCAACCTGAGCCGAGGCCAAGCTCGTTCCTAGTACTAATGCAATTGCAATAAGGTTTATTCTTTTCATCCGTACAAAACATTTAGTATGGTAACAACTAGCACATAACAGTACTGCGCTTAACATTCTTTGCTGAGCAAATGGAACACCCTGTTTATTGTTCTTTTGTGATAGAGCTTAGGTATGGGAGTTTCTTTTTTGTAAGCTTATACTACAAATGTAAAACTATTTGCGAAAGTTCAAACGTTGGTTTAATGGGTGTTTTGTTGCATCCGTTTTAAATTGATAGGGCTTGGATTACAAGGTTTGCCTTGAAATCCAAGCCCTAGATGTTTTTGCATCAACCTAAAAGGTTGGTTTTAGCAATTATTGTAGGATGGCTAAAATCCGCTTAGCTGCATATATATTGTTGGTATAAGCAGTATAAAGGCCACCACAATAAGTATTAGCATTAGGGGCAAGAACCAGCGGAACCACTTGTTGTATGGCACGCGGGCAATGCTTAGCACGCCAACCATAACTCCCGATGTGGGCGATATAATGTTGGTAAATCCACCTCCTAGCTGGTAAATGGTAACAGTGGCCTGACGGCTTATGCCAATAAGGTCGGAGAATTGGGACATCAGCGGAATGGTTAACGCTGCTTTTGCCGACCCCGAAGCTATAATCATATTTAGCAGGTTGTAGAACACAAACATTATTGCTACCGATGTTAGCTTGCCGTAACCCTCCATGGAGCTTGCAGAGTAGAAAAGCAGTGAGTCTATAATTTTGCCCTGCTCTAGTACAACTACAATTCCGCTGGCCAGACCAACCACAAGGGCTGCAGAAAGAATGTCCTTTGCTCCCTCAATAAATAGGCGGGCAAGCTGGTTGGGCGTTTTGCCAAATGCTGCTCCCGATGCAAGTCCCATAACCAAGAAAAGCGTTGCAATCTCTGTTATGTACCACCCGTAGCCCATTACTCCAACAATTAGGAAAAATATGGTGAAAAACAGGATGTTAACAATGAATAGCTGTACCGAGTGGCGTAGCGCTGAAATTCCCGCAATAATCCAAATTACTGTTGCAACGGGTATTATAGGGGCGGTTACAATGCTTTGCCCAATGGTAAGATTTGTTATGGGATAAAAAATAGAGGCCAGCACAAAAACAACGCTAACAACGGCAAAAACGCTCCATGCATTTTTAGTGGGCTTATTCTTTGTTCCATTTACCTCTTCGGCTCCTTTTTTGCGCCAGTACTCATCATTCTCGTAAACAGGCGATGCTTTAGGATTTTTCTTTATCTTCTTAGCATAGCGCAACACATAGCCGATGCCAATAACGTTAATTACAAGCCAAATTACCAAGCGGTACTCAATACCAGAGAATAGCTGAATGCCCGATAATCCTTGTGCAATACCAATGGTGAATGGATTTAACAGTGCACCGGCAAAGCCTAAGCCAGCTCCAAGGAAGCACATGCTAACCCCCACAATGGAGTCGTATCCCATGCTAATGGCAAGCGGAACAAATATCACCACAAAGGCAATGGTTTCCTCGCTCATCCCAATAACTGCACCAAAAAAGCTGAAGCATAGCATTATTAGTGTTATGATGATATTGTCAACACCAATAAGCTTAAGTAGCTTAATCTTTTCTAATCGCCGGGTGAAGTTAAGAAATGAGTATATAGCCACGTCTAGCGCTTTGCTCTCGTTCATAATCCAAAATGCGCCACCAATCATTAGAATATAGAAAATGATATCCTTGGTACGAAGCATCCCTTCGAATATTGAAGAGAATATCTGCCACGACTGGGGTTGATTTTCAACGGTTTCAAAGGAGCCAGGTACAATTACCTCACGGTTAATTCCATTAACGTCTTTAAGCTCACGGCTAAACTCGCCACCAGGAACTATCCATGTAAGTATTGCGCTAAGTACAATTAGCGCAAAAATAATAACGTATGTGTGCGGAAATTCGCGTTTCTTTTTCTCCATATCAATGGGGTTTAAGGCTGTTTTTAAATCGGACGCCAAGTTATGAAAAAATGTGAGACGTGAAGCGTGAATCGTGAGACGTGAAATGTTAAACGACACCAAACGCTGAACACAAGACATTCAAGATTACAGTACCTGCCAAATCGTTTCACGTTTAACCTTTCCCGTTTCCCGTTTCCCTTTTCTTTCGTTAACTTCGTGCTTTGAAAAATACCAAAAGTCATGAAGATTTTAATTCGCGATATTAAGAAACTCGTTCAGGTTGAGGACGAACCAAAGCAAATGGTTGCTGGTGCCGATATGGCTTGTTTACCATGTATCGACAATGCATTTTTGCTGATTGATGGTGATAAGATTGCCGACTTTGGCCCAATGGATAAAATGCCAGCCAGCTACGAAACGGCAAAGGGTACAATGGTTATTGAGGCCCATGGTAGAATGGTATTCCCCTCGTTTTGCGACTCTCATACACACCTTGTTTATGCTGGTAGCCGCGAGATTGAGTATATAGATAAAATACGTGGCCTATCCTATGAGGAGATTGCCAAGCGCGGCGGCGGAATCCTTAACTCGGCAAAGCTACTTCACGAAACATCGGAGGAGGAGCTGTACCTGCAAGCGCTACAACGAGTTAATGAAATTATTGCGTTGGGCACTGGTGCTGTAGAAATAAAGAGTGGATATGGGCTAACCGTTGAGGATGAGCTAAAAATGCTAAGGGTTATTGCCCGATTAAAGGAAACAACCCCTATTACCATTAAGGCTACTTTCCTTGGGGCACACGCTGTTCCTGCCGAGTACAAAGGTCGCCAGGGGGAATACGTGGATCATATTATTAATGAGATGATTCCTATGGTTGCAGCCTACGATCTTGCCGATTATATTGATGTTTTCTGCGATAAGGGCTTCTTTACCGAAGAGGAGACCGAGCGAATGCTTATGGCTGGCATAAAACACGGGATGCGCGCCAAAATCCATGCAAACGAATTGGATTACTCCGGTGGCATACAGGTTGGTGTTAAGTATAACGCGCTGTCGGTAGATCATCTTGAGTTTACTGGCGACGATGAGATAAAAGCGCTAAAAGATTCGGAAACAATGCCAACGCTACTTCCTGGTGCTGCATTCTTTTTAGGTATGGTTTACCCTCCTGCTCGCAAAATGATGGAAGCCGGATTGCCTTTGGCTATGGCATCGGATTTTAATCCGGGCTCATCTCCCAGTGGCGACATGAAGTTTGTTATGTCCCTTGGCTGTATCATGATGAAGATGCTTCCCGAGGAGGTGATAAACGCAGTTACCATTAACTCTGCTTACGCAATGGGTATTAGCGATACACATGGTAGCATTGCTCGCGGAAAGGTTGCAAATGTTTTCATCACCAAAAAAATACCTAGTTTCGAGTTTATGCCTTACGCCTATACCACAAAGCTTGTAGAAACCGTAATCCTTAACGGAGAGGTTGTGGCATAGCGCTAATTTGGTAGAAGTTCCGACTTAAAATAGCATATTATGGCAAAGAGAAAACTAGTTGTTTATGCAATTGCAATTGCTGTTTGTGCATCTCTTTGGGGATGCGCGGAGCTAGCTCAGCTAGTTCCACCACCAACTGGTCCCAGAACAACAAAGCCAGGGCTCACCAATCAGGAGGTAATTGCTGGGTTAAAGGAGGCACTGGTAGTTGGCGCAACAAACTCAACGGGATTTGCCTCAAAGGTCGATGGTTTCTATAAAAACCCATCGCTATACATTCCATTCCCAGAGGAGGCAGTCAAAATGAAAAAAACGTTGGTTGATGCTGGTTTTGGAAATTTAGTAGCCGATTTTGAGAAGTCGCTTAACCGAGCTGCCGAGGAGTCAGCCAAAAAGGCTCTGCCCATTTTTAAAAGTGCAATAATTGGGATGACTGTTACCGATGCCATGGGGATTCTTCGAGGCTCAAATAATGCGGCTACAACATATCTAAAGAGTAAAACAGAGGCTCAGCTTAGATCCGATTTTCTTCCTGTTGCTAAACAGGCAATACAATCGGTAGAGGTTACAAAGTACTGGAATCCAGTTGTGAAAACCTACAACCGGTTAACCATGTTAACGGGAGGAACAGCAGTAAATCCTAACCTTGATGAGTATGTTACCCAAAAGGCCATTGATGGGCTTTTCCTTCTAATAGCCCAGGAGGAGGCAAAAATTAGAAAGGATCCTGCTGCACGAGTTACCGATATACTAAAAAAGGTTTTTGCAAAAACTTCGTAACGCAAAAACTATCGCTAGTAAAGAGGCAGGAGGTGCAACGCAACAGGCATTAAGTTGTAAAAGGAGTTCTCACTCGTGCTTAGCTTGGGTTTAATCTAGTTCTAGGCCAATTATCGAGAGACGATAAGCCGTTTCTCTAGGAAGAAAGACAAACCGTTTTACATTTTTAAAGAATCATATTACTCATGGAGAACAAAAAGTTAATAGAGTGCGTGCCAAACTTTTCCGAAGGCCGCGACATGAATATCATTAAGCAGATAACCGATGTAATCGAATCTGTTGAAGGCGTTCGCTTAATTGATGTTGACCCAGGTAAAGCAACCAACCGTACCGTTGTTACAATGGTTGGCACACCAGAGGAGGTTTGCGAAGCCGCTTTCCTTGCCGTTAAAAAGGCTTCAGAGCTTATTGACATGAGCAAGCATCATGGTGCACACCCTCGTTTTGGTGCTACCGATGTTTGTCCTCTGGTTCCCGTTGCAAATATCTCTATGGACGAGGTGGTTGAGTACGCCCGCAAGCTGGCCAAGCGAATTGGCGAGGAGCTTTCAATTCCTGTGTACTGCTACGAGTTTGCTGCCTTTGAGGAGAAGCGTCGCAACCTAGCAAATTGCCGTTCGGGAGAGTACGAAGGGCTGCCTAAAAAGCTACAAGATCCTGCTTGGAAGCCATGTTTTGGCCCTGCTGCTTTCAATGCAAAATCGGGTGTAACTGCTGTTGGCGCCCGTAACTTCCTAGTGGCGTATAACGTTAACCTTAACACAACATCTACTCGTAGGGCAAACGCTGTTGCCTTTGATATTCGTGAGAAGGGGCGTCCACAACGCGTAGGTAACCCTGTTACTGGTAAAAAGGCCGTTGATGAGAAAGGGAATGAGATTTGGATTCCTGGAGCACTTAAAGCGTGTAAGGCCATTGGTTGGTTTATTGATGAGTTTGGTATAGCTCAGGTTTCCATAAACCTTACCGATATTACCGTTACCCCATTACATGTTGCTTTTGAGGAGGCTTCTAAAAAGGCGCAGGAGAGGGGATTACGTGTAACTGGTTCTGAACTTGTTGGTGTTGTACCTCTTAAAGCAATGCTTGATGCTGGAAAGTATTTCTTGCACAAGCAGGATCGCTCTACTGGTATTGCCGATAGCGAGATTATTAAAATTGCCGTTAAGTCTATGGGACTTGATGAGCTTTACCCATTCGATCCTCAAAAGAAAATTATTGAGTACATTCTAGAGGATAACAGCAAGAAAAAGCTTGTTGACATGACTGTGGCTGCGTTTACCAACGAAACCGCTTCGGAATCGCCAGCTCCAGGTGGTGGATCTATTTCTGCAGCAATGGGTGCTTTTGGCGCCGCTCTTGGTACAATGGTGGCAAACCTTTCTGCGCATAAGCCAGGTTGGGACGATAAGTGGTTGGAATTCTCCAACTGGGCCGACAAGGGAAAAACATACATGGACCAGCTTGTTAAGCTTGTTGATGAGGATACCAATGCATTTAACAAGATTATGGATGCATTTGGACTTCCTAAGGGAACCGATGAGGAGAAAGCAGCTCGCAAAAAAGCAATCCAGGATGCCACCCTATATGCTATAGAGGTGCCTTACAAGGTAATGGAGCTTTGCTTCCAATCCATGGAGGTTATGAAAGCCATGGCTCAGTTTGGCAATCCAAATTCTGTTTCCGACGCAGGCGTGGGCGCATTAGCCGCTCGTTCTGGTGTACTTGGTGCATTCCTAAATGTTAAGATTAATGCATCTGGCTTAGACGATAAGGCTAAGGCTGCTGAGTTTATTTCTAAGGGACAATTAATTGCCGATAAAGCAGTTGATTTAGAAAAAGAGATTCTCTCCATTGTTGAGTTGAAAATTCAAGGGTAATTTCGCCTTAAATATAGTATCGGGAAAGCGCACCTTAGGTGCGCTTTTTTTGTGGCGTAAAGCCATTTCTGATCGGCATTAAAATTAACAGTCTGTAACAAATTGCATGATTTAAGTGTGAAGGATCTTTTTGAGGTTATGTTTGTTAATAGTTTTAATATCAAATAAATGCATAGCATATGTGGTTTTGTTTTTCTTTTTTGCAAGTATGTTATAATTCATAAAAAAGAGTATTGTGTGAAATAATGTTAATTTCTTTGGGTTTAAAACATTGTTTTACGGCATATATTTACATACTTTAGCTTTGATAAAACAATTACCCAATTGTAAACCTAAAATTTTTTCTATGAAAAGACTATGCGTTTTCCTCGCAGGTCTTGTGCTTGTTGGTATTAGTTTTGCCCAAGCACAGACGGTGCGGATTACAGGAACTGTTACCAGTTCCGAAGACGGGGCACCAGTCCCTGGTGTGTCTGTTATTGTGAAAGGAACTACATTAGGTAGTTCTACTGACATTGATGGCAAGTACACGTTGAACGTTTCTGTTGGTACTGAAACACTTGTTTTTAGTTTTGTAGGGCTCAAAACCCAGGAGATTGCAGTTTCTGGGCGTCAAATTATTGATGTAATAATGGAGCCAGACAGTAAGGAACTGGATGAGGTTGTAGTCGTTGGTTATGGAACTCGGCTGAAATCAGAATTAACAGGTTCTGTATCTCAAGTAAAATCAGAGGATATAGCCAATGTTACTCAACCTAGTTTTGAATCGGCTATTCAGGGAAAAACGGCGGGTGTTTATGTTCAGGGAGGTAGTGGCAAACTTGGACAAGGCATTAAAATTAGGGTGCGTGGAGCTGCTTCTGTGTCCGCGAGTAATCAACCGTTATACATTGTGGATAATATACCGGTTAATACCGATAATATTGGCTCGTCAGGCAATGAGCCAACTAACCCAATGGCTGATTTAAACCCTGCAGATATAGAGTCAATACAAGTTCTAAAGGATGCCTCTGCTGCTGCAATTTATGGGGCTCGTGCTGCTAATGGGGTAGTTTTAATTACGACTAAAAGAGGTAAAGAGGGAAAAACAAACTTTAATTTCACATCTCAGGTTGGTTTTAGTGAGCCTGCGAATAAAGTGGGATTTTTGAACAGAAATCAGTATTTACAATTGGTCGAGGAGGGTTTTAATAATGTAAGAGCAATGTATGGCGATAATGCTTATTCATGGCTAGGAGTAGGCGCTACCGATAGTTGGGATGTGGGGTTAGATAATCTTTTTAATTATTGGAGAGATCCTAATAACCCTAACGATTTGACAAAAGGACCTGATACTAACTGGGAAGATCAAGCTTTTCGTCGTGGAACTTTACAGCAGTATGACCTTTCTGCTTCGGGTGGTAATAATAAAACAACTTTTTATGCCTCGCTTTCATGGGCAAATCAGGAAGGCATCATCATTAATAATGACTTTGATAGGATTAGTGCTCGTTTAAACATTGATCAGCGATCGTCGGATCGAGTTTCCTTTGGCTTTAACTTAAACCCTGTACGCTCTCGTAGTTTTAGGGTGGCTAATGATAATGCATTCGCTTCGCCGTTGCAAATGGTAGCACTTCCTCCTCTGGATCCCATCTATTTGCCAGGATCAGATGTGCTGAACACTAGAACCTCTTATGAGAATGGATTAATCCCCGCAAAGTATAATTCTTTTAATACTACGACATACCGTAATATTGGAAATGTTTATGCAAGTTTTGTTTTACTAGAAGGTTTGTCTTTCCGTAGTGAAGTAGGAGCCGATCTTACAAATCAACACGAGGAGGGATATCAGGGGCGATTAACTAATGATGGTGGCCCAGCAGGTAGTGCTTCCGATAGAAACGTAACGTTACTTAATTACACTCTGAACAACTTCTTCTCTTACGATCGGGTTTTTGCTGAGCGTTTTGATGTTAATCTTGTTGGAGGTATGAGCTACCAGCAGTCAGATTACAATGAATCAAGTGCATATGGATTAAATTTCCCCAGCGATCATTTTCGTAAAATTAATAGTGCAGCAGAAATTGAAGGAGCATATTCTTCTGCAACGAATTACAGTTTCTTATCCTATTTCTTTAGAAGTAATATTAAGTTGTACGATAAGTATCTTTTTACACTTAGTGCAAGAGCTGATGGTTCCTCTCGGTTTGGTAAGAATAACCGATATGGATTTTTTCCTGCTGCATCGGCAGCTTGGATCTTATCTAAAGAAGAGTTTCTTTCCAATGTAGAGGCTATTAGTTTCTTAAAACTTAGGGCAAGTTGGGGGGTAACAGGAAATGCTGAGATTGGGAACTTTGATTCTCGCGGATTGTACTCAGCTAGTAACTATGCCGGTTATTCTGGAGTAATTCCAGTCAGCTTACCTTCTGAGGATTTGAAATGGGAAACTACAAAGCAGGTTGATGTTGGAATAGATTTTGGATTCTTTAATAATCGCATAACAGGTGAAATTGACTATTATGTTAAAAATACTAGTGATTTGCTTCTGAATGTAAGTGTTCCAGGAACCTCGGGTTATAGCTTTATTACCAAAAATGTAGGTAAACTTAGCAATAAAGGATGGGAATTTGTAATTAATGGTGCAATACTTACAGGGAGGTTAAAGTGGAATGCTAGTTTTAATATCTCATCAAACGAAAATGAGATTACTGACTTGGATGGACAAATAATACGGTCAGGCATTTGGCGTGCGATGGAAGGTCAGCCTCTTGGTGTTTTCTTTATGCCCAAGTATGCAGGAGTAGACCCCCAAAATGGAGATGCTCTGTTTTATAAAGATGAAAGCAGAACTGAAACAACAAATAGCCTTTCAGAAGCAGAACACCAAGTGGTAGGTAACCCTAATCCTAAATTTATTGGCGGACTTAGCAATAATTTATCCTATAAAGGGTTTGATTTTAGTTTTATGTTGCAGTTTGTTACAGGGAACGACATATACAACGGTGGTCGGCAGTGGCAAGCAGACGGGCTGTCTTGGTTAGATAACCAGACTGAGGAGTACTTTGAGAATAGATGGCAAAAGCCAGGCGATGACGCCAAATACCCTCAGGCAAGATGGCTCGAAGGGAACGGTTATGGTGTTAGTTCAATGTTAGTATTTGATGGTTCGTACCTTCGTTTGAAGGATGTGACCTTAGGATATACTCTCCCTAAGAGATTGCTGGAGAATTATGGTATTGCAACTGTTCGTATTTTTGCAAAGGGCTTAAATATATGGACGTTAACAAACTATCCAGGATGGGATCCTGAGGCTAACTTTGTGGGAGCTGGGCCAACCGTTCAGTCACAGAATATGCAGCAGGGGTACGACTTCTACACTGCACCACAACCTAGATCAATAACATTTGGAGTACAACTAGGTTTTTAATATAATGTCGAATACTCAAAAATAATTAATATGAGAAGAATACTATTTGCCATAAGTTCCTGCGCTTTACTGCTGGTGGTATCGTGTGATAGTTATCTGGATTTCGAGCCACAACAGTCTCAGGATTATGATAAAATTTTTATTGACGAAGAGGGCGTTCGAAGCGCCCTTGATGGAGCATACTCTTTTCTAGGGAGTAGGGATTTTTATGCAGGAACGAGCATCTTCTATTCCGATGTACTGGGTGAAAATGGTTCGCGACTTACTTGGACCGGAACTTTTATAGGCTATAAAAATATGTTTGCGAAAACATTAGATCCTAATGAGGGAACTATTTCTTCGAAGTGGATTACTGCGTATAGAACTATAAACCTTTGTAATAATATTCTTAGTAACCTTAATCTGGTTAGCGAGGGAAATAGGCCGAATATAGAAGGGGAAGCGAGGTTTTTAAGAGGAATTCTCTATTTTGAATTGGTGCGCTTTTACTCTCAGCCTTATGGTTATACTGCAGATAATTCTCACGCAGGGGTTCCAATGCTTAGTTCTCCTGTAGTGAAATATGAGGATATTGTTTTTCCTGCTCGTGAAAGCGTGGACGATGTTTATGATCAGATTATTGCGGATCTAGTGGCTGCGAAAAATTTATTAGAGGAGGGTAGAGCTGGTTCTAATCGAGGCCTTGCAACATCTACTGTAGCAAGCGCGTTCCTTTCAAGAGTTTATCTTTCTATGAAAGATTGGGGTCAGGCTGCTGCTGAGGCAACAACTGTGATAAACCAGTTTGAAGGAGCTTCAGCATTAAATGTTACTCCACGCGCTGCTTACAATAATACAGGGTACACTACTGAAGATGTATTTATGGTTCGTCAGAATCTTACAAGCCACGCAGGGGCTTCTAATGATGGGGTTGGGACTTTTTTTGCAAGTCTTCCCGGTTTTGGTCGAGGCGATGTGCAAATAAGTGCAAACTTCCTTGCTAGTTTTGAAGCAACCGATTTGAGGGGGGTGCTACAGGATAACCCTCAGGCTAAGACCATTGGTGATATTACTGCAATGTTTTATGTTGGTAATGGAACTAGGGCAGGTCGGATACGCTCTTCTAAGTGGGGGCGTTTTGATGCATTTATTAATGTAATTCGAATTCCTGAAATGTATTTGAGCCGTGCTGAAGCAAATTTTATGAATGGAACAAGTATTGGTGATGAGCCTTATAATGATCTTAATGTAATTAGAGCAAGAGCCAAAGCGTCGCTTTTAGCCTCTGGTGCAGATGTTACGTTAGATGTTATCAAGTCTGATCGAATTAAAGAACTTTGTTTTGAGGGACATCTGTTGCACGACTTAAAAAGGTGGGGTGATGATATAAATGCAAGTCATGCCTGGAATAGCGATGCCCTTGTTCTTCCTATCCCACAAAGAGAACTTGACGTGGATAAATCTGGGCTTTTAAAACAAAATCAAGGCTATTAGAGTGAATTCGAGTTTTTATCTTCTAGTATGTAGTCATTATCTTTGGGGTAAGAACTTTAATATTTGGGGGTTGTCTGGATTTTCAGATAGCCCCTTTTTTTATGCAATACATGTCTTTTGTGTGAGGAAAAATGCTTGGTGCAGCAATTTATGCATGTTGCTCGTTTGCAGTAAATAGTCGTAAAACTATTGATTTATCTCGTTTTTGGTAGGGAGGGGATTAGAATATATACAGAACGGAGCTATTAATTACAATGAAATGGTTACATCGGCAATGTCCCCTATGATAAGTTTATTTGGGACGGATTACACCAGAAAGTATTATTGTTGACGAGTATTTTGCAGTCATGTATAGCCAGAAATCTGAAAGGAATTCCTTCTCTTGTGTTAGAGTGGAACCTAAAGGCTCATAAGAGTGTTTTTCTCATTGGGATTAATGAATACAGGGTGTTTTAGCTCGAAAGGAATAAGAGCATGGAGGTACCACTTCTGGAATCATATTAGAGGTGGAGGGGAAGGATGAATAGAAGGGGAACCCTTGTTTTTCTTATTCCTTCTTGTACCATCCAATCACTATGATTTAAGGGGGCGATAGTTCTCTATTTCTTGTTACAGGGAATTTCTATATTTCTTGTGGTAATCTATTGTTTACGCTTGAACTTCACTATTTGTGATCTAGGTTAAATAATGTTAAAAAAACAAAGTAAATGGTTTGCATTTAATTACTCGTTAATTTAACTTGGTTAGGTTGAAAAAAACAATTAACCCAATTGTAAACCTAAAATTTGTTCTATGAAAAGACTATGCGTTTTTCTCGCAGGTCTTGCGCTTGTGGGTATTAGCTTTGCCCAAGCGCAGACGGTGCGGATTACCGGAACAGTTACCAGTTCCGAGGATGGGATGCCAATCCCAGGTTTATCCGTTATTGTAAAAGGAACTACTATTGGTACTTCTACTGATGCTGATGGGAAGTACGTATTAAATGCTCCCACCGATGCCCAATCCCTTATGTTTAGCTTTGTAGGCTTAAAAACACAAGAGATAGCCATTGGTGGACGTCAGATTATTGATGTAATAATGGAACCAGAAATGCTTCAGGTTGAAGAGGTGGTGGTAACCGCTCTTGGTATAACTAGGGAAAAGAAAGCCCTTGGTTATGCGGTGCAAGATGTAAAGGGCGATGAACTGGCCAAAGTAAGAACATCAAACGTTGTAAGCTCTCTAACTGGACGTGTTGCTGGTGTACAGATATCAACAGCTTCAGGTCAAATGGGAGGAGGCGCAAAAATTAACGTTCGTGGAAACACCTCTCTTACCAAAAACAACCAACCTTTATTTGTAGTGGATGGTATTCCTTTGGATAACTCAGACTTCTCCTATGGTGCAACTGGGGGCGGAGGATACGACTACGGTAACCTTGCTCAGGATATCAATCCCGATGACATTGAGTCTGTTTCCGTTCTAAAGGGGGCAAGTGCAACTGCGCTTTACGGTTCCCGTGCTGCAAACGGCGTTGTTATGATTACCACAAAAAAAGGAGTTCAGTCCAATTCTAAGCAAATGGGCGTTTCTGTTAACTCCAGTGTTACCTTTGAGCAAGCAAAGTACTATCCCCAGTATCAAAAAGAGTATGGTGGGGGGTATGGTAGCTTCCGTAGTTTTACATCTGGAGGTAAAACTTATCTTTTCCCAAGGTATGATATAGATGAAAGCTGGGGGGCTAAATATGACCCCAATGTTATGGTTCTAAATTGGAATGCTTACGATCCTTGGGATACAGAGAATTTCATGGTTGAAAAACCATGGGTATATCCTAAAAATGACTATACCTACTTCTTTAGAACAGGAGCAAACTACCAGAATAATATCTCTATAACAGCTAGCGATAAGAATAGCGCTCTTCGTATCTCGTTCACGAATATGGATGTTACTGGTATTTACCCAAAAAGTACCATGACTAGAAATACCGTTAATGCCAGTGGTAGCACTAGGTTTAGTAAATACATAGATGGTTGGGTAAACGTAAACTATGTTCAGAACGAAGCTGTTGGTCGCCCAGAAACAGGTTACGGCGATAGAAACCCTGTTCAAAAGATGTGGCAATGGATTCATACTAGTATAGATTACAAGGAACTTGAGGCATACAAAAATCCTGATGGTACACAGCGTACTTGGAATAGAAGTTGGTATGATGACCCAACCCCTGCCTATACCGATAATCCATATTGGACTCGTTATGAAAACTATCAGAACGACCGTCGTGACCGTGTTTATGGAAACTATGGATTAAACATTGATATCACTCCTTGGTTGAAGTTCACAGGTCGTATGGGTACCGATTTTTATCGGTTCATGTCGGAAGAACGAATGGCTATTGGTTCTCAGGCGCAATCTGAGTATTATCAAAATGTTATAACAAATCTTGAGATGAACTCTGAGTTCTTCTTCTCTCTTCAGAAGCGCTTTGCTGAAGATCAGGTTGGTGTTGCTGCAATATTAGGAGGGAACCGTTTAGATCGTAAGTATTGGAGAAACGGAGGTTATACTGTTGGCGGGTTAATACAACCAAACCTGTACAACCTATCTAACTCGTTGAATAAAGCTACTGTTTTTGATACACAAACAGGGAAGCGAATAAATAGTTTGTACGCAAACGTTAGCCTAGACTATAATAGGTTTGTTTTCTTAGAGCTAACTGCTCGTAACGATTGGGCCTCTACTCTGCCTGCCAATAATAGGTCGTACTTTTACCCATCGGCTACTGTTAGTGTTATTCTTACGGAGTTAGACGCTTTAAAGAACCAAGATATTGTGTCTTTTGCTAAGCTTAGAGGGGGTATAGCACAGGTTGGTAACGATACTGGTCCGTTTGAACTGCTGAACTACGTTACAATTAATCCTACATTTATGGATGCAGAACTGGAGCAAAATCCTCGCATGTCCTTCTCTAGTACGCTTAATGCTGCTGAATTGAAACCAGAGCTAACCACATCGTGGGAAATAGGTACTGAGATGAAGTTCTTGCAGAACAAAATAGGGTTAGATCTTTCGTACTTCTACAAGGAAACTAAGGACCAAATTGTTCCAGTAAGAGTGTCTGGTGCTACTGGGTATTCTCAAAAGATTATTAACGCAGGTAAAATGGTTAATAAAGGGTTAGAGCTAGCTCTTTATGCAACGCCTGTTGCCACTAAAGATTTTACTTGGGACGTTCTGCTAAACATCGCTACCCTTAAGAATGAGGTGGTTGAGATTGCTGAGGGCTTAGATTACTTAACTCTTGGTAATGGCCCATTTAAGGTGCAAAGTGGAGCCTTTGTTGGTCACTCCTATCCAATTATTTATGGTACAGACTATGTTAAGGATGATGCGGGGAATATTATCGTAAGCCCCGATGGTTACTATATTCCTTCTGAAATTAAGCCATTAGCTGATGTAACTCCCGACTTTACAGCAGGTTTAACAAATACTTTTACCTATAAAGGGTTTGACCTAAGTATCCTTATCGACATGCAACGTGGCGGCAACATGTACTACTTGTCGTATATGTGGGGTATGTACTCAGGTATTTTCGAAGAGTCTGCTAAGCTAAATGAGAATGGAGTTAATATTCGTGAGGACGTTGGCGATGGCGGTGGCGTTCTTATTAATGGGGTTTATGGTACCTACAATCCGGTAACAGGAAAAATAACTTACCTAGATGCTGCTGGAAATGAAAGTGCTACCCCTGTTAATAACACCTCAAGAATTGATGGTCAAGCATGGGCCGAATCTCACTACGATGGACCAGACAGGCAAAGTATTTTTAGTACCGATTTTATAAAGCTCCGTGAGGTGCGCCTAGGTTACACCGTTCCCGCTAGATATACTGGCCCAATTAAAGGGTTAAAAGTGTCGGCATTTGCCAGAAATTTAGCAATTTTTGGTGCTGCTACTGATCATTTTGATCCAGAGTACCTTCAAATGGCTGGTAGCAATGCTCAGGGTATTGAGGGGGGGTACCTTCCTAGTACCGTGACTTTTGGCTTTGGACTAAACTTTAACTTTTAATCTTAATTCCCATGAAAGCATTAAAAAAATATAGTCTTATTGTCACAGCCCTAGGCTTGTTAATGCTGATCGGTTGTGAAAAGGATTTCGATAAGATAAATACGAATCCTAACGAATCTACCGAAGCGGCAACTCCTGCCTTGCTTAGCCAAGCTATAAGAGATTTTGCCTTTGGCGATTTTGATGTATGGTATGCTGGTCGCCAATCCAGTGTTGCCTCCCAGCATTTTTCTCAACGTAACTATACCTCTGAGGATAGATATTCTTTCCGTGTAAATGTTACTGACGGGTTCTTTCGCAACAATTATATTTGGATGAACAACCTGCAGCAAATTATAGAGCTGAATACAAATCCCGAAACAAAAGAGAAATACCAAACCTTGTATGGCGACAACAAGATGCAGATTGCCGTTGCGGAGATTATGAAGTGTTGGGCGTTTCATCTATTAACCGATTACTTTGGGGATATCCCTTATTCTCAAGCATTCAAACTTGATGACTACCCCCAACCCGCTTATGATACTCAAAAGCAAGTTTACGATGGGTTAATTGCTACGCTTAAGCAAGCTGTTACTGATCTGGAGAATTCTACCACACCAGGATTTTCTTCTGGAGACCTACTCTTTAATGGAGATCTTGATAAATGGATTAAGTTTGCAAACTCTCTTCGTTTACGGTTAGCGTTGCGTGCATCTAATGCCGATGCAACATATCTAACTGAGGCTCTTGATGCAGCTTCCGATCCAATATTTGCAAGCAATGCCGATAATGCCATGTGCGCCTTTAGTACCTCAGGTACCCCAAACGAAGCTCCATTTTATAACGGGTTTTACGTTGAGGGGCGTAACGACTTTACTCTTACTGCCCAGCTCATTGAGCTGCTAAAGGGCAATAATTATTTGTCCTATGCTAATCCGTTTAACGGGTTAACGGATCCTCGTTATGTTGTTTATACAACCGATGCAGCGGGAACAAGAGTTGGGATGCCATATGGTATGAGTGATTTTGATACGCAAACCTATTGGAGTGATAATGAGGATAGTAGAATGAGTTTGTATCACCTTAATCCTGTTTACCTAAACGCCAATTTCCCAAGCACATTCCTTGATTATCCTACAGTTTGCTTTATGGTTTCTGAAGTTAACGGTTGGGATGCAACGTGGTTTGAACGAGGCATAAGAGCTTCTTTTGAGAAGTGGGGAGTTACTGACGATGCCTATATTACCTCAGTGATGACCAAATTTAACGACGCTGCTACTACAGCCGAGCTCAAAAAGGAAATGGTTATTACTCAAAAGTATATCCATTTACTAACACAACCTCACGAGGCGTGGGCAGAGTATCGTCGTACTGGGTACCCCAAATCCCTTGTTAAGCCTGGCCAGGTAACAGCTGTAATTGATGGCACAAATGTCGTTTTCAATCCTGTTTCTGGTAGCGAATCTGGAGCTGATATTGTTGCTCGCTTTAAGTACCCCAGTTCAGAATACACGTTGAATAAGGCTAACGTAGAAGCGGCTGTAACAAGAATGGGTGAAGATTCTCACCGTCAGAGAGTATGGTGGGCCGGAGGCGGACTACAGTAATTATAACCGTTAAACAGTATAGAGGAAAGGGTGCCAGCAGGCACCCTTTTTTTCTCCCCCCTTTTTGCTTACTTTGCACAAAAAAGTGGTTTTGGATAACGGCATTTTTTGGATAACAGGTTTGCCTTCCTCGGGAAAAACAACCCTAGGCTTTGCTCTGCACCAGTACTTAGCCAAAAAGGGAATTCAATCCGTAGTTGTTGACGGCGATAGGTTGCGTGCAGGCCTATGCAAGGATCTTGGATTTTCTCCTGACGATAGGCTTGAGAACATTCGTCGTGCGGCTGAACTAGCAAAACTCCTAGCAGAGTCTGGTTTATGGGTAATTTGCTGTTTAGTATCGCCAATGGAAAGCATGCGCCGTGCCGCAAGAAGTATTGTTAGCCCATATAATTTCTATGAGGTTTACCTAGACTGCCCTGTTGATATATGCGCTAAACGCGATGTTAAAGGCCTATACCAGCAGGCTAGGAGCGGTAAGGTTAATAACCTTACTGGTATCGACGCACCCTATGAGTCGCCAGCTCACCCCAATTTTACAATCTATACAGGCAAACAAAGCCTTGAACACTCGGTTAAAGCGTTTTGCCAATGGGCCGATACTGTACTTGGTGAGGCTAAGGTTTAGCTTGTTCTTAGGCTATTTTATTAAGCATCTTTACCTCCCCCCCCTCGTGCCCAATAACAGCAAACTTTTAAACTAAAAATGCTAACTTGCGGCTTGTTTAAGCAAAAGGATCGCATTTTAGAACCTGATTAATATCAAATTATAAATATCGTTGCAAATGAAACGATTTTCTATTAACCATTTACGAGAGCTAGAGTCTGAGTCCATGTTCGTGATCCGCGAAGTTGCGGCTCAGTTTGAAAATCCCGTAATGCTTTTTAGCGGAGGGAAGGATTCAATAGTCATGTTTCATTTAGCTCGAAAGGCGTTTGCTCCAGCACGAGTACCATTCCCGTTAATGCATATCGATACTGGGCATAATTTTCAGGAAACCATTGATTTCCGCGATTCACTTGTAGAGGAGTCGGGTGTTCAACTTGTTGTTCGATACGTGCAGGACTCTATTGATAAGGGTCGTGCCGTTGAGGAAACGGGTTACAACGCCAGTCGTAACAAGTTACAAACGGTTACCCTCTTGGATGGGATTGAGGAGCTAAAGTTCGATTGCGCAATGGGAGGTGGCCGCCGCGATGAGGAGAAGGCCCGAGCAAAGGAGCGTTTTTTCTCGCATCGCGATGAGTTTGGGCAGTGGGATCCCAAAAATCAGCGTCCTGAGCTATGGAACCTTTTCAATGGGAAAAAGAACATAGGCGAGCATTTTCGCGTTTTTCCAATAAGCAACTGGACCGAGATGGATGTGTGGCAGTATATTCTTATGGAGAACATTGCCATTCCAAACCTATACTTCTCGCATGAGCGCGAGGTTTTTGTGCGCGATGGAGTCCTGTACGCCAAAACATCCTTTATGCAGCTTAAGGATACCGAAAAGCCCGAGAAGCGAATTGTTCGTTTCCGCACCATTGGCGACGCAACCTGTACCGGTGCCGTTGAGTCCTACGCATCATCTATAGAGGAGATTATTCGTGAGGTTGCGGCAACTCGTGTTACAGAGCGTGGTAGCCGTGCCGACGATAAGCGCAGCGAAGCTGCCATGGAGGATCGGAAAATTGAGGGCTACTTCTAGGTCGTTTGCCCACATTTATTACTCATTACTGTTAGTGAAAGATTATGCAACAGACAATAAATAACGAAATGGATAGCAGCACTTACCTTGATATGGAGCTACTGCGATTTACAACTGCAGGTAGTGTTGATGACGGTAAAAGCACCCTTATTGGCCGTTTGCTATACGATTCAAAGGCCATATTTCAGGATCAACTTGAGGCTATTGAGCGCGCCAGCATCAAAAAAGGGGAGGAGCACGTTAACCTTGCGCTTCTTACCGATGGATTGCGTGCTGAGCGTGAGCAGGGTATTACCATTGATGTAGCCTATAGGTACTTTCATACCCCTAAGCGTAAGTTCATTATTGCCGATACCCCCGGCCACATACAGTACACCCGTAACATGGTTACGGGCGCATCAACTGCCAATGCCGCAGTTATTCTAGTTGATGCTCGCCATGGGGTTATAGAGCAAACCATTCGCCATGCGTACATCGCATCGTTGCTTCGTATTCCTCATGTTATTGTTTGCGTAAACAAGATGGACTTGGTTGCCTTTGCCGAGGAAACGTTTAATCGTATTCAGAAGCAGTTTATGGATTTCTCTGCAAATCTCGATATACAGGACGTACGGTTTATACCCATTAGTGCACTTCTTGGCGATAACGTTGTAGATCGTTCTAAGAGCATGGACTGGTACCAAGGGCCAACGCTAATGTACCTTCTCGAGAATTTGTATATATCTAACGATAACAACTTACTCGACGCCCGATTCCCCGTGCAGTACGTTATTCGTCCGCAGATAACAGCGTTTCACGATTATAGGGGCTATGGCGGGAGAGTGGCCAGTGGTACCTTTAGGGTTGGCGACAAGGTTAAGGTTTTACCTAGTGGGTTTTCATCTACAATTAAGCAGATTGACTTTGGCGCAGAGTCTATAGAAAGCGCCTCGGCTCCACAGTCGGTAACAATGGTACTTGACGATGATTTGGACCTTAGCCGTGGTGGTATGATTGTACCCATTGAGAATGGGGTAAGCCAGAGTCAGGATATTGATGTTATGGTTTGCTGGCTTGGCGAAAAGCCAATGCAAATTGGCGGGAAGTATGCGCTTAAGCACACCACAAACGATTTGCGTTGCCTTGTTAAGGATGTAAAGTACAAGGTAAATATCAATACGCTAGAGAAGGATTATGACGACAAGAGTATTGGCCTAAACGATATTGCTTGCTTGAGCTTGCGTACCACCAAACCCCTGTTTTTTGATTCTTACCGAAAGAATAGAATTACTGGTAGCCTAATTATTATTGACGAGGCCACTAACATTACAGTTGGTGCAGGGATGATTCAGTAGCAAGTGCATTAAATCTCATCAAAACGGGGTGTCTTTAAGTAGGCCCTCCGTTTTTTGTGCTATATTTTCCAAAAAGTTCTTGCGGTGCGAATAATATCTGCGTGATCAAAAGCAAGGGACGGGAGGTTGTTTAATGGAAACCAATCGGCAAAAGCAGCGTCATCGCCTGCTTGCAGTACTGGTTCTTCTATTAGCATGGTAGTGTAGGCAATGGCAATATTTCTATCGCGGGGATCCCTGTTAGGGGAATCAAAAGCCTGTAGCTGGGTTAAATGAACATTGGTTAGACCGGTTTCCTCTGCAAGCTCCCGTGATGCGGCATCTTTTAGTAGCTCATCCATCTCGGGGAAACCGCCCGGAAGAGCATAGGAGTTTTTGTAGGGATTGTTAGCCCGCTTTATCAGAAGAACTTTATATAAAGTGCTATTGGGATTTTTAAGAATGGCTACAATATCAACGGTAACAAGCATCCTAGGATAGTCGTACGTAAAAGTTTCTGGTATGTTATTACTCCTCATTTTCCTCGGTGTTGTCGTCTAAATCCCTATTGCGACGCTTCTCTCTGAGGTGAAGTGCTAGCCAAACGGCGGCGCCAATAATAATAAAGGCTATTAGAATTTGATGCTTTATCATAGCTTGTACGTTTTGCTGTAAATGTACCAATTGGGGCAATTAATGTCAAGCCTTAACCACTCTTTTAATAACCCTAAGCTTGTGGCTGTAGCTATTAGAGTCAATATTAAAAATGCCTTGCTGGTCTAGCTTGTCTATGCGTACATAACCAGAGCTGTGGATAATGGAAAGCCCTTCGGCAATAATGCCAACGTGAATAATTGCTCCGTCTTCGTTATCAAAAAAAGCTAAATCGCCTGGTGCTGCCATGCTAGGAAAGTCTATGGTTTCGCCAATGCTAACTTGCTGATAGGCATCGCGGGGCATATTAATTCCAACCATCTTAAGAGTAACTTGCACCAATCCAGAACAGTCTATTCCAAACGCAGAGCGCCCTCCCCATAGGTATGGCGTGTTTACATACTGCTTGGCTAGTGTTACAACCTTGTCCCTAACGCTCATCTCGTTGCCTATTATTGGCCTTTCACTAAGCGTGTACGACCTGTTGGCTATGGCAAAAGACTGGTTGCTGGGGTTGTAACAGTGTAGCTCAGAGCCCGGACTAAGAATAATGGGGTACATGTCGCCAGTTTTAGTAGCATGCACAATATGATTTGTAACTGTGTGCTGGCTTTGAGCGGGTAGCTCTTGTAGGGCTGCTACTAACTTCCTGTCAATCCACCCCTCATAATTATCAAATGTAGTACTAATTCTTAGCCAGTTTTTGTAATCTTCAATAACTCTAAAAGTCTCTCCAAAAAGGAGTTGACTCACCATTTCGCTTCTATCGAAAGGTTCTCTTCTTAGAGGGACTAAACTTTGGCAAACCTGTCCTGTGTGCATTTTTCTTGTAAAGGTAATAAATTCAATAGTTTGAATCAGTACTTGTTTTGCAAAATCCATGAGCAAATGGAATTTCAATATTTCGGAATCACTGCACCCCCTATTTTTTGCATGTTTCAGCAATCAATTAATTGTTACTTTTGTTGTAGTAATTAATTGCCACTAGATTAACACGTATGAAAAAGTTTTTCCGTTTTATTCAGCTGTACTATCGTGGAATCTTTCGCGGGTTATACTTTGTTATGGCCATCGCTGTTATTATGGTATTTTTACCTCGCGAAGGAAAGTTTAAGTACGAGTTCCAGAAAGGAAAGCCCTGGATGCACGAGGATCTTTCTGCTCCTTTCGATTTTCCTATTTATAAAACGGATGCTGAGCTTTTTGAGGAGAAGAATGCGATACTTCGGAACTTCAATCCCTTTTTTAAGCTCGATACTACATCGCAGTACCCTGTGTTAGCCCAGTTTAGAGCCGACTTTAAAACGGAGTGGGCCGCTTTTCAGCCTAGGTTAAGGAGCATTCAGCAGCTTTATAAAAAGGAAAACCTTAACGCCAATGAGGTTCGTAGGCGCTACATTAGCTATGCTGAGGCTTTAATATCATTTGTGTATGAAAAGGGGATTTACGATCCGGCCGATTATAACCCCGTTTCGGGCGATCCTAATCAGGAAATTTCCATTCTTGTTGATAACCTGAAGTATGATACCGAGATTGGTGAAATTTTTTCACAGCGTAAGGCTTTGGAGTATGTTCTGGAACGGCTCAACAAAAAAGCCGTTTCTGATGCCCCCGAAATGATGGCCTTTTGGCAGATGTTCGATTTTCAAAAGTACATCCAGCCAAATCTTTTGTTCGATGAGCGTACCACTGAGCGTATTAAATCGGATTTGGTCTCTAATATCTCCCTAACCAAAGGAATGGTACAGGCTGGCGATAGAATTATTTCCAACTACGAAGTGGTTAATAGCGAGTCGTTTCGTATTCTCGAATCGTTACGAAAGGAGTATGAGAGCAAGCTGGGTGCAACCGATACTCAATTGGTATTCCTAGGGCAAGCGCTTTTAGTGGGTATTCTATTTCTGGTGCTTTACCTTTTCCTATTGAATTTTAGACCCGAGGTAATTCTGGATGATCGAAAAACGCTATTTATATTATTGCTAATAACATTTATGGTGGTTGTGTCATCGCTGGTGCTTAGGAACAATCTTGTTAGCATTTATGTGATTCCCTTTGCCATAATACCAATTTTTGTAAGGGCGTTTTACGATTCCCGATTAGCCCTTTTTATTCTATTGGTAACCATATTCCTTGTTGGATTTTTTGTGCCTAACAGCTTTGAGTTTGTGTTTCTAAACTTTATTGCGGGTATTGTTGCCATTATTAGCTTAACCAACCTTTATCGTAGAGGAAAACTTTTCTTATCGGTATCGTTGGTACTGCTATCGTATTGGGTTGTTTATATTGGAATTGTAACCATACAGGAGGGAACTCCATTGGCGCTTAACTGGTTAACCCTTGTGTGGTTTGTGGGTAATGCCCTGCTACTGCTAGCGTCGTACCAGTTAGTTTTTGTTTTTGAGAAGATGTTTGGTTTCCTGTCCGATGCTACGCTAATGGAGCTCTCCGATACCAATCAGGATTTGCTGCGCAAGCTAGCCGAGGTAGCTCCAGGCACTTTTCAGCATTCGTTACAAGTGGCTAACTTGGCCGAGGCGGCAGTGTATAAAATAGGAGGGAACCCTTTGCTTGTTAGGGCTGGCGCCCTTTATCATGATATTGGCAAAATGACCAATCCGTTTTATTTTATTGAGAATCAGTCGCCAGATTTTAACCCGCATCAGAATCTTGATTTTGAGGAGAGCGCTTCAATTATCATAAAGCACGTTACCGAGGGGGTGCAGCTGGGACGCAAGTACCGTTTACCGCAGCAGCTTATCGATTTTATTCGAACTCATCATGGTACAACAAAGGTTAAGTACTTTTATAGGCTTTATAAAGATAAATTCCCTGAGGTTGCCATTGATGCCGAGAAGTTTACCTATCCTGGCCCCCGTCCATTCTCTAGGGAAACAGCAGTGCTCATGATGGCCGATTCCGTTGAGGCTGCATCGCGAAGCTTAAAGAAAGTATCCTATCAGAGTATTGACGATCTGGTTGAGGGTATTATTAACCATCAGCAAATAGAGGAGCAGTTTAACGATGCCGATATTACCTTTAAGGATATTACAACTATTAAAACTGTGTTTAAGAAAAAATTACTTAATATTTACCACGCACGTATTGAGTATCCCGAGGAGAAAAAGTAGTAGTGTAATAAAAAAGGGGCTTGCAAAAGCCCCTCTTTTTTATCTAAGGTCTATTGTTTCAACTTTTTTCTTTCCTGGGTTAAAGGTAAACTGATCGTCCTTTGGGGTGGTATTCGATCGGAAGTTCTTTACCTGAATAATGTAGTTATTCCCATCCTTTCCCTGATACTTGATTGTTTCGGGCTCAAGGTTCTTTTTATTAAAGGTTAGCTTTATTATTGAGTATGCAGCCTTAAGATCGATAGGGTAAAGATCTACCTCATACAGCTGTTTGTTTTTCTCGTACTTTTCGCCAATATATTTTGACTTAAAGTCCTTCTCGTAGCTAGAAAAAATCTTGGTAGGGTCGTCAAGAAAACCGCCATCAAGGGATGTTGGGGTGGTTATGGTAACCTCTTTTGCCTCTTCAATGTACTGCCATTTCGTGGTGCCATCGTAAAAAACTTCCATTCCCATTAGCTTTAGGTAGTATCTTTTCCCTGAAACAATAATTTTCCCCTCGTGGCTATCGGTTATGTTTTCTTGAAGATTTTCGAGTGTGAAGGTGAACGATGCAGTAAGATTCTGCATCGATTGCATTTTCTTACTAAATTCGCTCAGTACATCCTTCCCCAGTGGCGCATTCTGCGCAATTACTCCATTACTCAAAAGAAATAGTGTCAAAATAAATGTAATCCTCTTCATATCCTCCTTGTGTTTAGCTTTGTGTGCTTATGTTGTTAAAAATATGCTCAAGCGATAGCTCATCGGTTATAAGAACCTGACGGGCTTTGCTGCCTTCAAATGGGCCAACTATGCCCGCAGCCTCTAGCTGATCAATAATCCTGCCAGCTCTGTTGTAGCCAATAGAAAATTTACGCTGGATTAACGATGTGGAGCCTTGTTGGTTCATAACTACCAGACGGGCAGCCTCTTCAAAAAGGTCATCGCGTTTCCTGAGGTCAACATCAAGAGCCTCGTCATTGCCCCCTTCTGGTGTGAATTCGGGCAACATAAATGCCGTTGAATACCCACGTTGATTGCCAATATAATCGGTAATCCGCTCAATTTCGGGAGTGTCAACAAAAGCGCACTGTACGCGGACTAAATCGCTGCCCGATGACACAAGCATGTCTCCACGGCCAATTAGCTGGTTTGCGCCAGGGCTATCAAGAATGGTCCGTGAGTCAATCATAGACGATACTCTAAAGGCAATTCGAGCAGGGAAGTTAGCCTTTATTACTCCTGTAATAATATTTGTTGTTGGACGCTGTGTGGCAATAATTAAGTGGATTCCAATTGCACGGGCAAGCTGTGCTAGTCGGGCAAGCGGGGTTTCTACTTCGCGACCCGCCGTCATAATTAGGTCTGCAAACTCATCAATAACTACCACAATGTAGGGCAAAAAGCGATGGCCTTTGTTGGGATTTAGCTTTCGGGATGTGAACTTCTCGTTATACTCCTTTAGGTTCCTAACGTGTGCTGCTTTTAGTAAGTCGTACCTGGAATCCATTTCAATACACAGTGAGTTTAAGGTGTAGATAACCTTTTGTGTATCGGTAATTATGGCCTCATCGGAGTTGGGGAGCTTTGCAAGGAAGTGGCGTTCTAGCTTACTGTATAGCGTAAGCTCAACCTTTTTGGGGTCAATCATTACAAATTTAAGCTCCGACGGGTGCTTCTTATATACAAGTGAGGTGATAATAGCATTTAGTCCTACCGATTTACCTTGACCTGTTGCCCCTGCAACTAAAAGGTGGGGGAGTTTGGCTAGGTCTAATACGTAGGTTTCATTTGATATGGTTTTACCAAGGGCAATGGCCAAATCGTTCTTCGCATCCTGGAATTTGGCCGATTTTAGTATCGAGTACATCGATACCACCTCGGGTTTTTGGTTTGGCACCTCAATGCCAATTGTTCCTTTTCCAGGGATAGGTGCAATTATCCTAATGCCTAGAGCGGCAAGGCTAAGGGCAATATCATCCTCTAGGTTCTTAATTTTGCTAATTCTTACGCCAGGGGCTGGAACAATTTCGTATAGAGTTACCGTTGGGCCAATGGTTGCCTTAATCTTGTCAATCTGTATCTTGTAGTTGGCAAGGGTTTCAACAATCTTATTTTTATTGCTAACCAGCTCCTCGTTGCTTACGGGCACTTGTTGGTTTTTGTAATCCTCAAGAAGTTCTAGCGGCGGACGTTGGTAGCTCGATAGTTCTAGGGTGGGATCAAATAGATCAAGGTCGGCAAGTTCCTTCTGCGTGGCTTCTTCTTCCTGCTTGCTCTCAATGGTTAGCTCAATGTCGTTTTCCGATTCGGGTGCAATTCTGGTTACTGAACTACTTTCCAAAATGGCCTCTTCCTCTTCCTTTGTGGCTGTAACCTCAAAATCGTTATCAAAGGGGATGTTGTTTAGGGTGTTGATAGTTTCAAACTCTTGCTGAGGTTCCTCCTTGTTGGCCAAGGGCTCTTCGTTTACCAGAGCAGCCTGGGGTATGTAAACTGTTTCAACTTCAGCTGTTTTTGATTTCGGAGGTTCTTGTATCTTCTCTGTTTGGGGCGTTACCTCGCTTTCTTCATCGTCAAAAGCGGCATCTTCAACCGAGTTTGGATTTTTTTCAGTAAGGTTTTTAAAGGATCTAGCATTCCATGCAATAAAACTTTGTATCCAGAATAGCGTGTTTTCATTGATGTAAATGCCGTACGCCACAAGTGCAAGAAGTAATAGGAATGCTGTTCCTAACTTTCCTAAAAGAGCCGATAGCCAGAGCGCAATAAAATGCCCATGAGCTCCCCCAGGCCCGCTTCCCACAAAGCCGTTTGCCGTTCCAAAAAGGAATGCTAGTACTATGGAGAATAGCACAATGCCAATAATTACTTTGAAAATAGTTTTCCAGAATGGAACGGGCCTATAGTGCAGTAGTCGCAATCCCCATAGAGTAGGTATAAAAGGAATGGCAAGTGCGGGTAATCCAAACCAGCTGCTCATAAAAAGATCGGCAAAGAATGCGCCTAGCTTTCCGCCCCAGTTGCTAACCCTAATTCCAGAACTGGAAAATACATTCTGCCATTCAAAGCTTTGGTCTTGTTGCCAAGTGAATATGAATGAAAGTAGTGTGATAAAGAGGTAAAGGGAGAACAAGAGCAGAAAAACGCCAAAAATGAGCTTTACTCGTTCGTCTTTAAAAAAACTTTTCTTTACCTCGGGCTCTTTCGCTTCTTTCTTATCGTTGATTTTTTCGTCCTTTTTGGCCATTTGCAGAGACAGTAATTATCGTGAATTCTTGTGGGGACTATATTATCTGCAAAGTAAGATAATTATTCCGAGATAAGGAACTTTGTGGGGTTTTGACTTTACTGCATTAGCTCAAGTACATTGTAAATGGTTTCTCGGTTAACTTTTTCGTAATCAGTAGGAATAGAGAACTCATTGGACTTAACATTTTCTTTTGATATTCTGCTTACATCTAGGGTCATTAGGTAGTTCCCCAGCTTTATGTTGAATCGCATCATTACGCCCTCAATTTCAGCAAAGGGTGTGTTTGCATTGGGAGCGCTAATTCCAATGTCGTTAGTGTAAATAATCTCGAAAGTTGTATTTAGCGAGTCCTTTAAATGCGCTATGGCCTTTTTGCATTTATAGCCGTTGTATTCGAACTCTTCGGGTTGTTTCTCTAAGCGCAACTCAGGCATTTGGGAGAAGAATAGGTGTTCCTGTGCACTCTCCTTATTCTCTTGGTAAAAGAGCCTTTTGTTAAGTATCTTAACTAGAACAATGTTGCTATTTGATTCTTTGCTGTTGATGTATGTTAGCGCAATGGCTCCTGAAAAACCTTCAATTCTATTTAGCGAGTTCCCATCCTTAAACTTTATTACCATAAGGTTGGGCAAAAGGTTGGTGTTGTATTTAAGGTTTAGGCTATCGTTATACGTTATTTCATATTCAATTACCCCTTCAGTAAAATTGGAGCTTTTTGAAGCAGGTTGGCAGCTGTAGCAAATACTGGAAATTACCACAATAAGGAAAACTAATACTTCTCTTTGCATATGCTGTCAGAATCGTGAATTAGGGGTACGCTTGTAAATTTAGCATTTTTACTGATTGGCATCGGCATCTTTAATCCCTTTTTAGGAGTAACCCATAACTATTTTGATGGATAGCAGTTAGGCTTACTTTAAAAGAGGAATTGCCTTGTCAAGCAGAGAGCCCTTACTTGTGCTGTTATTAAACATACGCTGGTAAGCTAAGCGATAGGTGCTTACATCTGATATGCTAAATGCCGATACAAAAAAAAATTATAGTTTTGCTGTTCCAAATCTGAATATAAATAAAAAACTGAAAATGAATAAACTAGCTGTTGTAGCATTGGGGGGTAATGCCCTACTTCGTGGTAATCAGAAGGGTACCATAGAGGAGCAGGTGCAGAACACCACCGATACTCTTGAGAATTTAGTTCCTCTACTTAAGGAGGGTTACAACCTTGTAATTGGTCACGGCAATGGCCCTCAGGTTGGTAATATCTTGATGCAGCATGATGCCGGCGAGCAAATGTATACTATCCCACAAATGCCTTTAGATGTTTGCGTAGCAGACTCTCAGGGTGCCATTGGGTACATGATTGAGCGCTCCTTGCGCAACGTGCTTCGTAAGCATGGCATTAACAGAGAGGTTTGCTGTGTTGTAACCCCTGTTGTGGTAGATAAGAACGATCCGGCATTTAAAAACCCTACCAAGCGCGTTGGTCGCGTTTACACTAAGGAGCAAGCCGATGAGCTTGCTGTTAGCAGAGGGTGGGTTTTTAAAGAGGAAGTTAAGGATACCGTTAGCGGATGGCGTAGGGTTGTGCCCTCTCCAAAGCCTATTGGAATAATGAATGAGTCTATTATTGAGCAACTTGTTAGTCAAGGTGTTATCGTAATTGCTGCTGGTGGCGGTGGTGTACCCGTTTATATTGACGAGGCTGGTAATGTTTGCGGATCAGAGGCTGTTATTGATAAGGATTTAGCATCGTCGCTTCTTGCTAACCGGATTAAGGCTGATGAGTTTTACATTCTTACCGATGTGCCTTACGTTTACATTAACTACAAGAAGCCTAACGAGAAAAAGTTGGAGTTCCTAAATAAGGCAGATACCGACCGTTACCTTACCGAAGGTATGTTTGGTGAAGGGAATATGGCTCCAAAAATTAAGGCTTGCTTACAGTTTATTGAGCAGGGTGGCCACAAGAGTGTAATTACTGAGGCTACAAAACTCTCTGATAAGTCGTACGGAACAAAATTAACACTTGAATACGAAGACTAATAACCCATAAAAATTACAACTATGGCATTTAATCTAAGAAACCGTAGCTTTTTAAAGCTGCTAGATTTTTCTCCAAAGGAGATCCAATTTATGCTAGACCTTGCTGCTGATCTTAAAGCAGCAAAGTATGCAGGAACCGAGCAACAACGCCTAAAAGGGAAGAATATTGTTCTTCTGTTCGAGAAGGACTCTACCCGTACCCGTTGTGCGTTTGAGGTTGCTGCACTAGACCAAGGAGCACACGTAACCTACCTAGGCCCTTCTGGTTCTCAAATGGGAAAGAAGGAGTCTATGAAGGATACCGCTCGTGTACTTGGCCGTATGTACGATGGTATTGAGTACCGTGGTTACGGTCAGTATATTGTTGAAACTCTTGCTGAGTATGCTGGTGTTCCTGTTTGGAACGGTTTAACAAACGAGTTTCACCCAACCCAAATCCTTGCCGACTTCCTAACCATGCGCGAGCACTCAAGCAAGCCTCTTAACGAGGTTTCGTTCTGCTACCTTGGCGATGCCCGTAACAACATGGGTAACTCGTTAATGGTTGGTGCTGCTAAAATGGGTATGGATTTCCGTGCTGCTGCTCCTAAGGCCTGCTGGCCAACAGAAGAGCTAGTAGCTCAGTGCCGCGAAATTGCTAAGCAAACCGGGGCTAAAATTACCCTAACCGAGAGTGTTGCCGAAGGTGTTAAGGGTTGCGACTTCCTTTACACCGATGTTTGGGTTTCAATGGGTGAGCCTGAGGCTGTTTGGGCCGAGCGTATTGAGCTTCTTAAGCCATATCAGGTTAACAAAAAAGCGATGGAGCTTACTGGTAACCCCAATTGTAAATTCATGCATTGCTTGCCAGCATTCCACAACCGTGAAACTGCTGTAGGCGAGGATATCTTTAAGAAGTTTGGTCTTGAGGCTTTAGAGGTTACTGAGGATGTATTTGAGTCTGGTGCATCAATTGTATTCGATGAGGCTGAAAACCGTATGCATACTATAAAAGCAGTAATGGTTGCTACATTAGGCCAATAAGTATTTTGCAGTATAGTAATAAAAAAGGCAGCTTTTTGCTGCCTTTTTTTGTTGGTTTGAAAAAAACGACTTAATTTTAATTAGGTGTAATTCAAATCTTTTTATTATGACTGTTTACGTTGGGAACATTGCTTACTCCATGACAGTGGAAGAGCTTAAAGGAATTTTTGAAGCCTTTGGTAAGGTTTTGGATGTTAAGATTATTATCGATCGCCAAACAGGTAGATCTAAAGGCTATGGTTTTGTTGAGATGGAAAATGACGAAGAGGCTCTTAAAGCCATTAGCGCCCTTAACGATACCCAAATTAAGGGTAGAAACATTAAGGTAAATAACGCACACCGTAAGGTAGAAAACCAGCAGTAGTACATCTTTGTACTACTGCTTTGCTTTGTAGGCGTTGCCTAACGGATAAATGCCTCCATTACGAAGTAATAGGTTATTACCCCCGACACTGCAAATTTAAGGCCTGTACCTAGTAGGAATCCAATAAAAGAGCCTATTGCCGATCGCATGGCTTGGTTTTGGGTTTGTCCTGCCGTGAGTTCGCCTAGTAGCGCACCCACAAATGGGCCTATAATTAGTCCAAATGGTGGGAATAGGAATAGGCCTACTACTAATCCTATTGTAGCCCCCCAAACGCCGCGTTTGCTCCCCCCAAACTTCTTTGTTGTCCAAACAGGGAAAATGTAATCTAGCACAGTTACAATAGCTGCGGCAACACCTGTTGCTATAAGCAGATTGCTGCCAATATTTCCAAATTCCGTAAAATGAAGCGTAAGCAGCGCAAGGAAACTTAAGGGGGGGCCTGGTATTACAGGCAGTATGCAGCCTAGCAGTCCTAGTACAATAAGTACTATGCCAACGGATAGCAGTATGTAATCCATTTTTTGTTTTAAAAATAGCTCATTTATTTAATTAGATGCAGCTCCTGCAATACCTTTAACCTTTTTAAACTATTTGATGGCTTTTGGTTTACCTAATAAATAATTGAATTGTTATTGCTAGGACGCTAAATTTGCGTAGTACTTAATTTTATTAACGATGAAAGCGGTTGCAATTACCCTATATGGCAAGGTTCAGGGAGTGGGCTTTAGGTATTATGTTTACAGATTAGCTGGCGAAATGGGGATAAGGGGATTTGTTAAAAACCAACCCGATGGTTCAGTCTATGTTGAGGCCGAAATGGATAATGCTGATTTGGAGGCTTTTGTTGATCATTGCAAAATAGGCCCGCCCCGCTCTGTAGTTTCAAAATGCCATGTTAATAGTATCCCTTTGCAGGGTTTTAACTCGTTTTCGGTTTGTTAAAGGGCTAATTGTAATACAATGTCGCTTCTTTAAGGCCACTTTGGGAGTGATAATAACGAGCAGGGGGGTAACTGCCGTAGGAATGAATTGCAATACGTAAAAGGTTCGGACATCAGTAGCTTGTCCGAACCTTTTCCTTTTGGTGTATCGTAGGATTAGTGCCTTTCGAATGTTTTGCTTACAATTCTCCAGCCTTCTTTGTCGAATTTGTAAAGCAGAAGGTAATCGGTGAAAATAAGTTCTCCTCCCCGGTGTAGCTCTAGTTTAACCGCAGCTGCTTTTCCTGTAACATCAACAGAAATGAACTTAACATTGGTGCGTTGTGTTGGTGGATTAGGGTTCTTCTCTCTTCCCGTTTTTATGCTTTCTATCCATGTGTAAATAGGAAGTTTTGAGAGAACGTTATCTCTAATTAGTATCATCTCAAACCCAGGGTGAAAGCCTTTCTCTATTTGGGTAATGTCGCCAAAATTGTGAATGCCCTCTACGTACGACATGTTTATTACCTCTTTAACTTGTTCCTGTTCCGTTTGCGCTAGTGCTGTTGCGATGGTGCACATTACAATTGTTAGGCATATAAGTAGTGTTCTCATGGTAAGTGTTTTTGGTGATGATGTGAAAATATCAATCTATACGCCCTTTTTGTTAACAGTCAGGCATGTAGTGCTATAGGTTGCATTGAGCGGATATATGCTGTTTGGGAATGTACACAGCGTGTTTCATTGTGTAACAAAAAGGGTATCCGTTGCTTGGATACCCTTTTTGTAGGCTTGTACTACAAATTCTTAACAGGATAGGAGCTTTCCCTCTCCTTTGCCCTGCTTAGCCATTCGGGAATAATTTGCTCCAAAAAGTTTTTCTTCTCTTTGTTTAGCGTTTTCATGTCGAGGCCAATGTATGCTTGTGCCTTTTCTTTTGTTGATATATCGGGCATTGGAACCTCTTGGCTGTAACCTAGAGATGCCAGTACGCGGGTTATCTCAAGGCGGGCTTCCTGTGCTTTCTCAATACCATTGGCAATAATACGACTGGTTTCAAGTGGAGCGTGGTACGAGGCTCCGTGGCTAGCGGCAGAGTAGTCCCATCGCCATTGAGCTGCTCTAATGTGCTTAAGAGCGGCTTCCATCTGCTTGTCGTTTGCGCCTTTATCCCACGCAAATTTTGCTTCGATATGGGCCTTAGCAAGTAGCTTTTCTAGTTTAGTCCTGTTCTCAATAACCTTATCCTGCCTGTCGTAAACATTCTGAACCAACTTTTCAGTTTCTTCGCGATGACAAACCTGGCATGTGTTGGCCACATTGTTAAGTGGGCTTTGAATATGGTGGTTGGTAAACTTCATACCACCCTCACTCTTGTATGGCATGTGGCAGTCGGCGCACGATACACCACGGTCGTAGTGTACTCCCATCATAAAGATTTCATAATCGGGGTGCTGCGCCTTTATCATCGGGGTTTTGCTAAGCGAGTGGGTCCAGTCGGCAAACTGAATCTCATCATAGTGCTCTTCCATTGCTTCCATGGTGAAGCCTTTATCCCAAGGGAAGGTTAAGTATTTCCCTTCGCCTTTAAAGTAGTACTCAACATGGCACTGGGCGCACACCAGCGACCGCATTTCTTGGTGGGTTGCTTTTGTTATATCTCTTCCTTGGCGTTGGAATGCTTCTACAAGTGCAGGGCGGGTTATGTGTAAATCCATGGTTTTGGCATCGTGGCAATCGGCGCAGCCAATGTGGTTTACCACCTCGTCGCCCAGTTCGGCCCAGGTTGATTTATAGAACTCGGCAATGCCTTTTTCTTCCATTAAGCGGGGAACGTCGGGGCTTTTACAAGTCCAGCAGGTTCCTGGCATGGGACCCGATTTGTCATCCATTGGAGCCGCTGTTCTAAGAATATCCTGAACATCTTTTATTGCCCAGTAGTGTCCGCGGCCTTGGTTGTACTCTTTAGAGAAAGGGTAACCAGCCCACAGAATAACCATTTCTGGAATTTCGGCAAGCATATCCTTTTTCTGAGCGCCGTTGTGCTTGCTCTCAAAAGTGGTATCGGCAGTTTGCATGTAGGATTGATATTGCCTTGGGAAGTTCTTTCCCCATACCTCGTTACGGGGTTCCCATTGCTCGTGCTCTACTTGTGGGGTGTAAGCAAAAAGCGCTTCGGCTCTGCGTTCAATTATTGATGAGGCCAAAAGCCCAAGTAAAAACACTATGACAATGGTGCCCAAAAATAGCATCCATCCAATTATTGGTTTCTGTTTTACTATTTCGCCAATTGGTTTCATAAGTTTGGTTTTTAGCGGTGGTGTTATTTGTTTTTTTCTGATTTCATCATTGTATTTAGCCATTCGGGTACAGGGCTGTCTAAAAGGGGAACTCTGGAGTATGGGGTGGTAGAGAGCCCTCTAACTCTGTCGTGAGGGGTTAGCCTATGGCAGTCCCAGCACTTTCTGTCCTTGCGATTCTGATTGTGCATGGGGGAGTTGCGCTCTAGCTTGGCATCAACAATTAAATGGCTATGACAACGTACGCAGTTTTGCTGCACTGCGTTGGCACCCTCTTCTTTTATTTTGATTACTTCGGGTTCTGCTCTAAGGGTAAAAAGGGTTGCGTGTCGTAACCCATCCTTTGCCTTAAAGTAGTACTTGTTAAACACGTTGTTGTGCGGCACGTGGCAGTCGTTGCAGTTTGTCCATTCCCTGTGCGAACTGTGGAACCAGGTGGAGTACTCGGGCGCCATAATATGACAGTTAATGCAGGTTTTGGGGTCGTCTAATAGGTATGAGGGTGCTTTTGATATGTGAAAAGCGTAAGCACCAAGCCCAAAAAGGATTCCCGCAACTATAATAACTGGCACTTTCCAGTTATCGGGTGGGGTAAATAATTTGATGTACTTTTGCATAGACTTGGGGTTTAATGCTGCAAGTTATGTAAATAGGGCAAATGTAGCAAGAGCTCTAATTGCTTGAATCTCTATTTATAATGATTATAAAAAGACATGGATGTCTTTATTTCTTGATTCTCTTTTTCTTATAGTTTGCGTACTCCCAGAGGTAAAGCGTGGCTAGTGTTTTGTAAGGAGCCCACTTGGAGGCAATCTCTTCAAGTTTTCTGGTTAAAACGTTGCCACTGCCTGGTAATTTGTATAGCTCTATCATGGTTTGCTTTATGGCCAAATCATCAACAGGAAAAATATTGGGTCGGTTTAGAGAGAATATTAGAATCATTTCAACGGTCCATTTGCCAATGCCCTTAACCTGTGTAAGGTAGCCGATGATTTCTTCGTCGGACATGGACTCGATGTAGCCTATGTCCATGCTATTGTCCAATGCAAACTGCGCTAGGTTTTTGAGGTAGGTTGCTTTTCCTTTTGATAACCCCACGGAACGGAGCTCATCGTCGGTTGCGTTTAGCAGTAGTTTTGGGTCTGGGTAGCTGTTTGGAAATAGCGCAAGAAAGCGGTTAAATATGGTTTGTGCAACTTTTCCCGATAGCTGCTGGGAAACAATGGCATCGGCTAAATCAAAGTATATGTCTGTTGATTTGTTGAGTTCCCTTACTGGGAGTCGCTTGGCTATGGTAAGAATGGTACTATCGGTGAAGGGTAGCTGGATTGTTTTCATTATAAGCGAATTTGGGGTGGTGGGACGCAAAGGGGTACTTTGGTTTTATTTGAATTTGATACCTAAAATGCAAATGTCGTCAATTTGTTCGCATCCTGCTTTGTGTGCACGATAGGCGTTAAGTAGAGCTGTTTTTTGTCCTTCCAGTGGATGCTTGTAATTTTTGCTTAGCAAATCGGTAAACGGTTTAACCCCAAGTTTTTTCATGTAGGGATTCATCTGATCCGTGTAGCCATCGGTGGTTAGATATACTGAGCAACCGTTATTGGCTTCTACTATATGATTTGTGAAGTATCGTTTCTGTTCTGGTTGAAATCCGCCTACAGAGCGTGGGTCGCCGGGGATACGCGTAAAGTTGCCTTCGCAATCTACAATGTATAGTGGGCGCCTAGCACCGGCATATGTAGCCTGTTGGGTAGCAGAGTCGTAAGCTAAAAGTGCTATATCCATGCTCATATGGGCTCTTTTGTCGTTTTCGTCCTGTTTAAGGGCTTTGCGAACCTTATCGTGTAAGTATTCCAGAATAAGTGCGGGGTCGTGCGTTTGCCACTCGTTAACAATTTGGTTTAGTAGCGTGTTGCCAATCATCGACATAAATGAGCCCGGTACGCCATGTCCTGTGCAGTCAATTACGGCAATAAAGAATTTCTCGTTATAGGAGCTAAACCAGTAAAAATCGCCGGAGACGATATCCTTGGGGAGGTAAACGATAAAGTGGTCGGCAAAAATATTTTTAAGCAGCTCTTCCTTAGGGAGTATTGCTTCCTGAATGGTTTGGGCATATTCAATGCTACTTATGATGCGGTCGTTTTTGGCGGCTATTATTTTTTGCGACTGCTCTAGTATTTGGTTCTTATGCTCAATCTCGTCGCGCTGAGCCAGAATCTCTTCTTGTTGCTGCAGCAGCTCCTCGTTCTTTTCAAGAATAAGCTTTTGGTGTTGGGCTAGCGTTTCGTTTGCCTTTTGCTTTTGCTTAAGGGCAAGATATCCTACAACTACAACCGTTAGCAAAAGTAGCACTGCAACAAGTAAAAAGTTACGGAGTAGGGTTTGGCGTCTTTTAACCTCATTGGCAATGGAGTCTTTCCTGTCCTGAAGCAATTTTTGCTCCTGCTGCTGTTTGTCAAACTGATGGAGCATTTCTGCCTGTACCAATTTGCGGGTGCTCTCCTTGTTGTATGTGCTATCGCGGTAGGCAATGTGTTGCTGGAAATGGGTGTAGGCCTGCTTGTAGTGGCTCTGCTGTTGGTAGCATTGGCTCAACGTTAGGTTTATTTTTGCTAAAAGCTCATTTGACTTGCTGGCGCTAGCGTTATCTAGTGCGGTTTTAAGATGCTTAAGTGCGTTGGTTTGGTTTTGGGTTGCAAGGTAATGGCGCCCTAAGTTTAGGTGAATCTCGGCAAGTCTATTGCGGCTTTTTATCCCTTCAAAAATCTTAAGCGATTCGTACAGGTAGGTGCGGGCTAGTGCGCTATTCCCAACATCAATATATATAGAACCAATTTCATTGTAAAGTACGCCCAGTGCATCTGGGTCGTCGTACTTTTTTGCTATCTGAAGCGCTTTAAGGTAGTAGTCAAGCGCTTTATCCACTTGCCCTTTCTCCTTGTATGCCTCGCCAATGTTAATGTATGATGTACTTATGCTTTCCTGATTGTTTAGCTCCTGCTCAAGCATAAGCGAACGGTTGTAGTAGTCTAGGGCGCGGTCGTAATCCTTTTGGTACAGGTAAACAATGCCAATGTTATTAAGGGTGCTTGCAATACCCGATTTGATGTTGAGCCTCTCGTATATCCTTAATGAGTTAAGGTAGTATTCAAGTGCCTTTGGGTAGCTTCCTTGGAGCCTGTAAACCGCGCCAATTTGATTAAGTACCGATGCTTCGCCCTTTTCGTTGTTAAGCGCTTGGTAGTTTTCAAGCGCCACTATTAGCATTTCAAGCGCTTTGTAGTTATCGCCCAGCGAGCGGTAGGCGTACCCTTTTTGAGTAAGAATGAGCGCAATCCCATTTAGAAGCCCCGATTTTTCGGCATACGATAGTGCCAAACTTGCAGTTCCTAGGGCTTGATAGTACTCACCCAAATCCAACAAGCTGTCGGTTGAGTTGATATAGCCCTCGCATAGTAGGCTGTCGCTTTTTACCTGAGATTGAGCGTGCGAGGCACTAAAGACAAACAGCATACAGGCTACAGCAACTAAAAGGAACGCTATTGGCTTATGCTGAAAGTGATTGCTCATACTTGTTATTGTTGATAATTGCTGTGCAGCAAATGAGTGTCAAACTAAAATTTTTGCGTTTTATACTATGTTAGCAAATGTAGAAAAAACACCGAAATGGCAATTCATATGAATATGGGGTAATGTATGATTTTTATCACTCATTCGTTGCTAAAGCCCAAATAATATCGATGTAAAACTTTAACCAATTGATTTTATCTTTGCCTCTTTCTGATTTTACAAATATGACAAGGACGCTAATTGTAACTACTACCCTTTTACTGCTGTGTGGCTTGAGCTTTGGGCACAGTAAGGATTCAATAAATCCCGACAGCCTAAACCTTTTGTTGGTTGATACGCTAGCGGCTAGTTCCGATAGTGTAAGTATTAACGCGCTTGGCCCTTTTGTAATGCCTTTTAGCGGGAAGGTTATTAGTCCTTACGGTAAGCGGGGACGCAGGTTCCATGCGGGAACCGATATTAAACTAGCACTAGGCGATAGTGTGAGGGTGGCTTTTGGCGGAGTGGTTTCCCGTGCTACAAGAGCTAGTGGTTATGGCTTATTGGTTGTTGTGTCGCATGGTTTTGGTGTGGATACTTATTATGCCCATTTAAGTAAAATGCTAGTAGATGTTGGCGATACCCTTTTGGCTGGTACGGTTGTTGGCTTGGGCGGCAGAACAGGGAGGGCTACCACCACTCATTTGCACTTTGAGTTTAGGGTAAACGGTAAGCATCTTGATCCTGAGCGGGTTGTTAATTTTGCATCGCAAGCGCTTATTGTAGAGAATATTCCTAATCCAGTGCCAGTTGCAAGCCTAATTAAAAGTGAGCTAACTGCAAATGTTAAAGAGAGTTCCGATTACCACGTTGTGGCAAAGAACGATACCCTTTACTCCCTAGCACGGCGATATGGTACAACTGTAAAGGTTCTTTGTGAACTTAATGGCATAACCCCCAACACAATTCTTAAGATAGGACGAAAATTAAAGGTTAGCGAAGCCTAGGGTTACCGTGTTGCTGTTGAGTGTATTGCGAGTTATTGCAAAACATACTTTTGATATACCATTTTCATTTTATGTGAAAATGTGCGACATTAGTGTATGCTCAACAAAATAACACTAAGCTCTATGGAAATAAAGGGTACAGCAGTAAAAACAACACCAGAGTTTGTTCGCGAGCGTTTTGGCGATAGATTTCAGGAGTGGATTGAACTTCTTCCCGACAGCTCACGAAGCATTATTGAGCAGCCAATATACGCAACATCGTGGTATTCGCTAATGGATTCCGTAATAGTTCCAACGCAAAAGGTGGGCGACTTATTCTACGATGGCGACCATACCCTTGCTGCATACGAGCTGGGTAGATACAGCGCCGAAACTGCACTTAAGGGCATTTACAAGATTTTTGTACGGGTTAGCTCTCCCCACTTTGTGTTGAGCAGAGCCTCAAGCATTTTTTCTGCTTACTATCAGCCAGCGGAGGTGCGGGTTATAGAGACCACCGACAAAAAAGCGGTTCTTCAGTTCTCCAAGTTTGCTGTTGATGAGCAGCTAATTATGCATAGAATAGCTGGTTGGATAGAAAAAACGCTGGAGATAACCTTAAAGTCGGCTCTTCAGGTTGATGTTGAGAACCGAGAGAACGGAACGGAGCTGGTTACCCGTATTGTTGCTGAGTGGAACTAGCATAGTAACCCATTACTACAATTCATCCCGATGATTCTACAGCTCATCGGGATTCTTTTTTTCTGGAGCATCTGTTAGCCAATATTTGCATTACAAAATGCTTAGCGCATTTCTAGCAAGATTGGAAAAGAAAGCTTTTTGCCCAATGGGCACATTTGCAAAAAAAAAGATGCCATGAAAACTTTATCATTTTTACTACTTCTACTTTCTGTAACCCTAGGCTCCTTTGCACAGGTTGTTGTTAAGGGTATGGTTACTGATAAAAAGGGAGAGCCGCTTACTGGTGCCAATGTATTTATTAAGGGCTCGTACGATGGAACTGCGGCCAATCACAATGGTTCGTTCACTCTGTCAACGTCAGCAAAAGGGAAACAGGTTTTGGTTGCTACCTTTATTGGCTATGCAACGCAAGAGGTTGATGTTGATTTGACGGAACAAAGCCTTTACATTGTTTTTAAACTTAAGGAGGAGGTGAATGAGCTTAATGGGGTGGTTATTACAGCAGGAACCTTCGAAACTGCCGACAGAAAGCGTAGCGTAACCCTTCAGCCCCTTGATATAGTTACAACTCCCAGCGCAACGGGCGATATTTATGGTGCGATTACCACCCTGCCTGGTGCCGCAACAATAGGGGAGGATGGACGCCTATTTGTGCGCGGTGGCGATGGTTACGAGAGCAAAACCTTTATTGATGGGTTGCTATCGAAGAAGCCATACAGCTCCAATGTTCCCGATTTACCCTCGCGGGGTAGGTTCTCTCCCTTCCTTTTTACTGGTACAACCTTTAGTACAGGAGGCTACTCTGCCGAGTATGGACAGGCGCTGTCGTCGGCACTAATCCTAACCACCAACGCGTTTCCTGAGAAAACCCAAACCGATATATCCATTATGACCATTGGTGGAGGCGTTAATCAAACCCTTAAAGGTGAGCGAAGTTCTTTATCGCTGGGGGTAGATTACTCTAACCTAGGGCCGTACTTTCAACTATTCCCTCAAAAGTTTGCCATGAATAAGTACCCAGAGAGCCTTGGTGCCACCCTGTCGTATAGACAAAAGGTATCGGACGAGGGCGTACTAAAGCTTTTTGGCACCTTTTCATCATCGCAAATGGGGCTTAGGTACCCAAGCAGGAGCGATGCTGGGGTTATGGACGATGTCTCCATTAACAATGCCAATGGTTACGCAAATGTTTCGTATAGCGATAAGGTGCTTGGAGACTGGCTTGTTAAGGCAGGCGCTGCGCTTACGGTTGATAATAACGATTTGGATATGCAATCGTTCTCCGTTTATGAGTCTCTGCGGAACCTTCAGGCAAAGGTTACTCTAAAGCGCTCGTTCTCTGGTAAGTTTAGCCTGCTGTTTGGTTCCGATGCAACAGTAAACGATTTTAAACAGGACTATACCGAGCGTGAGAGCGGCTTTACTAATAGGGCATCGCATACCGATTTTACACCATCGGCTTATGTCGAGGCCGAGTTTAAACCTTACTCAAAGCTTGCATTTAGAACTGGCGTTAGGAGCGAGTACAGCAGCTTGCTTAGCAAGGGCAATGTGGCACTTCGACTTTCGGCGGCTTACCTGCTAAGCACTAGTTCTCAGGTCTCTGTTGCCTACGGCGATTTTTACCAATCGCCAGAGGAAAATCTGCTCCGATTTACGCACCAGCTGTCCTTTGAGAGGGCTACTCACTACATAGTAAACTACCAGTGGGAGAAGAGCGATAGGCTGTTACGCGTTGAGCTGTACAGAAAAGAGTATAATAGCCTAGTTACCTACAATGCGGCGCAGTATTGGGACGGAAGCCTTTACGGAAACTCGGGTTATGGTCATTCTCAGGGTGTTGATGTGTTTTTTAAGGATAGAAAAACCATTAGAGCGTTTGAGTACTGGTTGTCTTACTCCTACGTTGACTCAAAGCGGATGTATCGCGACTATCCCCAGCTGGTTACGCCATCCTTTGCACCGGCACATACACTTAGCCTAGTTGGTAAAAAATGGGTGCAAAGCATAACTACTCAGTTTGGTATTTCTGCAACGCTGTCTAGTGGTCGCAAGTACAACAATCCCAATAGTAGTGAGTTTATGGCCGAGGAATCCCCAATGTATAGCGATGTAAGCGTTAACTGTAGCCACCTAACCACAATCTTGGGAAAATCGACTATTGTTTACACCTCCATAAACAACCTGTTGGGGCGCAACAACATTTACGGCTACAGGTATTACTCTAAGCCTAATGCCAATGGGGTTTACGAGTCGTATCCCATCGAGGCTAGCTCCAAGCGATTCTTTTTTATAGGCGTTTTTATAACGCTTTAGCACGAATCTTTTCTAATTACTAACTAAATAAACTTAATCAACATGAAAAAGCTAGTTGTTATTTCGTTTCTATTGGCTCTAACCCTAGGTGTAAGAGCACAACAATCAACCTTTGAGAGCGCAATTACCGATGCGCTAAACCTTGCCGATAGCGCAAAAACTATTGACGATATACATGCGGTTACCCAGCGTTTTGAGCGCATTGCTATGGCAGAGAGTAACAGATGGGAGCCACTGTACCATCAGGCTTACTACAGAATAATTGCAAGTTTTTATTTAGATGGCGATAAGCAGAAAGATGCAGCCCTGGACAATGCTCAAAAGAGCATTGATAAGGCCACTGAGCTAAAAGGCGATTTGTCGGAGCTATACACCTTGCAGGCATTTTTGTACCAAGCGCGAATAAGTGTTAGCCCTATGCGCGGAATGACCTATTCCCAAAAGGCAGCTGAAGCTGCGCAGAAAGCGCTGCAGCAAAACGATAAGAACCCTAGGGCACACTACGTTTTAGCGCAAAATATTTACCATACACCAGCCATGTTTGGGGGTGGAAGCAGCAAAGCGTTGCCCCATTATAAAAGGGCTGCCGATATTTTTGCCAATGGGCATAAGGATGCTCCTGCTGGCCCTCGCTGGGGAAGGCGTAGCTCTAAGGAGATGGTTGAGAAGTGCGAAAAAGAGTAGATAGCATATACGTTAGGGCAGAGCATATCGGCCCTAACGTCTTGTAAATTTTGCTACATTTGGTAATTGGGTTTAATAACCGATTTATCTCCATGCATTCTAAGTTGTAATGCCATAAAATAGTATGAAAGAGAATTTTAAAAAGCACATTTTTTTTTGGTTGCGCCAAGTATTAGATGTGCTAGTTGCCTATGCTTTTAGCGTGTTAATTACCTACATGTTTGTAGGAAATGTCCTTTTTGAGGATTTTCGGCGACTAGTACCCAATACGTTATTCGGTTTTTTCCTCTCCTTTTTCCTTTGGAAGGGTAACGCTTTTGTTGGGTGGGCCATTAAACGCAAATTACCCTGGGAAAAAGATCCCATTAAAACCTTCAAGGTCTCGGTTGTAGGTTCAGTAATCTATACCGTTGTTATAGTGGTTAGCATATACTGGTTTTCCATTGATATTCTTTTTGGTGGCGATTTTATTCACTCTTTTACACGATACATCAGGCAAATACTAAACGTAATAGTGCTATCACTTTTTATTACGAGTATCTTTTATTTGGTGTACTTTTTTAAATGGTGGCGTATTGCGGTTGTTAATGAGGAGCGTTTGGTTCGCGAGGCCATTCAGCTTAAGTACGATGCGCTAAAGAACCAGGTAAACCCCCATTTTTTGTTTAACAGCCTAAGCGTGCTAAGTGCCTTAGTTGAAACAGACCCCTCCAAGGCCAAACAGTTTATTATGCATTTCTCAAACATATACCGTTACGTGCTGGAGCAACGCGATAAAGAGGTGGTGCCACTATCGGATGAGGTGAATTTTGCCAAATCGTTCCTTGAGCTTAATTCCATTAGGCATGGCGAGAATCTGGTGGTTAAAATCGACATTGTTAATTCGCACGGTTTTGTAGTACCCTTATCGCTACAGTTGGTTTTGGAAAATTGCTTAAAGCATAATGTTGTGTCTAGCGAGAAACCTTTAACTATTGATATTTGGCGCGACAATAGTTTTATTGTTGTTAGAAACACCTTACAGTTGCGCAATGCTTCATCATCGCATAGTGGCATTGGCTTGGAAACTCTTTGCAAGCGTTACGAATTCCTATCGGAGCAGCGAGTGTTGGTAGAGCCCACATCTAACTATTATACAGTTAGGATTCCAATTCTTGAGAATATTGATAACGTAAACTAAACGGATTGTCTGGTGAAGTATATTGTTATTGAGGACGAGTTGTTAACTGCCAACCGGTTGGTTGCAATGATGCAAGAGCTTGAGCCTGACGCTCAGCATTTGGCAACCCTTGAGTCGGTTAGTGCTGCAGTTGCGTGGATAAAAAATAATCCTACTCCCCATTTAGCTTTTTTCGATATTCAGCTTGCCGATGGGCTTAGCTTTGAGATATTTGAGCAGGTGGAAACACCGTTTCCCGTTATTTTTACTACCGCTTACAATGAGTACGCCATAAAGGCCTTTAAGGTTAACAGTATCGACTATTTGCTAAAGCCCCTAAACTCAGCTGATTTAAAACAAGCCTTGGCCAAGTTCTCTAGCGGATTTTATGCTAAGGAGGGGGCGGGTATTGATAATCAGTCGGTAGCAAAAGTTCTGTCGCTGCTTAGCAATAGCTACAAAACCCGTTTTTTGGTTAAGGTTGGAGAGCATATCCGCATGGTGGCAGTTGACGATATTGCCATGATTTTTAGCAGTGATAAAAGCACATTTATTCGCACTAAAAATGGGCGGGACTATGGAATCGATTTCTCTCTGGACCAGCTCGATGGGCTTATAAACCCCTCCACCTTTTTTAGGGTGAGCCGCAAATTTATAATTTCTATAGATGCTATTGCCGATATCATTACTTATTCAGGAAGCCGCTTAAAGCTTAAACTTGTTGTAGAAACCGATGATGATGTGCTGGTTAGTAGAGAAAAGGTTGCCGAGTTTAAGTTTTGGCTCGATAGGTAGCCTCCAGTTGTAAAACAGCTAGCCTTTTTGTTTCTTTGCCGATACACAAAATACGCTACGCCATGTGGTTTACTCTAAACTCTCAGCCTCAAATTGCACTTTTCGATAATCTTTCTGCGCAAGGCAGTAGTCTAAAGCATTTTGTTTCAACCGCATTTAGCCCTAAAGGATTGTTGTTTAACATGAGCTTAAATGTTGGCGATAGTTTGGATCAAGTAGTTGCCAACCGCGAGAGTTTGGCTCAAGGGCTGGGCGTAGAGCTAAACCAAATGGTATTTGCCAATCAGGTGCACGGTAGCGAGGTTGCACTAATAACCGCCGAGCAAGCAGGGAGTGGTGCGCGCGCTTTACAATCGGCAATACCCAATACCGATGCAATGGTAACTAGTACTCCCGGCGTAATGCTAGTAACACTTGCTGCCGACTGTGTGCCCATCCTTTTTTTTGATCCTGTTAAGCGTGCCATTGGTGTTGCACACGCAGGGTGGAAGGGAACAGTTGCAAAGATACCAGCACAAACCATTCGCGCCATGCAGGAGCATTTTGGGAGTGTTCCAAGCGATATATTGGTCTCCATAGGCCCATCCATTGGTGCTTGCTGTTATGAGGTTGGTTACGATGTGGTGGTTGCTGCCGATAAGGCTTTTGGTGCGGGAAATCCGTTTGTGCTAATGGATATGGAGCACAGCAAGCCTGTTTTCGATCTTTGGAAGGCTAATCTTCAGAGCTTAACTGATGTTGGTGTTACCCTTAGCAATGTGGAGATAGCTAGTATTTGCACAAAATGCCATGCCGATTTCTTTTTCTCGGCGCGCAACGGCCATAATGGGCGATTTGTTGCAGGTATTATGCTTTGTGAGTAGCAAATACATTTGGCCACCTGTTTTCTTATTGGAGCAATTTACAAATCCCTTTCTGAAGAATAAACAGCTTTGTTATAGTTTGTTTGAGTAAACCTCAGTGTGTAAGGTTTTTACTATCGCTTTGCGATTATATTCTAGAAACGAGAAGTTTGTGCACATTAGCCTAAGCTCAACCTCTGGCTTTACCCCATCGTACGAGGGTTGTATGTAGGGTTCCTCACTCAGTTGCAGTCCACTCCTGTTGTAAAACTCAACCCGCTTTTTGCTTATATCATCAATTGGTGGTTCAACCTCAAGCACAATGGGCTTGAGGTTGTTGGTTATTATTATGTTAATGGTTTTACTTCCAATGCCTGCTCCTCTAAGTGCCGTGTTTATGGCAAAATGCTCAACAAAAAGGAATAGCGGAAAATTCCAAATGGTAATAAAACCAGCAAACGAATTGTTATACTGAATCTCGTAAAGGGTTATAGGAGCGCTCTTAAGGAGCTTGTTTAGTAGGGTTAAATCCCTGCGTTCACTATCGGGGAAAGAGCTTATGTAGAGCTCGCAAATCTGGGGTGTGGAGTCTAACTCCCTAATCCTGTTTAAGGTAATGCTCATCTTTAGCTGCAATTAGATGTAGCAAAGTAGTGACTTTTTGTTTGTAAAATACAGGATATTAAACAGCATATAGTAAAATAAAATCACTATTATTGAAGGTTTTAATAAATCCTTAAATAATATGTCGAGGGGTCTTGTTTCAAGAATAGCTATATCTGGTATTTTTCTCGCATTTTGGACCATATCTAGTGGGCAAAATATTAGTAGAATTGATAGTTTAAATGCAAAACTAGAATCTAAAAATACGCCCAAAAAGCGAGTTGAGTTACTAGATCAGCTTAGTAGAGAGTATATCCCCTACTCAACTAGAGCCATGATTTATGCTGTTGATGCAAATAGTTTGGCTCGCGAAATTAATGATTATGAACTTGTTATTAAAACGCTATTTACGTTAGCCAAAGCGCAGAACCTACTACTTGATAAAACTCAAGAACCAGAGTCGCACTATAGTGAGGCAATTTTAATTGCACGTAAAAATAATAGCACATACTATGAGGCGCAAACTCTGTTTGAGTGGTCTCAGCTTGATTTGCTATTGAATAGATTTGCCAATGCAGAGTCAAAACTGCTTAAGGCCGACTCATTATTCAGGAGCGAAGATAGGTTTACCGAGGCAGCGAAGGTTAATTTAGCTCTTGCTGGATATATGCAAAGCCAGCATAAGTTCCCTGCTGCAGAGAGCTATTACAAGAAATCGAACGAACTTTTTTCTAAAGGAATAATTGGACAGGAGCGATTCGATGCGCTTGTTGGTTTGGCTAGGTTAAAGCGCCAGCAAGGCAATGTATCAGAAATGGCAGCTATTTATAAAGGAATAATGTCTGATGCAGAGATTATTGCCGACTTAAATAGAAAGTCCTATTTCTATACAAGTTTGTTTGCTAAAACTCTTGTTGAGTACGGGATAGACCTTAGGTTGGCAAACCAGCCCGATTCTTCGCTCAGGTACATAAACAAGGGTATTGATGTTATTTGCCAGTTTGATACTACCGATTATGTTGTAGGTAGGCAGCTGGCAGAGTTTTATTTAGAACACAACTTCTCTTTGCACCAAAAGGGCTTAAAGAATCTTGGCGAATTTAGCAAGGATAAGGCGTTTCTTATTTTAGAGCACTTTAAAGATTCGTTTGGCCTTTCCTCTGCACATAGGCTTATGGCCGATTACCACCTAAAAAACGGACCGCTACCTAAAGCGGCTTTTCACCTAAAAACCTTTTTCCACTTTGTAAATAGGTTGGATAACCCGTTGTTACAAGCTAAAGCAATTGGGCAGATTGGTCTGGTACAAATGAAGTTGGGTAACTTTAAGAACTCCTTGGGCGCATTTAGAGGGGGACTAAGGATTTCGTCTCAGTATGGTTTTGTTGCTCTTGAGAGTTGGCTTTACTCTGGATTGGCCAATGTATCTATGTTCCTGGACAGTCCCGATTCAACTGTAGTTCAAGCTAACCTGGCTCTGCTTCGTAACTTAAATATTGGCGATACCCTGTTAAAGTACACCAACTACTGCCACTTGTTGTCGGCGTATTTGGCCAAGGCCGATACGGATGGGGCTGGCGATATTGTTACTAAGTTGCTTAGGTTTCCATCGGGTTTGGAGTATCCCATGTTTACCCAGTACGGATATGCGCCTCGCGATTTGCTTCTTGGAAAGTTCTACTTGGCCACAGGCGATTATGGCAGAGCCTACTCTCACCTCGAAAAAAGTTTGCAAAAATCAACTGTAGAGGAGATTAAGGAAGTAGAAAGGGACTCTTACTTGGCGCTTTCAGAGTATTATAGGTTAACGGCCAATTACCAAAAAGCGTTGGTGTATCTGCATAAGCATCAGAAGTTAAAGGATGAGATTCTTAATATATACTCTCGTAGGCTATTCACGCTTTACGATTTAAATGAGCGTACTGTTGCTCAAAAGCTTCAGAATAAAATATTGCTCCGCGAAAAGGAGATTCAGCAGGAGAAGTTGAACCAAAAGGAGTTGCAACTATCGCTAACAGCCATTGCCGTTGCCATTTTCTCCGTACTATCCATTGCGTTGTACATTAATATCCGTAAGCGTAACAAGGCATATAAAATGCTTGCCCATCAATCTAATGAGCTGCTTGAGAAGAATAGGCAGCTTGCGGAACAAAAAGGGGTGCTTGAGCAAAGTGAGGAGAAAATACGCGTGCAGAACGATGATTTAACCACGCTCAACCACACAAAGGACAAGTTCTTCTCCATTATAGCACACGATCTTCGGAATCCTTTTACTGGGTTAATCGGCTTAACCTCTTATTTGATTGAGAATGTTGATGACATGCCAAAGGATGAGGTAAAGGAACTGTTACAATCGGTTAACTCAAGTTCCCGGGAAACATTCTCCTTGCTAGAGAACTTGCTAGATTGGGCTCGAACACAGATTAACTCTATAGCCTTTAACCCAAGTACTTTTGATTTGTACGATGTGGTTGACTCTGCCCTTAAGATTCTTACTGCCTCGGCAAACACAAAGGGGGTGAAACTTTATAACAGGGTTGAAGTGCCTACTCTGGTTTACGCCGATAAGTATATGGTGGAAACTATTGTTCGTAATCTTGTTGGCAATGCGCTCAAATACACCAGCACTAGCGGTAGGGTTGAGGTTATTAGCTTTGTTGTTGACGAGAAGGTTCGCATATCTGTTAACGATACGGGATTAGGCATTAGCTCCGATCTGTTGGAGAAGCTATTTAGCATTGAAATGGTTAGCTCCAAAGTGGGTACAGCAAACGAAAAGGGAGCTGGTTTAGGTCTTGTGGTTTGTCGTGAGTTTATTCAGAAACATAATGAGCAAATTTGGGCTGAAAGCAATATTGGCGAGGGTTCTAGTTTCTATTTTACGCTTAAACGTCCAAAGTAAGGAGGTGAAAGGATGAAGTGTAAAGGTTAAAGGATTCAACGACTAAACACTAATCACTAAACACCAAACACTGTACGCCAACCACACTCTGAGCCCTCCTCATTCCATTTCTTATCCACCCAAATACTACCCTGCAAATATGCAGGGTTTTCTTTTTACCTCATTTTGGCTATTTTTGAGTTTTTCTACCAAAACCTTACTAAATCTTATAAATATGTCTCACAATTCGGAAAGCGAGAAGATTAAAGGTCTTCCAGAAAATGCGTACACAGAGCTGGCTCCTGGCGAGGAGTATCAGCCTGTGATGCCGGGAAATAAAGTTGTTCCCGAGGTTAATGCATGGAGTGTTACGCTAGGCTTACTTATGGCGGTTATTTTCTCTGCAGCCGCAGCTTATCTTGGGTTAAAAATAGGACAGGTTTTTGAAGCCGCTATTCCAATTGCAATTATTGCTGTGGGTTTATCAACAGTAACAAAACGCAAGGGTGCCCTAGGCGAGAATATAATTATTCAGTCAATTGGCGCTAGTTCTGGCGTAATTGTAGCAGGAGCAATTTTTACGCTACCAGCGCTATACATTCTCGATTTGGAGGCCGAGTTCTATCAGGTGTTTCTATCCTCATTACTTGGTGGCATTTTGGGTATTCTTTTCCTTATCCCATTCCGTAAGTACTTTGTGTCCGATATGCACGGTAAGTACCCTTTCCCCGAGGCTACCGCAACTACCGAGGTGCTTGTGTCTGGTGAGAAGGGTGGGAATCAGGCTCGTTTGCTATTAGTTAGCGGGTTAATTGGTGGTATCTACGATTTTATTATCGCAACCTTTGGATGGTGGAGCGAGGTGTTTACAACCCGCGTTATTCCATTTGGTGAGGTGCTGGCCGATAAAGCAAAGCTTGTTTTCAAAATTAACGTTGGCTCTGCCGTAATGGGGCTTGGCTATATTATTGGGTTAAAGTATGCCGCTATTATTACTGCTGGTTCTTTTGTTGGTTGGTTTGTGCTTATCCCGCTTATCAACTACTTTGCTCCGGGAATGACTGTTCCTGTTGGTAACAACGTTGTTGACCTTATTGGTAACATGAGTGCCGAGGGGATTTTTGCTAACTACGTTCGCCCTGTGGGTATTGGTGGTATTGCAATGGCTGGTATTATTGGCATTATACGCTCAAGCGGGATTATTAAAAAGGCATTTGGCTTAGCAATTACCGAAACTTTTAGCAAGAAGGGTAACGTTACAAAAGAGGAAATGCGTACCCGTAGGGATATTCCAATGGTAATTATTGCTGGTGGTATTCTACTAACTGCTGTTCTAGTATTTGTGTTCTTCCAGTTTGGTGTAGTTAACAACCTGTATCATGCGCTTATTGGTTTGGCTATAGTAATGGTTATTGCATTCCTATTTACCACTGTAGCAGCAAATGCCATTGCAATTGTTGGTACAAACCCAGTATCGGGGATGACCCTTATGACCCTTATTATTGCTTCACTTATTATGGCATCGGTAGGTCTTTCTGGTAAATCGGGAATGGTTGCTGCGCTGGTTATTGGGGGTGTGGTTTGTACTGCATTGTCAATGGCAGGGGGCTTTATCACCGACCTCAAAATTGGGTACTGGTTGGGCGCATCGCCATATAAGCAGGAGAGCTGGAAATTCTTAGGTACACTTGTTTCTGCTGCAACAGTGGGTGGTGTAATCATCATCCTAAATAAAACTTACGGATTTACTGGCGAGGGTGCACTTGTTGCTCCTCAGGCAAATGCTATGGCAGCCGTAATTGAGCCTATGATGAGTGGTAAGCCTGCTCCATGGTTGCTATACGGTGCGGGTGCTTTCCTTTCACTAATCCTAACCATGATTGGAGTTCCAGCATTGGCTTTTGCTTTGGGTATGTTTATTCCGCTTCAACTTAATACGCCACTTCTAATTGGCGGTATCATTGCGCACATTGTATCAACCCGTAGTAAGGATAAGGCCATTAATCAGGCTCGTAAGGAGCGTGGAACCCTTATCGCATCAGGATTTATTGCTGGTGGTGCATTAATGGGTGTTATTAGTGCAATACTTCGCTTTGGCGGTATTAACTATGTTAATGCAGAGTGGTTTGAGTCGCACTCAGCAGAGATTCTAGCGCTAGTAATGTTCTGCGCCCTTTGCGGATACATGGTTTGGGAATCGCTACGCGCTAAGCCAGAAGAGGAGTAGGTGTTTTGTGTATGGTGTTTAGTGTTTAGTGTATAGTAATTAGTGCTTCGGAACATATGTTTCACTAAACACTTATATATCAGCAATAGTTAAAACAGAGAAACGTAAAAATGATATTTAGTACGCTGAAATATTATTGCGACTAAACACTACCCCCCAAACACTAAGCTCTAATCTATCTGCAAACGTTAGAACAAAAAAGCAAAGATGGTGTGTAGCTCGTTTCATTATTTGTGTCGTCTAAACACTATACACCAAACACTAACTTTTGAATGGGTTTATTGGTTATCATCAGCATAAACTAAAAACAGAGAA
>JAFGDZ010000072.1 GCA_016931855.1 Bacteroidales bacterium
CTGGATAACTCGATTCTATTTAGCGTATTCAGTGGGGTTTCATCTGTTTTTTTCCTTGTTTTCGAAAAGTTTCGGATGCTAGTGAAAAATAATATGAATAAATCTATTGCATAAAAAAGGAGAGAATAAAAAATGCCCAAATCACTAAAAGGGAAAACTATCAAAGGAATTATTTGGAGTGCCATAGGAAAGATTTCAATCAATGGATCAAATTTTATAGTTGGGATTATTTTAGCTAGAATTCTTACGCCTGAAGACTTTGGCATTACAGGGTTGGTATTAATTTTTGTTGCGATATCAAGAGTATTTGTAGAAGGGGGATTTTCAAAAGCATTAGTTCAAAATCAAACGAATTCAATAATTGATTATTCCACAATTTTTTTTACAAATATTTGTGTGGCAATATTTATCTATTGTATTCTATTCGTTGCTGCACCGTTCATTGCGAACTTTTATAACTTGCCAATTTTAACTAACGTAACAAGAGTATCTGCTCTAGGAATTATTTTTTCTGCATTTAATGTTGTACAACGCTCACGAATGACAATTAAAGTAGATTTTAAAACGCAAAATTTAATTGTTTTTTCTGCTGCTATTTTAAGCAGTTTAATTAGCATTTTTATGGCTTATAAAGGATTTGGTGTGTGGGCATTAGTATTTAAAGGTGTACTATTATCTTTTTTTTCGGCTATCTTGTACTGGATTATTGGTAATTGGAGACCTATTTGGACATTTTCACTAAAATCATTTAATCATTTTTTTAGATATTCAATGAAAATAATGTTTGGTGATATTATTAATATTATTTATCAAGATTTCATTTTAATTGTAATTGGTAAAATATATGGTTCTCAAATTTTAGGATTTTATACTAGAGCTAAAACATTTGGAGATTCATCATCAATTAATATGAGCCAAATTATTCAGAACGTGTCGTTCCCAATTTTAAGTAATTTGCAAACCAATACCGATTCATTTAGGAAAGCTGTTAGGAAATTCATTAGGTTTTCTGTTTTTATATCAATGCCAATTTCAATCTTATTTTTAATTTACGCTAAAGAAATAGTAATTGTTTTACTAACAAAAAAATGGATAATGGCAGCACCTTTATTACAGATATTATCTTTAATAGGTTTATTTTATCCTTTAATTTTTATCAATCAAAATATCTTAAATACTAGGGGAAGTTCAAAATTATATTTATACTCCGAAATTGTGAAATTATTATTAGTAATTATAGCTCTAATATTTACTTTTAAATATTCTGTTGACATTATGCTTTATGGTCAGTTAATAGCAATATCCCTAACATATTTTATATATACAGTATTTAGCAATAAATTGCTGAGTTATGGTTTTTTATCTCAGTTCAAAGATATTTTATCAATAGTACTTTTATCTGCAATAATGGCTTTTGTCTGTTATATAACTAGGCGATTGTTTACTTCAGATTTTTTAAGGTTGTTAATTGGGTCTATTACTGGCTTAATAATTTATTTAGGGGGTGCTTTGTTGTTTAAATTCGAAGAAGTATATGACTTTAAACGCATTTTGAACGAAAGGTTGATAAAATAATAGGAGAATATGCCAAAGCTAGCATCTTTAAAAACATGTACAGGTTGCATGGCCTGTGTAGATAGTTGTAAGTTTGATTCATTAAAACTTAGCTATTCTATAAATGGTTTTATAATTCCTAAAGTCGATTCTAACAAATGTGTTGAGTGTGGCAAATGTGAAATTGTTTGCCCAATATTAAATAAAGAAACCTCAAAAAATGAATTAAGTAATGCCAAAGCATACGGAGCTTGGAGTATAAATGATAAAATTCGTGAAAAAAGCACGTCAGGTGGCATATTTGGTCAAATAGCATTTGATTTTATAACCAAAAATAAGGGATACGTTATAGGTGCATCCCTCATACAAAATTCAGTAAAACACATAGTAATAAGTCATGTGCCTGATATTCAAAAACTACAAGGTTCTAAATATCTCCAAAGCGAAACGAATGGTATTTATTTAAAAACCCTTGAACTATTACAAAAAGGAGAACATGTATTGTTTTCAGGCACTCCTTGTCAAATTCAGGGTCTTTATAGTTATATTAGAAATAGAAACAATTATGAAAACCTTTTCACGATAGAAGTAGTTTGTCACGGGGTTCCATCAACGAGTTTGTATAAATATAATATTGAGAAAAATAACGTTGATAAAGTTATTTCATTTAGAGACAAAGTAGATGGTTGGCATAAAGGTAGTGCTGCCATGACCTATATTTTAAGAGGAGGAAAAAAAATTCGATTAAAACCTAAAAATCACGATTTTTTTTTAAATTCGTTTGGTCGTGATTTAAGTTTACGTTTAAGTTGTTATAATTGTACTTTTTCTACTTTACCCAGAGTCTCAGATATAACACTTGCGGATTATTGGGGAATAAAAGATTGGGAAAATGAATGGGAAAAAGGAGTTTCTTTAGTTATTGTTAACAACGAAAAAGGACGACAACTTCTTAATAACCCAAATATTGTAAAGCATCCAACAGAATGGGATAAATGTTTGCCAAAGAATCCCCGTATATATAATTGTAAGAATCTACATAGTTTATTATCATACTCAAATAGACTGAATTTTATATTAAAAACTTTCCCATATAGCGTTAACTATTTTTTGTTATCTGCTAGAATTAGCAATAAGAATCTTATTTGGTTGCCTTACAAAATTTTAGTGAAAATTATTGGGGCAATTGTAAAGTTTTATAACAGAAGAACTCTAAATAAAATGTTGACAAAGTTAAAATCTTGATTTATGAGAAGAAATGTTGGAATTTTGACTTTTCATTGTGCAACTAACTACGGTGGTGTGCTCCAAGCGTATTCTTTATCAAAATTGATTAAAAGAAAAGGCTACAATGTTGAATTTATTAATTTAAGACCGAATAATATTAGTAATGATAAGCCTAAACGACCTACGGATTTTTTATTTAGATTAGTTTTTAATCGTTTTGAAAAAAACTATTACCCCAAATATACTCATTTAATTAAAAATGAATCTGATTTGGTTTTTTTAAACAATAAATTTGATTTTTTTATAGTGGGGAGTGATCAGGTTTGGAATAAAGAAATAACGAAGGATATTTTTAAAAGTTATTTTTTTGATTTCGTTAACAAAGGAAAACCAAAAATAGCATATGCGGCAAGCTTTGGAAGTGCTGAACCAGTATTTAATAACCAAGAAAAGGAGGAAATTATTACCTTATTAAAGGAATTTACTGTTATAACTCTAAGAGAAGATTCAGGAAAAAAATACTGTGAAAATATTTTGGGGATTAGTGCTAAAGTGGTATTAGATCCAACATTATTATTAAATGATTTTTCAGAAATAATTAAGTGTAATGTTCCTAAGAATAGTGATATTATTTGTTTGAAGTTTATTAAATCCAAAGAGTTTATTGAGATAGCTAATTATTTAGCCACTGAGTTAGATTGTAGTGTAAAGTTAGTAAATAGTCCCCAAAAATATCCTGGTATAAAAAATATTTATTTTCCAAGTGTAGATAAATGGTTAAGTTTAATTTTCAATGCAAAATTTGTTATCACTGATTCATTTCATGCTCTTTGTTTTTGCATCATGTTTAAAAAGGATTTTATAGTTGTCCCAGGAAAGATTGAACGTTTTACTAGGTTACAAAATTTACTGGTTCTATTAGAAATAGAAAATAGAGTATTTCAATCAATCGAAGAATTTAAAAATAGTAACATTTGGAATTGTAGAATAGATTTTGAGAAGGTTCACAATAGACTAAATCAAGAAAGAGAATGTTCTATGTTTGTACTGGAAGAGGCGTTAAAAATGGCAGAGAAGTATTCAAATTGAATGGAATGAGCGTTCTTAATAAAATATTAATTTTCTTTATTGCTTTTTTTTCTTTAGCAAATATTAATTTATATGCCAATTTTAGTGTAGTTGATTTGCTATTATTGTTCTACGTTTCTGCATCGTTTTATATGATTGATTTTAAGATAAGGAGGAATACGTTTGCGTTTATTCTCTTTGCAAATTTATCATTATTGCTATCCTTTATATTTATTTTTTTTTCAAAATATTACTTTCAATCATTTATTTATTTATCTCAACTCTGGTTTGTAGTTACAGCTTTACCATTGTTTTTTGAAAGTTTACTTTTACAAGGTAAATTTTATGATTTTATTCGTTCATATTTAATGTCGTTCGTTGTAATTAGTGCTGGATTCTTGGTTTTTGGTATACTCCATTTCACTAAAGGTATTGGAAGTTTTTGGATATATAGGTTATCAGGACTTCATCGGATTTCTTTTGGTGATACATTGGTTTCGAATGATCTTGGAATTTTTTTTATAACGGGTATCCTTTTAATCCAACAGCAAGTTCAGAATACCTGTAAAAGGAAAGTTTTATCGATCTTAATAACTATTGCGTATTTATTAACACTTTCTAGAACAATTGCATTTGTGGCAATTTTGTTTTGGTTGTTTTATTTTAGGAAGTTCATTTTTAAAACTTTTTTTTGGGGAATTAGTATTATTTTGATAAGTTTTCCATTTATAATGAATATTCCTAGAGTAGGTAGATTACTAGATTTTGGTGATGGTGGTAATGGAAGATTAATTAAGATTCAAGAAGCATTTTCAAACATTTTAGTTTTTATTTTTCCCTTACATGGACAAGGAGAAAATAAGATTGTGAAATTTGAGCATGGTGTACAGTCTATTCATAATTTTTTTCTTAATCTTATTGTAAATATAGGTTTTATTCAGTCTTTGATTTTATTAATTCCTTTTTTATATGCACTTACTTTTTCTCTTAAGCAGAAAAAAACTGAATCAGAAAAGATTATTGTTTTTGCTCTGATATTACAAATGTTGGTTATTTCGATTAATGCTTTAATGCTAACTAGGGCAATTTGGATGGCTATTTTTTTATTAATATTTTATTATGTTAATTGTAGTCGTCATGCCCTTAAACTACAAAACGATGAAAGTCCTACATGTCATTAACACAATTGAAGCAGGAGGCGCAGAACGACTTGTTGCAGAACTAGCTATTCAAAATCATAAATTGGGTGTAGATACGTATGTTTACATTTTAAAAAAAACAAAAATAAATTTTTTCCTAGATACTTTTTTATCTAATAATGTTAATTATACATTTTCAAAGAGGAACTCATTTTATGATGTACGTCACATTTTTGATATTGCTAAATTTATTAGAAATAACAAAATTGATATAATCCATGCACATCTATCTTTCTCTTTATATTACGTTGCTTTAGCTAAATATTTATTTTTTTTACCTGTAAAACTAATTACGACTGAACATAGTACAAATAACAATAGAAGGAAATTAATCGTATTTAAATTATTAGATACCTTTATTTATAAAAGGTATGATTTGATTATTGCAATTACTGAGGATACAAAAATAAAATTGAATAATTGGGTAAATGCTACTAAATTTAATAGTGTTACAATTATTAATGGAATTAATATTAAGAATTTTCAAAATTCAGTACCTATTGCATTGAGAGATGAATTAAAACTTACTCCTGATAAAAAGTTACTATTGAATGTAGGTCGATTCAGAGAGGCAAAAAACCAAAAACTTTTATTCGAATCTTTAACCTACTTGCCTGAAGAATATATTTTAGTTTTAATCGGTACAGGTTCATTATTAGATGAGTATAAACAGTATGTAAATGACTTATTAATATCTGATAGAGTTTTTTTTCTAGGAGCAAAATCTAACGTTGAACAGTATTATAAATCAAGTGATTTATTTATTTTGCCTTCTAAATGGGAAGGGTTTGGTCTTGTTGCTGTTGAGGCTATGGCAGCTGGGATACCAATTTTAGTAAGTAATGTACCAGGGCTATCAGATGTAGTGGGAAATGGTGGTTTCCTTTTTGAATCTGAAAATGTTCATGATCTGGTTCAGAAAATTCTGTTTATAAATAATAATCCTGAAGAGGTTAAGAAACGCAAGTATGCGGCTTCATTGAGGGTTATGGATTTCTCAATAGAGACAATGGCAGAAAAATATTTAGAACAATATAATCACATTTTAAGTAGATAAAGGTAAACATGGTCAAACCTAAATTAATCAGAATTACTACAGTTCCAAGTTCTTTAAGAGGACTTCTTAAAGGACAATTAAAATTTATGACTCAGTTTTTTGACGTGATTGCTATTTCTTCACCTGGTGATGAATTATCTGAGTTTGAAAATGAAGAAGGAGTGAGAGTTATTCCGGTTCAAATAAAACGTTCTCCTAATCCAATTAGAGATTTACTTTCTATATATAGAATGTATCGAATTTTTAAAAGGGAAAAACCCACAATTGTTCATACACATACTCCAAAAGCTGGTTTTGTCGGGATGACAGCAGCCTTTTTAGCAAAAGTTCCTATAAGGTTGCATACTGTTGCTGGTTTACCTTTGATGACTCGAAAAGGGATAAATATGAAAATACTTATTTGGATTGAATACATTACATATCAATTTGCTCATAGAGTTTATCCTAATTCAATAGGTTTAAGAGAATATTTATTGTCACTAAATATTGTTAAACTAGAAAAGTTAAAAGTAATTGGTTGTGGAAGTTCTAATGGAATTGATTTAGAGTATTTTAACCCAGAATTGATATCTGAAAATCAAGTTAATGAATTAAAAATACAATTAAATATTAAGCCTACAGATTTTGTATTTATTACTATTGGTAGAATAGTAAAGGATAAAGGTATAAATGAGCTATTAGCAGCTACTTGGAATTTAGTTGGGAATTATCCTAATATAAAATTACTATTATTGGGTAAATTTGAAAATGAATTAGATCCAGTTGATAAAAGATTGGAAAAGTTTGCCCAAAATTCAGAACATATAATATTAGCTGGTTATCAGAAGGATATTCGACCATATTTACAGTTGGCTGATGTATTTGTTCATCCTTCATATCGTGAAGGTTTTCCAAATGTTGTAATGCAAGCATGTGCTTTTAATAAAGCATGTATAGTTACTGATATAAATGGTTCAAATGAATTAATTCGGCATAATAGGAATGGAATTGTCGTTCCAATAAAAAATGTTGAAAAACTTGAGCAAGCAATGGAATTCCTCTGTAAGAACCCAGATATTCGAAAGCAATATTCAGAAAATAATCGATATATAATGAAACAATTCTATTCTAGACCAAAGGTATGGAACTCAATTTATCATGAATATATGGATTTGTTATCTGTTCGTAATATTAGAAATAAAAATATTAGAACAATACAATACTAAATTTGTCTTCGAAGTTTGAGATTTGTGACCTGAATTACGTAAGGCGATGGGAGTTATATAAAAAAATCATTAATTTCATGGATGTTGAATTTACTAAAAAGTGCAATTTATAAATCGGTAGACGCATGTATTGGATTATCTCTAGGAATGGCTAATGGCATTATTAAGGCTGAAGTAAAAAAGTAAATGTATACATAATTCCAAATGCTTTTGATTTAGAATTATTATATCCTTATAATGTTGATAAAGAAATATAAAAAATTGTATTATGAAGATTTTATTGCAGTATTTACAGGTGCTCATGGTATTGCTTATGGACTTGACAATGTATTAGATATGGCTGCAGAGTTGATAAGATGAAATAGAAGTGATATAAAAATTGTTTTTATTGGAGACGGAATGGTTAAAGTACATTTGCAAGAGCGAGTTAAGGATGAAATGTTGGTAAATCGTTTGTTCTTTTCTCCTATTCCTAAAACGAGATTAAACAGCGTTGTTGCTAGTGCAGATATTGGACTTATGGTCTTGAATAATATTCCAGCATTTTATTATGCTACTTCACCTAATAAGTTCTTTGATTATTTGGCATCTGGCTTACCTATTTCTTGTAAACTATCCTAGTTGGAAGAGCGAATTAGTTACTGAAAATAGTTGTGATATTTCGGTTTTGCCCTCTAATCCCAATGATTTTGCTGATAAATTAATAAAATTGTCAAAAGAAAAGAGATTAATAAATGAAATGGGTAACAATTCACGTAGATTAGCAGAAGTTCAATTTAGCAGGGCAATTGTGGCTGAAAAATTCGAAAATATTTTTAATATTTTTATATATGCTTAAAAGAATCATAGATATTATTGTAAGTTTTTTTGCATTTGTTTTTCTTTTGATTCCCTTTACAATAGTTTGTTTGTTAGTCTATTTAAATTTAGGCTGGCCTGTTCTTTTTACTCAAAAAAGGCCAGGAAAAAAAGGCAAACTATTTAAGATGTACAAGTTTAGAACAATGACAAATGATAGGGATTCCAATGGTAATTTGTTACCAAATGAAGTACGTTTAACAAAATTTGGTAAATTGCTAAGAAGGTCAAGTTTAGATGAATTGCCAGAATTAATAAATGTGTTTAAAGGAGAGATGAGTATAGTTGGTCCACGACCTCTAAGAAGTGAATATTTAAGTTATTATTCTCCAGAACAAGCAAGAAGACATGAGGTTAAGCCCGGAATCACGGGTTGGGCACAAATAAATGGTCGTAATGCAATAAGTTGGGAGGAAAAATTTGAACTTGATGTATGGTATGTTGACAATCAAAGTTTTTGGTTGGATTTGAAAATTATTTGGTTAACTTTTTTCAAAGTATTAAAAAGAGAAGGTGTTAATAGTGCAGAAGACAAATTTGTTGAACCTTTTAGAGGGGCAAAACTAAATGGATAATAAGGAAATCTATATTATTGGTGCAGGCACCTATGGTGAAGCAATTTATGAGTTGGCTCTACTTTGCGGTTTCAATCCTGTTGGTTATTTTGATGATGATGAAGCCAAAAAGGATAAGATTGTAATGGGTATTCCTGTTTTAGGACCATTTAATAGAGATATATTCGACCCTGTAAATAAGAATTTTGCAGTTGCAATAGGTAACAATAGCATTCGAAAAAGTAAAATGGAACAACTACTTAATTTTAAGGCTTATGTTCCAAGTTTGATTCACCCCACTGCTATTATTAGCCCTTATGCAAAAATTGATAAAATAGGATGTTATGTTCATGCGAATACTTATTTATGGACAAAAGTTTTGATAGAAAAATATAGTATCGTTAGTCCTTGTGTAATGATTGCTCACCATACAAGATTGTCCGAAGGTACATTTATTTCTGCCGGCTCAAATATTGGAGCAGGAATAAACGTTTCAAAAATGGCATTTGTAGGTATTGGTTCTACAGTTATGACTGGTGTTAAAAGTATTGGTGAATATGTTACTATTGGTGCTGGTTCTGTGGTAATAAAGGATGTGCCTGATTACGCTGTTGTTGTTGGTAATCCTGGTAAAATTATAAAGTACAATTCAATCGTTTAGTTATATGAACTCAAAAATATGGCTTTCATCTCCGCACATGAGTGGAAATGAACTTAAGTATGTCAACGAAGCCTTTGATACAAATTGGGTTGCTCCGCTTGGTCCAAATGTAAACCAGTTTGAGAAGGAATTGGCTTCTTATGTAGGAAGCGGACATTGTGCTGCTTTGTCGTCTGGCACTTCGGCTATTCATTTAGCTTTAATAATGTTGGGTGTTGGTGTTGGTGATGAGGTGATATGTCAATCCTTTACTTTTTCGGCAACGGCTAATCCTATTGTTTATCAGGGTGCAACGCCAATTTTTATCGATAGCGAGAGTTCTACTTGGAACATGGACCCAGAGTTACTGGAGTTCGCTATCAAGGATCGTATAGTTAAGGGAAAAAAGCCAAAAGCAATACTCCTCGTTCATTTATATGGAATGCCAGCATTAATGAATGAGATCTCTGCTATTTCTAACAAATATGAGATTCCTATTATAGAGGATGCTGCAGAGGCTCTTGGGAGTACTTATAATGGTAAATATTGTGGTTCATTTGGCTTAATGGGGGTTCTCTCCTTTAATGGGAATAAAATTATAACAACATCTGGTGGAGGAGCTTTGCTATCTCAGGATTCGGAGCTGATTAAACGGGCACGATTTCTATCAACTCAAGCTCGTGATTCTGCTCCACATTATCAGCATTCTAACATAGGCTACAACTATAGAATGAGCAATGTTGTAGCAGGAATAGGACGAGGACAACTTGAGGTTATAGAGGATCGAGTGGAAAAGCGTAGAGCAATTAACCAGTTTTATCGTTCGTTTCTGGGAAAGAAAGAGGGGATTTTGTTTCATACGGAGCAGGAAGGAATGTGTTCTAACTATTGGTTAACATCAGTACTTATTGATCCAAGCAAGACAAAAGGCATTTCTAGAGATTCTGTTAGGTTAAGTTTAGAGGCAGAAAACATAGAATCAAGGCCATTATGGAAGCCTATGCATTTACAACCTGTTTTTTCGGGTGCGCCTGCTTATTCTAACGGTTTTTCTGAACATGCATTCAATATTGGGTTGTGTTTACCTTCGGGTTCAAATTTGTCAGAAGAAGAGAAGTGCAGGATTAAAGAAAAATTGCTGACTATTTTCGTATAAATTTTTCTATACCTCATAATATCAAGGACAGGGGGCATCAAGTCTTTTTAGTATTAATTTCTTTCCGTTTCTGTTAAAATAAAAGTGGCAGAGATGGTTGTTATATGTATTTGTATAAAATAGATTTATCCATAAGGCAATATACAAATGATATTTTTACTCGTTTTTACACTTATTTTCTCCTTTTCTATAACATGGTTGGTTGTTAGGTTTGCCCATCGATTTAAGATGGTAAATCAGCCTAATGAGCGGAGTCTTCACTCTATACCTACACCTAGAGGGGGGGGGGTGGCTATTGTAACTAGTTGGTATATTGGCATTATAATTCTTTACTGTTTTGGCTTGATAGAGCAAAATTTATTTTTTGCGTTATTAAGTGGAATTGTGTTGGCTATAGTCAGCTTTCTAGATGATATAATTGAACTTAAGCCACTAGTTAGATTAGCTGTTCAATTTGCCACTGCAATATTGGCATTTTATTTTTTAGGAGCACTAAGACCATTAATTATTCCTAGCATTGAAATAAACTATCCTTTATTTATATATCCCTTTGCTATTGTTGGAGTGGTTTGGTTTATCAACCTATTCAACTTTATGGATGGTGTAGATGGATTTGCTTCCATTGAGGCTATAATAATAAGTGTTGTATTATATTATTTCTCTGGTGATATTCTTTTGTTGGTTTTAACGGCAGCTATTGCTGGGTTTCTATATTGGAACTGGCCAAGGGCAAAAGTATTCATGGGTGACGTGGGTAGTACTCAGCTAGGTTTTATACTAGTAATTCTAGGCATTTACTACCATAATACAATGGAGTTTTCAATACTAAATTGGATAATGCTCTCCTCACCTTTTTGGTTTGATGCTACATTAACCCTTTTGCGTAGGATTAGGAACAAGGAAAATATAAGTACGGCTCATCGTAAGCACGCATACCAACGGTTAGTTCAATCGGGTTTGTCGCATCTTAAGGTTGACCTCCTATTAATTGGCCTTAATATTCTAATTGTTTGTTTAATTTTTGTATACAGAGAAGTTAGGGGAATTAGAGTTTTTGCTTACATCTTGTCTATAGTGTTGTTATATGCGGTTACATTAACTATAGATAAGCGTTTACCTTTTAAATAGGAATTAATAATTTAATAAAACATGATCAACTCTGGTAATTCAAGAACTAATTTAACCTCTATTCTCGTTCTTGTTTTTTTGCTTAGGTTAGGCATTCCTTATGGAAACTTTTTATTATTACCGTTACTTGCGTTTTCACTAGTAATAGCAATTGTAAAGGTCTTTAAATTAGGTCTAAAGTCTTTTGTTAAGGATTCATTGGGTTTTTCATTGCTATTATCATTTGCAATTCTGCTAATTAGCTATCTGTTTTTTTCTAATCACCATAAAATATTGACAATAGAGATTGTCCACTCATTAAGTGCCTTTGTTGTTTTATTTGTTCTGTTATTATTAATTGAAACGAAAGAAGAACTTGCTGTTTTTTTCTCTAAACTTAAACTTCTTATTATTGTTTTTTCTGCTGTAATTGGGCTACTTGGTGTATCTAAGTTAATTCTACAATTTAGAGGAGTTACATTTGATTTCCTAACTTTTGATCAATACCCTGCTGGCAGCTCTTTAACAATAGATTCAAACTATTTTTCCTTATTTATTCTGTTCGGGATAGTCCTTTTATTATCCGAAATGCTTTATAAGCATAGCTGGAGAAAAGTGTCTTTTTATCAGGCTGTTCTCTTGATTCTTACTCTTAACGTTGTTTTATCGACTTCTAGACGGGGATTTATAATTGCACTAGCGTTTTTTGTCCTGATTTCATTCCTTTCGTTTCTTTCTTTATTCGTTAAAAAAGAAAAGTTATTGCAATTTAGGTCAAACACTAGGTTTTATCTTCTTTCTGTTACCGTTGTTGTTGGATTGGGATTGTATTTTCTATTTGGTCTGTCCCCTATTAAACGAGCAGAAATTGTGGTAAAATCACCTTTTTCTAAGTCATTATCAGATTATTTAACTTCATTAGTGTTTGAAAATCAATCAATTTTTAAAGGTGATAGTTTAAATTATACTTCAGTTCGTGATAATCTTTGGAGAGGGGATTTTGATCCTTTATATCCGTATAGTGGATGGGGAGTTGGTAATTACTCAATTGTTCAGAAGTTAGAAGGTAATAATGTTGAAATTGTTCCTAAAGGCAGTGTTGGTTATAAAATTGACAAATCATTTTCTGCAAAAACGTGGAAAGGTGGTGCATATTTTTCTAATTTACTATTTAAAGGTAAGTTAACAAAAGGCATGCGATATATACCTTCTGTATATTGCTATGTTTCTGAAGATTTTAACGGAGATTGGGTTAGAATAAATGGGAAGGGCTCTATTAGTGGATTAGTTTCATCATACTACGATTTAAATAGAAAAGGGGAATGGCAAAAACTACAGGCAACATTTGGGGGTGATTCTTCCAATTTTGAGGTTTTGCTATCTGCCTCAAAATTAAAGGCGCAATCCTTTGATAGTCTGACTGGATATATTGTGTTTGCATATCCTTCCATAGATAGTTTAGAGTTTGATCCTTCAAAGCCTATTAGCTGGACAACAAGGGAATTTAAAGAGGTATATCCATTAACAGGTAAAAATGTTGAAATTGTTCCACAGAATGCAATTGGATGTTTACTTGATTCTACAAGTAATTTAAGTGTTTCTGATGAGAACGGGAAGTTTATTAGTTCTAATGTTCTAAATTTTGAGACAGAGAGAGGTTATCGCTATTTAAGTTCTATATATGTTTATGTTTCTCCCGATTTTAATGGAGAGAAATTGTGGTTTAGAACAACTGGCCTATCATATAGTATAATAGACGACCATTATGATTTAACAAAGAAAGGTACATGGCAAAAATTGCATGTAAATGCAATCGGTGGTAATGGAAAGTCGTCTTCGGAAGTTTTTTTCAATTGGGGTAAGTATAATGGAGATTCTTTTCCCAAGGGATATGTGATTTTAGCTTATCCTGATTATATTAGGGTTAAATTCGATCCTAAGAACCCAGATACTTATTCGCCTCATCGTTTTTATAAAAAACTTTACCCATTGAAAGGGGCTCCTCCTCAGTTAAAGGAAGGAACAGTTGGGTATAGTTTAAATAAATTGGCTCCAGGGAGAACATGGAAGGACATATACTATTCATCTAATATAATATCTAAATTCAGCGTAAATAAGAATGATTCAGTAAGGTTACGTTCTTATTGTTTTGTTTCAGAGGTATTTAATGGCAATCAAGTTAGAGTGCAAATTAATGGTGATTGTATTGGAGTTTTGCGTTCTTCCTATAATATGAAAAGAAAAGGAACGTGGCAGTTACTAGAAGCAAAAGCTATAACTAAAGGAGGATGGATTAGTGTTGCGCTTTTCTTTTCGCAGAAAAATGTAACCAATTTTAATTCGTTAACCGGCAATGTCATTTTTGCTTATCCCGAGATTTCTGTCAAGAGAAAAGGTAAGTGGATTGCTGCAGAAGATATGAGTGATATTGAAGAGACTAAGCACACTTCTCTTTCTAAAATTACTTCGCTTGATTCTGCATATCATGAAGTAAAATTAGTAAGTCAGGATTCTGTTACTGATTTTGTAATGGAGCCAGTTGTAAATCACTTTTCTGGACCAAGAGTTGTACGTTGGCGTTATGCTTGGTATTTATATACGAAGGAGTACAGTTGGTGGCAGAAAATAATTGGGAAAGGGCATTTTCATACCGAGAAGTTTGCTAAAATGTTCAAAAAAGACGAGAATGGGTATGAATACCCGCACAATCCATTGCTGTCTGTTTTATTATACTCTGGAATTTTAGGATTGCTAGCCTATTTATGGCTTCTTTTTAAGGTATTCTCTTTTTATTGGTTGTATAAAAAGGACTATTGGGTTTGGGGGCTCTGTTTTCTTGCTACGTTCTTTTTTTCGTTCTTTAGTGCTAACAGTCCATTCGACCCTGCTGTTATGGCATTGTTTATGGTTTTGCCTTTTCTTATACATGCGAAATCTATTTTACCATCGTCGGGTTTCAATAAATCGCTTATAAATAAATAGCGTTACACTTTTACCGCAATAAAATTCCTTCACAGTGACCCATTTCTGCACTCTTTTCGACCATAATTACTTGCCACGATTTATTACAATGTATCAGTCGTTGGTAGCAACAGGTTTTTCATTTAGACTCTACGTCTTTTGTATGGATGACGAGTGCTATAATAGGATGAATGAATTGAATCTTGACGGGGTAATTCCAGTTAGTGTTCAGCAGTTAGAAGATTATGATAAAGACCTAGCTGCTACAAAAAGTAACCGTTCGCTTGTTGAGTACTATTTTACATGTACTCCAGCAATTTGTAATTATGTAATTGGAAACTATCCTGAAATAGATTCTGTAACTTATCTTGATGCAGATCTTTATTTCTTTTCATCCCCTCAGGCAATTTTCGATGAAATTGGCAATGCTTCTATTGCCATTGTGGAACATCGCTTTTCTCGATTTGGACGTCGTTTTATTAAGAATGGCCGTTTTAATGTAGCATGGATTACTTTTAAGAACAACGCCGAAGGGTTGAGGTGCTTATCAAACTATAGACTCCAATGCATAGACTGGTGTTACGATTACTTAGATGGGGATAAGTATGGAGATCAGAAATATCTTGATAAATGGCCACAAGAGTATAACGGAGTACATATAATCCAGAATCTAGGTGTAAATCTTGCACCCTGGAATCTTGCAGGATATAATTACTCTTTGCAAAACGGTAAGGTTTATGTAAACAATTATGAGTTGGTGTTTTTTCATTTTGCTGGTTTAAAGCAGCTTAAAGAAGGCGTTTATACTACAAGTGTTAGCTCTTATTTTGAATTAGTTCCAACGATAGTTAAAGACTTTATTTACTTACCATACATTAATGATCTTAATAAGAATTCTGATCAACAAAACATAACTCGGAAAACGATAAATCCCAAGTACTTAAAATTTTCTTTACAACGATTTTTTAAAGAGATTATACGCAAAACAAGAATCTACTTGTTTTATGATGTTATAACTTTGGGGAAGAATAAATAATCTGCATTAACATGTCAATATTTAGCAATAAAACGCTTCTAATAACAGGAGGAACAGGTTCCTTTGGGAACGCTGTACTTCGTCGTTTCTTGGATACGAGTATAGGAGAAATTCGTATATTTTCTCGTGACGAGAAGAAACAGGACGATATGCGGCGTCACTACAATAGTAGCAAAATTAAATTTTACATAGGCGATGTGAGAGACCAATCCAGCATAGATAGAGCTATGCATGGCGTTGATTTTGTTTTTCATGCTGCTGCGCTAAAACAGGTTCCATCCTGTGAGTTTTTCCCTGTAGAGGCGGTAAAAACCAATATATTAGGTACCGATAATGTGTTGAATGCAGCAGAGAAATACTCTGTAAAACGAGTTGTTGTACTTAGTACTGATAAGGCGGCATATCCCATAAATGCAATGGGAATGTCTAAGGCATTGATGGAAAAAGTAATGGTGGCACGTTCGCGTGGCAATGTTGCGAATGCTCAGGTTTTTTGTGGAACAAGGTATGGGAATGTAATGGCTTCGAGAGGATCGGTAATTCCTCTGTTTATAGAGCAAATTAAGGCAGGAAAACCGCTTACTATAACAGATCCCAATATGACCCGATTTATGATGACATTAGAGGATGCAGTGGATTTAGTGCTTTATGCCTTCGAAAATGCCAACCCAGGAGATCTGTTTGTCCAGAAAGCGCCTGCTGCTACTGTAGAGGTATTGGCAAAGGCTTTAATTGAACTTTATAAGTCAAATAGCGAGATTCGCGTTATTGGTACTCGACATGGCGAGAAGCTCTACGAAACATTGGTGAGTAAGGAGGATATTATAAAGGCAGAAGATTTAGGCAATTACTTCAGAATTCCTGCAGATAATAGGGACTTAAACTACGCTCAGTATTTTTCTGAAGGTAATGCCGATATCTCAAATTTTGATGATTACCATTCTCACAATACCAAACGGTTATCGGTAGAAGAGATGAAACAGCTTCTTCTTAAATTGCCAATTGTTAGAAAGGATGTTTTTGGCAATGAGGCATTTAATATCTATGAACCATAGCTTTATAAGATCTTAGTAAATCAAAATGAGCATCATCTCTATGATAAAGATAGGAATTACAGGACAGGCTGGTTTTGTTGGAACCCATTTATTTAACACACTAGGCTTAACGCCTCATAAGTATGAAAGGGTTCCCTTTGATGACAGCTTCTTTGCTGACGATTCCAAGTTAGAATCATTTGTGGCAAAATGTGATGTAATAGTGCATTTAGCAGCAATGAACCGGCATAACGATCCTGAGGTTATTTACAGTACAAACATCAATTTAGTAAATAGGTTGATATCAGCCTGCAAAGTAGTTAAGTCTAAAGCCCATATACTATTCTCATCTAGCACGCAAGAGGAAAGAGATAATTTATACGGAAAATCTAAAAAGGAGGGTAGAAACCTTTTGGAGGCTTGGGCTAAAGAGAATGGTTCCCCATTTTCGGGTTTAGTTATTCCTAACGTATTTGGCCCCTTTGGAAATCCCTACTATAACTCTGTGGTTGCAACTTTTTGTTACCAGTTAACCCGTGGAGAGCATCCCAAAATTGATGTAGATGGAGAGATAAAACTTATATATGTGGCTGAACTTGTTGATTTTATTATTAAACTTATTGATAGTAAAAAGGATTGTGCTGATGATTGTATTGGCACATATCATGTTCCCTATTCCAAGGCAATTACTGTTTCCCAGCTACTTAATAAGTTAAATCAGTTTAAAACCAACTACTTTGAGAAAGGAGTAATCCCCAATTTGGACGATCCTTTTGAACGAAATTTGTTTAATACATTTGTTTGTTATATAGACCATTCCTCTTTTTTTCCTTTTAACCTAGATCTTAAAACTGACGATAGAGGCTCGTTTGTTGAGACTGTTAAGCTAAATAGTGGAGGGCAGGTTTCGTTTTCTACAACAAAGCCTGGTGTAACTAGGGGAAATCATTTTCACACCCGAAAGGCCGAGCGATTCGCTGTAATAAAGGGAAAGGCCGAGATTGAACTTCGTCGTATAGGCACTAACCAAAAGTTTGTTTTTTCTCTAGATGGAAGTAATCCATCCTTTGTTGATATGCCTATTTGGTTTACCCACAACATTAGAAATGTGGGGGACGAGGATGTTTACACCATTTTCTGGATAAGTGAGCACTTTGACTCATCTGATCCCGATACATTTTTCGAAGTTGTATAGCCGCCTTTGCTGCTGTACGTTATGTAAAACACTGTAAGTGATATCATCAATGACAAGTATAACATCCCCAAAGAAACTCAAGGTTTTATCGGTTGTAGGAACCAGACCTGAAATTATTAGGCTATCCAGAGTTCTAGCAAAACTAGATGAATCGGAGGCCATTGAGCATATTTCTGTACATACAGGTCAGAACTATGATTATGAACTGAACCAAATATTTTACGAGGATTTAGGCGTGCGCAAGCCCGATTTCTTTTTGGATGCAGCAGGTGCTACAGCAGCAGAAACAATAGGTCACATTTTAATTAAAATAGATGCATTGCTCGAGAAAGTTAATCCCGATGCATTTATTGTATTAGGAGACACCAATAGCTGCTTGTGCGCAATTCCTGCAAAAAAACGTCACATTCCAATATTCCACATGGAGGCTGGAAATCGTTGTTTCGATCAGCGTGTTCCAGAGGAAAGCAATCGTAAAATTGTTGATCATATTTCAGATATAAATCTTACCTATAGCGATATTGCACGGGAGTACTTATTGCGTGAGGGGCTTCCTGCCGATAGGATAATAAAAACGGGATCGCCAATGTTCGAAGTTCTTAATCATTATATGGATAAGATTAAGGCATCCGATGTTCTGTCCCGTTTGAATCTGGAGAAGGAGAAGTTTTTTGTTGTATCGGCTCATAGGGAGGAGAATATTAACAGTGAACGTAATTTTGCAGGGTTAATTAGCACATTAAACGCGGTTGCCGAGCGATACGGCTACCCTGTTATCGTTAGTACACACCCTCGCACTCGTAAAATGATTGAGGCTAAGAATGTTAAGGTGCGGAAAGAGGTTGTGTTCATGAAACCGTTAGGTTTTAGTGATTACAATGCCCTTCAAATGAACTCTTTTGCTGTTTTGTCCGATAGTGGTACAATATCAGAGGAATCCTCCATTCTAAATTTTAGAGCCCTTAACATTCGAGAGGCACATGAGCGCCCAGAAGCAATGGAAGAAGCATCTGTTATGATGGTGGGATTAAATCCACAACGGGTAATGCAGGGGCTAGAGCAGCTTAAGTTCCAGAATGTAGTTGAGCGTAATTTTAGACCCGTAGCCGATTACTCTATGCCTAACGTATCCGATAAAGTGGTGAGGATTATACTTAGCTATACCGATTACGTAAAACGTGTTGTTTGGGGTGAAAACTAGTAATGAATATACTTATTGTAACCCAATATTTTTGGCCAGAGAACTTTAAGGTTAACGATTTAGCCCTTGAGTTTAAAAAGCGAGGGCATAAAGTAACCGTTTTAACTGGAGAGCCAAATTATCCCGAGGGAAAGTTCTACTCGGGATACTCTTTTTTTAGGCCCAAAAGAGAGCTTTGGAATGGTATTGAGATTAATAGAATCCCGTTGATTCCAAGGGGTAATGGTAAAGGGTTTTATCTATTGCTAAACTATATTTCATTTGCATTATCGGGGTATTTTCTAGCACCTTCCAGATTAAAAAAGCAATCTTTTGATTTGATTTTTGTTTTTCAGTTGTCACCCATAACGTTGGCCATGCCTGCAATTAGGATAAAGCAGAAGATGCGAATTCCTATGTATTTTTGGGTTCTCGATTTATGGCCCGAAACGCTTTATGCCTTAGGGGTTGTAAAATCGAATCTGGGTAAAAAATGGGTCGAGCAGTTCGTTAAATGGATTTATAGTAAGTGCGATAAGCTGCTTATTTCTAGTTACTCCTTTAAAAAATCTCTTTTGCACCATGGTGTACAAGAAAATAGAATAATTTACCTTCCCAATTGGGCCGAGGATGTTTTTACAAATCCCACTTTAAGCTCCTCTATTTCAGATGTTGTGAAAAAACGTTTCTCCGATCTAGAAGGGAACTTTAAAATAATGTTTGCGGGTAATATAGGTGAGGCCCAGGATATTGATACAATTTTAAATGCAGCAGTATTACTAAAAGATAGAAAAAACATTACATGGTTATTTGTTGGTGATGGACGTTTTAAGGAGCAATTGGAGTCTGCTGTCATCAGTAAAGGATTATCTGAAACGGTGCTTTTGCTTGGTCGACATCCGATTGAGGATATGCCTTACTTCTTCTCTCAGGCAGATGTAATGCTGGCCTCCCTAAAGGCCGATCCTGTATTTGCACTAACTGTTCCAGCAAAAATTCAGACCTATATGGCAAGCCGAAAACCAATACTTTCAATGGTTTCAGGCGAAGGAAATACAATAGTACAACAGGCAGCATGTGGGTTAACATGCGAATCGGGCGACTACGTTCAGTTGGCTCATAATGCAAGTTTGATGGCACAATATTCATCTCAAGAGCTAAGCGATATGGGAGAGAATGGTTTTGCCTTTTACAGTCAGAATTTCCAGAAGGATAAATTAATCGATCGCCTGGAGAACTTCTTCTCGTCTGAGGTGGATTAACAAAAAAAACTTTGAAGAATCTTTTTCTAAATATTATTAAATCCGAGATATTCAGGAATACCTCAATTCTTGTATCGGGTACAGTTTTGGCACAATTGATTCCCATTCTGTTACAGCCAATTTTACGAAGGTATTATTCTGTTGATGATTTTGGTGCATACTCTATTTATTTGAGTTTAGTCTCAGTTTTTGTTTCCATGGCATCTCTAAAATACGAACTGGCTATTGTGCTCCCAAAAAGAGATAAGGAATCTGCTAATGTCCTTTTCTGGGCATTGCTAAGTAATAGCATATTCTGTATTTTAATGTTGTTCATTATATTCCTATTAAAGAGTCATATACTTGAACTGATTAATTTGCCAGATGAGAAATCTATATACTTATATCTAGTGCCTGTAGGTGTGTTTTTTCTTAATGGATACCAAAGTATTAACTACTGGCTTATTCGAAAAAAAGGTTTCTTCTCAATTTCTGTGAATAAGTTTGGCCGTAGAGGATTTGAAGGTGCAACTCAACTATCCGCTATTCCTTTTAAAATCTCAGGAGGATTGCTGTATGGAGATATAGTTGGAAACCTATCAAATTTCTTTTTGGGTATTTTTCAATGTGCTCGAAAAGGTTTTAATAAAAAGTATCTCAGCCTTGTAAAAGTAAAATACGTTTTAAAGAAGTATAGTTACTTCCCCTTATATAATCTCGTAACAGGCGTGATGAGTGCTTTTAGCTTCTCGTTACCATTGTTGTTTATTAATAAGTTTTATTCGTTGGAATATACTGGTTTTCTTGATATGACAAGAATGCTACTTTCAATTCCGCTTGCATTAGTTGCAATATCGTTAGCGAATGTCATATTACAACGGGTGTCTGAAAGTTATCGGAATAAGCGTAGTGTTGCAAAGGAGTTACTATCAATTGGGATAGTGATATTTGTACTTGCTATAGTAGAGATAATAGTTATTCGGTTTTGGGGTGTTGAAATATTTACTGTTTTTTTTGGAAAGCAGTGGGAATATTCTGGTGAAATCTCAAAGGTCCTAGTTCTATCTTATGCTTTTAACTTTTTTGTTACAACGTTCAATACAATTTTTATTGGTTTAAATAGGATAAAGATTCTAAGTATTTGGCAGGCCTTTTACTTTTTTTCAATTCTTGGACTTTCTTTATTGGGAAATTTATCTTTTATGTCCTTTTTGCAGATATATGTAACAATAGAAGTTTTGTGCTCTGTTGTTCTTATAGGATTAATGGTTTATATCGTAACCTCTTATGAGCAAAAAATTAGAGTAGCACGATAAGTTTCAAGGTTAGTAAATATGGAGTTGAAGGCTAGATATAAAATTGGAATATACTTACCAAATAAACAGAATGGTAATGTGCTGCTAGTGAATCCTGAATATGGAAATCCAGGGGTAGGTGGGGCTCAGTTTTTAATGTTCTCATTACCTTTTTATCTCGATAAGTTTTATCCAAATCAATATGAAGTTGTCTTTTTTGCGGAGAATGAAAAAAGTGTAGCATGCTCTTTTTCTGTATTTGAGATTAATAACCTGACTCAGGCTGCAATTTTAGCAAAATCTCAGGGTTGTGATTTATTTATTTATAGACCAGCATATAATGCTGAGAACATGGACTTTTTGAAAGAGATTGAGCGGATACAACTAAAGTCTATAGCATGGTTTCATAACACTCCATTTTTTTTATTTAAATATTTGGAACGAAACCCATACATAGTTAAATGTATTTGCGTGAGCCGGGATCAGTATGAATTTTTGAGAGACAATAAAATAATCTATAAAACAGAACTCGTATATAATGCGCTCGATGTTACCAAAATATCATCTGTTTTTGGGGCATCAAAGGCTAAGCAAGTTATTTTTATGGGGAGTATAACTCCTGATAAAGGCTTTCATCTAATAGCTCGAATGTGGCCTCGGATTCTAACAGTTCATCCTGATGCAGAGCTATTGGTAATAGGCTCTGGAAAATTGTACAATAATTCACAAATACTTGGAGATATTGGAATTGCCGATTCTGCTTACGAGAAAATGTTCGCGAAGTATATTGTTGATGAAAGCGGAAATTTACTACCATCCGTTAAGTTCTTAGGCGTTTTGGGTTCAGATAAGTATGAGATTATGGCTAAAGGATGTGTTGGGATACCTAATCATCCTTATGTTAGAGAGTCTTTTTGCTTAGCTGCAGCAGAGTTTCAACTTTGTGGAACACCCGTTGTTACTCGTAACTATGGAGGCGTAAGGGATTCTGTTGATAATGGCAAAAGTGGATTCCTTATGCAGGACTTAAAAGGCATTGAGGATAAGATTATTTCTCTTTTGTCTGATTTGGAATTATCTAAAGAGATGGGCAAAAACGGGCATCGATATGTTACATCTCATTATAGTTGGGCTTCAATTACCCCTAGATGGAATGAGGTTATTACTAACTCTATAGTTAATGTGTCATCTAATGTAATTGTTGATACCATAGTTAGTTCTTCTTGGAAGAATAGATTTAGAGAAGTTCTGAGGAAAATGAAATTGACGATTCCAATCCTGAATTTATTTCCTTCTAGTTTGTATTTTATTCATACCGTGCAATTTATACGATTGCGTTTGGAACGATTGTTTTACTGATATTTATCTAAAAGAATGAAAGTCCTGTTAATCGATCATCTTCTGGCTCATTATAGAAGTGATGTTTATGAACTATTAATGAGTTCCAAGGGGTATGAATTCCAGTTTATTGCTGGTGATTCTTATGAAGGAGTGAAAGGTGTGGATGTTTCGCAGAAGCAAGGCTACGCTAACTATAAGTATAGGTCTTTCTCTATCGGAGCACATAGATTTTATTTCTCAATTGGGATTATTAAGCACTATTTACGTAATAGTAAAACTACGGTTATCTGTACAGGTGTTGATTTTCATCTACCGCATACTGTCTTAATATTTCTTCTTCATAGAGTTATTTTAAGACGAAAATTTTATTGGTGGACACACGGAAACGATGGTAATCAAGGTAGAATAGGTGTTGCTATACGTAGGTTCTTCTATAAATATGCCAATGGTGTTTTTGCATACAGCAATGAAGGGAAACGAAATCTAACATTGATGGGCGTTAAAGATGCCAATGTAAAGGTTGTGAATAATTCACTTAATAGTGATGATTATGGCTTTTTGAAATATGACCTTAAGGTCAAAAAGAGGGGGAATAAACTCAGAATCTTATATAGTGGGCGGATTACAAAGGCTAAGCGTATCGACTTTCTATTAGAATCATTAGCAATTCTAAAAAAGCAGTATAATATTGATTTTGTTTGTCGAATTATAGGTGGAGGATGTATCGATGAGCTAAAGCAACAGTCAGTTCAGCTTGGAGTAGATGAAAACATCGAATTTCTTGGTGCAAAATATGGGAACGATGTGGACAAGTACTTTTTGGATTCTGATATATTTGTATATCCTAGTGGGATTGGGCTTTCAGTTGTCCATGCGCTATCATATGGGTTACCAGTTATTACTACGAACAACTATTCGTTGCATTTTCCAGAGTTTGAACTGTTGGACGAAAGTGTAAATGGCGATTTGTACGATGAAGGAGATGCAAATGATTTGGCAATTAAGATAATGCAATGGTATCAACGTCTCCAGAAAGAAAATGATTTGGTTATTGATGGTTGTGTCCAATCCATTAATCAGAAAGGATACCTTCCAGAAATACTTGCAGGGAACATTATTGGCTTCTTGTAATCGGTATTATGATTATAGTATTTTCTATAGTTTTTTCAGTCCATGACATGATTTGGTTGTTGAGGGCATATTTAATGTGGATTATTGAGTGTAAGTGCAAGTATTAATATTGAGTTAAATGAAATATTGTTTCTGAATCAAAATGTTTTACTAATATAATCTACGTTTAAAATGAGAAAAATAGTTAACGTCACAAACTTGTTATTATTATTACTAGTAGGTATTTGTCTAAGTTGTGAAAAAATCGACTCTTTTCAAGAGCAGAGTTTTGCACATTCAAAATCTAACTCAAAACTCGAACGAAGTATTATGATGCGCGAGGTCAACTATTATGTTAGCAAGTGGTCTAATCTAGACCCTTCAGCATTAGGCTTAAAAGAACTGCTCGCAAAAATTATTTTAGATCAACAAAACGGTGTTGTAGAAAAAAGTGTTATACATTTAATTGCTGATATTAACAGTGGTGATGCAAGTGGGATAAGGGTTCCTGCTCATACAACGATAACAGGTGGTGGTGGTGCGTATGGAGAGAATGGTAAAGCAATTTACACGTCAATACCGCGATATAAGTGGCTTTTTATTGTTGTTGGTGAGAATGTTACATTTGAACGCTTGCGTTTAATTGGCCCATGGTCTTCTTATATTGCAAACCCATTATACAGTCAATCTAGTGGTGTTTTTTTTGATAAAAGAGCTAATCGTGGAGTTGTTCAGTTTTGTGAAGTGTCTGGATTTCCAGGAGTTGCAATCTCTTTTAGTAGTGTTGATAATATTGTTTATGGAAATAATATACATGGTAATTATATGATTTATACAAAAAATACAGTGTCAGAAACAATTGGGTATGGTGTTCTTGTGAAAGATGGAGGTCAAGCAGTAATTCATAATAACTACTTTGATAATAATCAGCATGCAATAGCAGGAGGAGGTAAAAATACATTGGGTGTAGAATCAAGTTTTGAAGCATATCTAAATAATGTTAAAGATTCTAAATGTCAAATGAGGAGTCACCATTTTGATATGCATGGTAATGATTTGGATGCTTTTGCAGGTAATGAGATCAAAATTTATAACAATGTATTTTATTATACCGCAAGATCAAATGGTTGGTGGCCTTCTGCAATTATTATTCGTGGAATTCCTCAAAACTATTGCAAAGTATATAATAATGCTTTTGTAAACGATAAAAACATAAATTCGGCTGTGAGACAGATTTTTGAATTTAGCAACAATAATATTCCATTTAGACCTTTGAATATGTATGTTTGGGATAATGTTTGTGATGGATATCCTGGCGATTACTATACGTCGATAGTTTGGACTCCAGGTATTTAGGTGTATTGGATGGATTTCTGTAACATATTAACTATTTATAATGGCTCATATAATAGATTTGCAAACGTTTACCGATACCAGGGGGAATCTTACTGTTATTGATAACGTTTTACCTTTCCCCATAAAAAGGGTATTTTACATTTATGGCGTTGATAGTTCCGAAAGGGGAGGGCATAGGCATCATAAAACCATACAAGCAGCAATTTGTATACAGGGTGAATGTAAAATTTATAATCACAATGGTAGCAAGGAAGATGTTTTTCATCTGAACAAACCATCGGTTTGTCTCATAATTAATCCAGAGGATTGGCATACCATGTTTGATTTCTCTAAGGATGCCATTCTAATGGTATTAGCATCGGAACCATTTGATGCCAATGATTATATTTTTGATAAGTACTAGTATTTATTTTTTTTGACTGATTCTAGTGTAATGATAGAGTACGAAAATCTTAATAAAGTTAATGCCCCCTACTTTGAGGAGTACAAAAAATCTTTTGCCGATGTATTGGACTCTGGTTGGTTTGTGTTGGGAAAGAATGTAGAGGCTTTTGAGTCGGAGTTTGCTAATTATTTGGGGGCAGAGCATTGTGTTGGAGTTGCCTCAGGGTTAGATGCTTTAACCCTATCAATAATGGCACTTGATTTGGATGCTGGCTCAGAAATCATTGTTCCCTCAAATACCTACATTGCCACTATAATGTCCATTCTGCAATGTGGTCACAAGCCAATTTTGGTAGAACCATGTATTGAGACTTATAATATTAATCCAGAACTTATAGTAAAGTCCATCACGGCTAAAACAAAAGCTATATTGGTTGTTCATCTTTACGGAAAACCCTGCGAGATGGATGCTATTCTGCAAATATGCAAAGAGCGAGACCTTTTTTTGCTTGAGGATTGCGCACAGGCTCATGGAGCAGAGTATAAGGGAAAAAAGGTGGGAACTTTTGGGCATTTGTCGGCGTTTAGCTTTTATCCTACCAAAAATCTAGGTTGCTTAGGCGATGGAGGGGCTGTGGTAACTAATAATGCAGAATATGCAGCGAAAGTTAAGATGCTAAGGAATTATGGCTCAAATAAAAAGTATCACAACCTATTGTTGGGTCTAAACTCAAGGTTAGATGAGGTTCAGGCTGCATTTTTGCGTATAAAACTCCAGCATCTTGACAATATTAATAAGCATAAACAAAGATTAGCAAATCTTTATTTACAGGGCATAAAGGGGGATTATATCCTTCCACAGGTTACTCCTTCTACAACAGATGTTTATCATATTTTTAATGTTCGCCACAAGAAGCGAGACTTACTTCAGCAGTACCTTCTTGATAATGGGGTTAAAACAGAAATACATTACCCAATACCACCGCATAGGCAGCCTGCAATGAAATTTCTACATGGTATGGATTTTCCTATATCAGAGCAAATACATACAACGACCCTAAGTTTGCCCATTTCGACATTTCATGCAGAAGAAGATGTTGATTTTGTTATAGGTTTGTTAAATGCTTTTAAATGTTGATTCTATTTTGAGTTGTCATGATGTAATTTTTCTAATTTTGGCTTAATTGTTGATTTACTTTATTGGTTAGCGGAGTTCCTACTGTATAATGGAACTCCTTTTTTGTAAAAGAGACTGTTGTATGAGGGTGGTTTTTAGTGATATTGCTGATTACTCAAGGAAACTAATTCCTTTTGTTTTTATTGCCATTGCTTTTTTAATTCCCATTTACCAACAAGGAGCAATTATAGGACTAGTTGTTTTGTCGGGTATTTGGTTGCTAAGTGGTAATTGGTTGAATTTGGTTGGTGCGTTTAAAAGCAATCTTTTGCTTTTTTCTCTTATCGCTTACTGGTTGCTACATGTTGTTAGTCTTTTCTATTCGGATAATGTAAGTGTTGGGCTATCTGATATCCAGCAAAAGCTCTCATTTATTGCTTTCCCTCTAATCGCGATTTCATCGGCAAAACAAATAGTGCCACGTTTTAGAACCGTAATAACGGCATTCCTTTTAGGATTGGGATTGATGACTGTTTTTAGTTTAATACAGGCCTCATTCTTGTCGCTTCATTTTTTTAAGGAGACCGTAGTTTTTAATCCTCATCCACTAGTTACTCCGTGGGAAAACTTCTTTTTGTATAGTAAGTTTGCATTGCCTTTTCATCCTACTTATTATTCAATGCATCTTTTGTTGGGCATTACCTTTTTGTTTGGATTGATAAAAGAAAATAAGGGGAAAATACGATTAATTATATTGTACTGTTTATCTATAGTGTATTTTATAGGAATAACTCTTCTTCTTTCCTCTAAAGCCGGTATAATAACCCTTATAGTGATAATTTCCTTAGGTTGTTTTTGGTTATTTTTAAAGAAAGTGGGAACCGTTTTTAGACTCGTTTTTTTAGGGGGGATTATGCTATTTGTTTTTCAAATAATGATTCATAATTCTAGGTTTGCATTATTGCTAAGTGGTTTGGGGGTTGATATAGAACAAACTAGTGAATATGGTAGCGAAGAACTACAGCACTTGGAAAGTGGTGTGATGGTAAGATTACGTATATGGAAAAGTATTCCTGATATTGTTGGAGATAGATGGATTGCTGGTGTTGGTGTAGGCGATGCAAAGCAGGAACTACTGAGGGGGTATAGCGAGTTAAAACAGCTAGATGCCTTGAAAAGTGAATATAATGCCCATAATCAGTATTTAGAGACTTTTGTTTCTTTGGGGGTTATTGGTTTAGTTTTGCTTGCTTTTGTTTTAGGTAAGGCAATGTATGTTTCATTCTCTCAAAGGGATATTGTTGCCTTAATGTTTATTGTTATTATTTGCCTAAATATGCTGTTTGAATCGATTTTTGAGAGAATAGCTGGAGTTCTGTTTTTTGGATATTTTTTAAGCCTATTCTTTGTAAACAGGAGTGGACAAGTCGAGTAGTTTTTTTGGTTATAAATCTTTATTGGGCTCTAGTAATCAGTATTCAAACTTGTTATTCTTGGGCAAAAGATAGGGCAAACCATGTAAGTGATGTAAAAGACTAATGTTTTTTGTACAAACCAAACAGGGTGCCCAAATGGACACCCTGTTTGGTTTGTACATTCTCTATTGTTAACTACTTAATGGTCTCAACAATATCCTTTTTATACCTCCAAACCAGCATAAAAATAAAACCTAGGATTAGAATTATCGGGGCAATTCTTTTTACGTAAGACATAAGCGAGTTCTCTACACGCGATAGCGGAGTAAAGTCCTGAATAATTGTAACAGGATCGGGATATACGGTTAATCTCCTTTCTAGTTCTTGCTTCTCGCTAATTAAAGTGAAAATTTCTCTGTGGTAAAGTTTGCGTTCCTTTTCGGTAAATACCACCATTTGGTTTGCACCTACTTGTGGGGTAATTCTATCTTTTTCAAAATACTCAAAATTCTGAAGGCTATCTAACTTACGTATTTCCTGCGCCGTTTGATTTATCATATCCTGAAGTTGGCGCTTTCTTGTCTCGTTTACCTGAATAACGTAAGTGTTTGATTCTATGTACTTGTATAACCCCGATTTCATGAGGTTAAAAATGGATTCGTCAAAAACCTCGGCTTTAACAAAGAATCTATTGGGAATCTTTCTAATGGTTGTATCCTTGGAGGTCATGTATTTATCTTCGTAGTCGATGAGGTCAATAACACCGTCAAGGTTAGTGTCATATCCCCAGTACGCTTTAATGCTCTTAATTTTCTCGGCGTTTTCTATACTTATACTCAAGTTCTGCGCTAGTCCTTCTTTATTGCCAGTTCTGCAAAGCTCATTAAGGTTGTTAATAATGCTAATCATATCTTCATTCTTAATGGCGTTGCTTGAAGCAATCATGTCCGAAGAGTAGAACCTTGAAGAGGAGAAGAAAATAGCAACGCTAAGCGCTACCCCTAATCCGAAAATGATGCTCAGCTGAACTATGTTTTTAAACGAGAAGGATATGAAGAACAGTACAACTCTCCATATTAACAGGAAGAGGCCTTTGAATGCATTGGATATACTTTTGCCCATGCGGCTAAAAAGTTCCAATAGGTCAATTTCGTCGTTTGGTCGGTTTTGTTGTAGTTGCGTGTTTTCCATTTTTGTGAATTTTAAATGCGAAAATAGAATTTTTTCGGATAATAAGTGCTCTTTTATTAGCTACTTTTGGGTTTCATTTAACTATAAGAGAAAATGGGTTTAGTTTTAGTTACTGGCGGAACAGGATATATTGGTTCCCATACCGTTGTTGAACTTATTAATAGCGGATTTTCTGTTGTGGTGGTTGATAATCTATCTAACTCATCGGCAGAGTCCATTGATGGTATAGAGCGCATTACGGGAGTACGTCCTGCTTTTGTAGAGGCCGATTGTGCCGACTACAACCAAATGGCTACCATATTTGCAACCTATCCTAACATCGACTCGGCTATACACTTTGCTGCGCTTAAGGCTGTGGGCGAGTCGGTAAGTAAACCATTAGAGTACTATCAGAACAATATTGTTTCGCTTATCAACCTGCTAGCATTAATGGGAAAACAGGGTGGGAACATTGTTTTCTCCAGTTCCTGTACGGTTTACGGTCAGCCCGATGTGCTTCCAGTAACCGAGCAAGCGCCCTATAAACCAGCCCTATCACCTTATGGCAATACAAAGAAGATTGCAGAGGATATCCTTCGCGATACTGTGTATGCTAATAGTAAGCTTAAAGTAATTGCCTTGCGCTATTTTAATCCAATTGGTGCGCATCCTTCGGCCGAAATAGGAGAGTTGCCGTTGGGAAAACCCGATAACTTGGTTCCTTTTATTACGCAAACTGCAGCAGGAATAAGGGACAAACTTCAAGTTTTTGGAAATGATTATAATACTCCCGATGGAACGGCTCTTCGCGATTACTTTCATGTAACCGATTTGGCTAAAGCGCATGTTGCGGCATTGAAGCGTATGCTAGAATGCAGGAGCCAAAAGGGATTTGAAACTTTTAATGTAGGTGCTGGCAATCCTGTATCGGTGCTCGATATCATTAAAAGTTTTGAGAAAGTAAGCGGTGTTAAGCTTAACTATGAACTTGTTGGTAGAAGAGAGGGCGATATTGAAAAGGTTTGGGCCGACACTACTGTTGCGCAGCGCGAGTTGGGTTGGAAAGTAGAGAGCTCTCTGGATGAGGCATTGCTTTCGGCCTGGAAATGGGAGAAAAAGGTTAGAGGATTAGACTAAACTTTTATTCTGAGATATTACTCAAAACCCCAGTTCTTAGTAGGACTGGGGTTTTTGTTAATGTCTAGTTCTCGAAATGGATAAGTGAAATGGCTCTAACTGCTCTGTCGGAGAAGAAATCGCCTGCAGGGAAAAGTGCAAATCGTCCGCCATCGGAGTTGCTGGCATCATCAATAAGTAAAAACTCTGATTGGTCGTTACGGTTAAACAGCTCGGAGTAGGTTATTGCCACTCTGTAACCGTCGGTACCAGCCACTGTAAATAGCCCTGTTTTAATGTTTTGCGTACTAATGGGGTAGTAGGGTACAAGGAAATCTTTCAGCATATAGCCCTTAAAGGGAGTGGTGCTGTGAATTCCTTTTCCGCGACCGTAAAAAATGGTGTGGTACTCAACTTGACTTAGGCTTTTAGGTATAGCTTTTACCTCAACGGGTTGCTTCTTGTTTTGTTGCATTATAAAGCTCTCGGAGTACATTGGTGATAGCCCCTTTCTTATTTCTAGCGAAGCGTTTAGCGAACGAATGGTGATTCTATTTGGATTGGTAATGTTGCGCTCAGTTAGCAAGTCGTTGGCTATAATTAGTTTAGATGAATCTGGCAATGGCCAAAGCTCTTTGGTTTTACTTGGAACAATGCGCATTACTGCATTGGCTATTATTATGTTATGCAGATTGTTTGGGTAGTACAGTTCACCCCAGGAGATAACAACTTTTTCGCCTTTCGCATTGCTCACCTCAACGTATAGGTCTATAATTGGCGGAAATTCCTGGGCATTCTTCTTTTTTAGCACAACAGAGTTGATAATGTCAAAAAGGGAGTGCCCATCGTAGCGATATGCGCCAATAAAGCTGTTTGTCCCATCGACATTAAGTTTAGCTTCCTTAACAATTACTGTACGAAGTGGTAGACTGGAGTAGTCAACATTAACTTCCGATTCAATTTCCCCATCAACTACAAGCGATACTGTTGGGAGCTGGTGTGTGGCCTCATTATCGTAAAAGTTATTGGTTCTATCGGCAGTGTCGTGCTGTGTGGTGCTGCAGGTTGTGCTGTTGGGTTTATCGGCTTTTGGCTGACAGGCAGTAACAAGCAGGCAAACTACTGCAAAGTAAAGTGCAATTTGTTTCATCAATTTAGGTTTTGGGGTTATTAATCAATTTTAAACTGGATTTGTGCTGTAATAAAGCGGCCAGGGCTAACGGCTCCTTTGCTATCGTAGGTAAGCTCATTAAAAATGTTCTGAATATTAACCGATGCGTTAACGTGTTTAAAGAACTGACGGCTTAGCCTTACATCAACAGTAAATGCCGATGGGTACTGTGCGGCAAGCACAATATCGTCGTAAGCGTTTTGGTCGTTTACGTAGCGTTGCCCAAGGTACTTGCAGGTTATCCCAGCATTTACAATTTCCGATTTTACGAATGCCCCAGCGGCAAAGGAGTGGGCCGGAACATCGGAGAGGAACTTGTTTGTTAGGTTATTGGTATCGGTTGTACTTATGGGTTTATACCCTTTTATTTTGGCAGAGGTATAGGCATAGTTTGCAAAAAGGGTTATAAAGCGTGCAGGAGTATAAGATATATCGCTCTCTAGTCCGTAAATCTCTACATCAGAAATATTTGCTCTAACCATAATGGGTCGGTTGCCAAAGCCCATATCTATGCTGTCGCCTGTTGATACGTAGTATAGAAAATCGTTTCCCCGAGAGAAAAAGGTTGTTCCGGCTATTTTTATCTGCTGCGTTGGTTTAAAATCGGCTCCTAGCTCTACGTTATTAAGGTACTCGGGTTTTAGCATTGGGTTGGCAACTTTAAACCCACCACGTACTCGCCCAGAACGACAAAGGTCATCGAGTACCGATGGGCGAAAGCCACGGCTATAGCCAGCATATACTCTAAAGCTATCTTTGGGTTTGTACTGTGCGGATAGTCTGGGGCTAAGTGCACTCCAAGTTTCATCTGCTAGTCCAGAGAACTGGTACTGATCCATAAACGATGTTTCGGACGAGGGCGAGTGTATTATGAAAGCACCGTCGTAGAATTGGGATATATCGTACCTTAAACCAGCCAAAATAGTTACCCGTTTGTCGAAAAGGGAGATCTCATCCTGCACGTATAGCCCGTAAAAGCGGATTTTCCCCTTATTGTCAACCTTATCGGTTGATGTGTAGTAAATATCGTAAGCATCAACCTCACCCTGCCTAATATCGAAACCACCAGTTAGCGTGTGTGCTTTGACCGTGTAGCTTGCGCTGCTCATTAGGCCAAGGTCTCGCCTAACCGATTGTACATCGTACCATGTGTAGTCGTCCTTATACCATTCGCTAACCCTTTTGTACTTTTCCTCAAGCAGAAAAAGTGCGCTACTCCACGTTAGGTTTTGCGTTGTACCGCTAAGGGTTGCTCGTATTTGGTAGGTATCGTGTTCGGTTGTATTGCCCTCGGGCTGGTAAACCTTTTCGCCAGTGCCACGAACATCATCGTAGTAAGTAAAATCAACCTCACCTTTAAACTTGGGACTTTTGCTAAAACCCGATTTTAGGTTGATTGCTTTCTCATCAAAGTTCGATTTCACAATGAAAGGATTGGCCAGTCTGTCGGCCAAGGATTGGGTTATGTACCCATCGCTTTTCTGGTAAAGCCCATTAGCTGCCCAAAAGAACCCATTGCTATGCTTTCCCATTAGCTTTGCTCTGTATGCCTGTGTGTTGTAGGTTCCATAATCGATGCTAACGCTACCCTGAAACGGTTTTGTTGGTTCCTGTGTGATAATGTTTACAACGCCACCCATGGCATTTCCTCCGTACAGGGCGGAGCCAGGCCCTTTAACCACTTCAATTCGTTCAATTTCTCCTGTTGATATTAGGTTCCAGTTAACAGAACCGCCATCGGCTTTGTTTACGGGTATTCCGTTGAGCAGAACCAGTGTGCGTGCCTGCTCGTTGCCGCTTAACCCGCGCATGGTTACCGACGATTTGTGGGAGAATAGCCCAAACGAGCGGCTAACTTGTACTCCAGGGAGTAGGGCAAGGTACTCATCGGCGGTTTGAGCCGCCGAGAATGCTAACTTCTCTGGCGTTATTAGTTCAATTCGTCCTGGTATTTCGCTAATGCGGTTCTCCTTTCGGGTTGCCGATACAACCAGTTCATCAATGTATTGCCTTTCAGGATTGAGTTGTATGCTAAGTGTTACAACTTGGTTTGTACCATCAACAAGAACAGAACCTTGATACTTAGTGTAACCAACGCAGCTTACAATAACGGGGTAAGTCCCTTTGCCTACATTAGCGATTTCGAAGGTACCGTTATCCGTGGTTGCGGTTAGGCTTTTCCCAAGGGAAACGTGAGCACCTACTATGGGAGTTAGTGTCTCGGTATCGGTAATAGTGCCAATAACCTTATATTGCGCAAAGGCGGATACTGATACCAGCAGAATCGTTGTAACTGTTAGGCTTATTTTTTTTAGTGTAATCATTACTGTTGAATTTTAACCTCAAGTTCAATTATTCCGTCTTTGCTAGTATCTGCATATTTTACTTTTACCAGACCGTATTTCCCATTCTCCGTTTTAAAGGGGATTATTTTATTGGTGTAGCAGTACTTACATAAACCACTTACGTTTTGTGGATTGTATGAGGCTACAAGTAGGCTATCGGATTCAGCCCTTTCAAACTCAGCTGGTTTAACCAAACTCCAGTCGGCCGAATAGTAGTCGTATAGTGTGGAGTTCCGTGTGCTCCACGCTCCAATTTCTGGGTAGTGCGTTGTTACCGAGCTGCTTCCTGTGTAGGCTGGGCAACAAAGGGTTGGCGATAGCTTTCCGCCTGTTTCGTAAACAAAAGCAACCAAATCCACAGAGGCCTCGTTTCCACTAATTGATAGTGGACTAAAAACATTTCCACTATGCAGATCCAGAAAGTTTGGATGCAAGGTGTTGTTCTGCATGCCAAGGGTTAACGTGTAATGGGTAATTGGACCGTATGCGGAACCATCGCCCAGAAGCACTGTGCGGGTAATAATGGACGAGTCCCTGTTGGCATTCATAACCATAAACCGCCATTGTTCCTCCTGTGAGCCCGATTTTACAGCATTAAATTCATAGTCTAAGCCACCAGTAGTAATAAAAACGCCCTTGTCTAGTTCTGTTATTACTTTTCCATTGGCAATTCGTTGTATTCTAAGGTTTGTTATGGGAGCGCTACCCGCGCTTGCGGCAATTCCAAACGATAGTTTGCCTCCAATTGGAATCCGTTGGCCTTCGGTAGTAAAATCGCCATTCTTAAAGAGGGCAAGAGGAGGAATGCTGTCTATTTTGTCGTGGCTACAGCTACCCAGAGCATATGCAAGCGTTAGCATTACTATTAGTTGACCAATGCGTTTCATTGTAGGTAAGTGTTAGGGCCTAATAAAAAAGGGCGTTGCAAGCAGGTTGCAAAACGCCCTTTTTAATCCATGGTTTTACTGTTTTCTCTATTATGGGGCGTTACTTAATTTTGTATTCAAACTCAAGTGTACCTGTTGCTCCTTGGGTTACTGCGGTAACCTTTAGTAGTCCATATCTAGCATCTTGGGTTTGGAACGCGTAAATATCGCCAACCTTAAGTAATTTTGCCTTTCTGTAGTTCTGCTCTGTGTTAAACTGCGTTTCAATGGTTGCATCACCATCCTTAATGGCATCAAATTCAGCAACGGTTAGGGTTGATAAGCAGAAACGGGTGGTGTTTTTAGTTTCCCATAGCTCTACGCTGTAATCTCCAGTAAAAATTCCTGTAATGTTAGAGCCAGGAGATGCAAGGGCAATGTTGTTACCCTCTTCGTAAAAGCATAGCAAGTCAATTTTTGCTTGATTTGCAAAGGCAAGTTCTATGGTGTAAACCTTTTTCTCAGAAAAGGAGTAAAAGCCTCCTATTGTGGTGTTTTCCTGTGCGCCTAACTTTACGGTGTTCTTTTTTGGTGAAGAATCATCCTTGTCGCAAGAGGTAAATGCCATTGCTACAGCAAGAAAGAGTGCAAGCGAAAGTTTTAGTGATTTCATTGTTTGGGTTAATTAATTGATATGTATAAAAATGCATAACGGTAGCAAAAATATTTAAAATGTGACTCAATGGTTCTTTTGTTTTGGTAATTTTAGGGCTTTGGTGCGATTTAGACAAAATCTAAATAAAGGTAATTGGGGGTTGTAAACTAGGAGTAAAGCAGGAGTTCCCATTTTACTTTTGTGAAGCAGGAAAAATATTGCCAATTTTGCAAAAAATAATAGTGGATGGAAAGCTTTTATAAAGCGCTAATACTTTTACTTGCTTACTTAATAGGATCTGTTCCTACATCGGTTTGGGTTGGTAAGTTTTTTTATGGGGTTGATGTGCGGGAGCATGGCAGTGGTAATGCTGGTGCAACCAATACGATACGTGTGCTAGGAGCCAAGGCAGGGATACCCGTTTTTTTTATTGATATGCTTAAAGGCTTTTTAGCTGTTCGCCTTCTCTTTTTAACCGATTTCTATATCCCCGAAACGGGTAGCTTCATAAATTTTCAGCTGTTTTTGGGCTTGGCTGCTATGATTGGCCATATTTTCCCCGTTTTTGCAGGATTTAGGGGAGGGAAGGGTGTTGCAACGCTTTCGGGAGTTGTTTTTGCCATTCAGCCCTATGCTACGTTAACTATCTTTTTTGTGTTTATTGTAACGCTACTTATTACAAGGTATGTATCCCTCAGCTCAATGGTTGCTGCGTTTACTTTTCCGTTACTCCTTATTTTTGTTTTTCCAACCAAAACGCCGTCGTTAGTGATTTTTGCCTTTATTCTGGCAATACTTATGCTTTTTACTCATCAAAAGAATATTGAGCGGCTAATTAAGCGGGAGGAGAGCAAGTTCTCACTAAAAAAGAGAGTACATAAGCCTAAGGAGTAGCTAGAGCAAGTTGCAAGGTGCTCCTCTTAATCTAGCAGCGCATATTTTAACCCCCCGAGAAAATCTGGTGGGTTCTGTTTTTTGTTGGATAAAGCAAAAACCTATTGGGCAACTTATAGGTGTAGCGGGCACATTGCTGCTTAGCGTAGCAATGCTATTCTGCTAGTAACGAATCTAGCAATGGCTTTAGCTCCATACTGGTAAGCCCGTACTTAATGCTCCCGTCATGAACCAGCGATATTTTCCCCGTTTCCTCCGATACCACAACAACCACAGCGTCTGTATGCTCAGTTATGCCAATGGCCGCACGGTGGCGCATACCGTAATGGGCAGGTAGGTTCATTTTTTCTGTTGATGGGAGAACGCAGCGAGCAGCATTAATCTTATCGTTCTTAATAATTAGGGCACCATCGTGTAGCGGGTTGTTTTTAAAGAAGATGCTCTCAATCATCCTACTCGATGTTTCGGCATTAATCATATCTCCCGTTTCGGCATACAGCTGCAGCTCCGATTTCCGAGCAATAACAATTAGCGCACCCGTTTTGGTTTCGGCCATATTACGACAAGCGCGGGTTATTGCCTCTGTATTAACGGGTTCTACCATGTTCTTTTGCTTAGGGAAAAGGAGGTTTTCCAGAGAAAATCGATTCTTTGATAGGTACCGGGTTCCAATGTAAAGCAAAAAGCGGCGTATCTCCTGCTGGAAAACAATAATTAGCGCAATAACCCCAACCCCAATAATTTGCCCCAGAATACTGCTAAGTAGCTCCATGTTAAGGGCTTTAACAATAAGCCAGAATATGTACAGAACAAAAATCCCCACAAAAATATTAATGGCTACCGTACCCCTTATTAGCATGTATATTTGGTATAGTAAAAGGGCTACCAAAAAAATATCGATAAGGTCTAGCACCCTAAAGGTTATAAAGCCAGTTATGATGTTTGCAATCATTATCTGCGGTTTATATTTACTTGCAATTGGGTTGGTCTTGGTAAAACAGGGTTAGCTTAACAGCCTCAACAGCCTCTTTAACATCGTGTACCCTAAGTATGGCAGCTCCTTTTTGTAGCGCAAGAGTGTTGAGAATGGTGGTGCCGTTTAGCGCCTGGTTAGGTGTTATGTTTAGCTTTTTGTAAATCATCGATTTTCTCGATATCCCCACTAAAACGGGGTATTCAAGTAATCTAAAGGCGTCAATGTTTTTTAGTAGGGTGTAGTTATGCTCTAGGTTTTTGCCAAATCCAAACCCTGGATCCAGGATAATGTCGCTAATTCCCATTTGCTTAAGCTCCTGTGTGGTATTGGTAAAGAATGTGAAAAGATCTTTAACAACATCGTCGTACTGTGGGTTCTGCTGCATGTTTTGCGGTGTGCCCTGCATGTGCATAAGAATGTAAGGAACTTTGAGCTTTGCAACAGTTTCAAGCATTCTTGGATCCAGCTTACCTGCCGAAATATCGTTAATAATATTTGCACCGTACTCCTGAACCATTTGTTCGGCAACACTGGCCCTGTAGGTATCGACTGATATTATTGCGTTTGGATGCTCTTTGCGTATTATTTTAAGCGCTTTGCTTAATCGCTTTAGTTCAAGCTCTTCGCTAACCTCTTTTGCTCCAGGGCGAGTAGAGCATGCCCCAATATCAATAATACTGCCGCCCTCACTCATTATTTGGTTAGCTCTTTGGGCAATAGTGTACCCAAAGCGAAATCTACTTCCACTAAAAAATGAATCGGTGGTGATATTGATAATCCCCATAACAGCTGGGATAGAGAGGTCTAGCAGTTTTCCGTTGCAAAAAAGCGATCTGCGACCAGGGAACATCGAATTAATCTTTTCCATTTTTTCCTAACTTGCGTTGCATTTTGCGCTTAAAGGTACTAGTTTTTGTTAATTCTAGTATCTCAACACTAACTCTAACAACAGGTATTGTTTAGGTAAGCATATTTTAGTTGCTATGGTTTAATGCCCTTGCAAAGGGAGCAATTGGCGCTTACGTTAAGTAGTATTGTTCTAATATTTATAGCTAAATGGCATTTGTAGTAATTGAGGGGCTCGATGGTGCTGGTAAATCAACACAGCTAAAGCTTCTAGCAGAGTATTATGAAGGGATGGGGGTAAAAAGTCATTATTTGCACTTCCCCCGAACCGATTCTCCTTTCTTTGGTGAGCTTATTGCCCGTTTTTTAAGGGGGGAGTTTGGAAAAGTAGATCAGGTTGATCCTTACATCATAGCGTTGCTTTATGCTGGCGATAGGAGGGATGCTGCGGCTCAAATTCGGGAGTGGCTAGAAGCTGGCGATACAGTGCTGCTTGATAGGTACGTTTACTCAAACATTGCCTTCCAGTGTGGTAAGCAAACCGATAAGGCCAAGCAGCTGGAACTGCGTGATTGGATTCTAAAGCTGGAGTACGATTATTTTGGTATCCCCAAGCCCGATTTAAACCTGTTCCTTGATGTTCCCTTTGAGTTCACTAAGGCCAAGCTAACATCGGAGCGGCAGGGAGCCGATAGGGATTACTTAAAGGGTAGCGTTGATATTCATGAGGAGAGCCTTACCTTTCAGGAAAAGGTGAGGCAGGTGTACCTTATGCAGGAGCAGCTGGATCCTAGCTTCTCTGTTATTTGCTGTACCGATAGTAAGGGTAGTATGAAGTCTCCATCGGATATTTTTACTTTGATTATTAGCAAGATTAGCTACTTTGCACAGAAGTAAGGTTTTTTGTATAACTATTTAATATTAGCAGCAATGAAGTTTATGTTTCAGATATTCAGGTTTCTACTGGCCGCGGTGTTTATCTTCTCGGGCTTTGTTAAAGGGATTGATCCGCTTGGATCGGCGTATAAATTTGGCGATTACTTTGCTGCCTTTCATCTCGACTTTTTGCAGCCCACCGTTGTTGTTCTGGCGTTCATTCTTTGTGCTGCAGAGCTCTTTATCGGATTACTCCTCCTTTTTGGTGTTAAAATGCGCTTTGCAGCCTGGTCGGTTCTGCTGTTTATGGCATTTTTTACCCCGCTTACGCTGGTGCTGGCCATTTTTAATCCAGTATCGGACTGTGGGTGCTTTGGCGATGCCATTAAGCTTAGCAACTGGGGCACGTTTTTTAAGAACCTAGTTTTTCTAGCCGCAGCAGTTCTTGTTTTTCTTCAGCGCAAAAAGTTTACTTCGTACTATAGAGAAAAGGTGCAGTGGGTGGTAGTAACGTTACTTGCAGCAATGTCGTTTGCTCCATCGTTTCATGGCTACTATAGCCTGCCTATGTTCGACTTTAGGCCGTATAAGGTTGGTGTAAACCTTGCCGAGGCTATGGCCATTCCAGAAGGGGCGCCTGCTGATGAGTATAAAACCATCTTTACTTACGAAAAGGATGGCGTAAAACAGGAATTTGACGAGACCAACTTCCCCTGGCAAGACTCTACTTGGATCTTTGTTGATAGCAAATCGACCCTGGTAAAAGCTGGTTACACCCCACCAATTACCAACTTCTCATTAGTTTCGGTTGATGGCAACGACGTAACATCGCAAATAGTACATGGCGAGGGCTACAGGTTTCTTGCCATTGCCTATAGGCTTGATAAGACTAGCCTTAAGGCTGTTGATAAGCTAAATCAGCTTTACTTTATGGCTAGAGATAAGGGGATTGAATTCTCGGTAGCAACCGCCTCTGGTGCAGAGGATATTGATGCATTTATTGGCACAACAGGCTCTGCGTTTCCTTTTTTAATGGGCGACGAGATAATGCTAAAAACTATTGTGCGTTCCAATCCTGGCCTCCTGCTAATAAAAGATGGAACAATCCTTTACAAGTGGCATGCAGGGAATTTCCCCGATGCATCTATTATGAATGGAAACCTTTTGGCTCACGCCTCAACACTTGCACAGCAGAGCAGGGCTAGTTTGCTTATATACTCCCTTGTTCTGTGCTTGCTGCTGGTTTGGCTTGCGTCCTTAATGGTTGAGAAGCTAATGGGCAAGTAGCGGTGCTAAAAGGGCACTAAGCTTGATGTATGGTAACCCAATTAGGCTAGAGTTTAAGTAGCCGATAACTTGATAACAGATAATCGTTCCCTATGAAAAGAATTCTCTCACTATTTGTCGGCTTACTGTTTGCCACGGGCTTACTTGCCGACGAAGGGATGTGGCTTATTTCGCTCATCTCTCAAAACATCAACCAAATGAAGGCTATGGGCTTTACCCTGTCGGCCGAGGATATATACAGCATAAACCAGTCGAGCCTTAAGGATGCCATTGTTCAGCTTGATGATGGGGGGTGTACAGGAGAGCTAGTGTCGGCGCAGGGCTTACTTTTTACCAATCACCACTGTGGTGTTGATAATATTCAGTACCACAGCACAACAAGCCGTAACCTGTTGCGCGATGGTTTTTGGGCACCAACGCTAAAGGATGAGCTGCCTGTTCCCGGCAAAACGGCGCTTATACTGGATAGGGTGGAGGATGTTACCTCGGTAGTGCTTGGTGCTGTTGACTCGCGCTTGTCTAATAGCGATTACTTTACTAGGGTTTACACCGTAATGGATAGCATTGCTGCCACAAGAAATAACAACGGAAAGCTGCACACGCTTGTGGTTCCAATGTTTAACTTTAACCAGTTTTACCTCTTCTCGTACCTGCGTTTTTTAGATGTAAGGTTAGTAGGGGCACCTCCATCGGCAATAGGTAATTTTGGTGGCGATGTGGACAATTGGCGCTGGCCACGTCATACAGGCGATTTTAGCATCTTCCGCATATACACTGCTCCCGATGGGAGTCCTGCCGAGTTCAGCAAAAAGAACGTGCCCTACAAACCAAAGAACTACCTTCGGATCTCCCTTAATGGCGTTAATGAGGGCGATTTTGCCATGATAATGGGGTACCCTGGCACAACGCACCGGTTTTCGTCGGCCATTGAGGCTAAGCACGCACGCGATGTAGAAGCGCCTTGGACCGAGGAGGTGTGGGGCAGCCTTATTGATATTATTAAGGATGGAATGGCTCAAAACCCCGAGGTAAAGGTTAATTACACCGATACTCACGATGGGCTGGTGAATTTCTGGCAAAAAGATGTGTACCAAGCAACCTCAATGAAACGATTTGGCGTGGTTGAGAGTCTTGCGGCTAGAGAGGATAGCTTAAGGGCATGGATAAACGAAAAACCATCGGAGCGCATAAAGTACGCTTCGGCAATGCCAGTGCTAAACGAGGTGTTTGAGAAGTACGAAACCGAGAATTGGACCCAGATAACCAAGGCGCTATCGGCATTCCTTTACTGGCCTGTTCAGGTTAATGAGAGAATTAGGGATTGCTCCGAGCTAGTATTTGCTCTTTTTGAAGGAGATAAAAAGGCGGTTAAAAAGCAAGCTAAGCTGCTAAAGAAGCGGGTGCCAGAACTATTCAATAACTACCATCCCGAAATAGACCAGCAGCTATACGCCGTGGCATTACTCGATATTCTGCGCAATGTACCAACAGCACAGCTACCCCCCTTGTACCAGTCCATAAAGCAGCAGCCCATGTATGAGTACATGATACCCATGTATGCGCAGCTATTCTTTGAAAAGTCCATGTTTACCTCAGCTGAGCGTATGAACGCCTTTTTGAAGAAGCCTGTTGTTGACTCGCTCTTTAGCGACCCCGTTTTTAGCATAATGCTTTCAGCGGAAACCTTTGCCGACTCTGTATATAACCTTATTCGAGGCTATCAGGTTGACTATATGCGGGCAAATCAGTACTACAGCAAGGGGCTAATGGAAATGCAGGCGCATAGGTTGCAGTACCCCGATGCTAATTCAACAATGCGCCTAACATACGGAAAGGTGGTGGGCTACAGGCCTTTTGATGGGGTTGTTCACAAGCCGTTTACCTATATTAATGGTATAATGGCAAAAAATGATCCTACTCGCGATATTTTTGATGTTCCTGCAATGCTACAGGAGCTTTACCAAGCAAAGGACTACGGCAGGTATGCCGATAGCAAAGGCAATTTGCCCGTTTGCTTCCTTACCGATAACGATATAACAGGCGGAAACTCGGGTAGCCCCGTGCTAAATGCTCAGGGTAAGCTTATTGGGTTGGCTTTTGATGGTAACTATGAAGCCATGGCCTGCGATTACCAGTTTGAGCCAACCATGCAGCGAACTATTGTTGTTGATATAAGGTACGTGCTCTTTGTTATGGATAAGTTTGCAGGCGCACAGCGCTTATTAGATGAGCTAAAAGTAGAGTAACCAGTATGATACTCATAATCAAACCCGTTGGTGATATATATCAACGGGTTTTCTTTTTATTTTTTTCTATAAATAAGCTAGTTACTAATTAAATTATTCGTAATATTGCACCGTGATTGAGAATTAAGTTCAGATTCATTCGTCCACACACCGTATGTATTTCGGAAAACCTGGTCCATCATCTGTCTTGAAACTCACAGTAAATTTATTAATCAACTAATTTTTTGAACATGAACATTTTTATCTCCAATCTAAGTTTCAGGATTGATGATAATGACCTTAAACAGGTTTTTGAAGAGTACGGTGAAGTTCTTTCTGCTCGCGTAGTAACAGACAAAATGTCTGGCAAATCAAGAGGCTTTGGCTTTGTTGAAATGAAAAATGACAACGAAGGTCAAGCTGCAATTGATGAGCTAAACCAAGCAGAGTACGATGGTCGCGTTATTTCTGTTTCTGTGGCTAAGCCTAAAACAGACAAACCTCGCACTGGCGGCGGTGGAAGACCTTTCGGCGGCGGTGGTAACCGTGGCGGCGGTGGTTTTAACCGTGAGCGTAGTGGTGGTGGCGATCGTGGTGACTTCCGCGAAAAACGCAACAACCGTTACTAGTATTACTACTAAATATTTAAGGGGAACTTTTGGGTTCCCCTTTTTTAGTTTTGTCTTACTGTGTAATTAGTGTGGCTGTCGTATTATTTGTGTATAGAGGTAGGCCGTAAGTCAGATTTTTCTCCCCTTTTCCTATTTGGCTTGGCACTCATGTAAAAATCAATTGTGCATCCACTTGCTAACAAATGGTGAGGGAACCATGTGTTTTCCCAGTCTTCCCCATTTACAAGAACTTTATCAACATAAATATTTTTCCCCGATTGGTTATGAACCGTTACTGTAACCGTTTTATTGTTCCCGAGGTTTATTTGGGCACTTTTAACTAACGGACTTCCTATTACATACTGATTGCTTACTGGTGTAACTGGGTAAAAGCCAAGTGCGCTAAATATGTACCAGGCCGACATTTGGCCGCAATCATCGTTTCCGCATAGTCCCGATGGGGTATTGTGGTACATGGTACTCATTATCTTTCTAACAATTGCCTGCGTTTTCCAAGGTTTACCAATGTAGCTGTACATGTATGGGATATGGTGGCCAGGTTCATTCCCGTGCACGTAGTTCCCCATAATCCCAACTGCTTCAATATCCTCGGTGTGGGCATAGTACTGGGCGGGGAGAGTCATGGTAAAAATGGAATCGAGCCGTTGCTCTAACCATTTTTCGCCACCTAAAAGCGCTGCAAGCCCCTTTATGTCGTGTGGTACAAATAGGCTATAGGTCCAAGCATTGCCTTCAATATATCCCTGTCCGTGTGTGGCTAGGGGGTCAAACGGCTCTTTAAATAGGCCGTTGCTTAGCTTTGCCCGCATAAACCCAGTTTTTGTATCGAACAGGTTTTTGTACGTTAAGGCTCTTTTCCCGAACTCTTCGGCAATATTTGCGTTACCAAGTTCCTTTGCCATTTGGTGTATTGTGTAATCGTCGTAGGCGTATTCGAGCGTTGTTGATGCAGAGTTGGGGCGCTTGTCCTCAGGTACAAAGCCAAGGTTTGTGTATAGCCTAGTTCCATCGTACTCTGGATATGTTGCGCTAGAAACCATTGCTTTTAGGGCAAGGTTTGCATCAAACCCCCTTATTCCCTTTAGGTATGCATCGGCAATAACTGGAACTGCATGGTAACCAATCATGCACCAGTTCTCGTTGCCATGGTGCGACCATACAGGCAGTAAACCATGTACGCTTTGCTGGTAGTGGGCAAGCATAGAGCTAATCATGTTGCTTGTGCGTTCTGGCTCAATAAGGGTTAACAGTGGGTGCTGTGCTCTAAATGTGTCCCAAAGGGAAAAGGTAGTGTAATTTGTAAAACCATTGGTTTTGTATATGTTGCCATCTATACCCCTGTAATCGCCACTTACATCGTTGTATATTGTTGGGCTTAGGTATGTGTGATATAGGGCTGTATAAAAAATTACCTTATCCTGCTCGTTTGCTTCAATTCTAATTTTGGAGAGTTCCTTTTCCCATGATTCTCTGGCTTCAGCCTTTAGCTGTTCAAAGTTCTTCCCGGAGGTTTCGGCAACTAGGTTTGCTATTGCTCCGTTAGTGCTTACTGCCGATAAGGCCATTTTTACAATCAGGGTATCCGATGCTGAGCTATTGAACTTAAAGTAGGCTTTAATCCTACGTCCAGAGCGTTCCGGGAAATTGCTATCCATTTCCCATCGGCGCCAAAACCCCTTGTAAACCTCTTGATCGTTGTTGGTAAGTCCATACTCTGTTATTGGCTTTGAAAGCGAAAGGGCAAAGTAAATAAACCTATTTCTTGCCCATCCATTGGTTTGCCTGTATCCTGTAATAAGGGTGTCGTTTTCTACTCTTAGCGAGGACCAAATAACTTTGCCATCGTAGCTGTATATGCCGTGAACCAAATCGAGAATTAGGTTTTGTTGCTCTCCTTTAGGGTAAACGTACTGGTGGATGCCTACGCGCACTGTAGCGGTTAGCTCTGCGGCTATGTTGTAATCGGTAAGTGTTACTGCGTAATACCCTGGTGAGGCTTTCTCTGTTTGCTTTTTATATCTACTTCGGTAACCTTTTTCAGGACTCTGGCTTGTTCCTGGGTTTAGTCGAATTGCCCCAGTGGTTGGCATCAGCAAAAAATCGCCTAAATCTGAGTGCCCTGTTCCGTGTAAATGCGTATGACTGAATCCTACAATGGTAGAGTCGTTATACTGGTAGCCAGCACAGTACCTGTAAACCTCAGGGTTGTATCCGTTGCCGGTGGAGTATAAAACGGTATCGGTGTCGGGGCTTAGCTGCACCATGCCAAAGGGAACAGTGGCGCCAGAGTAGCAGTGCCCCATGTCGCGGGTACCAATAAATGGATTCACGTACTGGGTTGTGCCTTTGCTTTTATCGCTTTGCGAATAAATTTTACTAGTGGTACATAGCAGCGATGTAAGGGCTAAAACAGGCACTAATTGATTTAGGTGCTTCATGGCTAGTTGGTTTTGTAACTGTAAGTATAACAATTAAATAGATTAATCAAAAGAGCGCTTGTGCATTGTTTGTTCTTCTTTACTTTTTTTGATGGATATGCTTATCGCAGAGCTGTTTCTAAACTTAAATAGGGTACTTTTGTTAAGCATTAACTAAGATTTTTATATGGCACAAAAACTTGATGCTTTTATCAACTTTTTCTCTAAGTTTTTTCCTTACCCCGAGTTTGATGAGGATGTAACCCTTTCGTATTGGAAAAATAGATTACTCTATGTTCTCATTCTAAGTATTGTGCTTTTTGGCTTTATAGCGTATGTGCCTAGCATGATTCTATCTGTAGATGAGGGCTTGTGGAGCGTTGCAATTATTGATTCGTTGGCATATGGGTTCTGCATTTGGATTGCCCTATCGCAACGTGTTGGGGCAAAAGCAAAGGCGTTATCAATCCTTTCGGTTATATATTTTTTAGGGGCATCGCTTATTCTTATACTAGGGCCAATTGGTGCAGGATTTATGTGGCTATTTGTATTCCCTATTCTTACCAGTTTCTTTTTCGAGAAAAGGGGAGCACTCATTGCTTCTGGGATAAATGGAGCTACGCTAATGGTGCTATTTGCTCTTTTTTTTATTGATTTGCCTCCCGTCTTCTTACTCAAGAGTTACTCCGTTGGGGCGTATATTGTAAATGCGGCCAATTTTATGGCGTTAACTCTATTTATCTCGGTCTCTTTATCGGTAATGGTTTCTAGTATTAATAGCGCTTTGCGTAAGGAGCTGGAAATAACGCAGCAGCTGCAGGAAAAACAACAGGTGTTGGAGCAGGAAAAGGCACGAGCCGAGGAGTCGGATAGGCTTAAATCGGCCTTTCTGTCTAATATGAGCCACGAGATACGCACACCAATGAATGCCATTATTGGCTTTAGCAATTTGCTTAAGGATTCCGAACTCCCCCCCGTTAAAGTGGAGAAGTATGTTGATATAGTTCAGAACTCGGGACGCCAGCTGCTACGCATAATTGATGATATTATTGATATCTCCAAAATAGAGTCTAATCAGCTCCATGTTGCCCTTAAACCTATTGATGTTGTGGAGGTTATTAGGGAAATAGAAGATATAGCCACTAGTAGGCTTAAGGATTTAAACAAGGATGTTGAGTTTAAGCTAAATATACCCAAGGGGCAAAGTAGCTACGTTGTGAATACTGATGACGTGCGCTTTAAGCAGATAGTGATTAACTTGGTTAGCAATGCCATTAAGTTTACTCGCGAAGGTTCTATAGAGCTAGGCTTTATTCCCTACTCCAAGGCAGGTCAGCTATTCCTTAAATTCTACGTGAAGGATACTGGCAAGGGAATTCGGCCGGAAGCCTTTGATCTTATATTTAAGCGTTTTGCACAGGAAAATGTTACCGATTATAAAGAGGGAACAGGACTTGGGCTTAGCATTACTCAGGGTTTGGTTGCTCTGTTGGGTGGCGAAATCTGGTTGGAATCAGAAATTGGTAAGGGAACAACCTTTTTCTTCACCATCCCTTATGTTTCGGCTATTCTGATAAGCAAGGAAGAGCCAGCGAAAAATCTTTTTGCTCAGTACGATTTCTCTGGTAAGATACTCTATGTTGCTGAGGATGACCTTCCATCGTACCTTTTCATTGAAGAGGTGCTTCGCAAGAGCAACATTATTATTAAGCATGTTACAAATGGAGCATCGCTACTAAAGCTAATGAACGATCGTAAGCCCGATATCATTCTTCTTGATATTAATATGCCCATCATGAATGGGCTTAAAGCCATAGAACAGATACGGAAGCTAGATAAACGCATTCCAATTATTGCCCAAACGGCTTATGCCCTTCACGATGAGCGTGCCCGATGCTTACAGGCTGGGTTTGATGATTATTTAGCTAAGCCATTTAGTGCTATTGAGCTGCTAAAGACGCTTAATAAGTACTTGAGCGGATTATAGCTATTGACCTTTTATCCATTGTACAAGGTCGGCTATAACATCCTCCGATATTGTTTGCTCTAGCTCATAGTACTCATCAACTGTGCACTTTGTACACTCTTGGAATAGGTGGTTTTTATTTGGGTAAAGCTTTGTTTTAAAGTTTTTACTCTGCGATTTTTTTAGCGCACTATCTATTAGGGCAAGGTTTTGAGGGAAAACTTGTGCATCCTTATCTCCGTTTATAGCAAAAACAGGAATCGTTACCTTACTAAGCTCATCACATGGATTATGGAATAGGTCGTACCTCATAAAAGGGGTGAGTAGTTTGCCGAAATTTCTAATATTCAAGGGAACTGCGAGTTCAAGTAGCTCCTGATCCTTTTCCGAAATGGCCGCAACCTTTGTGTTAAAGGTTTCCAGAACCGCTTTCACATTAATTTTCATAAGGCTATCGTTTGCTGAACTTTTATAAGTTTGTATTACAGCCCTAAGTATCTCTTCATTCAAATCGATACCCTCTTTACTAGCCCCCATTTGGTTATATATTGCTCTGGTTTGCTCGTAAATTCCATTTTCAAGAGTATTCCCCGCACCACTCATTAGAACTATGTGCTTAATGTTTGGATTGTGGTTTGCAGCAATAGGGGCAATATCGGCGCCTAGGCTGTGGCCAATTACTCCAACGTTATCTGTATTTACATCTGCCCTAGATAAAAGGTAGTTAACCGCTTCCGATGCATCTTTGGCATGGTCAACTAGGGTTGCCGTAAAGAAGTTTCCTGAAGATTTGCCTGCCCCTCTATCGTCGTAGCGTAGAACTGCTATTCCTGAGCGTGTAAGTAAATCAGCAAGCACCAAGAATGTTTTGTGCCCAAAAATGGTTTGGTTCCTATCCGATGGTCCGGAACCCGATATTAGAACAACAGTTGGGTATTTGCCCTTAGCATTTGGTCTGGTAAATGTTCCTTTAAGTTCAATGTCACCGTTTTTAAAGGTAACGTCTTCTGCGAAGTAGCTGTATGGCTTAACTGGTTCTTGGGGGCGTTTGGCTATGGTAAAGGGATACTTGTCAACCTTTTTCATATTTAGCATAAATGGTTTCCCTTTTCCTTGTGCTAAATGTCCTATTAGTGAGTCGTTGGCAATGAATTTACCAGAGTATATTGCGTTTAAAGTACCTATTTCAAGGGTTACGCTATCAGTAGTCGTTGTAATTTTATCTAGCTCAATGTTAAATGTTTGTTGTTCTACACTGTGGTTGTACCCGTATAGTTTACCATCGGAACCTCTAAAAATATCAAAAGCAATGGTAAGTTGGAATTTGGGGCTAATTACCAATTTTCCATACCATTTCCCTTCAATTTTTGCTTGTCCATTCCCTGTAAGGCTAAAAGCAATTAAGCTTGCTATACAAAAAAGTTGCTTTAACGTTTTCATGGCTATTTAATTTTGTTGTTAAGTTGAAAGTTGATTGTAGTCAAATGTATTGTGCTGTATAACTAATTGTATATAAATTATGTACATGCTTGCTTTTATTGTTGTACTGGTTGTTTTAAGATGATAAATGCTGTTTGTCAGTAAAAAGCATATGTTTACATAGTAACGTGCCCATTTTGTCCAGTTACGTGCTTTTGCAATGGCTATTAGCTTAACTTTGGGTACACATAAAAAAGCACTATGATGTTTTTAGTTAGGAATAGGCGCACTGTAGAGATTGCAATTAATGTGCTATTTTGGGTAGTCGGCTTTTTGCTAATGTTGCTGTATGTAAATAATATAGGTCATGTAAAGAAATCAATGGGTGGATTTATTTATCCCGTTACGCTAGGCACTATTCTTAACATCCTTATTTTTTATTTTGTTGCGTTTGCGCTGATACCTTTTTTTTCGAAAAAGCGACGTTGGGTGCTCTTTATCATTACGTTAATTTCATTCCTTTTACTAGCCACGCTCGCCGAAACGCTTGCCGACTACTACCTTTTCCCAAACTACTACTCTACCGAAAAGGAGCCTTTTGGTGCCATGTTTATTCTAACCTTTACTATAAATACTTTTATAACCGCATTGGCTTTAGGCTATGGCTTTATTTGGGTTTGGCTTAAAGGGGAGAGGCAACGGGAGGAGCTGCAAATGGAGAAGCTGGCAGCAGAGCTCAACTACCTAAAGGCACAGGTGAATCCCCATTTTCTGTTTAATGCGCTAAACCTTGCATTTGCAAGTGCCACCAAAACCGGTGACGATTTTACTGCCGATATTATTGAAAAGATAGCCTCGCTTATGCGCTATATGCTTTACGATAGCAATGTGGAGCTAATTTTCCTTGAAAAGGAGCTGGATTATATTCGGAATTACATTGGCCTACAACAGCTGCGTATTTCTGCAGAGGTTCCTGTAACTGTTAATTTTACCGTTACAGGAAATGTGGATGCAGTTCAAATAAGCCCTTTACTTCTTATCCCCTTTGTAGAGAATGCGTTTAAGCATGGGTTATCCTTTAACCACAAGTCGGAGATTAGTGTTGATATTAGCTGCGAAAAGAGAATCCTTGAAGCATCCATTAAGAATACGGTTCACTCAAAGGTTAACGATACCTTATCTAAAACTTCAGGTATAGGTTTGGCTAATGTGAGAAAACGCTTACATTTAATTTATCCAAACAAGCATAAGCTATCCATTGCAGAGCAGGATGGTTATTATAGTGTTTACTTACAACTCCACGTATAAACCCTCTTTTACAATATGAAGTGTATAGCTGTTGACGATGAGCCTTTTGCCCTGGAACTAATTACGGGATATATAAGTAAAACGCCTTACCTAGAGCTGCAGGGTGCTTTCTCTAACCCAGTAAAAGCGCTTTCGTTTTTAATGGTAAATTCGGTCGATTTGGTTTTTCTCGATATTAATATGCCTGAGCTTAATGGGCTGCAAATGCTAAAATCGCTAAGGAGTAAACCTATGGTTGTGTTCACAACCGCCTATTCAGAGTATGGGGTTGAGAGCTATGAGTACGATGCTATCGACTACCTACTTAAGCCCATTAAGTATGAGCGATTTCTTAGAGCGGTTAACAAGGCTATTGATATTGGACGCAATACCCACGATACCCATTTAGGAGTTGAGGCTGTAAAGGATGCGGCTCAAGTTATTCTGCTCAAAAGTGGAACGCAGCTGTTCCGTGTTTCGGTTGGCGATATTCTTTTTGTTGAGGCTGCGGGGAATTACATGACATTCCATACTGTCGATCGAAAAATACTATCGCTACTTACCATGAAAGAAGTGATGGAACAACTCCCTGCCGATATGTTTGTTCGGGTTCACAAGTCGTTTGTTGTCTCGTTAAGGCATATCGATATTGTTGAACGACATCAGGTTAAGGTTAGGGGCGTTGCAATCCCCATTGGGTTAACCTACAGGGAGCAGTTTCAGGTTAAGTATGGGATTCGATAGCTGCTTCTAAGTATTTATGGTAACATTGGTTGGTGTTACATTGCCAACACGTTTTATGGTAAAGCTAAAGGTTGCTCGTTAAAAGTAATGCCAGCTACCTCTCCCTTGAAATACTCGTAATCTCCTGCGGGTAAATGCCACGTAGCTTTAGCATAGCCAGGAATAGTATAATTTCCATCTTTTTTGTAGTAATCAACAGTTACGCTCCATTTTACTTTTATGCTAGAGTCCTTGTCCTGCATATTCCGGTCGTTAGACTCAAATCTATCAAACAGCCCCTGATTGTTAAAGAAATAGGTACCACTTACGCTAATTCCATTGTACTCTATTGATGCTTTAGCCGATGTTGAATCTACTGGTTCCCATTTAATGTATGGTTGCAGTGCGTAGCCAGGAACAAAAAGCGCTTCGGATAGGATTGTTACAAGGGACGATTCGTCCATCTCCTTTCCCTTAACATTTTGTAGTGTAAGTATTCCCAGTAGTTTTATTAGCATGTTGCCCTTGCCATTCTGGTACTTATCTCTGCCCACAAAAATGTTAACACCAAGCTTTGGCGCATAGAGGTAGGCAAAGCGAGCTGGTTGTTTTACCGAGTTAAACTGAAGGCACTTAATAGGAATCCACTGCTTTTCTGGGCTCATCTTAAACTGAACATTAGCCCATGTAATTCTACCATTAAGCGGCATTGGCTTGTTTATGAATCCGCAGGCGCGAAGGTGATTCTGAACAGGCGTGGGCAAATGCGCAATATCCACCTCGGTTATTGCTTTTGCCAATTCCGCTGCATTAGCCCTTATTTCCTGTTCAACCTCGTTTGTGTAGGTCGATTTTACCGATGCGCAAGAGCTAAATAGTATCATTGCTATTGTTGTTAGATGGAGTGGTTTCATGAGTATGCGTGGTATTAAAGTAGTTTTACCCATTTCTAGCTACTGCGATATCTCTGCAATAAGCTCATGTATCTTCTCGTTGTTTATTTTTGATTGGGATTCAGTTACTCCCGCTATTTTCTTAACCAGAAACTTCTCTATAAAATTCATTTTTTCTACAAGGAACTCACCACCTACAACCTTTTTTGTTTTAGCGTGATTCATGAGTAGCTCCGGAAAGGCATTCTTAAGCTCAGTGTCGTAGTCGGGCTCATTCATGGCGCAAATAAAGAGCCCAATCTGCTTTTCGAGTAGCTTAACCATATTGTTTTTGCAGAAGGTTTTTACTACACCCTGAATTTGCCCAGCGTGAATTGAGCCGCCAACAACAATATGAGTGTATAAGTCGAGGTCAATTTTTGACTGCTTTTTTAGGTTAATGATATCCGTATTGGGTAGCTCGTTGGCAATTTGGGCTGCAACCTTTTCGGTTGTTCCGTGCGATGATGCAAAAATTACTGCTGTTTTCATGGCCTTAGGTATTACGTTCCTGTTTATTTGTACTTAAAACTCCAGAATAATTCCGTATTTCATGAACGATGTTCCAGCGGTTTCAAACTCGCTTCTGTTGTAAAAATCCTCGTAAGCCTGCGTTCCTCTATAGCCATCAATATAAAAACCAAGTTTTAACCCGCGTCCCAGAGCAATAGGGGTTGATGAAATGCCAACAGTAAACCCACTCGTAAACAATTTGGTACTATACTTAGGTAAGGTGGCGTTGCTGCTCTTAATTCCATAAATATTTACCTGTGCAAGATATCCCAGTTTGACTTGAAACAGCCCACCCTCTAAACGCTTCTTAAACAAGGGAATGCTATATGTAACCGGCAATATTATCTGAGAAAGGTTTACTTTTCTAGTGCCCTCATAGCCATTGGTTGCATCGCTATAGGTAAAGGTTTGGTTGTTATACATGTAATCCAATCCAGTTTCAATGGCGTTCCTTTTTAGGGGGATAATTGCTCGTGTGCCAACATTTATGCCAGTTCTTGTTGCTCCGGAAAATGCATTAATGTTTGCCCCATCAACCAGTTTAAGGTTGGTGTTCTCTGTAATGCCTCCCTTGTTGGCGCCTGCTTGTACTCGGTACTTAATTTGCCGCTTAGCGCTGTTGCTTGTGGTTGTTTTATTGCTGCAAGCCCCAATTACTAAAAGTGCAGCTAACAATGTAACGAAGTAGTTCTTTTGCATCGGTTTTGTGTTTTTTTTCTGATGCAAAGGAAATGTATGGTTTGTGCGCAAACGACTTACCTTTCTTTCTGAGGTCTCAACTTCCCTTTTTACTCCTTTTTTGAGGTCTCATTTAGTTGAGACTGTTTTGTAAACTCGCTGGGTGTAATGCCTGTAGCCTTTTTGAAAACTCTATTGAATGTTGCTTTAGAGTTAAAGCCACAATCGTAGGCTATGCTTACAAGGGTTAGGTTGCTGTTTTGCGGATTGCAGCATTGTTTTTTAAACTCTTCAATGCGGTAGTGGTTTACAAAGTCGAAAAAGTTCATGTTTAACCTGCCATTAAGAATCCCCGAAAGGTAATCGGGTGTAACAGCAAGCTCATCGCTTAGCTTAGTAAGGGTAAGTTCGGTGTTGCAGTGGGGCTTTTTCTCCTTCATGTGGCTCATTAGCCTTTTCACAAAATCCTCCTCGCCCTTTTCAAGAGGTGTGCTTACTACCTGAAGGGTTGAGGCTTTGTCCAAATCGATATTAATATTACCCGACACAAAAACATTGCCCTGCTTTAGCCCATAAAAGCCCAGCAGCAACACGTATGCCGATGCCAAAACAAAGCCAATAAGCTGCATGAAGTTGAAGGGGAGTAGCCCCATTATGTAATCGCTAATATAAAGAGTGCTTATTAAGGCGTAACAAACAATTGCCGAGAGTAGCAAGAAGCGTAACCACGCTAAATCAATGTGCTCTACCGATGAGAAAAAGCCTTTAATCCTGCGGTTGTACCTCCTAAGCAACAGCAGCCCCCATACAAAGTACCCCTGCGATACAAGCGCTACGGCGGCTAAAGTAATAGGGTAGGATATGTGGTTTTTGAATCCTCCACTTGAATCTATTGCTATGCGTTGGCTGTATGGATGGGAATATATCTCAAAATAGAATAGGGTTGTAATGGCTAAAAATGGAATAAGGTGAAGGAGGTACTTTGGCTTAAATTGGAACTTTTGTGCCGTTAGGCTCTTTATGTACAGCCAAAGGGTTGGCCCATGCAAAAATATTACAGGGGTTGATGTATGGATAATAAAGGGAATGGGGTATCCGTTGGCTCTGTTACGTATTTCTAAATAGCTAAGCAGTATGTTGATGCTAAATAGAACAAAGTATGCTGCTAGGGAGTAGTCCCATAAACCTTTCTGCTTTTTTGATAGGATTAGAGCTATAATTAGCAGCGCTTCGGCAATACCTACAATTAAAAATGCATCCATTTACCAAGTCGATATATTGGCAAATATACATAAAAGGATCTTTGCGGTTGAGGTGTAGTGCCTAACGTTTTCTTATGCTCAGTAAATGTGCGTGCTATATTCCTGTAAACAGCGATAGCTCTTCGGTTCTAATATTACTCTTATCCGCTTTGCTCTTGAGCATTTTAATTTGAGACGCGACGTTAAATCCACGTCGGTTAGCACTTTTTAAGATGTAGTAGTGCATGTAAAAGTGCGCCGTGTTGCTATCAATACTATTGGCATCTAGTGCTCCATTGCAGTACAGCTCTAATCCTTGCTCTAGTTCTCGAAGAGAGCACACGCTGGGTGTTTGGGGAACGAGCACAAACTCGTCTTGCTCCACGCTAAATACAAAATCGGTTGGGGTAACAATAATGCCTCCACCATCCACCATAAAAAGTTGAATGCACAGCTCTCCCCAGGGCGATGTGGTTTGTGAAAGTTCGCTAACCAGAGAGCTATCAATGGTTGTGCTGTTGCCTATTCTAGGGTTACTAATGGTTACTAAACTGCCCTCAATGGATACAATAATGCTATCCACTAATACCAACTCGTTTGCTATATTCTGTGCATTCATGCTGAGAACAATTAGGGGTTGATACTGTGTGCGTTTTCGAACATCGGTGTACGCTAATAACCGGTTAGTAAAGGTGTTGTTTCACTGTGTATGTTCGTTATGTTTCTGATTAGTAGGGTTATATCTATTTGGGCATAGGTGTTGGTACTTAATCAGTCGTTTGAAATAATGGATAATTCCCTGTAACTTTTCGCCTATTGTAACCTAAAGCGCAAGCCTATGTCAGTAATAGATAGCTACTTTAAAACAGGATTACGAAACTTGCAAAAGCATCGTTTCTATTCCCTAATTAATATCCTTGGCCTAGCAATTGGTATTGCTGGAAGCTTGTTAATAGTGCTCTACGTTATTAACGAGATTAGCTACGATAAGTTTCATAACAATTATGAACGTATATATAGAGTTGGTGTAAAAGGTGAATTAAAGGGAGATCCTATAAATATGGCTGTTACATGCGCTCCCATGGCAAAAACTCTCCCACAAGAGTTTCCCGAAGTTGAGTCGGTAACACGTATTCGCGAACTAGGCGATTGGTTAATAGGCTCTGGGGAGCGTAAGTTTAACGAGGAGCATTTCCTTTTTGCCGATTCAACTTTTTTTGACATTTTCAACTTTAAGCTCATCTTGGGTGATTCTAAAACGGCGCTTAACCGTCCTCGTACTATGATAGTTACCCAATCGGCAGCAAAAAAGTACTTTGGGAATGAGGATCCAATGGGAAAGAGCATTAGGGTTGAGAACGATTCCACCTTTTTTGAGGTTACTGGCGTAATGGAGGATTTACCTGTGAATAGCCATTTCCATTTCGCCTTACTAGGATCAATGGTATCGTATCCAAATCAGGCCAATAACGACTTCTGGATATCTAATAACTTTTATACCTACGTAAAGCTAAAGGAGGGAGCAAATGCATTGGAATTTGAGCCGAAGCTCCGCACGCTTCTAATTAAATATATTGGGCCCCAGCTGCAGCAGGCGTTGGGAGTTACCGTAGAGGAGTTTGAGGCTAGCGGTAGTTCATATGGCTATTTTATACAGCCATTGGCCGATATACATTTAAAATCCAAGCTGCAGTACGAACTGGAACCCGGCGGCAACATGCTTTACGTGTACATCTTTTCCATTGCTGCAATTCTAATTCTGGTTATTGCTTGCATTAACTTTATGAATCTTGCTACAGCCCGTTCTGCGGGAAGGGCAAAAGAGGTTGGTCTCCGTAAGGTGGTTGGCTCCGATAGAAAGCGATTGGTTTTCCAGTTTTTGGCCGAATCGATGATGGTAGCGTTTTTTGCGCTAATCTTAGCGCTGCTAATAGTTGAGCTGTCGTTACCTGCATTTAATAACTTACTGGGCATACAGCTAAGTGTGGGGTACTTTGCCTCATGGTATATTGTTCCAGGGCTAATACTCTTCTCCATTTTTGTGGGTTCGCTGGCTGGGAGCTACCCTGCATTTTTTGTTTCGTCGTTTAGCCCCATTGCAGTGCTAAAAGGAAAGCTAAAAGGAGGAGCTAAGAGCAGCGTATTGCGCAGTGTATTGGTTGTTTCGCAGTTTACGGTAACAATAGCCATTCTGTTGGCAGCAACGGCTGTTTTTATGCAAATAAGGTATTTCCAGAATAAGGACTTGGGGTTTGATAAGGAGAATAAGCTGGTAATAAAGCGCTCCGATGGTCTTAAGCGCAACATGGACGTATTTAAGCAAGAGGCTCTTAAAATAGAGGGAGTGGTTAGCATTGCAAATGCAAACTCTATTCCTGGTAGAAATTACAGCCTAAATGCGCAGCTTTTGGAGGGAGATCATAATCCTGGTACAACATATACCATACAGCAAGGATGGGTTTCACCAGGGTTTGAAAAAACGCTTGGGTTGCGGCTAAAGGAGGGGCGATTCTTAAGTAGCGACATCCCTACCGATACCCTTGCAGTGGTATTGTCGGAAGCCGGTGTAAAGGCCCTTGGTATTACAGAGCCTTTAAAGCACCGACTCTATCAGCCAGGCGAAACACCAAGGTATTTCAATATTGTAGGGGTTGTAGAGGACTTTCATATTAAATCGCTGCAAAGTAAAATCTCTCCTATAGTTCTCTCTTTTATGCCCGGAAACTGGGAAGGAGTTGTTGTTGTTGCGCTTTCGGGTGAGAATAACAAGCAGGCCATATCCCAATTGGAGCAGCTGTGGACCAACTTCTCTGAGTTCCCCTTTGAGTACTACTACCTAGAGGATAGCTTGGCTACGCTTTACAAAGCCGAAGTACAAACAGGCGTAGTTTTAATTGCTTTTTCGGTGCTGGCAATAGTGCTGTCGTGCCTAGGTCTATTGGGTTTGGTTTCCTTTACCACCTCATTGCGTACAAAAGAGATAGCGGTGCGCAAAACGCTGGGAGCAAGCAATGGGCTAATTATTGGCATTTTATCAGTGGAAACGTTAAGGCTCATAGGTTTATCAACGGTTATTGCTTTAGGCCTTTCATGGTATGCAATAAGTAAATGGCTAGAGAATTATGCCTTTAGGGCAAATATTAGCCCAGTAATATACGTGGTGATTCCGTTACTAATTACAGTAGTGGCATTTTTGGTTATTAGCCGTGAAGTTGTTAAGGCCGCCTCGCGTAACCCTGCCGAAGTGCTAAAGTATGAGTAGCATTGCAAAAGGGAGAGGTAAGTAAACCTCTCCTTTTTGTGTAACGGTTTCCTCTTTTTTCCTTAACTTTGCACCATTCAAAACGGAATATGCTGGATATTGTACTATAGGTTGCCGGTTAGTTGCTTCGCAATATTTAATCGGGTTGTATTTCAACAGAACTAGTTCTGTTGCTTGTGGTGTTTTATGTTAAATCAACCTATTTAGTCATGATCAATTCCTTTTTAGCCAGCTATGGCTACTCCAATTACACTATCTTTTTCCCCGATATATCAGTTCCCGAGAATTTTACTGCAGCACGTGTGGTTACCGTGCATAAAAATGGTTATACCCTTGCTACCGAGCAGGGTATCCTTTTTGGTGAGGCAACAGGTAGGCTGCTTTACGCCTCGTCGTTTGACGAGGGCTTACCTCAGGTAGGCGATTGGGTGCTTGTAACGCTTTACGGTGCCAATAGCCCTGCTATGGTTCATCAAATGTTACCTCGATTCTCTGTCCTTTCTCGGCTTATGCCGGGGACTAAGGCCAAGGAGCAGGTTCTTGCAGCCAATATCACTAAGCTATTCGTTGTTGAATCGTGCGATAAGGAGTTAAGTATAAATCGTGTAGAACGATTTCTTTCGGCTACCTCAGATAAGCACATTCAGCGTATAGTTGTGCTAAGTAAAGCAGATCTTTGTTCCAATATTGCAGAGCGTATTGGGGCTATCAAAAGTCGTTTGGCTTCTACTATTGATGTTGTTGCTGTAAGCTCTACTGAAAGAACTGGCGTTAGTAAGGTAGAAGCATACATAGGCTCAGGAGAAACAGCTGTTTTTATTGGATTATCGGGCGTGGGCAAGTCCTCGCTTATAAATGCGCTACTAGATGAAGAGCGGCTCAAAGTGGGCGATGTACGAACCGCTGACCATAGGGGAAGGCACACATCTACTGCTCGCGAAATGTTTGTACTTAAGCGTGGTGGAGTTGTAATTGATAGCCCCGGTATTAGAGAGTTTAGGCTTACAGAGCAAGTTGAGGGTAGCGATTTATTTCCCGATGTAGAGGAGCTTGCATTGCAATGTAAATTCTCTGGGTGTACGCATACCGTTGAACCTCAGTGCGCCGTGCAAAACGCACTAGCCAATGGAACTCTTGACTCTATGCACTTTGAAAACTACCAAAAGATGCTTAGGGAAAAGGAGTACTACTTATCGTTAGTCGATAGAAATTTGTCTCAAGCCCGAAAGGAGAAAACAAAGAAGCTTTTTAAGGATTACGCTAACTTTGTTAAGGAGAAAAAGCGCTTAGGGGAGGAGTAGTATTTAGCATAGGGAAAGGGGTGCATGCCAATGGGCACCCCTTTCCTACTTTTAGTAGCGAGGCTCTTTGCACTTTTCTTTGTAATACGCCTCTATCCCAATATCACTTATACGATTGTTTGCTTTAATCCAGCGTTTTTTCAAATTCTCGTCAAACCCAGTTTCTTCGCAGGGAAATTTGCTGCACTGGAAGCAGAAGTCAACGCCCATACTAGCGGAGCAGTCTCTCACTTTGCACTCCTCGTAAATTTGGCATTTCTGGTTGCGGCATCCCGAGCAGGAACTAGTAGATAGGAACGCAAGAAACGCCTCAAACTGGGGGTAGTTATTAAAGGCAGGTTCGTTTAGAAGGGTAGTAAAACGTTCTGCAAAGGGAGCAAAGTTTCCCAACGCCTCCTTCAGCTCAATGCTTTTCTCCTTTATTACGCCATACTTGTACGCAAAGCATTTTCCACAATGTAATCCGCAAGGTGCAGTGTTACTAATTAACCCTTTGTGCTCCATCTAAATATCAATTTACTGTTTTTCTGCAAACAATAGTAGTGGTTTATAATAATAGTTGGATGCTTTAGAGTCTTAAATTTTGTTGTTTATGTTGCAAAACATTGGTATAACTAGTTGGTTACTAAACTAGTTTGATATGTTGCTCTGCGCTGCAATACAAGGCTGTATGCGAAATATGATTCTGCTTATGCGCCAGATCACAATTTGTAGGTAAAGGCATTTTACGTTTTGCAAATGTTCAATTAGCGGAATATTTGAAGTTGAATTCTGCTTTTCCAAGCAGGAGCTTTTCAATCGTTTGCAACATTTAAATAGTGTACATGCCCAATTCAAAATTGACATTCCATTTTTTTTGATAATTTTGTAGGTTCAGAAAAAGTTTTGAAATATAAAGTGATTCATTCACAAATAGTTTAATTCCAAAATCGAAAGAAAGATGTCGAACGTAAAACGTGTTTACACCTTCGGTAACAAGCAAGCCGAGGGCGATGCTAGCATGAAGAATCTGTTGGGTGGCAAAGGTGCTAACCTAGCGGACATGAACCGCATTGGAGTTCCAGTACCTCCAGGCTTTACCATCACAACCGATACTTGCAACGATTATTATAAGTTAGGTCAGGATGAGGTAGTTGCTATGCTTAAGCCAGAAGTTGAGGCCGCTATTAAGTATGTAGAGCAAATTATGGGCATGCAGTTTGGTAGCAAGGAGAATCCGCTGCTAGTATCTGTACGTTCTGGTGCTCGTGCGTCTATGCCAGGTATGATGGATACCATCCTAAACCTAGGTTTAAACGATGAGGTTGTTGAAGGTTTGGCTAAGAAAACAGGAAATCCACGTTTTGCATGGGACAGCTACCGTCGTTTTGTGCAAATGTACGGCGATGTGGTTCTTGGAATGAAACCTGAGTCTAAGGAAGATCACGATCCATTTGAGGAGATTATCGACCACCTAAAGGAAGAGAAAAAGGTTGTTCTTGATACCGAGTTCTCTGTTGATGATCTTAAAGAAATGGTTACCCGTTTCAAGAAAGCAGTTAAAGAAAAAACTGGAAGGGATTTCCCAACCAATGCTTGGGAGCAGCTTTGGGGTGCTGTTATGGCAGTATTCAATAGCTGGATGAACGATCGTGCTATCCTATACCGTAAGCTTAACAAGATTCCTGCAGAGTGGGGAACCGCCGTTAACGTTCAGGCAATGGTGTTTGGTAACATGGGCGAAAACTCCGCTACTGGTGTAGCCTTTACCCGCGATGCTGGTACTGGCGAAAACATATTCAACGGAGAGTACCTAATCAATGCTCAAGGCGAGGATGTGGTTGCCGGTATCCGTACTCCACAGGAAATTACCCTTGAGGGATCGCACCGTTGGGCTAAGCTTCAGGGTATTAGCGAGGAAGAGCGTAAGGCCAAGTATCCTTCACTAGAGGAGACTATGCCTGTTGTTTACAAGGAGCTATTTGATATTCAGAATAAGCTTGAAGCACACTATAAGGACATGCAGGACATCGAGTTCACCATTCAGGATGGTAAACTTTGGATGCTTCAAACCCGTAACGGAAAGCGTACCGGTGCAGCGATGGTAAAAATCGCTATGGACATGTTCCGTGAGGGTATGATTGACGAGAAGGCTGCAATTCTTCGTGTTGAACCAGAGAAACTGGATGAGCTATTACACCCTGTATTTGATAAGGATGCCCTTGCCGCTGCAAAGGTTCTAGCAAAAGGTCTTCCTGCATCTCCAGGTGCAGCTACTGGCCAAATCGTTTTCTTTGCCGAAGACGCTGAGGAGTGGGCAGCTAAAGGTAAGCAAACCATTCTTGTGCGTGTAGAAACCTCTCCAGAGGATCTTAAGGGAATGAACGTTGCTCAGGGTATCCTAACCGCTCGTGGTGGTATGACCTCTCACGCCGCTGTTGTTGCTCGTGGTATGGGTAAATGCTGCGTTTCTGGTGCTGGTAACATCAAAATTGATTACAAAACCCGTACAATGGTTATTGATGGTAAAACCTTTAACGAGGGCGACTGGATCTCTCTAAACGGTTCTACCGGTCAGGTTATTGACGGAAAGGTTAAAAATATGGCTGCTGAGCTTAGCGGCGATTTTGCTGACCTTATGGCTCTTGCCGATAAGCACTCTCGTATGCTAGTTCGCACCAATGCCGATACCCCTCGCGATAGCAAGGTGGCTCGTCAGTTTGGCGCACAGGGTATTGGTTTATGCCGTACCGAGCACATGTTCTTTGAGGGCGACCGTATTAGGGCTATGCGCGAGATGATTCTTGCCAACGATGAGACTGGCCGCCGTAAGGCTCTTGAAAAGCTTCTTCCTATTCAGCGCGAAGACTTTGAAGGTATCTTTGAGGCAATGCAGGGACTACCTGTTACTGTTCGCTTGCTTGACCCTCCTTTGCACGAGTTTGTTCCTCACGAAGAGGCTAACCAAGAGGAAATGGCTAAGGAAATGGGCATTACCGCTGCTGAGGTTAAAGCTAAGGTTGAATCGCTACACGAGTTTAACCCAATGCTTGGTCACCGTGGTTGCCGTTTAGGTATTACCTATCCTGAAATTACTGAGATGCAGGCTCGCGCAATTATTGAGGCTGCTCTTAACCTTAAGGCAAAGGGTATTAAAACCTTCCCAGAAATTATGATTCCTCTTATTGGAAACGTAACCGAACTTAAGAACCAGGAAGTTATTGTTCGTGCAACCGTTGAGAAGGTGTTTGCTGAGCGTAACGACCGTATCGACTATCTGGTTGGTACCATGATTGAGGTTCCTCGTGCAGCTATTACTGCCGATGAGGTTGCTGCTGTTGCTGAGTTCTTTAGCTTTGGTACTAACGATCTAACCCAGATGACCCTTGGCTTTAGCCGCGACGACGCTGGTAAGTTCCTTCCAGAGTATATGGATAGGGGAATCCTAAAGGCTGACCCATTCCAAATCCTTGATCAGAATGGTGTTGGACAGCTAGTACGCATGGGCGTTGAGAAAGGCCGCTCTACCCGTAACAACCTTAAGGTTGGTATTTGCGGTGAGCACGGTGGTGAGCCTAGCTCTGTTGAGTTCTGCCACTCTGTTGGTATGAACTACGTAAGCTGCTCTCCTTTCCGTGTGCCAATTGCACGCCTTGCTGCAGCTCAAGCTGCTATTAAGGAAAGCAAAAAATAAATTGCAATATTCAGAAAAGAGGGTGCCCAAAAAGTAAAGGGCACCCTCTTTTTATTTGTACTCCTACCTGAGCTCGTTTTAAAATATTCAATCTAGCAGAAGATAAATTTACTTTTTAGACAGCCTCTTTTGCTTTTATACCAACCCATTATACCAGTTTAGGGCTCCATTTTGTTAACTTATCAAAAACGACATCAGAAATACCATTGTAAGCAACAGGAATACAGTAGTTTGTGTTAATTTTGATAAATCAATATACCTGCTTAAAAACAACGTCTTGTTTAGTCTATTTGCTTATCTTTGCGGCTCAATAAAACAGTGAGTTCTATTGATGTTAACCTATGTTTAATACTTAAAACTAGCCTTCCTTAATGAGAAAATGGCGTATTGAGGACTCTGCCGAACTTTACAACATAAAGGGTTGGGGAATTAACTACTTTTCAATTAACGATAAGGGTAACGTTGTAGTTAGCCCTAGAAAAGATGGTAACGAGGTTGACCTTAAAGAGTTGGTAGAGGAGCTACAGCTACATGATGTGTCTGCACCAATGCTGGTTCGCTTCCCAGATATTCTGGATAGCCGAATTGAGAAAATGTCGAGCTGCTTTAAGGTAGCCGCAGAGGAGTATAAGTATACCGGTCAGAACTTTATTATTTACCCAATCAAGGTTAACCAAATGCGACCTGTGGTTGAGGAGATAGTTGGGCACGGTAAAAAGTTTAATATTGGTCTGGAAGCTGGCTCTAAACCAGAGCTGCATGCAGTAATTGCTATCAATACCGATAACGATTCTCTTATTATCTGTAACGGGTACAAGGACGAGGCTTACGTTGAGCTAGCTCTACTGGCTCAAAAAATGGGGCGCAGAATTTTCTTGGTTATCGAGAAAATGAACGAGCTCAAGCTAATTGCAAAGGTATCTAAGCGGTTAAATATCAAGCCTAATCTGGGTATTCGGATAAAGCTATCGAGCTCAGGTAGCGGAAAATGGGAAGACTCTGGTGGCGATGTAAGTAAGTTTGGCCTTACATCAAGCGAACTTCTTGAGGCCCTAGACTTCCTAGAGAAGAAGGATCTTAAGGATTGCCTTCGCCTGGTGCACTTCCATATTGGGAGTCAGGTAACCAAAATTCGCCGTATTAAAATTGCGCTGCGCGAAGCATCGCAGTTCTACGTTGAGCTTCATAAGCTGGGCTTCAATATCGATTTTGTTGATATTGGAGGTGGTTTAGGCGTTGATTACGATGGAACCCGCTCATCGAGCAGCGAGAGTAGCGTTAACTATAGCATTCAGGAGTATGTTAATGATGCTATTGCAACGGTGGTTGACGCAAGCGATAAGAATGGAATCCCTCATCCAAACGTAATTACCGAGTCGGGACGATCATTAACTGCTCATCACTCGGTGCTTATTTTTGAGGTGAAGGAGACTGCAAGCGCACCTAAGTGGGACGAGAATGAGGAGCTAGCAGAGGATGCCCATGAGCTAGTAACAGAGCTTTACATGCTTTGGGATCAGCTAAACCAGCCGCGTATGCTTGAAACCTGGCACGATGCTCAGCAAATTCGCGAAGAGGCTCTTGATAGGTTCACCCTTGGATTACTGGATCTTAAAACCCGTGCTCAGGTTGAGCGCCTGTTTTGGTCTATTGCAAAGGATATTCACCAAATAACCAATGAGCTTAAGCACGTTCCAGAGGAGCTGCTTTCGTTGCCCAAATTGCTGTCCGATAAGTATTTCTGTAACTTCTCGCTATTCCAGTCATTGCCAGATTCTTGGGCTATCGATCAGATTTTCCCAATTATCCCAATTCAACGGCTCGACGAGAAGCCCGATAGATCGGCTACGCTGCAAGATATTACCTGCGACTCCGATGGTAAAATAGATAACTTTATATCAACCAAGAACTTATCGTATTACCTACCTGTTCACTCCCTTAAGCCTAAGGACTCATACTACATTGGAGTATTCCTTGTAGGTGCGTACCAGGAGATTCTGGGCGATTTGCACAACCTGTTTGGCGATACCAATGCAGTTCACGTATCGGTTACAAATAAGGGGTACACAATTGATCAGATTATTGATGGGGAAACTGTTGCCGAGGTTCTTGACTATGTGCAGTACAATCCTAAAAAACTTGTGCGTACGGTTGAAACGTGGGTAACCTCATCGGTAAAGGCTGGTGTTATTACCGCTGAAGAGGGTAAGGAGTTCTTGTCTAACTACCGTTCGGGGTTATATGGATATACCTACCTAGAGTAGCTTTTTGAAATAGATACTATAGGGAGTAGTTATGGATTACCATAGCTGCTCCTTTTTTATTGCTTTTGGTTTTTATGTTGATATTTATCAGCACGTTCCCGTTTAAATTTAATTGTGGGCTACCTTTGCCCTGCTTTAATAACTAGAAATGCGTAGGTACTTTTCGGAATATTTAGGCCATTACAAGGCTACCCTCTCTCTTGGTATCCCCTTGGTACTAGGACAGGTAGGCCAAATTGTGCTAGGATTTGTTGATGGTGCCATGATTGGCCAATACGGAACCAATGAGCTGGCAGCAGCCTCGTTTGTTACCAATATGTTTAATTTACCCATTCTGTTTGGACTGGGTTTTTCCTATGCCTTAACTCCTCTTGTTGGGCAGCTGTATGGCCGAAAGGATCATCTTGAGGTTGGCTCGCTGCTAAAGAATAGCCTTATTGCCAATGCTGCGGTTGGGCTATTGCTTTCGGTGGCTATGTACGTATTCCTTCAGAACTTAACTAGCATGGGTCAACCCAAAGAGCTTTACCCATTAATTACACCTTACTTCTGGACCAACCTTGCTTCGCTAATCTTTATTATGCTTTTTAATGCCTTTAAGCAGTTTGCCGATGGTATTACCGATACTAAAACATCAATGTGGATTATGCTAATTGGCAACGCGTTTAATGTGCTAGGCAACTGGGTGCTTATTTATGGAAAGCTGGGCTTACCTGAACTGGGCTTGCTTGGAGCGGGTATTGCTACCCTTACCTCGCGGGTGCTTATGGTGTTAATTTTTATGGGTGTTTTCTTCTTTACTAAAAAGTACACCCGTTTCTTGGTTGGGTATAAAAGGAGCGGCTATAGTCGCAAGCATCATAAAACGCTAAATAAAATGGGTGTTATGGTTGGCTTGCAGATGGCTATGGAGTCGGGTATTTTTAACCTTAGCACCATTATGGTGGGGTGGCTGGGGAGCGTTGCCCTTGCAGCGCACCATGTTGCCATTACCATTCAAACGTTAGGATTTATGACTTACTATGGCATAGGTGCTGCAACTGCGGTTAGGGTTAGCAACTACTACGGGAAGGGCGATTTACAAAACGTTAAAAAAGCCGCTACAAGCGGGTTGCATATAATTTGGCTGTTAGCCTCTGTGCTAATGCTTTCCCTTTTTGTGTTTAGGTTTGATATTGCTACGATTTTTAATAACGATCCTGAGGTAATCGCCCTAGTGGTATCCCTGCTTATTATTGGTATATCGTACCAGCTTAGCGATGGGCTTCAGGTTAACTATGCCAATGCGTTGCGAGGCATTTCGGAGGTAAAGGCAATGGCTATTATCTCCTTTATTGGCTATTTTTTAATAGCACTGCCAGCAAGTTACTTACTAGGAATATACTGGAACCTTGGTATTAAGGGTATTTGGTTTGGGTTTCCAATAGGTTTAACTCTAGCGGGGGTTATGTTTTTCCTTTGGTTTAGGCGCTGTACGCATATAATCCGTAAATCAAAATAGGAAATGGATTGTTTTTTTTGCATGGCTGACCTAGGGTAGCATATAAAGTAAAAGGGGCATTTGCCCCTTTTCTACTAGTTCTTTTTTTCGTCGCCCTGATTTCCTTTGTTCAGCTCCTTGTCAAGAATTTCCTTCACAACATCTGGGTCAATTCGTTTTGCAATAATCTTTTTATCCTTATTTAGGATATAAATAACTGGGGTTGAGTAAATGTCGTAATTGTTGCGGAAGTTTGAACTCATTTTAGGATCCCAAACGTTTATCCAGGTTAGCTGGTTCTTCTCTATGTACTCAAACCACTTTGGCTGGTCGCCCTGTGTGTAAACGGAGTAAACAACAAAGCCTTTGTCCTTGTAGTCGTTGTAGAGCTTTCGTAGTTCGGGTGTTACCTTTTTACAATGGCTACACGTTGGATCCCAAAAGTAAACAACGGTTATTGTGGCATTTATTTTATGTAAATCCTGTGTTTTCCCTTTATTGTCGGGCAGAACAAGGTTTGCTGCTTTAGCTCCAATTAAATTTGGTTTTAAAGCGTTAACTCGTTCCTCAATCTTGCCCATTACCTTGGTATCTACCCACGATACCTGTCCCGATAGGTAGTACTTCTCCGCTAGGTGAACAAATACGGCATCCATTCCCATTATGTTGGATGTTTGGTACTTGTTGAACAGGAACGATAGCACGTACTGGAACATCTCATCATTAACCTTTGACATTTCAATTACCCTGTCGGCCTCATTAGAGATGGTGTCGGGCGAGGGGATAAGCACCTTATCGAAGTACATGTTAAGGCGTCCTTCCAGAATGGGGGTGCGAATTAACCCCGCATCAGAAAAGGTGATGCCATCAAAAAAGTGATTCCTGTTAAAATGGTACGCTTTTGCCCACCGTACCGAGTCGGGATTTGAGTGATTAGGCGAAACGTGAAAATCGGGGGTTTCTAATGGCCTCATTGCCTTAATAATATTGGCAAGTAGCGTGTTGGAGTTATCGTTAATAATCTTATCCCAGTTGTGCTTTACCTCCCTGTCAATGGCATCAATATCGTCCTTAATGGTTTTTGCCAATCGGGTGTCATCGGCATTCTCCTTCATTTTGTCTTGCAGCGCTTTAATCTGCGTTTGCTTCTCAACCATGTAGCGTTGGTAGCTGGCAAATGCGCTATTCTCTGTGCTGTTGCTAAAGGTTAGGTTGCCAAGTAAATCGTCTTGCTTGGTGGTTAGCTCAAACTGTTGGTTCTCTTGGCTTACAAGAATCTCAAAGTAGTTCATTGAGGGGAGGATAATAAGGTATATTCCGCTTTTTAGCTTCTCGTTCCCTTCAAATAGGGCAGTGCCATTGGCGCTAATAACAGATGTATCCTGAACGTACTTTTTGTCGCCAAGGTGGTACCCAAGTAACAGCTGGCCACTTGTAAGCCCATCAATTTGAACCTTAATGCTATATTCCTGAGCAGTTGATGTTAGCTGAAATCCAACTAAAAGGAATAGGATTAAAACTAGTTTGCTAAGATTACTTTTCATTGGTTTCTTATTTATGTTCTCCCTATTTGTTGGGATAGGAAATAGGTGTGTTGCAATTATCTTTGTCTTTTCAAAAACTGTTCCAACGCAAATAGCATAAACAAACTTAGCGCTATTTAAGTTTACCAATATCACCTAAATATGCCTTTATATATGAAAGATGATAAATTGTTAGCGCTTTTTGTTCTTGTATCAACAAAAGTAGCATTTCTATTGTTATTTGGATAAAAAGCACGTAATGGAAAATCATAATAACCGCCTTTCGTTAGAAACTAGCCCGTACCTTTTGCAGCATTCCCATAATCCGGTTGACTGGTACCCTTGGGGTACCGAGGCTTTTGATAGAGCCAAAGCAGAGAATAAGCTTTTGCTTATAAGCGTGGGCTACAGCAGCTGCCATTGGTGCCATGTGATGGAACGGGAAACCTTTTCGAATTCTGCTATTGCCGATGTAATGAACAAGCATTTTATAAACATTAAGGTTGATAGGGAGGAGCGTCCTGATGTGGACCAAATTTATATGAATGCGGTTCAAATCATTACCAAAAGCGGAGGCTGGCCGCTTAACTGCTTTGCCTTGCCCGATGGCAGGCCTGTTTTTGGTGGAACATACTATAAGTCTGATCAGTGGTTAAATGTGCTTGAGAGCCTTGCGGCAACATGGCAAAGCGACCCGTCAAGGGTTATTGAGGTTGCCGAGGAGCTAACGACAGGTGTAGCAACATCGGAGCTGGTAACTAGTAAGCGCGAGATTAAACCGTTTGATCCCAATCTCCTGCACACCTATGTTGAGAAATGGAAAAAGCAGTTCGATAATCATTTTGGAGGAAGCAAGGGGGCACCCAAATTCCCAATGCCAGGCAGCTTGCTATTCTTGCTCAGGTACGGCCATCTTGCCGGCGATGAGCAGGTGTTATGCTATGTGAATAACACACTAAATAGAATGGCTAGTGGTGGTATTTACGACCATTTGGGTGGGGGCTTTTCACGTTACTCCGTTGATGAGCGTTGGCTTGTGCCTCACTTCGAAAAGATGCTTTACGATAATGCTCAGCTGGTTAGCTTGTACTCGCAAGCATATAAAAAGGAGCTAAATCCTGTTTATGAGCGTGTTGTGGCGCATACCATTGGGTTTATGCTGCGTGAGCTAAAAGCAAAATCGGGCGGTTTTTATAGCTCCCTCGATGCCGATAGCGAAGGAAAGGAGGGAGCCTATTACACTTTCACAAAGCAGCAGGTTGATGAGCTGCTGGGCAACGATTCTGAGGTGTTCTCCGTTGCTTACGGCATTTCGGCTGCAGGTACAATTAATGGTACCAATGTGCTGAATAAGTGCGCATCGAGCAGCCAAATATCGTCTCTGTTTTCTAAGAGTAAGGAGGAGGTTGCGCAAATTATACAGCAATCGCTCACGGTGCTTTTTGCCCATAGGGGATCTAGGCCTAAGCCCAGTACCGATACCAAAATTTTAACCAGCTGGAATGCGCTAACCATAAGGGCATTTATTGATGCGCACATTGCCTTTGGCAACGAGAGCTATTTACGTGAGGCCATAGAGTGCGCTAACTTCTTGATGGAAAATTCTATTGATGAGGGTTTTAACGTTAGTAGGTCGTACTGTGCAGGTAAATCGTGCGTTAATGGCTTTTTAGACGATTACGCCTTTACCGCCGATAGCTTTTTGTACTTATACCGTGTAACCTTTGATGCTAAGTGGCTTACCTACTCTCAGAAGCTGGTGGAGCACATGGTTGAGCTGTTTTACGATTCCGCATCAGGCATGTTTTACTTCTCTCCGGCAAACGATAAGCAGCTAATAGTGCGTAAAATGGAGCTAATGGATGGCGTAATTCCCTCATCATCGTCTGTTGCAGCACAGCTTTTGCTCGATTTGGGGCGTATGCAGAGTAACTCTGCTTATGTTGATATGGCTTCGCAAATGGTTGCCAATATTGCCGACCAGCTTACATACGCTGGCCCATACGTATTTAGCTGGGCCAATTGTGCAGTAAAGTTAATGTTACCAGTAGCCAACTTGCATGTATCAGAGCAGGGTGGCAATGAAGTTTACGCCCAGGTGCTTAAGCTATCGTTGTTCCCTAATCTTTATCCTAGCGCTACTACAGAGAAAAAAGTGGGTGAGCTGCAGCTCTGCACGGGTAACACGTGTGGCGAGCCATTAACTTCTGTTGATGCTGTGGTAAAGGAGCTTTGTAGGGTTTGGATAGGGGGGAATGGGAGTAAGGATGAAGGATAAAGTGTTAGATAGCAGTGTGTTTAGTGTATTGTTGTTTAATCTCGCCTGAGGGCGAGACAAGCTGTTTCACGTTTCACTATTTTGAGAATAGTCTCTGTTGTGGGTGAAATTTTAAAGCGGTTGTCTATACGGTGCCCAACCAGCCAAACAATGTCGTTATTGGAGCAAAGAACCATGGTGTGCTCCTTCTCGTGTAGCGGGATTTTTTTATCGATTAAGTAGTCCGATACCTTTTTAAACCCATTCATGCCAAGAGGGCTAAACTTATCGCCCTTTTGCCATGGGCGTAGGGTTAGGGGAAACGATAGCTTTGCTGCATCCAGCATCGCTACCATTGGCGATTTATCAATGGTTTCGTTTGCTAAACCTTTACGCTCCAGTGTTAGCTCAATGGGGTTGGTTATGTGATGGGTTTGCTCATCAATTAAAACCTCTTCCATATTTGTACTGATAATTGGGCTAACAACCAAGAGCTTCCTATCCTTTACCAATTGGTATTGCTTAATTCTAAATACTTTTCCCGACTGAGCATCTAGGTTGTCGATTATTTGGTTTGCGATTGCGGCAGAGAAACCTAGCTGATTCAGGTCTTCGCGCAGGAAAAAATTACCAAAAGCCTCTTCATTTAGCAATGGGATAGAGTACGTTCTGGTTAGCCCAACTTCTTTTACAACCCTTTGTTTTATGCGTTGCATCTCGGAGTCAATAATTTGCCACGCTTCTTGCAAATGCATTGTTGCATTGTAAATTGATTGTTTTGCCGTGCCGCTAATTATGCTAAGCTCGGGCAAAACATTATGTCTAATTCTATTGCGTGCGTACTTAACCGTTGCGTTTGTGGAGTCCTCCCTAAACCCAAAACTATTGGCATTGGCAAAGTCCTTAATATCGTTTCTGCTGGCAAAAAGGATAGGTCTAATATACTTGCCATTTACGGCTTTAATGCCTGTTAACCCTTTAAGTCCTGTACCTCGGGTTAGGTTTATGAGCACAGTTTCGGCAACATCGTCGTTGTTGTGGGCAATGGCAACCTTAGTGTAACCATGTTCCACGCAGAGATCTGTAAACCATCCATACCTTAGCTCGCGCGCAGCAACTTGAATAGATAGCTTGTTTTCCTTGGCAAAGGCGTTTGTGTTAAATACCTTTATATGTAGGGGAATACCATATTGTGCGCATTGCTGCTCAACAAAGGCTTGGTCGCCATTGGACTCCTCGCCCCGAAGTGAAAAGTTACAGTGTGCAACGCTAAAGGGAATATTTGCTAATTGGAACAGGTGAAGCATAACCATTGAGTCAATTCCACCGCTAACGGCCAACAGTAACTTATCGCTTTGCGAAAAAAGTTGGTTCTCCTTACTAAATTGCAAAAAATCACTCAGCATGGCTAATTGTTGTATTAAGCGTTTTTAGAATTGCGCTGGCCTTTAGTAAACACTCATCGTACTCCTGAGCAGCGTTTGCCCTTGCAGTAATTGCACTCCCCACAGAGAAGGAGAGGTACTTTTTCTTCTCATTGTATAGCAAGCTGCGTATTACCACGTTAAAATCAAAATCGCCATTGGGGCTTATATAGCCAGTGGTTCCAGAGTATAGGCCGCGCTGCGCGGCCTCGTACTCATCAATAATTTGCATGGCTCTAACTTTGGGGGCACCCGTCATGGAGCCCATAGGGAATGTTGCCCTAAGTAAGCTGGAGAAGCAGGTGTCTGGCTCTAGTGTGCAGCTAACTGTGGATATCATTTGGTGAACTTGTCGGAAAGGGTAAATGCCGCAAAGCTCATCAACGTTAACAGTTCCTTTACTTGCAATACGCGATAAATCGTTGCGTACCAAATCAACAATCATAATGTTCTCAGCTCGTTCCTTGGGGTTTTGGCTAAGAGCCAATTGGTTTGCCGCATCTTGCTCAGGGGTTGCTCCACGGGCAATGGTTCCCTTTATGGGCTGACTAATAAGCGTATTGTGGCATTTGGCAATATACCTTTCGGGGCTTGCGCACAAAAGGAAGCGGCTATTATCCTTAAAAAAGGCCGAGTAGGGTGTTGGCGATGTGGCCAGCAGCTGCTTGTGCGTATTGTAAGGGTCAAAACCTTTTGGGTTGGTAAAAAATTCAATACAGTAGTTCATTTCATAAATATCGCCCTGCTGTATGTGGGTTTGTATTTTGCTAAAATTATCAATGTACTGCTTTTTGCTTACCCTAGCATTAAAGGAGTTGGCGAAGTTTAGCGGAGGAACAGGTTGTGGTTGCTTGCAAATATCGTCAAGTAAAGCGTTAATGGCTGCATGGGTGTTGATGTTTGCGAAGTAATGGGCTGTGAGCTCTTTGTCATCAACAGTAATTACAATTTCGGGAATAAAGAATAGTAGGGTAGGGAACTGTAGGCTATTGCTGCTTTTTGATGATAAGGCCTCAACTTCATTCTTAAGCTCGTACGATATAAGGCCAAAGAGCCAGTCGTTGGCATTATTGGCAGTAAATTCCTCCAGCTGCTGCAGGCAGTTGCAATTTGCCTCGAGTATGGCTACGGAGCCAAATCCTGCAACAACCTCGTATTTATTGTAGCTTATAGTAGTGGGATTTGCTGCTTTAATATTGTTTGATAGCAGTACCGATGCATGGCTAAATCCTTTAGCTACGCTTATTAGGTTCTGCCCAATTGTATTTGTGCTGCTTACGTTTCTTGTAATGGATGCTCGCATGGCACAAAAGTAGGAAAAACGAGTGGTAGGCTCTAATGCATTGGCTCTAAAAAAAGGAAACGGGAAAAATTTGTTTTCCCGTTTTCCAAAAATCCTTTATGGATGGCAGTTACCTTTTAGATAGATAGTCTGCTACACCTTCCTGCGATGCGCTCATGGCCTTGTCGCCCATTTTCCAGTTTGCAGGGCAAACCTCGCCGTTCTCCTCAAAGTATTGTAAGGCATCAACCATTCTAAGCGCTTCATCGATGCTACGGCCAAGCGGCATGTCGTTTACCAGCTGATGGCGTACAACGCCCTGCTTATCAATAAGGAATAGCCCGCGGTACGATTGTGGGGTGCCAGAGAACGAAACGTTCCCATTATCGTCGTACTCATAGCTTCCGGCAAGCACATCGTAGTTCTCCGATATGGTTTTGGCTAAATCGGAAACAAGAGGGTAAGTAACCCCTTTAATGCCACCATCTTTAAGGTCGGTTTGTAGCCATTTCCAGTGAGAGAACTCCGAGTCAACAGAGCAGCCCACTATTTCGGTATTCCGTTTTTTAAACGCATCTAGCCTGTCCTGAAACGCTAATAGCTCAGTTGGGCAAACAAAGGTAAAATCGGCAGGATAAAAGAAGAATACCACATACTTTTTCCCTTTAAACTTATCGAGGCTAAATTTATCAACAATTTCGCCTCCGTTGATCACTGCTTTTGCGCTAAATTTTGGCGCGTTTTTTCCTACAAGTACAGCCATTGTAATATAATTTGATTTGCGTTTAGATACCATTCACAACTCAAAACCTTGTAAAATGTTCAATATTATTGAAAAGTTAGTAGGTTTTGTTTTTTAATGTTGCTTTAGGTTATACTCATTGTAATGTTTACTACTATGTAATCCATAATTTGCCGTAAGCGGTAGCGCTTACTCATATGGGGTGATTCTAGGAGCATGGGGACGGAAGTTTGGAAATCTGGTTCTTGATTCGCTTCCAAACCAGAATAGTTCGGCGTTAGCACCATCGGGCAAAACGGGAAAGTAGTTAAGTCTAATTTGCAAAGTGCTAAACACCAAATTCTCGTTACGGATTCTTACCCCAAAGCCAATGGATGAGTAGGAGGGAGAATCCGATAGCACGGCGTACTTCTCGGAAATAAACCCAATATCGGTATAGGCAAAGAAAGCGAACTTAAAGCCATAAATGTACAAAGGGCTAAAGGCAAGGGTTTCAAGGCTTATGAGCAGTCGGTTGTTCCCTGTAGGGGGAATTCCATTTAACCCTCTGGGTTCTACACTTCCATCAAGCAGTAGGTATTCCCGTTCCCCTTCTAAGCGGGCAACGCCTTTGGTGAAATCAACCTTAAAGAACTGACGAATATCAAGCTTCTGAAAATGGAATAGCCCTGTAATGTATGCGCCAGCCATTCTAAAGGTTACCTGTTCTAGCTTCCCGTTGCTGTTTATGAATGCCCCAAATCGGGACTGTCCAAATAAATAGCCAAATTCGCCAACGTCGGCAGCAGAGAACTCTGTTCCAACGTAGTACCGATTCTTAAATTCCCCCATTTCATAACCCGCAGCAGCCGATATAAGGAAGCCAGTGGGTATATCCTCTGTTTTACCGTACGCGTAGATAAGGTTGGCTCGGTACAACTTCTGGCGGCTTACGCTAAAGCCAGCTAGGTAAGTGGTGCTATTGTGAAAATGAGGGTTGGTAAAGGAGTTAACCTTTGGCCTATCCGAGAAGTGTATTGAACTTATGCGTGCTGTTAGCGCAAACTGATTAGGCAGTTCGGGTTTGGCTGCCTGTTTGTTGTATAACGCCCATCCTGCCCACACATCGCTAATGGTTACCTTTTGCGAGCCTAATGAGTCGATACGCTTAAACGTATATGGGCTGCGACCAGTGTGGAAGAGAATGCCACCTGCAAGCTTAGTTTTGGTTGAGTAAAAGTCCCTTTGCGCTGATACCTCGGTGGCGTTATAGCCCAATCCATGCCTATACGATACGTTTCCCCTAAAAAAGGTGTTGTAAAGGTTTGATGATGTTAGCTCGGCTCTTTGTCCCCATGGATTAGGTACGTTGCTGGCATCGTAGTAGAGGTACGCGTTAAAACCAATGCCCATTCCTGCCAAATTCCTGTCGTACAGCTTTGCCCTTCCTTTGTCTTTGCCCGATACTGACCCGTCGAAACCAATGGACCATACATCTTTGGTTACAACAGTAACATGAACCTCATTTGTTGGGAGGTTGGTGGTATCTAACAAAATAAAGGCATCTTCAATGAATGATAGGTTACGGATAATTTCCTCTGTCTCCGCAAAATCAATGGGGTCAACCTTTTTGCTTCCCCTAAAGAGTAAATGGTTTCGTACTGTAAACTTTCTTGTCTCAACATGTAGCTTGTTCCCAAATCGTTCTATATAACTTGTTGGGACTTTTGATGTATCGGTTACGCTGTATCCAAATGGGTCAAACCTAACAATTTCAATATGAGTAATGGTTTTTCCCTCGTAGGGTTTGAATCTAGCTTCAGCGTCAGTTCCTGCAATAATTTGCTGTGTTTTAGCTGGCCGTGTTGACCTAAAGAAAAGCCCATGCAGCTCCTTGGTTACAACAGATTTATTGGCGTTATCCTTTAGCTTGATGTAAAAATCCTTTGTTCTTTGCTGTGCAGAGGTGTCTGGTTTGTGGGAGTTTTCCCTTAATGCGCCAAGAGAATCTGGGGCGTTGAGCGGAGCGGAGATCTGATTCCCTTGCAGTTGTGCACAGGCAAGGGGTGTTGTGAATAATAAAAACGATACCCCCAATAATTGGGGGTAGAAAAAATGTGTAATATTTTTTAAGCACCCAGTCATAGCTTGGATGCGGTATTGTAGTAGTTAAACGTCTTTAACGAATTTCTTAGCATTGATTTCAACTTTAAGAATAAAGAAGTAGTTGTCTTCATCCAACGGTAGAAACTGGTAGTTTAGTATTTCTCCTGTTTTTCTTGCAATATCTATTAGTCCTAGTCCTGCTCCTCCTTTTTCAGATAATCGGCCTTCTTTTATTTGGCGTTTATACATCTGCTTTAGCTCATCGGGAGTGGCTGCATTTACAGTAATAAGGGCTTGCTCCAGATGATCCTTGTGCTTACTAGCTACTTTATTTGAAGTAATAACGTAGTACGTATCGTTTTTCTTGCCTATAATAAATAATCCGTTGCCTATGTTGCGCTCCTTTATTTCGTCGGAGTGCTTATTCATGTTTTGTAGGGTTTCAACCATTACATGGTAAACCTTTCGCTGAACTGAACGCTCCTCGCTATTCTTCTCCATGTCCGATTCAGCCATCTGGGTGAACATCTTGGTAATTTCGTGGCTAAACTCTCCTAGGTAAACTAAGGAGAAGCCATTATCGATCATCTCATCGTAAATATTGGAGATTGATTTAATGAAGTTAAATGTCAAATTCATTTTTGTGGGGTTTGCTTTGTTTTAGCCAAAACGCTTTAATGTAGCATTTTGTTTCACTTTCGTGTTTCAAATATATTAATTCGAAAGCCGTTGCGGAATATTTCCGGTGTAAAAAATAAAAAAGGCCGGAATTAATCCGACCCTTTTTATGGTAAGGTGTTATATGTTATTACTTTACCCCAAGAACGTCTTTGCCTTGGTTAAACCGAATATCTTTAGGAATATTTGCATCGGCAACGCGGTTAAGGTCTGCTTGTAAGCCTTCGCGAACAAAACCTTTTTCGTCAAATAGCCTTTTAACCTCATCGTAGTTTCCTTCGCCCTGTAGCTTAAGAATCATGCCGCCAAGTGAGTTAACGGCTTCTTTCATCTTCTCGTAGTTGATTGTGTAGGTTCCAGTTTCTGCATTGCGGGTAAATGCACCTTGCTCCTCTAGGTAGTAGAATGTTAGCATGTTGGCTTTCCCGTGCGATGATGATGCGCCAAAACGAACGGAGCGAAAAATGCCAGCAACAAAGGTAACGTAGTTGTCCATCATGTCTTTGTTTGGTAGCTCACCCATTTCGGCAAGCTGACCAACAAGGTATAATCCTAGGATATCGGCCTTTGCCTCTTCAATGCGGCTGTACATCTCTTTTAGCGATTCGCGTACGCTACCCTTTCCGTTGATAGTTTGCTTAATGCCAAGTCCGTGAGCAACTTCGTGGAACATGGTGTTCTCAAAGAATGCATCAAACTTAATGTGTTTTTGCTGTGCTTCATCAATAAGTATGTTGCTAATAGGCATAAGTATTTTATCAAACTTATACTTCATTGAGTTTTTAAGCTGCAGCTTGCGGCTACCCTTCTCAACGTGAACCTTAGGATCGTTTGGAAGGTTAATGGCAATGGTTTTGCTACCAGCATTGCAGTCGCCAGCATAGAAAACGGCATCGTAAACTCCAAGGTCAGAATCAGAACCAGGAACTTCTGCTTTGTATGCAGCCTGGGTAGGAAGGCTTTCCTGTAGAGCAGGTAACAGCTCTGCAAAGCGGGTTAGTTTTTGGCTCCACTCATTGTCCTTAATAAGAATGAATGATTCAAAAGCTGCTTTGTAGTTGTAAAGGGCATCCTCGTAGTTTTCAATAGGCCCAACTACAAAGTCGATGTTGTTGGTTTTCATGTCCATCCAAGCCATGTCGCTTGCAAGGTATTCTCCACGCTGAAGCGCATCGGCTCTAAGGCTTAGGTAGTTCTTTAGGCCTTCGTCTTCGGCTAGTTCTGCTGCTTGGCGAATAAGTTCTGCTGCCTTGTCAATATGCTCCTTGTAGTACTCGTGGTAAGGAATAGAGATAAGCTTACCGTTAGAATCACGACGAACTACGGTGTAAAGGCTAGATTTTGAGTCCGACTCAAATAGGTCAAACTCCTCCTTAGTCATATCGCTAGGGTAAAGGTTTGCGCCTAGTGGTTTTTCTCCAATGCCTTCAATAAAAGGAGCGTTTCCGTTAAGGCGCTCCCAAGGGCCATAGTTAATAAGGATAAACTGGCGGGTTGCTTCATCGTTTGCTTTGGCAAGAATCTCTTCCTTGTCGCCGTAGGCCTGAAGCCAGAAAAGTTGATCCATTATTTGGGCTGCATCGAAAAGTAGAGGCAGCATTTGCTTCTCTTTTTCAGACAAGTGGCTGATGTCTGTTTTAAGATCAACCGTTACGAATTGATCTACCTTTTTCTGCATGTCGGGAGAGTTTTTTTGCTTACAGCTGGTGGTGATAACCATTGCTGTTGCAGCATAAATTAAAAACTTTTTCATTGCTAAAGATTTATTGTTTGCTAGGTTATTTTTCTTCTAGAACGTCATCGGAGTTAAACGTGAACCCTAAACGTTTACCCGTTTGAATCTTTGAGTTCTCAATTTTGGTGTTCATCTGAGCAACAGATGCAATTTTCACCATGTCGTATGGTGGAACCAAAAGGTCAAACTCAAGGGTGTACAGAATAGCGCTTTCAATTATTCGCTTAACCGAATCCTTGTCTATAATGGCAGTACCAAAATTATTATAAAGGAATCCCATTTGGCGCTTGCCCTCAACAAAGTAATGGTGCTCTTGGTTAATAAAAACCCTACCTACAAGGTAGCCAAGGTCATCGAGCCTATTGTATTTAAACGAGTCGGTAAGGAAGTTGTAAATATTAATAACTCCGCAGTATGAGTTGAAGTTGTTTTGCTGAACGTACGACAGCTTCCAAATGTTATGATCCCTGTCGAACTCAAAGGTATTGGAGTGCATGCTAAAGATAAGAATATCGCCAGCAACCCTTATTTCGGCTTCGAATTTGCCCCTGTCCCTGTACTCAAGCTTCACACGTTTGTCGGTACCCTTTAGAAAAAGGTTGTACTCGTTGGCCATTTCATGTAAAACTTCTTTTATAAGGTTAAATACCTCGAAGGTATTGTCGTAAACCTTTTGTTTTAGGGACGATTTTTCTACTAAAGTTTTTACTATTAGTTCCCGCGGATCAGATTTCGGATTGTCCATTTCTTTGTTTTTACAAGCAAAATTAAACAAAAGCCCTAAGGATGCATTGCATTTCCTAGGGCAATATTATTTGTTATTAGTATGCAATTGCAAACAGGGCTCGTTGCTTTGATGGTTTTCCGGTTACAATACACTTGCCTTCCTCTTGTTCTCCAGCCAATGGTATGCAGCGTATGGTAGCTTTGGTTTCCTCCTTAATTTGCTCTTCGGTTTCAGCGGTTCCATCCCAATGCGCAAGAATAAAGCCTCCTTTTGAGGTAAGCACTTGCTTAAATTCATCGTAGGTTTCAACCTTAGTGGTCATCTCCTCTCGCATTTTAAGCGCTTTTTGGAAGATATTGTCTTGAATTTCGGTAAGAAGCGTTTCAACCTTTTCGGCAACAGCGCTTTGCTCAACGTACATCTTTTCAAGGGTATCTCTACGGGCAAGTTCTACTGTGCCCTTTTCAAGATCTTTTGGCCCAATGGCAATTCTAACAGGCACTCCCTTTAGCTCATGCTCAGCAAATTTGAACCCTGGCTTTAGGTTATCCCTATCGTCGTAATGTACGCTTATGCCTTTGGCTTCAAGTTGAGCTTTAAGCTCCTTAACCTTAGCTGAGATTCTAACTAGCTCTTCGTCTCCTTTAAAAATTGGAACAAACACTACCTGAATAGGCGCAAGCTTTGGAGGGAGAACTAGCCCATTATCGTCTGAGTGAGCCATAATAAGCGCACCCATTAAACGGGTTGATACACCCCATGAGGTAGCCCAAACATACTCTAAAGCACCCTCTTTGGATGCAAATTTAACATCGAAAGCCTTTGCAAAGTTTTGCCCAAGGAAATGGGACGTACCTGCTTGAAGCGCTTTGCCATCCTGCATTAGCGCTTCAATGCTATATGTGTCAACAGCACCAGCAAATCGCTCTGCTTCCGATTTTGTTCCAATGGTAACAGGAACCCCCATGTAGTCCTGAACAAAGGTAGAGTAAACCTGAATCATTGTTTTTGCCTCTTCAATAGCCTCCTGCTTAGTTGCATGAGCGGTATGCCCCTCTTGCCATAGGAATTCAGCCGTACGCAGAAACAGGCGGGTGCGCATTTCCCAGCGCACAACGTTTGCCCATTGGTTTAGCTTAATTGGAAGATCGCGGTACGACTGTATCCATCCGCGATAGGTATTCCATATAATGGTTTCGGATGTAGGCCTTACAATTAGCTCCTCCTCAAGTTTTGCATCCTCGTCAACAATAACACCTTTACCATTGGGGTCGTTTTTTAGTCGGTAATGGGTTACTATGGCACACTCTTTGGCAAAACCTTCAACGTGGCTAGCTTCCTTGCTAAAGAACGATTTCGGGATAAACAGCGGGAAGTAAGCATTTTGATGTCCAGTTTCTTTGAACATTTTATCAAGTTGCGCTTGCATCTTTTCCCAGATGGCATAACCATAGGGTTTAATAACCATGCAACCTCTAACAGCAGAATGCTCTGCTAATCCCGCCTTCATCACGATGTCGGTGTACCACTGAGAGTAATTTTCTTCTCTGCTTGTAATTTCCTTAGCCATTTGTGTTCTTGGTATGAATTTTGTTCTTAATTCGATGTAAAAACAGCAACAAAGTAACGAAATAAAACGATAATTATAAATATCCTAAAAATTAGGAGGTGGATTATGAAAACTAATATCATACTTTTTGGAGCGGCTTTAGCAGGTTTAACCTTAGCGTCATGCGCAGGAAGCCTAACTGTTAGCCGATCAACTGTAACTCCAGTTGACGACATTTACTACTCGCCAAGCAAAAGTTATGTGGTTGAGGAACGTGTTGAGAAACCTCAGCGCGAGATGACTTCCTCTGCCTTAAAAATGGCAGAATTGGAACAAAAATATCAGGATGTTTTATTGCAGGATACAACCGGTAAGGTGGATACTGTTATTTATAAAGCAGAACCTTCAAACCCTTACGAAAGGGTGCTTTCAGACTCTTACCAAGATTCCTACGAGAGGCGATTGAGGGGAATGGAGGATCCTGCATATAGAATGAATAGCTGGAGCGCTTACTACAGCGATGATTACTGGTATGCCTCAACCTACGATCCTGCTTTTTATAATGTTATTGTAATGGGCAATCAGGTTTGGGTTGAGCCAAATTATATAAGCTCAATGTTTATTTGGCCAAGGTCATACTTTGGATGGTCATACTACTGGGGGCGCCCATACAGCCCATTTTATACTCCATACTGGGGGTATAACTCATACGCTTGGGGTTATGGCCATGGTTACTATGATGGATACTGGAATAACCACTACAATTACTACGATAATGCAAACTACCGCACCCGTGGTAATTATGGCACAGTGAATAGCAATGTTCCATATAGGCGTAGAACCGCTGATTCCTATATTGGAAATACTACAGGAACAACCTCTAGGACTAGATTAGGAAATGGAACTAAAACGAATACCAATACCAGAACAGAAACAACAGTGGTAACCAGAAGAAGACCTGATGGTACTACAACCCGTATTAACGAAGGTACTAGGCAAAGGCCTACCAGAGATGTTACAAACACAACAGGAACAAGAACTAGACCTTCAAGCACAGGCAATGTAAGGAGCGCTGAGCCAACTAGGTATAACCCTAATTACACCCGACCAGGAACAAGAACTCGTACCGATTATAATAGACCTTCAAGAGGAGGCTCTGGGGTTGGTACAACGCCTACACGTACAAGACCAGCGGGGGTAACACCAACAAGAACAACCGGTACGCCTCGAGTTTACAATAGGCCAGAGCGCGTTAATGTACCCACGTCAACAAGGGTAAATGGTTCAACCGAGCGTTCCCGCAGTACAAATAGTTCCTCTGGGTATAACACGGGAAATAGAAGCACAGGAACGGGGGCAACCCGCTCATCTTCAACATCAACGTCTAATACAGGATCATCAAGGTCTAACAATACGTCAACGGGTACAACTAGAACAAGAACTAGGTAACGAAAATATGATCCACCTTTTACGTTAAGTGCTGTTGTTTGCAATACAATATTATGGGGTACGCTATACCCCATAATATCTTTCCAATAAACTAAATATGTTAAACAATGAGAAAAATTGTTTTTATACTTCCAATATTGATATTGAGCACTGTGCTCACTTTAGCTCAAACATCTACTGATGCCCTACGGTTCTCCGAGAGTTTTGTTAATGGTAGCGCAAGGTATATTGGTATGGGAGGCGCATTTGGGGCGCTAGGTGGGGATTTTAGTACTCTAAGCTCTAATCCTGCTGGTTTAGGCGTTTATCGCAGCTCTGAGTTCTCAATCTCAACATCTTTTAATAAAGGGAATTTTACCTCGGAGTACACAGGCTTTTCTACTGAGAACGATAAACGGAATCTAATGCTTGACAACCTAGGTGTTGTTTTTGCTTTTAAACCAGAGAAAGAGAAGGAGTCTGGTATTGTTGGGGTCAATTTTGGCATTGGATATAACCGAAGTGGTAATTATAACCTCGAATCGCGATTAAGTAATGGGGTTCAGTACTATTCTATTATGGATACTTGGGCTTTGCGGGCGAATGCATTAGGGCTAAATCCAATAGACTTGCAAGCGTCAACTGATTATGACCCATACAGCAATAGTAGTATTCCTTTAGACTTAATTGCTGCTTGGAATGCATTTTTGATTGAACATGATGGGACAAGCTATTACGCTCCGTTGTACGACGGGGATGTTTTTAAACCTACCCATTTTATACAATCAGAAGGAGGAAAGCATGAGTATGATTTCTCTCTTGGCCTAAACTTCTCTCATAAGCTTTACTTTGGAATGACACTTGGCTTACAGTCTATTGATTATTCTAGATATACAGTATATACCGAGACACTTAGCGCTACTGGTGATCCTGATATGCCTTATTTGTTTGATAACCTCTCTTACTCCGAAAACTTATCGGTTTCGGGCAACGGTTTTAATTTTAAGCTAGGTGCTATATATCGTCCAATTGAGAGTTTACGCTTAGGCTTGGCTTTTCATACGCCAACCTACTTCTCTGTTGACGAGCACTATTCGTTATCCGCTTCTTCGGAGTTTTGGGATGGCGATTTTATTACTCCTGCATCGCAAACCACTGAGACCTTTAAAAATACTTACGATTTGGAAACTCCCTTTAGAACCATTGCTAGTGCAGCAGTTGTTATAGGGGATGTTGGTCTAATTAGCTTCGATTATGAGTATTCCGATTACAGCACTATGCGCTTTAAAAATGGTGTTGGAGGTAATATGTATAATGCTGTTAATGATGAAATTAAAGGTGTTTATAGGGCTACGAACAGTTTTCGCTTGGGAGGCGAATTTAGGCTTGATAACGTGTTCTTTAGGGCAGGTGGTGCCTATTACTCTAGCCCATATAAATCGGAGTTACTCAATAAGAATGCCGATAACCTAATTATATCGGGTGGTATAGGCTATAGGCATAAAAGCGTTTATATAGATTTTGCTTACTCACGATTAATGCACACAGAGAAATATACCTTTTTTGATATCAGAGATAATGCCGGAAACCTTGCAATAGATCCCGTAACCCAGAAATGGGCTGTTGGTAAGGCTGTTTTAACTTTGGGTATTAAGTTTTAGCTAGTTAAATTGTCGTTTTTGGGAAGGGAGAGCTGCTTTATGGCGGTTCTCCCTTTACTTTTGCGCTAATATGCTACTGCCCAAAATGCTATAACTATCGGGGCCTAAGTTCATAACTAGATCTATTATGCTTAGGTTGGCGACAAAAGGAAATCTATCGGAGAAAACTTGAAAGTAGCTTACTGCGCAGAAATTATCATCGTTATCGTGTTTCTGTTGCTTTGGGTGGATGGAGTACCGGTAGTCGTCAATGCTGTTCGCTATAGTTGGCTCAAATTTGCTGGTAACGGTAAACCCTTTACTTATACCTAAAATACCCATTACGGCTTTATGCGCTTTTATGTTTAAATCGAGAAGAAACCTCTCCTTTTGTTCAAATAGTGGAATTATCTCTTCTATGTAGTGCTCGTAGTATGCAGCCGTTCGATAGGCCGATTCAATGGCCTTAAAGTGAATGCGTTGCCAGTTGGTGGCATAGTCAACCAGAACATCTTGTATTGGTGTATGATTGCCGTTGGGTCTTACTACTGGCACCGTAAGTGGCATTACACCATTGGCTGTTAGTATCTGGCAACGGTTTCTAAACGATTGCTTTTGATAGTTTTCGTGCGTTTCTATTATAATGTTACTATATCCAGCTATTTTGCTATAGTACTGAATGGAGCCAAAGTAGCTTGTGGTTAAGAGTACACTATTGGGGTGCTTGTCCATGGGTGGGTAAACGGCTATTTGTTAATGTTACTTCTGCAAAAATAGAAAACCTTACCTAGATATTAGGTAAGGTTTTGCTTAAAGAAGATGTGCCGCTTGTTAGTCAGCCTTTTTTAGTAGTAGCCATGCATAAATGCTGAATGCTACGGTTGTAATACCTTGAATATATAGTGGTGTTGCAACTAAATCGCCTTGTAGTAGGGTGCTTAATAGGGTAAACTTAACTAGATAGTAAAAAGCCTTGCTTAAAACAATGGAAAGAAGCATTGCTGGGAACACTCTGTTAATTAAGGTTTTGCTAATAAGATTAAAGAGCCATACGTTTAGCATTAGCTCTGCGGCTATTAACACCATCTTTGGGAAAACGGGATGAGCCGATACTGCAAAGGAGAATAGTGGTAGTAGCAGTGCCAATACATACGCATTTCTTTTGTTGGTATGGACTAAAGCTAGTATTACCATTAGTCTCATTGGCTCTATTAAATAAAGAGGCAGGCTAATCATGTGAGATATTGTAGGAACCAAAAATATAAATGCAACAGCAAGTGCATCAAAAATATATGCCCTTATGTTCCCCTTTAAAGCAATTTGAGTAGTGTTCATTTTTTTAAGGTTTTAGTTGTGTGTAACAAATTATCAGATGTAAATTTGGCAATATAGTTTAGCTAGCCATGGGTATTTATCAATTCCTCAAATATATGAGCTGGAACTATTTTCGGTTTAGAGTAAACGTTTACCCATTTTAACGGTCAATATTAAGTAATAAAACCCTATCCTAGTATGAAACGACGCGAATTTTTAAAGAAAGGCCTAAGTGCAGGGCTTTTTACAGGGGCTTTTCTAAACATGGGAGGCCTTGATAAAATTGTTGCAGGAAATACATCTAGCGCAAATGCGAATAAGCCAATAGACTTGGTTGCTGTTAAAGGAGGCGCTCCTGCCGCTATGTTTGATAAAGCCATTGCAGCAATGGGGGGCATGCAGAAGTTTGTAAAGAAAGGGCAGAAAGTTGTAATAAAACCAAATATTGGTTGGGATGTACCACCAGAGAATGGAGGGAATACTAACCCCGAGCTGGTGAAGAGAATTGTTGAGCAGTGTTTTGCCGCAGGAGCTGCAAGCGTTATGGTTTTTGACAATACCTGCGATGCGTGGAATCGGTGCTATGAGAACAGCGGTATTGAAAAATCAGCAAAGCAGGCTGGTGCAAAGGTTATTCCAGGTAATACAGAGAATTACTATAAGGAAGTAGATATACCAAACGGTAAGCGATTGACTAAAGCTAAGGTTCACGAGGCAATTCTTGGTGCAGATGTTTTTATTAATGTTCCCGTACTAAAACATCATAGCTCTGCAAAAGTTACTATATCGTTAAAAAATCTGATGGGGGCAGTGTGGGATAGACGGTTCTGGCATAGGAATGATTTACACCAATGCATTGCCGATTTTGCAACGTACTGCAAGCCAACTCTAAATGTGGTTGACGCTTATAGAGTGATGACAAGGAACGGGCCAAGAGGTGTTTCGTTGGCCGATGTGGTTGAGATGCAGTCTCTTATTTTATCTACAGATATGGTTGCTGCTGATGCTGCAGCGGCAAAGATTTTTGGAGTGGAGCCTACCGATATCCCCCACATTAAAATGGCACATGAGCTAGGAGTGGGGAATATGAATTTAGGCGAATTAAATATTGAACGTATTAAAATGTAATAGACCATGCATTTATTAAGTATTCCAAAATGGTTTCGTCGTTTTTTTGCCTTGTGTTACTTTCTTTTAGTTGTATTTGTTTTTATTGATTTTGCAGGGAGCTTAAAGCCACATACTATTGAATGGATTTTGTTCCCCCAGTTTGTGCCATCGCTGCTTAACTTCTTTAGTGTGGGTGGAGCATTATCCATTGGTTTTATTATAGTATTGTTACTAACGCTAGTGTTTGGAAGAGTTTACTGCTCTTTTCTATGCCCATTAGGTGTTATACAGGATCTTGTAAGTAGAATTTCGAAGTGGAAAAGGCGGTATAAGTTTACAACGTCAGTTCCGTGGGTAAGGTATTCCATTCTTGTGGTAGTGGCTGCGTTTGCTATTGGTGGTGGTGTTTTCTTGTTATACATTTTAGATCCCTATAGCCTTGCTGGGCGTACCTTTTCAAATCTTGTTCGTCCGGTTTATTTTGGGGTAAATAATTTGCTGGTAAAGGTTTTAGGCGTGTTCGATAGCTATGCCTTAGCACATGTTCCCTTTAAGGGTATGCCTTGGCAGGTTCTACTTTTATCGGCACTGCTTATTGCTCCCATAATTTTTATGGCTGTTGGAAAGGGGCGCTTGTACTGTAATTTGATATGCCCAGTGGGAACGTTTTTGGGCTTGGTATCAAAAGTATCTGTGTTTAAGGTAAGTATTGCTGCATCAACCTGCACAAGTTGCAGGAAGTGTGAAAGTGTTTGTAAGTCAGGTTGTATTGATATTAAGTCGCAAACGGTTGATGCATCACGCTGTGTTGCTTGTTTTAACTGTTTAGATTCGTGTAGGTTTGATGCTCTTAGCTATAGTGCTATTGGCCGCAAATCTGCAGATAAACCCGTAAGCGAAAAGTCTGAAGGTGTAGTAGGTAACACTTCTCGCCGCGAGTTTTTTAAGGCTTTGGGTGGTTTTGTTGCAACATCGGCCATGCTTAGTAGTATGAGCGCACTGGGTGCTCCTACCAAGGTGAAGGAGAAAAAGGAACATCCGGTTGCTCCTCCAGGAGCAGAATCCACAAACCGATTTCTAGATATATGTACTGCCTGCCATTTGTGTGTTTCACAATGTCCAACTCATGTTTTGCAACCATCGCTGCTACAGTACGGCGTTTTTGGTATTATGCAGCCGCACATGGATTACCACTCGGGCTTTTGCAATTTTGAATGTACTCTGTGTGGAGAGGTTTGTCCTACAGGTGCAATACTGCCGCTTATGCTGGAATCAAAAAAGAGAACTCAACTTGGTGTTGCAAAATTTATAAAGGATAACTGTATTGTACATACCGATAAAACCGATTGTGGTGCTTGTTCTGAGCATTGCCCTACAAAGGCTGTAAAAATGGTTCCTTATGGGGAAAAGGGACTTGTAATACCCTCTGTTGATGAGACTATTTGCATTGGTTGTGGAGCGTGTGAGTATGCTTGTCCAACGGTTCCGTTCCGGGCCATTTACATAAATGGCAATACATCGCATTTGGTGGCCGATTTGCCAAAGATACAAGAACCTGAAGAGGTAAAGGCGGGAAGCCCAAGCGACGATTTCCCTTTCTAGGATAATAAAAACGGAGGCCAGTCGGCCTCCGTTTCTCGTAACAAAATCCCAATTTACTTAACCACCAATTTTGCCACTTTTGTTGCGGTGCCTGTTTGTACCACGCAGAGGTACACATTGGGCACAATATTATTCGGAATTACTAACTCGGCAGTGTTTGCACCGCTATAGCCCTTAGCTGAATGTAGCGTTGCTACTTTTTGTCCCATAAGGTTAACTAGCGATACTGTGTAACTTTCTGTATTATAAAGGTTAAAGTTTAGTGTAAACGAGCTTGTAGCTGGGTTTGGCCAGATATTCATTTGCTCAATTTTATTATCGGCAATTGGTTTTATACCCACATAAACATCTCCCTTTTTGATGCGTTGGGTGGTATATAGCCTATATTCCCCAGGGTTAAGTGTAAAGGTAACTTTGGTGTTTGTTACACTTATTGAGTCCTGTGTAAAGAACTCGTACCATTTACCAGTGGCAGGGAATGTAAAATCAGCGGTTTCGGTATCAACATTAAAATTGCCAATAACTGCTGCATCCATATCCTCTCCATCCAGCTTTATCCATTTTACGGCAGCCGATAGGTATGTTGTAAAGGTTGTGGTTTCAAATACCTCATAATCGGTTTTTAGCCTAATGAGCTGTGCATAGGTGTTGTAAAGTTGCTTTCGATTATAATCGGAGTAGTAATCCCAGCGAATAGGCTTACGGCCAACTCTACCATTCTCATCAATGGAGTAATCGTAGCCAAGTTCACCAAATTGCCAAACCATTTTGGGGCCAGGAATGGTAAAAAAGAAGGTGGCTGCCAGAGCGTTGCGCTTTAGGGCAACATCTAGGTTCTTAACGTTGTGATTTGGATTCTGAGAGTTTCCATAGGTGAGGTTCTTGTACATAAGGCGCTCCTCATCGTGGCTCTCCATGTAGCCAATAAGGTGAGGCACGTTCCAACCACGTTGCTTATAGCTTACCCCAGAGAAGTTGGAATTTGTAATCCATCCCATGGTAGCTTCGTTATAGGCATGGTTCATATTGCCCCAGAGCATCATGCCGTAGCTGGCTAGTTCTGTCTCCTCGCTATTGTCGGTTAAATGTTCTAGGATAATGTAGGTGTTGGGGTTTATGCTCCAAGCCTTATCTGCTATTCTTTTCAGATTTTTTATTCGGGCAGCATCGTAAGCCCATCCATCACTAACCTTGTTGGTAAAACCCTTGGTAAAGTCGAAACGGAAACCGTCGGCTTTATATTCTGTAAGCCAGTACTCAATTACCCTATCAAAAAGGTATTGAGTATGTGTGCTCTCCACGTTAAAATCGTAGCCCCAGCACCAAGGTTGGTGCGGACAGGTTTGGTTAAACCAAGGGTTATCGGCAGTTGGCTGACCGTAATCGCCAGCATTAGCATCAAAGTACATTTGTACAAAGGGCGATTGCCCAAAGGAGTGGTTAAGGACAATGTCGAGTATTACGGCAATTCCGCGCTGGTGACACTCATCTATAAAGCGTTTATAGTCGGTTGGTGTTCCGTAAGCTTTGTCGGGAGCAAAGTAAAAAGATGGGTTGTATCCCCAGGAGTCGTTACCCTCAAATTCCATAATGGGCATAAGCTCAATGGCGTTTATGCCCAGCTCTTGAAGGTAGTTTAGCGTGTCGGTGAGTGTGTTGACATATTCATCACCAAGAAAATCGCGGATATGAAGTTCGTATATAACCAAATCGGTTTTTTTGGGCGCAGCAAAAGATTCAACCTGCCAAGTGTACTGCTCCTTGTTTGTTCTAAATACCGAGGCTATGCCCGTTGTTTTACCATCGGGGTATGCTGGTAGATTGGGGTAGGTAGTTGTGTTTATGTATTTATCGTTCCAAGGATCGCTAATTTGCTCACAGAAAGGATCTGCTATTTTAAGCGTTCCATCAATTAGAAACTGGTATATGTAATCTATGTTGGGTTCAAGGTTTGTTAGTGTAATCCAATAGTACTGTCCACTTGGAGTTCTATTCATGTAGTAATCTTCACTAATTACCCAGTTGTTGAACGAGCCAAGCAAAAAGGCATACTGTTTTTTTGCTGCAGGGTCGCTAAGTACAATAGTAACCGAGTTGTCGTTTAATCTGTTTACGCCAGGTTTAGCACCAGCAGGCAGATCGGCAACCGGGGCATCGGGGCGAACAAAGAAATAGGTGGAATCCTTAGCAGTACTTTCGCCATCGGAAGCGATGGCTTTAACCCAGTAAGTTCCGTGGCTTAATGCTGTATATGGAACGGATACAGTAGCGTTTGATGTTGTTGCAAGTTCTTGATTGTTGAGATAAAGGGAGAGGCTTGTTGAGCCGTTGGCACTTGCCTGTATGTTGAAATTGTCGTTAAGTTCAAATATAGGGCTATCCTGGGTAGGATAGGATATGTTTACGGTTAGCCCATCGGGGTAAACATCGTAAAAAAGATCTTCGGTTTGTTTTGTTGCATCGCTGCTTCTGAAAACGAAGCACAATTTTTTGATGGTTTTACCATCGGGTACAGCATAAAACTCTTTTATGCTAGGTTTTAGCGTTAGTGTATATGTATTGGCTCCTGTACGGGTAAGCTTGGGCTGGGTGGTGTTGTTGCCCCAGGTTCCTTTTGTGTACTGCCAAGTAGTAGTGCCCTCAACAAGGACTCCTGTGTGTGCATAAACATCACCTGTGTAGTTGGCTAGTCCGCCATTTCCTAATGTTGCATTAAAAGTAACAACAACCTCATCATCAGCTTTGGGTAGGGTAGGGGTGGTGGTGATAACTTGGGCTAGAAGTAATGGCACATTTGCAAAGAACAGTAAGCAAATGGATAGTAGTATGATCCTTTTTCCCATTTTAGCGACTTATGAAATAAATATAGGGCATACTATACGTATGCCCTATATCTAAAGTGTTGTTATTTATTGAATTGGAGTGAACGTTAACTTACGAGCATCGGTAGCCCAGTTAAGTTCAAATTCAACAGAGTACTTTTTGGTTGCTACAACCTTAATGTTACCATCTGCATCAACAAAATTGTCTGAATCTCCAGCAAAAGTGGTTCCACCAAAGCCAAAGTTAGTAGTCCAGTCATGGTCTCTACGAACTTTGAATTCGCCATTAGCTAGAAGAGTAACTTCATCAATCTTGTAAGTGTAAACATCTCCCGATTTACTTTGGAAGGTGAAGTCAACATCATAGTTCCATTCAGCAGGAACACCCTGATCGTTGTTGAAAGCGTTACCAATTAGGCTCCAAACAAATGTAGCAGGGTCAACAGCAACAACATCTCCTGTATATGTGAAGGTAGATGTGAAACCTTTAATGGGATCCCACTTAAGTTCAACAGTATAAATACCTTCCATGCTTAAAGGAAAGGCAATGTCGCTACCTCCAAAGGAAAGTTCGTCCATAGAACCACCATAGTTAGTGAAAATGGTGAATTGGTTAGTTATTACTTTCCATCCTGTATTGTAACGGAACTTAAAGTTTCCTTTTCTCATTTCTACCTCAGTTTTTTCCCATGAGCCGCCATTTTGATCAAGAGAAACTACAGGCAACTCCACATCTTGCGCTAACTTAAGATTCCAGTTTGAAATAGGAATAATAAATACGCTTTCCGAGGTTATGTCTAGAACAACATGGTAAAAACCACTGTTTTGTACAGTGAAGTTCTCGCCATCAGCTGCAATTGCTGCTGTATCTACTGTGGCTGTAATTTGGTCGTTTTCACCAGCAAGGGTAAGAGTTCCTGCTGTTTGAGGGCGAATACCATAGCTAGTTTCTTGCAAACCAGTTTTAACAACAAATTTAAAGCCTTCGCCGCCACCATTAATGTAGATGAATTTCTCATACATTCCATCTCTTGGTGTTGCAGCATAGCCTTCGCCTTCAACTAGACCCGATGACATCATTCCCTTTAGTTCAAGTGAGGTTGATGCGGTTGAACCGCCTACAATATAAGCCCCATCTTCAACAAGGATTGGCTTTGGATCGTCGTCATCACTACATGCAGAAAAGGTTGCAAGTGCTAATAGCGCTATACCCGCAAGGGATAGTACTCTTTTGAACGGATTTCTTTTCATAATCATAGAATTTAAGTGTAACATTTAGGTTTAGTGTGTAAAAATTATTTGGCCAAATTTGGGTTGGCATCTATTTGTGACTGAGGTATTGGGAATACTTTGCGATCTGTTGTAGATGTTTCCTTTTCCCACCAAGCATTGTTGAACTTTCCAAAGCGGATAAGGTCTTGCCTTCTATGTGCTTCCCAGTACATCTCCCTTCCTCTTTCTTCAAGAAGTTGGTCTAGCGTTACCCCTGTCCAATTTTCAAGTCCTGCTCTTTTTCTTATCATGTTAACATACAAATCACCACTTTCCCCTTGACGTATCATGGCTTCTGCCTTCATTAAAATAACGTCGGCGTAGCGGAAAATAGGGAAATCGTTGCTTAGGTTCTCTTTTGCTCCACGTGCTATCTCAAATTTAGCTACTCGTACTCCAGACATGCGAATCTCAGCAGGAGTAAATGTTGCATCCATCACTAACTTGGGAATTCTAGGTGTAAAGACTACGGGTATCCCATTTTCTACTAAGGCTTCGCCTCCAGATGAGTACTGCTGTCCTACAAGGAAGCCTCCTTTTCTCAAATCATTATCCGAGTAAGTGTTATAATGAGATTCAGTTACTGCAAATCCGTTCCATGGGCCAACCGACATGTCGTAAGTCTTATTGCTTAAGTAGTGCAGTGTGCGCATATGAAGGTTAAAACCTGTGTAAGAATCTTCATCGAACGGTATTGTAAAAATATTCTCGTTGGAATTTTCATTTTTTGTAACAAAAGGAGCAAGAGGGTCGCCATCTAAACTATAGCCTAGCTTCATTACGCTATCGCACGCTATTTCTGCCTTTTCCCATTGTGCTGTTCCTGTATAAACTTCGGCATTGAGGTATAGTTTAGCCAACAGGGTATAAGCCATTCCTTTGCTTACTGCGGTTTTTGTACTACTCGAAGTAAGGGTTGGAATGTTGTCTTCTAGTTCGGTAATTAAGTTCTGGAAGATAATGGCTCTATTCTCTTTCTCTGGAAACTCTGGTGCGTCTATAAATGTAGTTACGTAGGGTACATTGCCGTAGTTATCTATAAGAAGGTAATAGTAATAAGCCCTCATTATCTTTACTTTAGCAAGGGTTAGCGCTGTAGCAGGATCCTCTGCATTTGGAGTTAAGCGCTCAATAAGCTGGTTTGCTTCTACAACTCCCTTATAAAATCGGCTCCACATGGAGGCAACTGCTTCAGTTGTGTTGGTCCATGTATGTGTATGAAGCATCCGCCATTTTCCTCCATCATCCCAGTCCGATAAGCGAGTTGGGCATACTACCTGATCTGCCGATAGCTCTTGGGCAAACCACCATCCGCCCCAGTCTAGCAACTCTCTAAGAGGGCTGTAAACAGGTACGGTGAGTAATGCCCCTTGGGTTTCATTCTCTGGGTACATATCCTCGGGTAGCCTGTCGTACAATCTATCATCTAAATCGGTGCAGGAAACCATTAAGGCTAGTGCTGCAATAGATATTAATACTTTTTTCATAGCTCAAATCTCCTTAAAATGTTGCGTTTACACCAAAAGTGAACGTTCTAGTTTTGGGATAAACGTTGTACTGGTCAAGACCAAATGATAGTCCATCATAGGTAGTTTCGGGGTCAAGCCCAGAATAATTTGTAAGGGTTATTAGGTTGGTTGATGTAACGTACACTCTTAACTTGCTTAACCAGTTAATTTTGCTTGCATTGAAATTGTATCCAAGAGTAACGTTATCTAAACGAACAAACGTACCATCCTCTAAGTAGTAGCTGTTTACCTTAGGGAAGTCGGTTAGCCCTCTTTCCTTTTCTTTGATAATTTCCGTTAGTCCGTTTATCTGGGGTAAAATACTTGGGTTTGCAAATACCATACGGGTTACGTTTAGCACATCAAAACCAACTACAGCACGAATGGCAAAGCTGAAGTCAATATTTTTGTAAATAGTAAAGTAGTTTGACCAGCCAATTTCAAAATCAGGTAGTGCATGCCCTACAACTCTTCTCTCTGCTTTTTCAAGATCCCTTGTAACCCCTCCTGCTGCGGTGTAGAAAAGGAATTTTCCATCGGCAGAAATCCCTGCATACTCAGGCATGTAGAAAGTCCCTAACTCATAGCCCGGAGCAACAATTTGAGTCCAGTTTTGGTCGCCAACTAGTCCACGACCCGATAGCCATCCCTCTTTTCTGGGAGTCCATAGGTAACCGTTACCTTTGTCCGATAGAGATTCTACCGTTTGCCTATTGGTTGAGAATACCGCAGATGTTTTCCAGTTTAGGTTAGTTCTATCCAATATAAATGTTTGGATGTTAAACTCTAAGCCTCGGTTTCTGATAGTTCCTACATTGGCCCAGGTAAGCCCCTCTGCATTTGGTGGAACGGGAACAGAATATGGCGCTAGTAGATCGCTAGTTGTTTTGTCGTAGTACTCAATAGATCCTGAGAATCTGTTGTTTAAAAAGCCGTAATCTAGTCCGATGTTTAGCTCACTATTCTCTTCCCATCGTAGGTCTGGGTTGATATTGTGGCTGCGTCCAAACTCAATAGCAGGTTCTCCTGTTTCTGGGTTAATGGTAGTACCTTTAACTATAGCGGTCATTATATCTAGGTAAGAATCAATCTCTTGGTTTCCAGCCAAGCCGTAACCAGCTCTTAGCTTTAACTGGCTAATTACTTCAATGTCGCTAAGGAAAGGTTCTGCTTTAATATTCCAGCCTATAGAAGCCGAAGGGAATAGTCCCCACTCGTTGTTTGCTCCAAATTTTGAAGAACCGTCTCTTCTAATAGTTGCAGTAACAAAGTATTTTGAGTTATAGTTGTACACCGCGCGTCCAAAGAAGGAGATAAGCCTGTTTGATCTTTTGTATGAACTTATATCTCCTGGATTAACGTCGTTTAATACGCCTAGATTATGAGACATAACATAATCGGATAGGGGGCTTCGACCTTGAGCCGAGAATCCATCGAAGAAATCCTCTTGGAAAGAGTAACCTCCAACAAGATCTACGTTATGAACATCTTTAAATGTGTTGTTGTAGGATATGGTTGCCTCTAATACGCGCGATTCATTGTTGTCATAAAATCTTTTCCCAAAACCAGTTGAGGTACTTCCTCTTACGTCGCTTGGTTCAAAGTAGAAGTTTTCGGAGTCGTTTCGAGTGTAACCTAAGTTAATGCCCGCTTTAAGGCCTTCTACAATTTCAAAATCGGCACGAAGGTTTGCTAAAAGTCTTTTTGCGTCGCGGTGGTTCTGAATTTGCTCAATAAGGGCAACCGGGTTGTAGTAGTTAAACTCCCTTTGAATCTCATAGTATTCGCCATCTGCAGTGTAAATGGGATCCGTTGGGTTACGCTGAAATGTTTGGTAGAGTATATCGTTGTTTCCATTTCCCGAATACGATTGGTAATCGTTGCTCTCAATTGTTCCTGAGATTGTTGTTTGTAGGGTTAGTCTATTATTAATCCCTTTTTGTATCAGGTTTAGCCTACCTACAGTTCGCGCTTTTGCGGTTCCCTTAATAACGCCTTCAAAATCGGAGTGAGTACCCGTGAAACGATAGGTTGAATTATCACTTCCTCCCGATGCGGAAATGCTATGTGTTTGCGAATAGCCCGTTCTGTAAATGGCATCCTGCCAATCAGTATCACCACCGCCATCGGTTAGGTTTAGATTGTAGTCAGAAGCTAATTTCCTAAGCTGATTGGCACTCATTAAATCCAACCTGTTAGCAACATTATCAACAGATAATGCAGAGCTGTACTCAAAAATCGGTTTAGCGTTTTTTGTCCCTGTTTTAGTGGTAATAATAATTACCCCATTTGCTCCCCTTGAACCGTAAATTGCAGTTGACGATGCGTCTTTTAGAATGTTGTACGACTCAATATCTTCTGGAGAGATTGTTGTAGGGTCGGCGCCAGGTACCCCGTCTATTACATACAAAGGGTTAGTTCCAGAGTATAGACCAGCGCTACCACGGATTTTTACTGAGTACCCACTATTGGGGTCACCACCTTTTTTTGTAATAGACACCCCAGCTGTTTTACCTTGAAGGCCTTGAATAGGGTCGGTAAGGATACCTCCGTTCAGCTCTTCCGCCTTAACGTTAGCTACAGCGCCAGTTTTGTCACTTTTCTTCTGTACGCCGTAACCAATAACTATTACCTCATCAAGGCTTGCTGTTGCCTCGTTAAGGGTTACGTTAATTGTAGTACGTCCATTAATGGGTTGTTCTATCGTTTCGTACCCAATAAAGGAGAACACAAGAATTGCATCTTTAGGTGCTTTTAAGCTATATGCACCAGATAGGTCGGTTGTGGTTCCGTTAGTTGTACCCTTCTGTAAAATGGTAACACCAATCATGGAGGAACCATCGCGTCCATCGGTTATTGTACCCGTAATGGCAATATCCTGTCCTAATACAACCAGGCTACTTACCATAAGAAATATGATAACGGGCAGTTTCTTAAGAAGTTGAACACCGTGATTCATGATCTGAGAATTAGGTTTTTGTTTTTCGTTCTGTTGGCTGACTTTCCGAAAAATTTCCTGTGCACAAGTAACAAAAATTTAAAGTTGATTTAGCTTAAAATAGCTTGTTAGCGCCTAAAAATCAATGCAATCGTTCCCGCAAACGTTTGCAATATGGGTAGGTTAGTAAATTTGTGTATCCAAGTATTTTGGTCTCATAACAAGTAAGTTAGAAAAAAAGGGAATGGAAGTCAAGTTCTTTTAACAATTGCATAATAAAAAAGGCTATATTTAAAACGTTTGATTTTGATTTTAGCTCATTTCTTCGCAAACTATTTCACTTATGAAGTCTGGTCAGGTTACCATAAAAGATATTGCTAAGGCACTAGGAATAAGCCCTTCAACTGTGTCGAGGGCTCTTAAAGATCATCCCGATATTAGCGTTGAAACTAAGCGGCAAGTAAACGAATTGGCAACCAAGCTGAACTACAGACCCAACGCAATTGCGCTGAGCCTCCGTAGCCAAAAGAGTAACGTAATTGGTGTTATTATTCCAGAAATTGTACATTTCTTTTTCTCATCGGTTATTAGTGGGATAGAGGAGGTTGCCAATGCTCATGGCTATAGCGTTATGATTAGCCAGTCTAGCGAGCAGTACCAAAAGGAAATAATGGCCTGCGAAACCTTTATTAATGGTATTATAGATGGTTTGCTTGTGTCGGTTAGTAAGGAAACCGTAGATTACTCGCACCTTAAGCGCCTAGAAGAGGAGGGGATACCCATTGTGTTTTTTGACAGAATGGTTGAGGAAATTCCTGCCGATAGGGTTATTATTGACGATTTTGAGGGAGCCTACAAGGCAACAGAGCACCTTATTATACAAGGTAGGCGTAGGATTATTCACTTTGCGGGGCCGCAGAATAGGCTTATTGGCCGCCGTAGGCTAAACGGTTACCTACAAGCAATGCGCGATAATGGTGTTGTTATTGATGAGTCGCTGGTTATTCCTTGCGATACCTTTGAGCTTGCTCTTGAGAAAACTCAGAAAATTATTGACGATGGTGTACGCTTTGATGCCATTTTTACTGTTAACGATTTTACCGCAGCAGGTACTCTTAAGGTGCTTAAGCGTAATGGGATAAATATACCAAAAGATGTTTCTGTAGTTGGTTTTGGCGACGAAAATGTGGCCCAAATGGTTGACCCGTCACTTACTACCATTCGTCAACCTGGATATGAGATGGGTAGGCGAGCCATGGAGATGCTTATTGCACGAATAAGCCAAGCCAAACAGGATAGTTACACCCCTACAACCGAGGTGCTGAAAACAAGTTTAGTTGTTCGCGATTCATCTAAAACGCGCTAGCTTTACCTCGAAATGCCACAAATCCAGCTCTGGCTGGATTTTTTTTTGCGTTTTTTTAAAATGTTAGCAGCTTTCCGAAAACGATTGAAATGCCCTTTCTTGCTTTAAATTGCTTATTGTTCAGTTTATTGACGGCAGTTAGCCCTTTTTTTGCATTGATTTTTGTTTTACTTTTGACATTGGCTGATTTTCCCTTTCCATATATATTATCGTAAACTTATTCTCTCTATCATGAGCAAAAGACCTCGTTTGAGCTTTTGGCAGATATGGAATATGAGCTTTGGATTCTTGGGAATTCAGTTTGGCTTTGCCCTCCAAAATGCCAATGTAAGTAGGATATTCGAAACCCTTGGTGCCGAAATAGACTCAATTCCAATACTCTGGATTGCTGCACCTGTTACGGGTTTGATTATTCAGCCAATTATCGGTCATATGAGCGATAATACCTGGACCCGCTTAGGGCGAAGGAGACCTTTCTTTCTTGTTGGTGCCATACTTGCCTCCCTTGCATTAATTTTTATGCCTAACTCCCCAACCCTTTGGGTTGCTGCGGGTATGCTTTGGATAATGGATGCATCAATAAACGTTTCCATGGAGCCTTTCCGTGCTTTTGTAGGCGACATGTTACCATCGGAGCAGCGTACCAAAGGGTTTGCTATGCAAAGCTTCTTTATTGGTACTGGAGCGGTAATTGCCTCAGCACTACCGTATATTCTAACCGAGTGGGTAGGCATTGCAAACCAAGCTCCAGAGGGAGAAATTCCTCCTTCGGTTCAGTACTCCTTTTATATAGGTGCCATCGTTTTTATATCGGCGGTTTTGTGGACAGTGTTCTCAACCAAGGAGTACTCGCCGCAGCAGCTTAAAGCGTTTGATGATGCTGAGAAAGGAAACACCAATGCAGAAAATTCTTCATCAAGCAATGAGGCAATTCGCCCTGCTAAGTTCTTCTTGAAAAACAGCATCGTCTGGATTGTCCTTGGTGCTGCACTTTCCTTGCTAGTATGGTACATGGACTGGGATGCAGAGCTGTACATTTTAACCGTTGGTTTATTTGTTTTTGGTGCACTTCTTCTTCTATCTGGCATTCTGATTAAGATGGGGCTTCCCAAAAATGGCCTAACAGTTATAGCAAACGATTTATTTAGTATGCCCCGCACAATGGGGCAACTTGCCGTGGTTCAGTTTTTTAGCTGGTTTGCGCTATTTGCTATGTGGATTTACACCACTGCCGCAGTAACCAAGCATGTTTATGGCACTACCGATACCGCATCGGAGCTGTTTAACGAGGGGGCTAACTGGGTTGGGATTTGCTTTGCTGTTTATAATGGAGTCGCTGCTATTGTGGCATTCCTGCTACCCGTAATTGCAAAGTACACTAGTCGTAAAATTACTCACTCCATATCTCTTATCGCAGGAGGCTTGGGCTTATTCTCTATTTACTTTGTAACCAACCCGCTTCATCTACTAATCTCAATGGTTGGTGTTGGCTTGGCTTGGGCCAGTATTCTTAGCATGCCCTATGCAATTCTTGCCGGTGCATTGCCCTCGAACAAAATGGGTACCTACATGGGAATTTTCAACTTCTTTATTGTAATACCCCAAATTCTTGCGGCAAGTTTACTTGGATTCTTCACCCGTGTACTATTTCAGGGAGAGGCTGTTTACTCCCTAATGCTTGGTGGGGCATCAATGGTACTTGCAGCAATTCTAGTGTTTATTGTTCACGATAAGGACGACGTAAAGGCTTAGCCAATCATAGCGATGAAAATAAGTGCATGCATCTTTGATTTGGATGGTGTTGTTGTTGATACCGCCAAGTACCATTACCTAGCGTGGAAGCGACTGGCTGCCGAGCATGGGTTCGATTTTACCGAGCACGATAACGAGCGCCTAAAGGGTGTTAGCCGAATGGCTTCGCTCGAAATCCTTTTGGAGATAGGCCAAAAAAGTGCCTCGCCTCAGGAGAAGGAGCTGATGGCTGCTCGCAAAAATGCGTGGTACGTGGAGTATATTGAGAAAATGGACTCTAGCGAGATTTTACCCGGAGCGAAAGAGTTTATTGAGAACTTACGCGCATCAGAAGTTAAGGTGGCTTTGGGCTCTGCTAGCAAAAATGCAAGGCTTATTCTTAATCGAATAGGACTGGTAAACCACTTCGACTCCATTGTTGATGGCACCCGCGTTGTAAACGCAAAACCCGATCCCGAGGTATTCCTTATTGCTGCAACCGATTTGGGCATTCGTCCATCGGAGTGCGTAGTGTTTGAGGATGCCGAAGCTGGTGTTGAGGCTGCAATAAATGGCGGAATGCGGTGTGTTGGCGTTGGAAGTCCAGCTATACTTTACCGTGCAAACCTTGTTATTGATGGGTTTAAAAACCTTTCGCCTAGCGATGTTTTTGCTAGGTTAAGCAAGCAATTATAAAGTATTTGCTATGCATGCTGGTTAAATAGCCGTGTACATATCGTTTAAAAGCATTTTAACGTTTCACATTTAACGTTCATAATATGAATCAGTATCTTAAGCACGATGAGTGGTGCATAATAGAGGAGGGGTTTCACCCCGAGTTTGCTCGTGCTTCAGAAAGCATCTTTAGCCTTGGTAACGGGGCTATGGGGCAACGTGCAAATTTTGAGGAGAAGTATAGTGGCTCATCACTTCAGGGAAGTTATGTTGCTGGTGTATATTATCCCGATAAAACAAGGGTAGGCTGGTGGAAAAACGGATATCCCGAGTATTTTGCAAAAGTCATTAACTCAACTAATTGGATTGGAATTGATGTTAAAATAGGCGACGATGAGCTGGATTTGGCTCGCTGCGAGGTTACCGACTTTCGTAGGGTGCTTAACATGAAGGAAGGCTACCTTGAGCGCTCCTTTATCTGCGAAATGCCCTCGGGCGTTAAAGTTGCCGTTAACGCAAAGCGATTCCTTTCGTTAGCCAATTCGGAGCTGGGTGCCATCCGTTATAGCGTAAAGCTGTTAACAGCTAACGCCAAGGTAAGTCTAAAGCCATACCTAGATGCCGATGTGCATAATGAGGATTCAAACTATGGCGAGAAGTTTTGGGATGAGGAGCAGCGCCTTATAAGTCCAGAGCAGGGCATGCTTGTTAGCCGCACCCGCAAGTTAGATTTTTATGTTGGACATGCCATGCGTTTCTCTGTTTATCATAACGACGAGCGCATTTCGCCAGAACTTAAGCTACACGACAAGGAGAAGTACGTAGCATCGGCTTTTTCTGTTAACGTAAAGGCTGGCGACGAGCTGGTTCTTTACAAGTACGTTGCTGTAGTATCATCGTTAAATCACTCAAAGGATAGCTTTTCAAGCGTGTTAACAGCTCTGCTGAATACCGCAACAGAAAAGGGGTTTGATGTGATGTTGCAAGATCAGGCTAACGCATGGAATGAGCTTTGGGAGCATAGCGACATTACCATAGAGGGCGATGTGGCCGCTCAACAGGGTATTAGGTTTAATATTTTCCAGCTAAGCCAAACATACACTGGTAAGGACGAAAGGCTAAATATTGGTCCTAAAGGTTTTACTGGCGAAAAGTATGGCGGATCAACCTACTGGGATACCGAAGCTTACTGCTTACCATTTTACATGATAACGCACGGACAAAAAGTTGCCCGCCAGCTTCTATTGTACAGGTACAAGCAGTTGGGGAAAGCCATAGAAAATGCCGAAAAACTCGGCTTTTCCAATGGTGCGGCGCTTTACCCAATGGTTACCATGAATGGAGAGGAGTGCCATAACGAGTGGGAGATAACCTTTGAGGAGATTCACCGCAATGGCGCCATTGCTTTTGCCATATACAACTATGTGCGCTACACAAACGATTATAGCTACTTACCAAACTTTGGGTTGGAAGTGTTGATTGCCATTGCTCGTTTCTGGGCTCAACGTGTTAACTACTCTACCGATAAGGGAAAATACGTAATGCTTGGCGTTACTGGACCTAACGAGTACGAGAATAACGTTAATAACAACTGGTACACTAACACCATCGCTTGCTGGTGTATGGAGTATGCTGCAGATGTTGCCGCACAAGTTAAAAAGTCGGATCCTGAGAAGTACGCTGCATTGGTTCAAAAGATTGGTTTTAATGAGGCAAAAGAACTTACTCTTTGGAACAATATTAGAACCAATATGTACTATCCTTTCGATGAGAAGTTAGGTGTTTATCTTCAGCAAGAGGGGTATATGGATAAGGAACAAATTCTGGTTAAGGATTTGGATCCAGCACATCGCCCAATTAACCAGAAATGGAGCTGGGACAGGATTCTTAGATCGTGTTTCATTAAGCAAGCCGATGTGCTACAAGGGATATATTTCCTAGAGGATAGATTCAACGCAGAAACCATTAAGCGAAACTTCGATTTTTATGAGCCTAGAACGGTTCACGAGTCTTCGTTATCGCCTTGTGTTCACTCTGTGCTTGCATCAAAAATTGGCAATAAGGCTAAAGCCTATGAGATGTACCTTCGTACTGCTCGCTTGGATTTAGACGATTACAACCGCGAGGTAAAGGAGGGGCTACACATTACTAGCATGGCTGGTACTTGGATTTCTATTGTAGAAGGATTTGGCGGGATGCGCGTTAGAAACAACGCCCTGTACCTTAGTCCATTAATCCCCGAGCAATGGAAAGGCTACAGCTTTAAGGTTTGGTTCCGCGATAACCTTTTAAAAGTAACCGTAAGCCATTCGCAGGTAAATATCCAGAATCAGGATGGCCCTGCAATATCACTATCGGTTTACGAAAAGATGGTTACTGTGTCGGCCAATTCTACACAAGCAGTTGATATATCCGCATAATAGGTTTTGACATTTAGCGAGAGACAGAGTGCCTTTTTTTGGTACATTTGTATTTGCTATGATATCAATTACTAAAAATTACAATAATGAGTTCAACTGCTAAAAAATTTCCTGCTGGTGTGCTAACTGGCGATCAAGTACAGGAACTATTTGCATACGCAAAAAAGGAAGGTTTTGCGCTACCTGCTGTTAACGTTACAGGTACTAATACTATTAACGCTGTTTTGGAAGCTGCTCGTGAGCTTAACTCACCAGTAATTATCCAGTTTTCTAATAGCGGAGCATCATTTGTTGCGGGCAAAAACCTTTCTAACGAAGGTCAGCGTGCAAGTATCATAGGTGCAGTATCTGGCGCAAAGCATGTGCATATGCTAGCCGAGGCTTATGGTGTTCCTGTTGTGTTACATACCGACCATGCGGCAAAGAAGTTATTACCTTGGATTGACGGTCTTCTTGATGCTGGCGAAAAACACTTTGCAGAAACAGGCAAGCCGCTATTCAGCTCTCATATGCTAGACCTTTCGGAGGAGAGCCTTGAGGAGAACATTGCCATTAGCGCAAAGTACCTTGAGCGTATGGCTCGTATGGGCATGACCCTTGAAATTGAGCTTGGTGTAACCGGTGGCGAAGAGGATGGTGTTGATAATACCGATGTAGATAGCTCTCGCCTTTACACCCAGCCTCAAGAAGTTGCTTACGCATACGAGCAGCTAATGAAGGTTAGCCACAGGTTTACCATCGCTGCATCGTTTGGTAACGTACATGGTGTTTACAAGCCAGGCAACGTGGTGCTAAGCCCTGAGATTCTTAGGGATTCTCAAAAGTTTATTCAGGAAAAATTTGGCACTAAGGCAAACCCAGTAAACTTTGTTTTCCATGGCGGTAGCGGTTCCGAAAAGGAGAAAATTGCCGAGGCTATTAGCTATGGCGTTATCAAAATGAATATCGATACCGATATTCAGTGGGCTTTCTGGGATGGTATTCGTACCTACTACCACAACAAGCAAGGATACTTGCAAGGTCAAATTGGTAACCCAGAGGGCGAAGATTCACCAAACAAGAAGTATTACGATCCCCGTGTTTGGCTTCGAAAAGGCGAGGAGTCAATTATTGTTCGACTAAAAGAGTCTTTTGAGGATTTAAACGCTGTGGGTAGAGGTTAGTAACCATCGCTTTACCCTATACTTAAGGGGCAATAAAGGGAATACTCCTGTTTGGCTGCATGTGGTTTTAGTTTAATGCGCTAAGACCTGTGCTTTTGGGCAAATCGGGTTCCTTTTGTTGCCCCTTTCTATTTGGTAAAGCACTAATAATCCCATTTATGCGAAAACTTGTTCTTTCTGTATTTCTAATACTTTCAATATCAGTAATGGCTTTGGCGCAAACCATAAGTAGAGTTGAACCGCCCATGTGGTGGGTTGGGATGCAAAATCCCCAGTTTCAACTTATGGTTTACGGTAAGGGCATATCATCAGCAACGGTTTCATTTGTTTATCCCGGGGTAGAGCTAGTATCGGTTGAGAAAACCGATAATCCCAACTACCTTTTTATTAATCTGCAAATATTGTCAAGTGTAGCTGCTGGCACAATGCAGTTAACCTTTACCTTTCCTAATGGGGCAAAGGTAACGCATCCCTACCAGCTGCTTCAGCGCAAGGAGGGCTCGGCACAGCGTAAGGGATTTGATGCTTCCGATGTGGTTTACCTGGTGTTTCCTGATAGGTTTGCCAACGGCGATACCTCCAACGACTACATTAAGTCAATGGGCGATAGCCTTAATCGCGAGAATCTTTATGCCCGTCATGGTGGCGATATCCAAGGAATAATCAATAACCTAGATTATATCCAACAGCTAGGTGTTACTGCACTATGGCTTAACCCTGTTTTTGAGAATAAGCAACCTGCTGCATCATATCATGGGTATGCCATTACCGATTTTTATGCGGTTGATCCCCGTTTGGGTTCAAATGCCCTTTATACCGATTTTATTGATAGGGCACACCAACGTGGCATAAAGGTTATAAAGGATATGATTTTTAACCATTGTGGCGATGGGCACTGGTGGGTTAAGGATTTACCCTCATCGGATTGGGTGCATGCATGGCCAGAGTTTACCCGTAGCAGCTACCGTGGTGCAGTGGTATCCGACCCCAACGCCTCGGAGTATGATAAACGGATTATGTCCGACGGATGGTTTGATAACTCCATGCCCGATTTAAACCAGAAGAACCCTTTTCTGGCCACTTACCTAATTCAGAATAGCATTTGGTGGGTTGAGCACGCTGGACTCGATGGTATTAGAATGGATACGCACCCCTATCCTGATAAGGATTTTATGGCTAACTGGGCAAAGGCTGTAATGGCGGAGTACCCAAACTTTAATATCGTATCGGAGGTTTGGCTAAACTATCCCGCTTGGTGTGCATACTGGCAAACGGGAGCCAACAATCGCGATGGTTACGATTCTGCTGTGCCCACTGTAATGGACTTCCCGTTGATGTATGCCATGTACGAGGCTTTTTCGGAGGAATCGGGCTGGGATAAGGGGCTTATGCGGTTGTACGAGGTGCTTGCGCACGATTTTCTGTATGCTAACCCCATGAATATCCTTACATTCCCCGATAATCACGATGTAACCCGCTTTAATAGAGCCGAAGATAAATCGCTTGGGCGCTACAAACTGGCCATGGCCTTTCTGCTCACAACTCGCGGAATACCTCAGCTTTACTACGGTACCGAGATTCTAATGACTGGCGATAAGGGAGAGGGCGATGGAGTGCTTCGCCGCGATTTCCCCGGTGGATGGCCTACCGATAAGCGTAATGCTTTTACTAAGGAGGGGCGAACCAAACCTGAGGGTGAGGCATGGGACTACATCAGCAACATACTAAACTGGCGCAAAACAGCATCGGCTATACATAATGGCAAGCTAACCCATTTTTTACCAGAGAACGACATTTACGTTTACTTTAGGTACAACAAGGAGCAACGCGTAATGGTAATTCTTAACTCGGGGTACACTCCTCGATTACTAAAAAACGAGCGTTTTAATGAGCTGCTTGATGGCTACTCAAAGGGTAAGGATATTATTTCTGGTAAAAACATCGATTCCCTATCAAAAATCCAACTCTCTCCACGAAGTGCGATGATAATTGAGCTGGAATAAAAGGTAGTTAGATGAAGTTGTTGTCTGTAATGCGCTCTAAATCAACTAGCGTCAATCTGTTAAATCTGTATTATTTGTGTTCTATACCAAATCCCTAACCATGAAAATAAAACCAAATTTCATAATTGCATTAGCCCTGCTAGGTATGGTGGGGTGCTCGCAAGGCGAAAGTATTCCTGGTGTAAAAACCGAGTCGGATATTGTTGGCTTAGCCTCACCTGTTCAGCTAGATGTTGATAGCGGAAAGGTTTTTCTTGCTGATTTTTTCCTGTCGCCATCGGCAATAGATTCTATCTCACTACCTGCACATTTTGCTAAGGAACTAAGTTCCGATAAGCAAATGCTTCACCTTTCCTTTAATAACGAGGCTATTCCTGCTCTGTCGGAGATGAAAGTGTGGATAGGTAAGAGCTGTTATTCCATTCTCCTAAAGAAGAGTGGTAAGTTGCCCGTTACAGTAACATTCGATGCTAAGGGGAAAAGCATTAAAACAGTTCAGCTTACAGGACAAGTTAACGATTGGAACCCTGCTAGAACCAATTTGGAGCTGGTAAATGGATTTTACCAAACTACTCTATGGCTAAATCCGGGCAAGTACCACTACCAAATTGTTGTTGATGGCAAGTGGATGCTCGATCCTGCAAACACCGTTATAGAGGATAATAGCATAGGTGGTCAAAATTCGGTGCTTAAGGTTGGATATGAAGCTAGCGAGAAGCCATTTATATACACTTCGGCAACCAGTGGTAGCACTATCAACCTTGGTTTGCGTGGCAATATTAATGAGCTAATTGCCTTTTGGGAGAACTACCGCATTCCTCAAAGCATGATTTCAGTATCCGATTCTACCGCATCAATTGTTATCCCAGCTAATGCATTGCAGTACAACCGTTCCTCCATACGTGTTTGGGCGTATGGTGATGGCGGTGTTGCCAACGATGTGCTTATTCCTTTGGAAAAGCGTGCTGTAGTAACATCAACCGCCCAGCTAAATAGGCACGATTTACACACACAGGTGATGTACTTCTTAATGGTGGATAGGTTTGCAAATGGAACTACTGCAAACGATCACCCAGTAAACGATCCTGAAATTTTGCCTGAAGCAAACTATTATGGAGGCGATATTGTTGGTATTACCCAAAAGCTAAAGGATGGGTACTTCGATTCGTTGGGGATAAACACCATTTGGCTTTCGCCAATAACCCAAAATCCGTTGGGTGCTTGGGGGCTGTATCCAAATCCTCGCACAAAGTTCTCTGGCTATCATGGCTACTGGCCTGTGTCATCATCAAAGGTCGATTTTAGATTTGGTACTAGCGATGAGCTAAAGACTCTGGTTGCCGAGGCGCATCAACGCAATATGAATGTTATTCTCGACTATGTGGCCAACCACATTCACAAGGAGCATCCGCTGTATAAGGCTCATCCCGATTGGGCTACATCTCTTTACCTGCCCGATGGTACGTTAAATACCGAGAAGTGGGACGAGCACCGCTTAACCACTTGGTTTGATGTATTCCTTCCAACTCTCGACTTGGAGCGCCCTGAGGTGTACGAGCCCATGTCGGACTCTGCGCTTTACTGGCTAACCGAGTTTAACCTTGATGGCTTCCGCCACGATGCTACCAAGCACATTCCAGAGGTGTTTTGGCGCCGACTCACCCAAAAGATGAAGCAGCTACCCAATCGTAGAACCATTTACCAAGTGGGCGAAACCTATGGTAGCCGTGAGCTTATTGGCAGCTACATTGGTAGTGGAATGATGGATGGCCAGTTCGACTTTAATGTTTACGATGATGCCGTTGCAACGCTGGTTCGCCCCGAGGTCTCTTTCGAAAAGCTAAATGCCTCCCTAACGGAGAGCCTAAATGCATACGGATATCATAATCTTATGGGTTACATCTCGGGAAATCAGGATAGGGCAAGGTTTATCTCCTATGCAGGTGGCGCGCTATCGTTTAACGAGGATGCCAAGTTTGCTGGCTGGACTCGCGAAATAGGAGTGGGCAATGCTGTTGGCTACAAAAAACTGGCTATGCTAAATGCCTTTAATCTAACTATACCCGGAATTCCAACCATATACTATGGCGATGAGTACGGTTCATCAGGCGGTAATGACCCCGATAACCGAAAGATGATGAAGTTTGATAATCTGCTTCCCGACGAGGCCAAAACCCGTAACCAAGTGTCGGAACTGGTTAAGCTGCGTCGTAGTAGCATGGCGCTAAACTATGGTACATATATTCCGTTAGTAGTTGAGGGTAGTACCTTTGTGTATGCAAGGGTTTACTTTAATCAAATAGTAATTGTGGCAATGAATAAGGGTGACGATGCAAAGAACGTCTCTGTTGAAATTCCGCTGGGATTTGCTAACGCTAATGCTAGTGCATCGTTTAGCACCCAGTTTAGCAATAGCGATGGAGAGCTAACCTTTGCGCTTTCGCCAGCTTCGTTTGAAGTGTTTGTTCTTAGTAAGTAGAAGTATATCAGTGTATAATAAAAAAGAGACGCATTTTTTGCGCCCCTTTTTCATTTATTAGTGTGGATTAATCTACTTAATCGCTTTAAAAATTCTGCTCCATCTAATGTTTTTCGGGAACGATTTGTCCTTGTCTAGCGATAGCCATACAAAGGAGGCTTTTCCTACCACGTGATCCTCTGGCACAAAACCCCAGAAACGGCTGTCGGCCGATTTATGACGGTTATCGCCCATCATAAAGTAGTAGTCCATTTTAAAGGTGTACGATGTTGCAACCTCTCCATTAATAAGAATGGTGCTATCCTTTACCTGTAAGTCATTCTCTTCGTATAGGTCGATAATTCGTTCGTAAATAGGAAGGTTCTTAACCGTTAAGGCAACCGTTTCTCCTTTTTTAGGAATCCAGAGAGGCCCAAAGTTATCCTCGGTCCAGGCAAAGTTGGGGTTGTGAGGAAAAATCACCTTGGTCATCATGGTGCTGTTGGTGTTTTCCCGCTTTAGTACAGTAGTAACGTTAGGTAAATCTTTAATCTTTCCCGCTACACCAGTGGTAAGAGGTAACTCATATATTCCCCCCGCAGGATTGTAGTTTCTATCATCCTTAGCAATTCCCAGTTTATCCAGATGAATGTTGTTTATAGGCGTACCATTGGTTTTAACAAGGTAGTTATACTGCATGTCCTCTATTAGTTCCTGCGGTTTGCCATTAACAAATAGCTGTCCGGCTCTAATTTGTAGGGTATCACCAGGAATCCCTACGCATCGCTTAATGTAATTTTCGCGTTTGTCAACAGGACGAACGGTAATGTCAAAGTTCTTCCAAACGTAATCGCGTCCCCATTCACGGGAAATTGCGTAGTAGCTCTGATCACCGTACTGTACAATTACAGTATCGCCTTCGGGGAAGTTGAAAACAACCACGTCGTTACGCTCAACGTCACCCAATCCAGCAAGTCGTTTATACGGCCATTTTACCCACTCTAAGTACGATTTCTTATTTTGGGTTAAGGGCAATGTATGGTGTGCAAAGGGGAATGAAAGCGGGGTGTTTGGCATTTTAGGGCCATAGCTAACCTTGCTAACAAAGAGGTAATCGCCCACCAGTAGGCTTTTCTCCATCGATGAGGTGGGAATAGTGTATGCCTCAATAAAGAACATGCGAATAAGTGTAGCGGCTATTACTGCAAAAATGATAGCGTCAATCCACTCAACCATTGCACTTTTCTTCTTCTCACCGCGTTTCTTCCAAAAAGTCCAGTTCACCTTTTGGCTTATATAGTAATCAAAAACAATAGCCAAGCCTATTAGTAAAAAGTAGTTGCCAATCCAAATTACCCAAAGGGTGTAAATAAGCGCAGCAAACCCAAACTTAAAGTACGTGTTGCTTAGGATAGATTTAATCTGATTCATTGTTTTAGGCATAATTTGTGGCAATTTAACCTTTTTTGTTGATTATAGGGAAGGAGAGGAGGTTATCCATTGTTAAAAAACCTTTATTCGCGGCAGTGTATTCTGCTGCAATAACTGCTCCTAGCGCAAAGCCTCGGCGGCTTTTTGCTTTGTGCGTGAGTATTAGCTCATCCTGTTCCGATTGGTACGTAATGGTGTGCGTACCCGGAACATTGCCTTCTCTTATTGCCTCTATAGGAATTTTCCCTTCCTCGGTTGAGGGAAGGAGCGACCAGCCATTAAGGTGAAGGTTGTGGGACACAATTTCGGCAAGGGTAATTGCTGTTCCACTTGGGGCGTCGAGTTTTTGAGTATGATGAATTTCCTGTATCGAAGGGGTATAGCCATTACTTGTAGAGCTTAGTACTTGGGCCAGAATTTCGTTCATCTTAAAAAAAAGGTTTACGCCCAAGCTGTAGTTCGAAGCATAAAACAGGCTTCCGTCATTTTCGGCAAGGAGCTTTTTTACCTCCTCTAGTTTATCTAACCATCCTGTAGTACCGCACACAACAGGTGTATGCGCATTAATGCATGCTGTAACATTGGCAAATGCCGACTCAGGGGTGGAGAACTCTATAGCTACTTCGGCTCGGGAAAGGGCTTCGGTAGTTAGCATTTGGCTGCTATCCTTATCAACAATAAGTACAATTTCATGGTTCCGTTCGTTGGCCACTTTTTCTATTTCGTGCCCCATTTTTCCGTAACCAATAAGCGCAATTTTCATTTGGGTGTTATTAGTAGGGTTTAGGTTGCAAATTTATGCAAAAGATATTACTAGAAGAGGTTTATCCTAATTTGCTAATGCTCATGTAGTGGGCTAATTTATACAAGCGCTCTCGGGTTGATAGAGCGTAAAGGGAACCTTTTTGTTAGAGCGCTCTGTATTCTGTATAAAATCAGCTTGTTATGTAAGTAATCCTGTTAAGGTTATTATAAAAAAAGGGGAAGCAATGCTTCCCCTTCTTACTATTATATTTCCGAACTATTTTAGTGAATCAACAATTGCTTTGAAAGCTTCTGGTTGGTTCATTGCTAGGTCGGCAAGTACCTTACGGTTAATTTCAATTCCTTTCTCATGAATTTTACCCATGAACTCAGAGTATGACATACCGTACATACGTACAGCTGCGTTGATACGCTGAATCCAAAGAGCGCGAAACTCAATTTTCTTTTTCTTACGGTCGCGGTAAGCGTAGGTAAGACCTTTTTCTAGGGTGTTTTTAGCAACGGTGTAAACGTTACGGCGTGCTAAGAAGTTTCCCTTAGTTTGCTTGAGGATTTTTTTCCTTCTAGCCCTCGATGCAACTGAATTGACTGAACGTGGCATTGTTTTACTTGTTTTGAATGGTTAGCGTTCCTGGTGTGGAATCTTTTTGGCTAATTCATTCAGGTTAATAACTCAAATAGTAATCAAAAAGGTTTAGCTTATTTTAAACCAAGCATAGTTTTTACACTATTTTCATCCCTGGTGTGAACAAGAGCTGTGTGAGTAAGATTTCTCTTACGTTTGGTCGCTTTCTTGGTTAGGATGTGGCTCTTAAAAGCATGTTTCCTTTTGATCTTCCCTGTTCCGGTTAAAGCAAAACGCTTTTTTGCTCCGGAGTTAGTTTTCACTTTAGGCATTCTTATCTATATATTTAGAGATTGGAATTGCTACTTTTTCTTTACCACTTTTGGGGTTAGGAAAATAATCATTCGTTTTCCCTCAAGTTTAGGTAACTGCTCCACTTTTCCATATTCTTCAAGATCCTGAGCAAATTTAAGTAGAAGAATTTCTCCTTGCTCCTTAAATAGAATGGATCGACCCTTAAAGAATACGTAAGCTTTAACTTTTGCACCTTCCTGTAGGAATTTCTCAGCGTGCTTTAGCTTAAAGTTATAGTCGTGTTCATCGGTTTGGGGACCAAAACGAATCTCCTTTACCACAACTTTAATGGCATTCTGGCGAATTTCCTTTTGTTTTTTCTTCTGTTGATACAGGAATTTTTGGTAGTGGATTATACGACAAACAGGGGGATCAGCCTTGTCTGAAATCATAACAAGATCAAGTTCTTGTTCTTCAGCCATTTTACGTGCTTCCTCAATAGAGAAAACCCCTGGATTCTCAACATTATCTCCTACTAGCCTAACAACGCGTGCTCTGATATACTCGTTTATCTGATGCTGTGCGGTGTTGTCCCTTCTATTAGGCACAGGACGTTTATTTAAAACCGGTGCTGCTATGTTAAAGCCCTCCTTACTTTGGTTAATAACTAATTTACTATTTATTGTAACAGTTTGGTTATCTCATTGTTCACGTGCTCAACAAATTGACTTAATTCCATAATGCCTTTGTCGCCTTCGCCTTGCACTCGAACCGCAACTGAGTTTGTCTCAGCCTCTTTTTCCCCAACGATTAGTAGGAATGGGATTCTCTTTAACTCGTTGTCCCTTATCTTCTTACCTATTTTCTCGTTGCGGTCGTCAATCAGGGTGCGAATATCGGAATTATTTAGGAAATTAAAAACTTTTTTCGCGTATTCGTTATACTTTTCGCTGATTGGCAGCACAACAACTTGGTCTGGGGTTAGCCACAGTGGGAATTTCCCGCCTGTATGCTCAATTAGCACGGCAACAAACCGCTCCATGGAGCCAAATGGCGCACGGTGAATCATAATGGGGCGGTGGCGTTTATCGTCGTTGCCTATGTACTCTAGGTCAAAGCGCTCGGGTAGGTTGTAGTCAACCTGAATGGTTCCCAGCTGCCATTTTCTTCCAATGGCATCCTTAACCATAAAGTCGAGTTTTGGTCCGTAGAATGCGGCCTCACCTAGTTCGGTTACGGTTTTTAGCCCTTTTTCGTTAGCGGCTTCAACAATGGCACTCTCAGCCTTAGCCCAGTTCTCGTCGCTACCAATGTACTTTTCGGTATTACTTGGGTCGCGCAGCGAAATTTGTGCTGTGTAATCAGTAAAGTTAAGGGTTTTGAAGATGTACAGAACGATGTCGATAACCTTCATGAACTCGTCCTTAAGTTGGTCGGGGCGGCAAAAAATATGCGCATCGTCCTGAGTAAAGCCACGAACACGGGTTAAGCCATGAAGCTCTCCGCTCTGCTCGTAGCGATAAACGGTTCCAAACTCAGCAAATCGCACAGGTAGATCCTTGTATGAGCGAGGTTTAAACTTGTATATTTCGCAGTGGTGAGGGCAGTTCATGGGTTTAAGCAAGAACTCTTCGCCCTCTGCTGGGGTGTGTATTGGTTGGAATGAGTCTTTCCCGTACTTGGCGTAGTGGCCAGAGGTAACGTAAAGCTCTTTTTGGCCAATGTGTGGGGTTATAACCTGCTCGTAACCGTATTGCTTTTGTACACCTTTAAGGAACTGCTCCAGCCTTTCGCGAAGCTGTGCGCCTTTAGGTAGCCATAAGGGCAGTCCTTGTCCAACGCTTTGCGAAAAGGTGAACAGCTCAAGCTCTTTGCCAATTTTACGATGGTCGCGCTTCTTTGCCTCTTCTAGTAGCACAAGATACTCATCTAGCTGCTTCTTTTGAGGGAAGGTAATACCGTAAATGCGGGTAAGCATTTTGTTCTTCTCGTTACCACGCCAGTATGCGCCAGCAATGCTGGTTAGCTTTACCGCTTTTATGTAGCTGGTATCTGGAAGGTGTGGCCCACGACAAAGGTCGGTAAAGGTTCCCTGTGTGTAAAAGGTTATGGTACCGTCCTGTAGGTCGGTTATAAGTTCAACTTTGTATGGATCGCCCTTTTCTGTGTAGGTTTTTAGCGCTTCGGCCTTTGAAACCTCTTTGCGAACAATTTCCTGCTTCTCTCTAACAAACTCAAGCATTTTGTTTTCGATGGCAGGTAAATCGGCTTCGGTAATTGTTTGGGTTCCAAAGTCAACGTCGTAGTAAAAACCATTCTCAATGCTAGGGCCAATGCCTAGCTTAACGCCAGGATAAAGCGCCTCTAACGCTTCGGCCATAAGGTGTGCCGATGAGTGCCAGAATGCATGCTTGCCTTCCTCGTCGTCCCATTTGTGTAGCTTAATGGTTGAGTCCGTAGTTATTGGGCGTGTTAAATCGTGGGTTTCTCCGTTTACGGTTACGGATAGTACCTCTTTCGCCAAGCGATCGGAGATGCTTTTGGCGATTTCTAGCCCTGTTACCCCCTGGGGGTACTCTCGGATGTTTCCGTCTGGAAATGTAATCTTAACCATTTGGGTTTATTTATAAAAACGTTTGCAAAATTAAGGAAATTACTTGAAAGATATGTGCAAAATGGGAAAAGATTAGTACCTGTTTCCAATCCTTTAGCCATTAGCTCCCAATTATTTTCTTTAGCAATAATCTTGTTTGTATCACTTATGCAAAATTTCTATTAAATCTACGTTGGTATTGTACAAATATTCCTAGTGCGTAAAGTATTATTTGGCTTGATTAGAAATAGCTACGCAAAAAACCTCTCGGCATAATCAACCGAGAGGTTTTAACAAAACGGGGAACCATTTAGTTTAGTCGAAAATGGGATACCAATCCCTTTAGCTCGTTAGATTGATTGGCCAAGCGTTCTGCTTCCGACGAGAGGTTGCCGCTCCACTGGGCATTTTGCATTGCAACGTTGCTTAAGTGGTCTATGGCATCGCCAATTTGCTGCGTGCTGTTGCGCTGCTCTTGTATGGTGAGGTTTATTCTCCTTACTATATCAAGTGATTTTGCGATTTCGGGAACCAGTTCAACCAGTTTCTCCTGCGATGTGTTGGCCGTATCAACAGTAAGGTTCGATAGTTTTGCTATCTCGTTTGCTGCATGTGCGCTCCGTTCGGCTAGCTTTCGTACTTCGTTTGCTACAACGGCAAAGCCTTTGCCATGCTCCCCAGCGCGAGCCGCTTCTATGGCTGCATTAAGCGCAAGGATGTTGGTTTGCCGGGCTATCTCTCCAATAACCGATATTCTCTCTATTACCTGTTTTATACTTGTAATGCTGTCTTGTGTTGTGGAAACAACATCGTTGATGCTTGATGCCAGTTTTAAGTTTATTCCCTCTGCAACGCCTGAGTTTTGGGAGTTGTTACTTATGCTTCCTGTAATATGGTCTATTGTTGATTTTACATCCTGCGTAAGGTTCGATTGCTGCGATGCGTCGGAGGAGAGCTTGTGCGATAGGTTTTTAAACTGGCCGCTACCTGTAACAAATTCGGAGCATTTACTATCTATGTGCTTAACTATGGATTTTAGCTGCTGTATCATTTCGTCCACAGCATCGGAGAGCAGTCCAAGCTCATCGTTGGTGTTGATGTTTACGGATTGGTTTAGCTCTCCTTTTGCCACATTTTGAGCAACTTGTGCAATTTTTGCGATGGATTTAGCTGGTTTCGATACCAAGTAGTATATAAGGAATAAAGAGATTAGAAGCAGCCCTAACCCCGTTGCTATTACTTGGTTTCTATAGCGCCTTATCTCTGTAATAACGGTTCTGGCCTCAATGTCGCAGCCTAGTATTGCTATAACTTCACCTGCGCTATTCTCAATGGGAGCGTAGCTGGTAACCATTCACCCGTAGGTTTCGTCGTGTGTAATGGCGGTGTAGCCCACTTCCTTATTTCCTATTGTGTTGCCAATTATGGGTAGGTCGTCTTCCTCAAAGTTGGCAACGCTGTTCATGGGGGAATAGTCCTCTGCTTGGGGGTCTCCGCCCTCAATGGCATAAAGAAACTCGTTGTCCGTTTTATAAAAGGTGTAAAGGTACTTCATGTTTGTTTTGTCGCGCATCTCCTTTAGCTTTTCCCTTAGTGCGTTTGCGTATGGAGAATACTCTTCTCCCGTTTTTATAACCGTTAATAGCGAGTCGCCATTAACTAGGCTTTGCGCAAACACCGCAACGGTTTTGGTGTGCTCTCCATTAAATCTCGTTCCAAAATCAACCACTTTATTATAGCTAATTATTCCTGTTGTAAACAGTATTCCAAGTACTATGGATGTGATAATTAGCGATAGCTTTTTGCTTACCGAGATAAATCGTTTGGACTTCATATTATTCCTTTTTTTCGATTTTGAGCGGGAACTAAAGTTACATCTTTTTAGCACAGGATTTTTTTGGAGATTTACCTTTTAGCCCCGAATATGTAGCGGTTTGTCAAAAAGCGGAAATAAAGAGAAACCCCTTTGCTCTATATTTTAACAAAGGGGTTTTGCGTTATTGCGCTATGGGTTAGCTAGGGTTAAGTTAGCCTCATCAACAAAGATGCTTTCGGTTCCATCGCGTAAGTTATACCGTGAACTCATGGACTCACCGTAGGCTCCTGCTGAGTGAATGGCAAGTATGTCGCCCTGCTTTAGCGCAGGGAGCTCTATGTTGGAAGCAAATGTGTCTGTGCTTTCGCATATTGGGCCAACAACATCGTACAAATCAACGGCGAGGGAACGGGTGTCAACAACCTCAATCTTGTGCTTGGCTTGGTAAAGGGCGGGGCGAATAAGGTTGTTCATTCCGGCATCAACAACAGCAAACTTGCGTTCGTCGCTTTGTTTTACGTAGAGCACTTTGGTTAGCAAGTCTCCGCACTGCCCAACCAGTGAGCGCCCAGGCTCAAAGTGTATGCTGATATTCCTAGAAATCCTCAGGTTTCTGTAGAAGGCAAGGAAGTACTCAGCAAAATTTGGGATTGGGCTATCGCTTGGGTTATCGTAGTCAATACCTAGTCCGCCTCCCAAATTTAGGTACGATATATTCAGCTGCGCATAATGCCTTACAGTGATATTGGCGTAGTGTGCAAGTTGAACGAATTTTTTGAGATCAAGTATTTGTGATCCGATATGGAAATGAAATCCAATGAATTTTACCCATTGGAGCGAGGGGAGCGTATCCACAGCCTGAATCAGTTCCCTATTGCTTAGCCCAAACTTGTTTCGGCTTGTTCCCGTGGTGATATGCTGATGCGTTCCAGCATCGAGATTGGGGTTTAGGCGCAAGGCAATGGTTGCAGTTTTTTCCAACCGGGCCGATATCCGGTTAATTAGCTGCAGCTCCTCAATGGATTCTACATGGATACAGGCAATTCCGATGCTAATGGCAAGTTCAATTTCACTTTCCGTTTTACCCACTCCCGCAAAAACAATGGACAGAGGGGCAAAGCCAGCATTTATGGCCGCTGTAATTTCGTTGCCGCTTACACAATCGGCTCCAAATCCCCTTTTCGCAATGGTTTCAAGTATAGTGCTGTTGTTATTGGCCTTTACCGCATAATGGAGTGTGTAATTGTACCTGTTGGCCTCTGTTTGTGCGGTGGCAAGGGTTTCCTCAAGTAACCTAAGGTTATATCTATAAACGGGTGTTTCCATGGCTAGTGTTGTTCAATTGTTATTTCGGTTGATACTACTGTTTGAAGCGCCATTAGCGCTGCTTGCTTGTGCGTGCTGCTCACCAAAATGGAGATGTTATGCGAGCTCCCGCCGTAGGATATTAGCCCAATAGGGATATGCTTTATCGCGTTAAGCACTTGAGAGGCGATACCTGGTTTTTCGGCAACAAATTCGCCCACAATGCAGATAATGCTGTGGTTGACCGATACCTCTACGGAGGAGAACTCCCGAAGCGCATCAGTAATTTTAGGTAGATTTGATGTGTCGTCAATGGTTAGCGTAATTGCTACCTCTGATGTGGTAATTAGGTCAACCGCTGTTTTTTGCTGCGCAAAAACATCAAAAACCCGTTTTAAAAAGCCGTAAGCCATCAGCATGCGTAGCGATTTAATTCTAATGGCGGTAATTCCATCCTTCGACGCCACGGCGCGTATCCCGTTGGCTCTGTAGCTCGATGTTATTCGAGTGCCTGGGTCGGTTGGGTTTAGGGTGTTCTTTAAAAGTACTGGTATCCCTTTTTCTCTACAGGGGTGAATGGTTGATGGGTGCAGAATCTTTGCTCCAAAGTAGGCAAGCTCTGCAGCCTCGTCAAACGATAGCTCGCGTATGGGCGATGTGCCGCTCACGTAGCGTGGGTCGTTGTTATGAAAACCGTCAATATCAGTCCAAATTTGCACCTCGTTGGCATCAATGGCGTTGCCAATTATTGCAGCGGAGTAGTCGCTGCCACCCCTTTTTAGGTTATCTACATGCCCTTTGGCGTTACGGCAAATAAAGCCTTGGGTAATAATAATGTTAATGCCCGAACAGGCATCAAGCAAGCGGTTTAGGCTCTCGGTTATGTAAAACAGGTCTGGTTCTTCGTCCTTGTCAATCCGCATAAAGCCCAGCGCTGGAATTAATGCCGAAGGAACCTGTTGCTCCTGCAAGCAGAGGTGGAACAGTGCTGTTGATGAGAGCTCGCCCAGCGCAAGAATCTCCTTTTCTATGTTTGTGGGTACGTTGGGCGCCAAAACCATGTCAATAGCCTTGTTGAACATCTTTCTTATTAACTCTTTACCCTTCATTTTAAACTCCGATGTTCTGAATAGCTCATTGCACGTTTCCTTGTGCTTTTTCTCTACCTGTTTTAGCAGCTCCACTGCTTTTGGGGTTTCCTGCATTGCAACCATTGCCGCGCTATCAACCAGCTGGTTGGTAACTCCTGCCATGGCCGATAGAACCACAATAACGGGTTCTCTGCTCGGTACAATTTGTGTGAGCCTTTGGATTCGCTCCGCAGAACCTACTGAGGTTCCGCCAAATTTTAAAACTTTCATCTTGTTTTGAAGGGTTAGAGTAAAACAAAAAAGGCCTGCAGATTCTGCAGGCCTTTACCATTATTTAGAGTTATAAGAGTTTACACTATCTTCCCATTTCTCCTAGCCTGCTTAGGTTAATACGTTTCTTTATAGACATGGACATAGCCATCTCTACGCGTTTGTACTGCTTAGAAACCTTTAACGAGCTATTTGAAATATTTGCGTTCATTTTTTCTTTTTGCTGCTGCAATATTACTGCTTTTTTCTAAAACTTGTACAGGTATTCTTATTTTATTCAACTCATTGACAAGTATTTTATTATGGCGTAAATTGTACAAAACTGAAACCTAAGGCAATGAAGATACCTAACGTAAAAACCTTAATGACCCGAGGGGTAACCATTAAGGAAGAGAAGGTTAAATCGTTAACCGCAAATGTACTTCCGCACACAATGGTTCTTGAAAACTATGAGCCTTACCCTGGTTACTACGGATATTCTCATCCACCATTCGACCCTACACCACGGTCAATTTTTATTGTGCTTGCTAAGGATTATAATAATCTGGAGCTTGCTAGGGTTATGGTAAAAGTGGGGCGCGAACGCCTTCACGATTGCGATGGAACAATAGGTTATATTAAGGTTGATAACGATACGTACCAGTGTATTAGGATAAAGCACTTACCCTGCTTTGATGAGATTCCCGATATTCAGAATAGCTTTATAAGCAACGGAATAGAGATGTTAAAGCACAAGGAGATAGATAAGCCTGTTCTTATTACGGTGCACAAATCGTTCCTTGTTGAAGTGGTTGCTGATGGGGTTTACAAAAATATAACTGAGGAGAATAAGTTTTACTTTGAACTAGATTCGGCTCTAACGTGGGAGCAGTTTAAGGCTGCTACCGAAGCGGTTAGGAATAATATACCAAACAACCTGTTTGACGCCGCATTAGGGTTCTTTTGGGCGCTACAAGGCCCTGCCGATGTTGTTCGTATTTACGATACCAAGGCAAAGCTAGAGCGAGTAAATGAGATTAAACGTTTTTACGACGCAGCAATTAAGCGGTTGTAGCAATATGTGAATAAACAGGAGGGGCCAGACGAACAATCTGGCCTTTGTTGTTTTACCTTTGTAACCGTAAGTTTTAGAACCTACTACGGTAATTGTTGTTAAATAAGTAAGGCAAAGGGGCTTGCAATAGCAGGGAAGCCCCATAATGTAGTATAGCAGTAACCATTGGTATATGAAAAGCACAAAAAACTATCAGTACGAGTTAGATTTTCTTGTTAGGGATTATGAGTGCGATTTGCAGGGAATTGTAAATAACGCTAATTATCAGCACTACTTGGAGCATGCACGCCATCAGTTTTTACTGGAGAATGGGATTGATTTTGCCCAGCTACATGCCGATGGTATAGACTTAATTGTTACCCGCGCCGAGATTGATTATAAGGCCTCACTGGTTAGCCGCGATAGGTTTGTGGTTAAGCTAAACCTTGAACGCGAGGGGAACCTTAGGATGGTGTTTAACCAGGATATCTTTAGAATTCCTGATGGTAAACTGGTGCTCTCGGCACGAATGATTGGGGTTGGCATAAGAAATGGCCGCCCTGTTCGCCCCGATTCCATTGAGGGGCTTGAAAAGCTGTTGGGCTAGTGGACTGGTATCAAATTTTTTGCTAAATTGGTGATACGTGTGCCAATTCAGGTAAGTACTCTAATACACAATCGCGGTGATAGAACTTTGCTCAGCAACCTACCCATCGGAGCTTTACGTTTTAAAAGGACGGTTGGAGTCCGAAGGGGTTACCTGCTTTATCTCGAACGAGAATGTTATCTCTGTACACCCTTTTTATTCCAACGCTGTTGGTGGGGCAAGGCTAATGGTAGTAGATAACGACTACTCCCATGCGCTTACCATTTATAATGAGTTTATATGCGGTGGTATAGACATTAACATCTCCGATGAGTTTTGTAAGGTAAAGGAAGAGCTGCGTATTCGCTCGGAGTTAAGGCAAGGTGCTAGCACAAAAGGGGAGAGGGAGAGGTTGTTATTTAGCCCCCGATACCATACGGCCCAAGAGGTGCAGGATATTGTAGCTGCAGAGCAGCATCACGAACAGAATAGGGAGAAGGAGCCGCTTACCTGGGCTAAGCTTATTTCCGGTTTAATAGAGGGTGGATTGGCACGGTACATAAGGCGTAACAGTACCGAGTTTTACTTGGAAGATGAGCTAATATCAACAAATGAGCGCACTAGCGTAACCGAAGCGCATTCTGTTGTTTGCCCTAAGTGTGGCTCTACAAACGTAAAATTTGGCTTTTCGGTTCATCAGCGTCAGGGGGCAGGCTCCTTTGCGCTAACCTTTTTGTTTAGCATACTGTTTGCACTGCCTGCGCCATTCCCTAAGTACCGTAAGCGTTACCACTGTTTTGGTTGTGGCGAGGAGTTTAAAATAAAAAGCTAAAAGAAATAGGGGGTACGTTGTAAAAGTAACCCCTATTCCTTTTGTGGTATATGTTTTAGTACAAGTCGGGTACAAAGGTTTGATCGGTTATGGGTGGCCGTACGTACGATTTGTCTTCCTTCCTTGCTGGCAGTTCAATAGGAGGAGGGGTAAGATCCTCGTAGGGAATTAGGCTTAGTAGGTGGTGAATACAGTTTAGGCGCGCCCGTTTTTTGTCGTCGGCATGCACTACGTACCAAGGGCATTGTTTGGTGTCGGTGTGGGCAAACATCTCGTCCTTGGCCTTAGAATACTCCACCCATCGGTTTCTCGACTCAACATCCATTGGGCTTAGCTTCCATCGTTTACGTGGGTCTTCTAGCCTATCGTAAAAGCGTTTCTCTTGCTCTTTGTCGCTTACAGAGAACCAGTATTTTATAATTTTCACCCCTGAGCGAATTAGCATGCGCTCAAACTCAGGGCACGAGCGTAAAAACTCTATGTACTCCTCGTTGGAGCAAAATCCCATAACCTTTTCAACACCTGCGCGGTTATACCAACTTCTGTCAAAGAAAACCATTTCGCCAGCAGCGGGTAGGTGCGCCACGTAGCGCTGAAAGTACCACTGCGTTTTTTCCCGTTCGGTGGGTACACCCAGGGCTACTATTCTGCAAAAACGGGGGTTAAGAGTTTCTGTGATGGTTTTTATTGCTCCGCCTTTACCTGCAGCATCGCGGCCTTCAAAAATTACAACAACCTTTTCCTTTGTGAACTTGATCCACTCCTGAAGCTTAATTAGCTCCTCCTGAAGCTTGGTAAGCTCCTCTTCGTAAAAATCTTTTGATAGCTTCTCCTTTTTGTACTCAACCTCTTCGTAGTTTAGCTCAGGATAATCCTGTTCCTTTGCTTTAGAGCCATTTTTGCCCTTTTTCTCGTTGCTCTTATCCTTTTTATGCGCCATGGGAGTGTGCTTTTTGAAAGAACAATTTACAAAAGCCTATCTGTTTTACTGTAACCTTTTGTAACTTATTTTCAGTAAAATTGGGCATTAACAGTTTAGAGTCCATCCTTTTTTAACCCTTTTTATGCCTTTCGATGTTTGGTTGGTGCTCAGTTTTTAATGGCTTTTGTATCTTTGCCGTCTTAATTTTTTGAGACTTGGAACAAGCAAAGGACTTTACACGAGGGAATATTGGTAAGCAGATTTTTAACTTGGCCTTACCAATAATGGGTACTGCGTTTATCCAAATGGCATATAACATGACCGATATGCTATGGATAGGTCGCGTAAGCAGTGGTGCAGCAGCAGCGGTAGGTGCCGCAGGTTTCTTTTTGTGGTTAGCAAACTCATTTGTATATACCACAAAAATTGGTGCCGAGGTAACCATATCTCAAAGCCTAGGCTCGGGCGAAGGGCATATGGCTTTGCGCTATGCCCGGCATGCACTGGTTGTTGCCATAATTATGGGCGTTATTTATGGGTTGTCGATATTTACCTTTAGCCCAAACCTTGTAGCGTTTTTTCGGCTTGGCGATGAGGCCGTGAATGGCAACATGGAGATGTACCTTAGGATTATTGCTCCGGGTATGCTGTTCGCCTTTCTTAACCCCACTTACTCAGGAATGTATAACGGGAGCGGATTATCCCGAATCCCTTTTATTGCTAACGCAATTGGGTTGGTTATAAATATTATTCTGGATCCGCTACTTATATATGGTATAGGCCCATTTCCTAGAATGGAGGTGCGTGGAGCTGCATACGCTACGCTAATTTCGCAAGGTGTAGTAACCGTAATCTTTTACCTCTACTCCAGAACATCAAAATCACCTTTCCGCGATATGCTTAAAGGGTTTGTGCCCGACAAAGCGCTGTTTGCGCGTATTTTTAAAATTGGAGTTCCCGTTTCGGCGCAAAGCGGATTGTTTGCTCTGTTTGCCATGATTCTTGCTCGTATTGCAGGAGGATGGGGCCCGCTGGGGGTTGCAGTACAAAGCGTTGGAGCTCAAATTGAGGCCATATCGTGGATGACAGCCTCTGGATTCTCCACCGCCCTTTCCAGCTTTGTTGGGCAAAACTTTGGGGCACGTAACTTTAAACGCATCCGCTTAGGATACTATCGTACGCTGGGAATTACCATGTCCTTTGGGTTGGTTACCTCCTTGCTATTTATTGTATTTGGCGAAACAATATTTGGGTGGTTTATACCAGAACCTCAGGCAATGGTTGAGGGGGGGCTGTACCTGCGTATTTTAGGATACTCACAAGTACTAATGATTTTAGAGATAACCACATCTGGCGCTTTTAACGGAATGGGGAAAACAATGCCTCCATCAATAACAGGAATTGTGCTAAACGGGCTACGTATTCCTATGGCTTTTGGCCTTTCGGCTATGATGGGACTTAGCGGCGTTTGGTGGAGCATTACCATATCGAGCTGGTTAAAGGGCATTGTACTATTTATTTGGTTCGCAATAATACTGCTTAAGCTTCCCATTGTTAGGGAGAGGTACTCGCTACCCCAAAGGCTATTCTTCCACATCATCCCAAACAGAACACGCCAACAGTTTTTTGATGGCTGCTGTAAGTAGCACGCCCCTTATGTACTATTTTTGCATTTACATTGGTGGCAGTATGCACTAGTAGGGCTACTAGTGCTATATTTGTACTCCAATTTGAACAAACGTTTACTATAAGCGTTTCACATAGTACATAAAACTGTTCGTAAATGATTAATGTTCAGGACACTTCTAGGGTAGCCGTTGTAACTAAAGATGCCAACGTTACCTACCAGGATCTATTTAAGCTGATTGACACATTTGCTCAGCTATACGAGGGCAAATCCTATAAAATGATTGGGATTTATGCCGAGAATAGCCTAGAATGGATTTCTGCCTTTTTTTCTGGAATACAGAATGGTTGTATTGTAGTACCTATTGACTATTTGGCATCGCGCGACGATGTTTCATATATTCTAAACGATTGTAAACCCGATTTGCTATTCTCAACCTCGAAGCAACGCGATGATGTTGATGCCATTTTTGCAAACCTTACTCATAAGCCAGAGCTGATATTTCTTGATGAGATTTCCCATAGCAACTCACGGGAGGTAAGCCCTTGGCAAATGCCTGCCGACGTTGAGAAAACAGCGGTTATAATTTACACATCGGGAACTACAGGAAGCCCAAAAGGGGTAATGCTATCGTTTAAAAACCTTATTGCCAATGTTAGGTCAGTATCTAAAGATGTTGAGATTTATACTCAGGATAGGCAGGTTTTAGTATTGTTACCACTGCACCATGTGTTTCCTCTTGCTGGTTCGCTAATGGCTCCTCTATACGTTGGCGGAACAATAGTTATTTCGCCATCCATGCAATCTACCGATTTGCTTGATACGCTCAAAAAGAACCGAGTAGCCATTATGATTGGCGTGCCCCGTTTGTACGAGATGATATACAAGGGCTTAAAAGCAAAAATTGATGCATCGGTTGTTACCCGTGCCATTTTTTCTATTGTAAAAGCTACTGGAAGTAAGAAACTTGCCCGTAAGATATTTAAACGCGTGCACGATGGTTTTGGAGGAAACCTACTTTACCTGGTTTGCGGTGGGGCTGCGCTACCAAAGCACGTGGGGGGCTACTTTCAAACCCTTGGGTTTGATGTACTGGAAGGCTTTGGTATGACCGAGGCCGCACCAATGATAACCTTTACCCGTCCGGGGAAGGTTAAAATTGGATCCCCAGGACAGGCGCTTCCAAATCTTCAACTTGAGATTCGCGACAATGAAATTGTGGCCAAGGGCGACAATGTGATGCAGGGCTACTACAACCGCCCAGAGGAAACTGCCGAGGTGCTAAAGGATGGCTGGCTGTACACAGGCGATTTGGGCTACATCGATAGCAAAGGATACCTTTTTATTACAGGCAGGAAGAAGGAGATTATAGTGCTATCTAATGGTAAAAACATAAACCCAGTTGAACTTGAGCAAAAGCTGGAAAAGGGTTTTTCCGTTGTTAAGGAAGCTGGTGTGTTTCTCCATAACAACCTGCTACATGCGGTAATACTACCCGATTATGGAGAACTTTCAGCCCTAGATGTAAAAGACCCCGATGCATACTTTAGGGAGCAAGTAATTGCTGTGTTTAACCAAACGCAGAGCTCCTACAAGCGACTTATGAAGTTTACCTTGGTAAGCAATGAGCTGCCACGCACTCGTTTATCAAAGCTGCAACGGTTTAAGCTAAGTGAACTTGTGGCTCCCAATGGCAAAGCAGCTAAAAAAAGCGAGGATTACCCTTCAACAGAGGAATTCCTTGCTGTAAAAAACTATTTAGAGACTCAGGTTGATATGGATATCCTTCCTAGCCATCACATTGAGTTTGACCTAGCTTTAGACTCCCTTAGTAAGCTAAGCCTAATAGATTTTATTCAGCAGAGCTTTGGCGTTACCATTGAGGACGATAAGCTGCTGCGTTTCCCAACCCTAAGCCATTTGGCCGAGTACGTAAAGGAGAAAAAGCAGTGGTTTAGACAGGAGAGCATAAACTGGGCCGAGGCCCTAAAGGAGCGCGTAGATGTTAAGCTGCCAAAAGCATGGCCTACCCAAGGTATATTTAAGAATGCGGCTAAGTACTTTTTTAAGCTATACTTTAGGTTTAAGGGCGAAGGGGTTAATAACATTCCCGATGGGCCATGTATTATTGCGCCAAACCATCAGAGCTTTTTCGATGGGCTATTCGTTCTTACACTCCTAACGCGCAAAACAATGCGCAAAACCTACTTCTATGCAAAGAAGAAGCATGTTAATAATGGTTTTATGCGGTTCCTTGCGGCCAAGAATAACGTTATTGTAATGGATGTAAACAAGGATCTTAAGGAATCAATACATAAGCTTGCCGAGGCTTTACGCCGTGGTAACAACGTAATTATTTTTCCAGAAGGAACGCGTACCACAACGGGAAACCTAGGCGAGTTTAAAAAGACCTTTGCCATACTAAGCACCCAGCTTAACATCCCTGTAGTGCCAGTGGCTATAAATGGTGCATATAATGCGCTACCACAAGGCTCTAAGTTCCCTAGGCTAAATACGCAAATAAGCGTTAGCTTTTTAACTCCTGTATATCCACAGGGGCACACAACGGATTCCCTTGCGCAAGATGTTCAGCAGCAAATTCAGCATGAGCTATTGGGAAAGGTTAGCTAGCGTGTTCCTATACATAAAAAAGTGAGGCTGCCCATTTACTCTGGCAGCCTCATCTGTTTTACACAAGGCATTCCTGAATTGTTTCGAGCAGAATTTTAGGAAGAAGAGGTTTGGTTAGGTAGGCTTTAAAGCCAAGATTTAGGCACTGCTGCTTCTCATCGTGCATGGCGTAAGCCGTTTGCGCAATAATTGCCTGCTCTGGTTTCTGTAAAAGGATGGCTTGGGCTGCTTCAATCCCATTCATTATTGGCATCTTAATATCCATTAGAACAATATTGTAGCCGTTAGATTTGGCCAGCTCTACCGCCTCTTTACCATTCTGAGCCCAGGTAATGCTAACCCCGGTGGGGCTTAAAACCTCTTTAAGGTATAGGTAGTTCATCTCCTCATCCTCAGCAATTAGCATCTTAACATGCTGCCATGAGTTAGCTTCAATGCTGGCCTTGTGGCTCTTAGGTTTTGGTGTGTTGGTTTGCTGCGAGTTCCAGAGGGCTCTGGTTTTTTCGGTTATGGGGACGTTAAAGTAAAAGGTTGAGCCAACACCCTCTTCGGACTCAAGCCAAATGCGCCCGTTCATTAGCTCAATTAACCGTTGAGATATGGTTAGCCCAAGTCCCGTTCCGCCATACTTTCGGCTTAGCGTTTCATCAACCTGTCGGAACTGCTCAAATATCTGTTTCCTATGAGTTTGGGGAATGCCAATTCCAGTATCGGTTACCCAGAACTCAAAAAGGCTAGCGCTAACGCTTAGGCCAAGGGTAATGGCTCCGCTATCGGTAAACTTTACGGCATTGCTAAGAAGGTTGCTAAGTACCTGTTTTATTCTTAGCTGATCCAGTACAACGGGAAGTTCGCTAGTTCCCTCCGGAAGAATAAGGTTTATGTTGATATGCGCCTTATCCTGCGATACGGCCATGTTGGTAAATAGGGCATGCTGCTCCCGGAGCAGCTCTACTAGGTTAAACTCCTTCTCGAGTATGGTAATCTCACCGGCTTCAATTTTGGCAATGTCAATAATATCATTTATAAGATTTAGTAGCGTATTGCCGCTACTGTTGATAAACTTAACGTATTCCTTTTTCTGCTCGTGCAAAAGCTCAGGGTTAAGCAAAAGGTTAGAAAATCCGATAATAGCATTCATGGGCGTTCTAATTTCGTGGCTCATGTTGGCTAGGAATGCCGATTTTAGCTTGTCCGATTGTTCTGCTCGCTCCTTGGCAACGCGCAGATCCTCCTCGGCTTTATGCTGTGCTGTTATGTTACGGCCTGCACCAACTAGGCCAATAAGCTGCCCTTTCTCATCAAAAAAAGGTGTACGGTGGGTCGATAGCAGAAGCTTATCGCCGTTGGGAAGCGTAATCCACCGCTCGTCAATAACGGGTGTTTTGGTTGTGTAGGCTTTTAGGTCTGAGTTTAGAATGGCCTTTGCAAAATCGCTGGGGAAAATATCAAAATCGGTTTTACCTAGAATGTCCTCCTCGTTATTTATTAGGGCTCCAAACGCATTGTTGTAGTTTACGTAGCAGCCATCCTTATCCTTATGGAAAAGCGGGTCGGGAATGGCGTTAATAAACTGGCGCAAAAGGGTGCGCTCCTTTACCAGCTGCTTCTCGGTTTGCTTACGTATGGATAGCTCGCTGTTTAGCTCCTGTGTTTTTTGCTGCACAGTTTTGCTTAACGACCAGTTCCACAGTGCAATGGTGAATAGTGCGATAATAAAAAAGGAGATGGCAATTATCGATATCCATATCACCTTTCGAGGTATTGGCGATGCCGACTCGCCAAACCACTTGTTGTATATTGCGTCGTACTCGCCAGTTGCTTTTATAATGGCTAGCCCTTCGTTTAGCCTGTCGGCCAAGCCGGGTAAATTTTTGCTAACGGCAAAGCAGTATCGCCTTGTTTCCAAGGGGGAGCCAAAGGGCACAATGTTGTTTAATCTAAACTCATCGGCATACCTAAGTGCCGAGAGCTTGGACAGGACTGCCGCATCGTGCTTTCCCGACGAGAGCAGTCGGAGCGCATCGGCTTGCGAGGGGGCATATACTACCTTAATATTGCTAAATCCCTTAACAATCTCTTCCGATATATCGCCCTTTTGAACGATTATTTCCTTTCCTCCTAAATTGTCGTAGCTAAAGTTTTTCTCGTTATCCCTAACAAAAAAGGAGTAGGATACAATGGAGTGTGGCTGCGTAAAATCTACATACTTAGCCCTCTCATTACTGTAAAACAGCCCAGCCAGAATATCAACCTTACCGGATTCTACATTCTTAATTACTTCGCTCCATGTTTTAAGCTCAATGTAAATGTTTAAGCCCATAACCCTTGCTATCTCTCTAATTATATCGATGTTAAACCCTTCGGGCTCTCCCTTTGCGTTGGCAAACTCGTAGGGGTAGAACATGGAGTCGGCTTGCACAATGTAAATTGGCTTTTGCAGAGGCTCCCTAGAGTCTCGGGGCTGAGAGTGTGAGATGCTGCTTAAAAGAATAAGCGCTACCGCTAAGGTTATTAGGGCTTTGATATATCGCATGGTTACGATAGGTTATTATGTGGCTCCTTCTTAAAAAACAAAAAGCTATGTAGCGTATCAATTAGCTCCTCGGGCTTAATGGGTTTCGATAGGTAGTAATCGAAACCAACTACGGCACCCTTAACCTTATCCTCGGCCATGGCATATGCCGTTTGGGCTATAATGGGAAGTTCGGGGTGCATTTTCTTAATGGCTTTAGTTGCCTGGTAGCCATTCACAATGGGCATTTGAATGTCCATTAAAACCAATGCTATTGATGGGTTTGATTCAACCAATGCTATTGCCTCCTGGCCGTTTTTAGCCCGTATAACATTTGCGCTGGTTATGTTGAGTATCTCCTTAATAAACATAAAGTTTATCTCTTCATCTTCGGCAACAAGTATTGTTTTGCCAGCAAAGGAGTTGGTTTGAATCCACTCATTGCGCTCGGTTATTAGGTTGTTGTTTATGTTTGGGATTATTAGGGGGAGAATAAAGAAGAATGTGGAGCCCTTCTCTGGCTCGCTCTCAACCCAAATGCGACCACCCATAAGCTCAACTAGCTTTTTTGATATGGCCAAGCCTAACCCCGTTCCACCGTACTGTTTGGTTATGGTTTCGTCGCCTTGTCGGAATCGCTCAAATATCACGTTTATCTTCTCCTGGCTAAGGCCAATGCCTGTATCCCTTACGTAGAATAGGATTGTGGCGTTGTTTGGAACCATGTAGCCGTACTCTATGCGGCCATCGGAGGTAAACTTAAGGGCGTTGTTTAACAGGTTAATTAGTATTTGCCGTAGCCTAAACGGATCGCACAGTATCCCAAACTCATCGTTGGCAATTGCCTCGTGCTTTATAAACTTGATATGCTCCTTTTTGTGCTTCACCTTTTCGGCTTGGAAAAACTCGTGAAGCTCATAGAGCATCGTATTTACATGGGTGTTGGATTTGGTTATTTTTAGCTGACCGGCCTCTATCTTGGCAATATCAATAATATCATCAATAAGGTTTAAAAGGGTTTTGCTGCTATTGGTAATGTAGTTGGCATATAAATCCTTTTTTTCCTGGGGGATGGTTTTACGGGCAATAAGCTCAGAGAAGCCAATTATGGCATTCATTGGGGTTCTAATCTCGTGGCTCATATTGGCCAAAAAGGCCGATTTTAGCCTATCGGCCTCCTCGGCCTTTTCCTTGGCAAAGCGCAGCGAGAACTCGTTCTCCTTACGCTTAATGCTGGTACTTACTTGGGTTGATATAAACTCAAGCAGCATTAGGTCGTCCTTATTATAGGCCTCTGCCGATGCGTACGACTGGGTGCCAATTACCCCAAACACCTCTCCGTCAATAATTAGCGGAACGCCCATCCATTGCATTGATGGTGTTCCCACCAAATCTATCTTGCCCTCTTGGTAAAGGGCCTGTATTTGCTCTTGGTTTACAAGTAGCGGCTTGCCAGTGTTAATAACGTATGCCGATAGGGTTTTCCCCTTTGGGTACTGGTTAAAGGTGTCGCATTCATCGTCTAGGTAAGCAAGCTCTAGGTTGGCTCTGTACTTATCGAATCGGATAATAAAGAAGTTCTTAGCATCCATCACATCCTTTAGCTCATCGTGAATAAGCTTAAACAGCTTGTCTATGGTTTGGATGCTGATTTCGGAACTGGTTATGTTGGTTAGGGCATCTTTAATCTTTTCAATCCTTCTAAAGCGCGTAATATCTATTAAGCTGATTACGCGGGAGCCGTTCACCGATCCAAACTCGCACTGGAAAAACTGCCTACGCCCTTGCTTGGTGTAGAGTAAGAACTTTTTTGCTTGATACTTTTCTTCCAGCGGCTTTATTTCTGAGGTTTTAAAGCATGGCGACTCAAAAAGATTATTTAGGTAAAAGCCTTGCTCTAGCGTTACTCCGAATGCAGATAGGAAGCTGTTTGTTGCATCAACTATTTTGCCCTCATCGTTTATGCATGCACCAATAAAAGGGAGATTTGCAATTGTGAATGTATTATTTGATTCTATTTGTCCCATAAAATAAGCATCTGTTAATTATATAGTAGCCAAAAAAATTCTGCCTCGCTATTTGTAAAAATAGCAAATAGATTGGGGTTGATACCTGTTAAATGGAACTTTTTTGGAGGGCTTTTTTGTGCTTATTTCTGATTAAAGCGCTGATATGCAGTATTTATATGGAGTAAGTAGGTGGGTAGTAGTGATATTAATCACCATTTTAAGTGTGGATTTAGCTAGAATAAAAAGCCCACTTCCCATTTTGTTGGGAAGTGGGGCTGATATTTGGGTGTGCTACTAGCTAATTACGCCAGAACCAATAAGCTCGTCGGCTAAGTACCATGCCGCAAACTGTCCCGCGGTAATACCCCGTTGCAGCTCATCAAAAACAATGTAAATACCATTGTCCTGGCTCACCAGCGTAGCTTTTTGCAATGGCTGGCGGTAGCGGATGCGTACCAGTAGGTTGCGGCTTTCGTGCTCCAATAGGGCTAGGTCTGGCCTAACCCAATGGGTCTCGTTCGATGGAATAAATAGCGCTTTACGGTTAAGCCCTGGGTGTGAGTGCCCTTGACCAACGTAAACAATGTTGCGCTCAATATCGGTGGCTATTACAAACAATGGCTCTGGTTTACCGCCAATATTAAGCCCTTTGCGCTGACCAATGGTGTAGAAGTGGGCACCGTTGTGCTTTCCAACCACCATACCATCGGTTGGTTGGTAGGCGAAGGGTTTGGCCAGCTCCTGTAGGTTTGTAGCATCAACGGGAGGTAGGCTGTTGTAGTAGCTAGCGGGAATCTCTATAATGTTGCCATTGGGTATTGCGCTTAGCTTTTGCTGCAGGAATACAGGAAGGTCAACCTTACCCACAAAGCAGATACCCTGCGAGTCCTTTCGCTCGGCAGTGGCCAAGCCCAGCTCAGCGGCAATGCGCCTAACCTCTGGTTTTTCTAAGTGACCAATGGGGAAAAGCGCCTTTTCCAGCTGGTTTTGGTTGAGCTGGCAAAGGAAGTAGCTCTGATCCTTATTGCCATCAATCCCCGCTAACAACCGGTGGTAGGGTTTACCGTTTACCAAGGTGGTATCCTTGCGGCAGTAGTGACCTGTGGCAACGTAATCGGCGCCAAGGCTAAGAGCCGCCTTTAAAAAGGCATCAAACTTTATCTCCCTATTGCAAAGCACATCGGGATTAGGGGTGCGCCCCTTGGCGTACTCGTCAAACATGTAGTCCACAACGCGCTTGCGGTACTCCGAGCTAAGGTCTATAAGCTCGAATGGTATATTAAGCTTACGGGCAACCATTTCGGCAAACATCCTGTCGTCGTCAAAAGGGCAGTCGCCCTCCAGCAAACCAACAGTATCGTGCCAGTTCTTCATAAAAAGGCCAATAACCTCATGTCCCTGCTCCTTAAGCAGGTAGGCCGCAACGCTGGAATCAACACCTCCAGAAAGGCCAACAACAACTTTACTCATAGCTTTACTTGTTGCCGCAAAGATATAAAATTGATTTTAGACAAGCCCCAGTCCCGCTAACGCAATGGAGAAGTATTGCCTTTGGTAAAAAAGCCGATATGGAAACAGAATGGCTAAAAGGTGCTATACCCACCAGTATCCCTTGGTTCTTGCAAAAAGTTAAGGGCTATGGAATACCGTTAGCTAATTTTTGCTAAGTTTGGATTGTATAACCGTAGTTGTACATATCCCTTTGGTTTTGGGTGGATTTGTAGGATTGGGGGGGATGGATAAGTAAGTTATGTGTACCATACAAATAGTCGATTCTATGATTGAAAGCTTTATTAAATACTATTCTGAAAATCTTACATTTAATGCAATTGTAATAAAAAAGAACGGGATTGCAAAAAATCTTATATTCTGGTTTTTAATGCTTTTCGCTTCAAGTATATTAATGTTTTTTATATCTACCAAAATGTATTATTGGAGTTTAGTTGTTATTCCCATACTAGTATTTGCTGTTATATTAGGATTATATTTTAATGCAATGACAATCAAGAAATACTATCCTAAAATTTATATCTCAAAATTAAAATGGTCAAGTGAGAAACTAAATGAAATGATTTTTTCTAGACTAGATGCTTATATTTCTGAAAAAAAAATAGAGAATAAAATCGACGAAATACAGCGAATTATTAACGAAAAAGCAAAGAATGAAAAGTTACCCTTTATAATGCGCTCTAGTACTTTTATTGCATTATTTCTTCCTTTATGGAATTCCTATATCGACAAGTTGCTTGAATACTATAAAATTGACATTAAAGCAATGACAATTATCTCTTTATTTATTATCATTCTGATTCTTGTAATCACTATTTATATCCCAATGATATATGTTCTTAGAGATAATTTCCTTACTAGATATAAGAAACTGAATAGTTTATCAGAATTATTAGATGAATATAAGATATGGAAGAAATAATGTATGGTACATAACACGTGGTTACACCTACTGGGGCTGATTCTCCGCACAAACAGCACATCCCGCAAAACGCACAAACCCAATTTTGCGGAAAGAACTGTTTTTTAGCCCACACACCGCTGCTAATTTGAAAGTGAATCTGTATTTTTAACAGATTTTTAAAAGTAAAAGAGGAAAACATTATATGTCAGAAGACCAAAAAAAACAACTCGAACAACAACTTTGGAATATTGCCGATACGCTTCGGGGGAGAATGAACGCCGATGAGTTCCGGGACTATATACTCGGATTTATCTTTTACAAGTATCTGGCAGAAAAAATGGAGATTTATGCCAACAAAATTTTAAAACCCGACGGAATTACCTATAAGGACATACAGGAAAACACCGAACAAGGAAAAGAATACATCGAAGCGATTCGAGAAGAATCATTGGAGAAACTCGGATACTTCCTAAAGCCATCCGAATTGTTTTGCGAATTGGTAAAACGTGGAAACGGGCTTGGACACGATGCATTTGAAACCGACCAGGAACAAATCGAAGCCATTAAATCAGGGAAACTTGACGATAAGGTAACCGCAAGTAATTTTATTCTCGAAGACCTTCAAAAAATCCTGATTAATATCCAAAACAGTACAATGGGTACTGATAGCGAAGAGGATTTCGACAATCTTTTCGAGGATATGGATTTAAACAGCACCAAGCTTGGTAAAACTCCCGAAGCACGAAATACCATAATTGCAAAGGTGCTAGCGCACCTTAACAAAATTGATTTCAGGCTAGAAGATACCGAACTCGATGTTTTGGGCGATGCATACGAATACCTCATTGGACAGTTTGCCAGTGGTGCAGGAAAAAAAGCAGGCGAGTTTTACACCCCACAAGGCGTAAGTACCATTTTGGCAAAACTGGTAACCACAGGAAAAACAAAGCTAAAATCGGTTTACGACCCAACTTGTGGTTCGGGTTCTTTATTGTTGCGTGTAGCCAAAGAGGTTGAGAATGTTAACAACTATTACGGACAGGAGCTAAACCGCACCACATACAACCTTTGCCGAATGAACATGATTTTGCACGATGTGCATTACCGTAAATTCGACATTAAACAGGAAGATACGCTGGAACACCCCCAACACCTCGACATGCGTTTCGAGGCTGTGGTGGCAAATCCCCCATTCTCGGCTAAGTGGAGTGCCAACCAGCTATTCACAAGCGACGACCGCTTTAGCCAATACGGAAAACTGGCACCAAGCAGTAAAGCCGACTTTGCCTTTGTGCAACACATGATTTACCAGCTAGACGACAACGGCACCATGGCAATTGTACTACCTCATGGCGTTTTATTTCGTGGAGCAGCCGAAGGACATATACGCCGTTTCCTGATTGAAGAAAAAAATTACCTTGATGCCGTAATTGGATTACCTGCTAATATATTTTATGGTACAAGCATTCCAACTTGTATTTTGGTATTTAAAAAATGTAAGGAGTATCCCGACAATGTACTATTCATAAATTCAAGTGAATATTTTGAACGGGGTACACAAAACATGTTGCGCCCTTCCGATATTGATAAAATCGTTTCAACATACAGGGAAAGGAAACAAATTGATAAGTACAGTTACATTGCAACGCTTCAGGAAATAGCTGAAAATGACTACAATTTAAATATCCCTCGGTATGTAAACACTTTTGAAGAAGAAGAACCTGTTGATATTAAAGCGGTTTCAACACAATTAAAAAGCCTTGAAATTGAAATGAAATCAACTGACAACGAATTGATAGCTTTGTGTAAAGAACTAAATATAAATACCCCATTTTAATTATGGATTTAGATATAGAAAAATTACAAAATGATATGGCTCTTGTTGATTTACTAACAAGACCAAAGCGTGGTGGTAGTCTCACTGAAATTTTGCTTAAAAATTTGCAGCCTTTACAAATGCGAATGGAACAAGATAAAAACCACAAAATGCCACATTTGCATGTTTCTTATGGTAGAAATAACCATGCAGCTAGTTATAGTATTGAAAACGGACAACGGATAGTTGGTCAATTGGATAATAAATACGATAAGGTGGTAAATAATTGGATATTTAGTAACCAAAAGCAACTAATGCAGATTTGGGGTGAAATTCAAAATGGTGACGATAAGGCTTATAAACTTTCAATTGGTGAATTATAACAATGGAAAAACTGACAGGAAAAATACCCGAAATCAGGTTTCCAGAGTTTAAAGGCGAATGGGAACATAAAAGGTTAAGTGAACTTTTAAGTGAATCGAAAAAATTGAATACCGATTTAAAATACGATAAAGGCGAAGTACTTTCCGTATCAGGTGAACTGGGTATTGTAAACCAAATTGAACATTTAGGCAGGTCGTATGCAGGTGAATCAGTTCACAACTACGGTGTAGTTGAAACAGGTGATATTGTTTATACTAAAAGTCCATTAAAAGCAAACCCTTTTGGCATTATAAAACTGAATAAAGGCAAAGCAGGTATTGTATCTACGCTTTATGCAGTATATAAAGTGAAAGAGAAAAATGCTGTGGGTGAATTTTTAGATTACTACTTCTCTTTAGATGCAAACACCAATCGTTATTTGCGTCCATTGGTTAAAAAGGGCGCAAAAAATGACATGAAGATTAACAATGCCTATGTATTACATGATAGAATTTTTGCACCTACAATTCCAGAACAAAAACGGATTGCTGCATTCTTCGATGTTTTAGAGAAACGCATTACACAACTTAAAAAGAAAAAAGACCTTTTAGAGCAATACAAAAAAGGGGTAATGCAAAAGATATTCTCTCAAGAAATTCGATTTAAGGATGAAAATGGAAGGGATTTTCCTGATTGGTCATTAGTTGAATTTGAAGAACTATACTGTTATAAAACTACAAATTCATTATCTCGTGAAAATCTAAATTATAGTATTGGTAAAATTAAAAATATTCACTACGGCGATATTCACACCAAGTACAAATCTCAATTTCATTTAGCCTCAGAATATGTTCCTTTTATTAATCCTGAAGTTGATTTAACAGGTCTTAATGAAGATGTGTATTGTAAAGTTGGAGATTTGATAATTGCTGATGCTTCTGAAGATTATAAAGATATTGGCAAATGCATTGAGATTTCTTCAATTGGAAATGAAAAGATTCTTGCGGGTCTTCATACAATTCTTGCTCGACCAAATCAGAATAAAGTTCAGATTGGCTATGGTGGTTATGCAATGCAAGACCAAAATATTAGACTTCAAATTCAAAGAATTGCTCAAGGCACAAAAGTTTTAGGTTTATCATCGAAGATGCTTTCAAAGGTAAAAGTAAATCTCCCAAGTAAACTAGAACAAACTAAAATTGCAAATCTCCTCAGTGCAATCGATCAAAAAATATCCCATTGCCAACAGCAAATTGAGCAAACTACCCAATGGAAAAAAGGACTGTTACAAAAAATGTTTTGTGCCTAAATTATGAGCAAACAACCCGAACAAATATTAGAAAACCAGTTAGTAGAACAGCTTCAACAGTTGGGGTATGGTTTAGTGCATATCACAAACGAAACCGAACTAATTGCCAACCTGAAAACCCAACTTGAAAAACATAATGGTGTTACATTTTCCGAAAGTGAATTTGAAAAAGTACTCAATATCCTTAGTAAAGGTTCTGTATTCGAAAAAGCAAAAACACTTCGTGAAAAACAGCACATTGTTCGCGATAATGGCAACAACCTCTATTTCGAGTTTATCCAAACCGAGCATTGGTGCCAAAACCAATTTCAGGTTACGCATCAGGTAACAGTCGAAGGAAAATACAAAAACCGTTACGATGTTACTTTGCTCATAAACGGTTTACCATTGGTTCAAATCGAACTTAAACGCCGTGGATTGGAACTAAAAGAAGCTTTCAACCAAATTAACCGTTACCAAAGGCATTCGTTCGGGGCAAATGCAGCCTTGTTTCAATACATCCAGCTGTTTGTTATCAGCAACGGGGTAAATACAAAATACTACGCCAACAATCGTAACCAGTCATTCAAACAAACCTTTTTCTGGACCGATAAGGAAAATAAACGCCTTACCAATATCCTGAACGGTTTCACCAGCAATTTTCTCGAACCTTGCCATATCTCAAAAATGATATGCAAGTACATCGTGCTAAACGAAACCAATAAAATTTTAATGGTACTGCGCCCTTACCAGTATTATGCTGTTGAGGCATTAATCGACAAGGTAATGCACAGCCGCAAAAATGGTTACGTTTGGCATACCACGGGTTCGGGCAAAACGTTAACCTCGTTTAAAGCAAGCCAAATTTTAACCTCTTTGCCCAAGGTAAAAAAGGTGGTGTTTGTGGTCGACCGTAAAGACCTCGACTACCAAACCACCAAGGAGTTTAACAGCTTCAGCAAAGGTTGTATCGATGGCACCGACAACACAAAGCAGCTCGTTAAACAGTTTGCCGACGATACCAAGCTCATTGTAACCACCATTCAAAAGCTCAATACTGCCATCAGTAAAAAACAGTATCAGGGCAAAATGGAGAAAATGCAGGACGAGCGCATTGTTTTCATTTTCGATGAGTGCCACCGTTCACAGTTTGGCGATACACACAACCGCATTAAGCAGTTTTTCAATAATCCCCAAATGTTCGGTTTTACAGGTACACCAATCTTTGCCGACAATGCAGCCAAAAACGAACTAGGCAAACGTACCACCAAAGATTTATTTGGCGATTGCCTACATAAGTATGTCATTACCGATGCCATTAAAGACGAGAACGTGCTGAAATTCTCAGTTGAATATGTAGGTCGATACAAAAAGAAGGATTCTGCGACGGAAATCGATATAGAAGTGGAAGATATCGACACCAAAGAGCTTATGGAATCACCAACCCGTTTGGAGAAGATTTCCAACTACATCCTGGCGCATCACAAGCGCAAAACCCACAATCAGGAATTTACAGGGATGTTTTGCGTAAGTGGTGTCGAAACGCTTATAAAGTATTACGACATTCTGCAACGGAAAAAGGAAGCTGGCGAACACAACCTTAAAATAGCAACCATTTTCAGCTTTACAGCCAACGAAGACGATGCCGATGCCAACGGCTTTTTACCCGAAGAACTTTCGGTTGTGGAAGAACCCCGTGCTTTATATGGTTTGAATAAACACAGTCGCGAAAATCTCGATGAATACATTGGTCATTACAACCAAATGTTCGGCAGTA